>DEIU01000042.1:8160-8822 GCA_002352645.1 Acidimicrobiia bacterium UBA2766 | reverse complement strand
GGGCTTGTTCCGGCCGTATGGCTGAGCTAACGGGGCTTGGTGTTATGGGAATTGTTGATGCAAGATTTAGCTGTCGTGGTCGTTGTTCCTTGAACCTAATACGTGCGCAGCTCGATTTTGTGACCATCGGGGTCACTCAGGTATATGCCCTCGCCCTGGCCGCGTGCACCGAACAGGGAGAGTGGCCCGGTGTCGATGATGTCGCGACGCACGCGAACGAACTGGTCAAAGAACTCTCGATCGCACACCAAGGCAAAGTGGTCGATATTTCTTCCAGCTGGAACTTGTTCTACCAGGTCAATGATGAAGCCGTCGTTCACGCGAAGCGATACAAACGGTACGGTGCCCGCACGCCACTCCTCGACGCGGATCGGCTCAACGCCGAACAGTTCAACGTACCAAGCTAGAGACCGTTCAGCATCGGCGACCTGCAGCACGATGTGATCTATCCCTATCAACATTGTTACCTCCGGCGTGAATCGCCCGCCTGGGTCACCTGCCCATGTGGGCGTGGGAATATCAGGATTATAGGCGACCTGGTACTGGTCTGCTCGTCCGTTGTCACGGATGGGTCCGACCCTTGACCCGACCCTTGACCCGACCCTTGACCGATTCTGGACTGTGGGGTACCGTGCGTGAGGCGTTCTCTGACGCCTTACCTG
>DEIU01000042.1:6261-8043 GCA_002352645.1 Acidimicrobiia bacterium UBA2766 | reverse complement strand
GAAGAAGCTGAAGCGACGGGTTCGCGACCGCATGGCCCGTACTGGTGAGAGCTGTGTGGTGGCCCGCCGCCGGGTGCTTTTTCCTGCCGATGGGGCTGTGACTACGGGCCTTCACCCGGATACGTCGTGCGTCACAGTGCTGCTTGACGGTGCGCAGATTCACTCGGAGTCCGGACTCCTGAGCGAGGCGATGGTGCTTGGTCTCGGTGGCGGGCTTGGTGCCGGCTACATTTTGTGGGACTTCAAGAACGACGATCGTCGGGCTGTCGCGACCGGGTTCCGCAAGGCCTGGCAGTACTCTGACCGATGGGTTGCAGAGGTCTTGGGACGACTCGATGTGGAATTCTCATCGGATCAGACCGGCAGCGAACGCAAAGCAGCAGCGACCCTTGCTCGAGTTCCGACGCGGTCTTTCATGACATCCTCAGCGCCCTCGTGCAGACTCTCGCAAAAGCAAACGAGGATGAAGTAGCGGCCCTGGAGTCCCTGGACCGAAAGCCTTGCATGAAAAACAGCCCCAAACCGCCACAGGGCGTTTTGCGCAAGGACCTGTCGATGGCGACTTTGCGCAGGTCGAGTCCGGTGATGCGGTCATAAGTGGCGAGGGCGTCGTGGAACGAGCCCATCTCAAATTTGACGTTGGCGGGGGAGGGGCCTTTGCCGGGCCGGTGTTCTTCTGATCGGTTCGGTGTCAGTCCGCGAGAGCAAGCTCAATTGCTGCTTCTGCGTGTAGCTGAGCGGTCGCGAAGTACGGACTGTCGATGTCGTCGGAAGTCACGAGATGCTCGATTTCCGTGCATCCGGCGATGATTCCCTCGGCCCCGCGTGCAGTGAGTCGCTTGATGATATCGAGGCATTGGGCTTTGGAGTCCGGGTTGATGATGCCTTGTGTCAACTCGTTGAAGATGATGTCGTGCACAATTGTGCGGTCTGCTGCGTCCGGGGTGATGGCCTCAAGTCCATGTTCTTGCAGGCGTCCTCGGTAGAACTCGTGTTCCATCGTGTAGCGGGTGCCGAGTAGCCCGACTGTGCTGAGTCCGGCGCTGTTGATTGCCGAGGCGGTTGTGTCGGCAAGGTGGATGAAAGGGATGTCGAGCGCAGCCTCGATTGCGGGGGCGACGACGTGCATGGTGTTGGTGCACAGCAATATCAACTTGGCGCCGGACCGCTGCAGAGCCACCGCATCCGAGGCGAGCAGTTTGCCGGCAGCTTCCCACTCATCATTGGCCTGGAGCTTTTCGATCACTGCGAAGTTGTAGCTGCGGATGATCAGGTCGGCTGAAGCTGCGCCGCCGAGACGGGCATGTACCCCCTTATTGAGCATGCGCTCGTATTCGATTGAGCTTTGCGGGCTCATGCCTCCGAGCAGACCGATCGTTTTCATGCTTGCACTCTTTCGGTGTTTGTGCCGGACAGAACCTGAACGGTGTTCATGGATTCGAGCATCAGGGCTGTCTTATTGTCTTGAAAGTGTATATGCACTTTCAAGACACGCGCGCTGAGACGCTGCTCGACCTTGCCAAGGGAAGCCGGTCGTCGAGGAGGAGCACCCCAGCTCTGCCTCCAGCTTCGAGGTCAACTGCCGGCGTTGTTGAACATGAAGGAGTGGACCTTCCAGGCGCCGGCCTCCTGGATAAGTACGAACAGCTCGCGGCCGGGCGATGCAAAGTTCGTCCCATTGTGCAGGGTCGTGGTATTGCCCGTCGAGTGGGTGCGCGCGATGGCCGTGTTGCCGTGAACTGAGACCTCATCAACTTCGTATGCGAGCTTCAGGCTGACCGC
>DEIU01000042.1:3852-6178 GCA_002352645.1 Acidimicrobiia bacterium UBA2766 | reverse complement strand
CTGCTGCGGGTCTGAGGCATTCAAGGCCTCGAAATAGTCGGCGATCGTCTTGCGGATCTTTTGTTCGGTTCCAGATGTCATGGTCGGTCCTTTCTGTGCTGCCCCCTTGGACGGATCAGGGCGCTTCGCTGTGACAGTCGCCCGGTTTGCCGCAATGAGTTCGCAACGAGTCTGCAATGAGTTTGACTGTGCGGAACGAGTCATCGAATGTCGGGAAAGCCGGCGATGGCAGCATCACAGATGCAGGCCGTGCAGGCCGCCTGAGCTCTGGTCCACCGATTCCTGAAGCGTTGGGGTGGCTACGTCAGGGGCGAACGTGGATGAGCTTTTCGGGGTTGAGGATGACGCGGACCGTCTGGACTTGGCCGTCCAAGATGTCCAAGGCGATCACCGAGTTTACGGTCCCGTCGGCACTGCTCACCACGGCGCCAGGTTGTCCATTGACCTCAGTCAATGTCACTGACTGCCGGGCACGAATCTCGGGCGGCGTGGACAGCAGGAGAGCTGCTACTGCTGCAGCGGAGACGACTGGTGCCGGTCGGCTGGTGACGTTGCCGCCGCCGTCACCGTAGATCATGGCGTCGGACGCGAGCATGCCCACCAAACCGTCGAGATCGCCGTTGTCGACGGCCACGATGAACCGTTTCGCCAGTTCCCAGTTGTCTTTGCCGGTTGTGTCGAACCGATGGCGTCCGGCGTCTATGGCTCGACGGGCCCGCACTGCGATTTGGCGGGTGTTCGAAGGCGACTTCTTGATGATTTCGGCAATGTCCTCGAAGTCATAGGAGAAGACATCACGGAGCAAGAACACCGCGCGTTCCGGCGGACTGAGACTTTCGAGCAACACCAGGAAAGCCATTGACAGCGAATCGGCCATCTCGGCGTGGTCGGCCGGGTCGAAGCGGGGCTCGGATACCACAGGTTCAGGTAACCACTGCCCCACGTACTCCTCACGCTTGACCCGGCTCGAACGCAAATGATCGATCGCGAGTCGAGACACGATGGTGGTCGCGTACGCTTTTTGTGACTGAATTTTGACACCTTCGGTGTGTGCCGCGTGCAGTCGGAGCAGGGCCTCTTGTGTCAGGTCTTCGGCTTCGCCCACCTCTCCCAGCATGCGGTAGGCAATGGAAAACAGCAGCGGTCGCAGTGTTGTTGCGGTCTCGTCGTCGGACAAATCCGGCTGCATGCCTTTCCTCTCTTCGGTGTGTCGCAGTGTTGTTGCGGTCTCGTCGTCGGCGTTCGCGACTTCGATCTTCCTTCAGACGAGAAAGGCGGGTGAGCAGTGACAGGGATTCGGAGAAGAGGGCCGGATACGGACGAACTCTCAGGGATGAATCCTCAGGGGCGAAGCTCTGGAGAGGAAGAGCAGCCTGACAGCGAAACCTGCTTGAGGGGTCGGAGCTCGCAGTCGTCTCACAGCTGTCGACATAACCGGCGATGTCACGGAGCCCGGACGCCAATTGTCTCAGGCGTGAACAGTGTAATAAACAGTGAAATAATGGGAGAAAATAATGCGCGTATTTCTGGCTGGGGCGACTGGTGCGATCGGGCGGTGGTTGGTCCCTGGCCTCGTGACTGCGGGACACGACGTGGTTGGAACGAGTGGAACCCCAGCAGGTGTTGACGCCATTCGCTCGATGGGGGGGTACTGGCGTCATCATGATTGTCGATGATGACCCGGCCCCAATCCGGGAGTGGTTGCCTGCTCTGGCGCAGTTCATCGAGGCCAAGCCGCCGCGGTGGCTTCCACTTTGGTTGGCGAAGCCTTTGCTGGGCGCACAAGGTGTTCGCTCCATGACCGGGATCCGCGGTGCGGTCAAGACCAAGGCGAAGGCCGAGCTCGACTGGAAGCCGCGATACTGCAGCCGGCGGAGCGGGTTTGAGGCGGGCTTGTAACGCCCCTCAGGGCGAGGGCTTGCCGGCCTGTTGGAGAGCCTCTTTGCGCAGCACTGCGCGCAGGGTGGTCATAAAAACACTCCAGGTGAAAATATATGCTATATGGTATCTTGCGCCCTATGAGAATAGAGAACAGTATTGAGATTGATGCTCCGATTGCGCGCGTGTGGGACGTCACGCTTGATGTCGAGTCATGGCCCGACCACACTTCGACCATCACGAGCGTTGAACGGCTTGATACCGGACCGATCGCGGTCGGATCCTGCGCCCGCGTCAAACAACCAGCCCAACGCTCCAAGGTCTGGACCGTGACTTCACTCGAACCAGACAAGCAGTTCGCTTGGGCAACCAAGGTAATGGGAACAACCATGACCGGCAGCCACGTCTTGTCAAGCACTGCCACCGGAACCACGAATACCCTCACGAT
>DEIU01000042.1:2633-3710 GCA_002352645.1 Acidimicrobiia bacterium UBA2766 | reverse complement strand
CGGCGGTCCGATCGGATCGCGTGGCCGGGCCTGTGCGCCTGCACTGCGTGGACGGTACCGGCCCGAGTGCTGCTCCCCGGCGGGTCCGCTCTGGCGATCGATCAGCCGGTTGGCGCCCTGTGGGACGACTGGGCCGACTGGGACGGCGAACCACCGCTTTGCTTTTGTAGGCCAAGGAGAGAGGCGGGGATTTTCTCCAGGGTAGAGGTGGCTTATGTCGATGTGTTCGATGTGGGCGGGTGTGTGGGAGCGCTGTGTTCCTGTCGGAGATTGTGCGTGTTCCGAGACTGTCGGTGCGTGCGATGCCGGGGGTTTTTGCGCTGAGGGTTTGTTTCAGGGACTGGGTGTGGGCTTCCGGTTTGCTGCGGCGGTGCTGCGGATGCGATCGACGTGGGCCAGTTTACGCAGGGCGAGAATGATCGGCTCGAACAATACTGTTCCCAGTACGCTGAAGTGTAACACGGCCTCGGGGTCGACCGCGGGGTTGAAGCTGTCGGGGATTTCTGATTCGGCGAGTTGGCGGACGGCTTGCGCGAATGGATGGAGCTGTTTGCTGTCGGTGATGAGGCCGGGGAGGTGGCGATGGATCGTGACGAGGGCGCGCACGGCGTCGTCGTGACCGGGCGAGTCGAGGTCGACCTTCCATCCGAGGTCCTCGGTGAGCGTGTTGAGCTCGACTTCGGCTCGTTGGTATGCGTCGACTTCGTCTTCGGGAATAGTGAGTGGTTCGCCGAGTTCTCGTATGGCAATGGATAAGTGAAGGGGGGTTTGGCCTGGTTGGTAGTCGTCCATGGTCACGAGAACTCGTTTGATTGTGCTGATGGAAAGGCCGGCCCCGTCGCGGAGGGCCCGGATGAGCGATAGTCGGTCGAGATGTTGCTGGTCGTACTTGGCCTGATTGGGGGCCGTGTTTTCTCCACTCGGGAGCAGGCCTTCTCGTAGGTAATACTTAATTGTTGGTATCGAGATGCCGCTCGTGCGGCTCAATTCGGCAATGCGCATGGCGGATCCTTCCGTTTCGCGTTGACGTGGATACCATCACTGTCTACTATAGATAGTGATGGTATCCACTTGTAG
>DEIU01000042.1:0-2609 GCA_002352645.1 Acidimicrobiia bacterium UBA2766 | reverse complement strand
ATCGCCATCGGTGTCGTAATGCTGCTCGTTACACACCGCGATTTGCGTCCTGTGGCTCGATGGGGCATGGGAGTGGCTCTCATCGCCATTGGCATCACCCATTTCACCGCACCGACACCGTTTGAGGACCATATTCCGAGCTGGGTACCAGGTGATGCCTTCCTGGTCGCGCTGACCGGCGCGATGGAGATCGGCTTGGGCTTCGCCTTCTTCGTGCCATGGTCACGACTCCCCGAGCTCGGGCAACTGACGGCGCTGTTCTTTGTCGCTGTGTATCCGGCCAACATATATGTGGCCGTCAGTGGCGCCGAGGTGAGTGGTAACTCCGGCGGACCCGCCCCCTGGATTCGGCTCCCGTTTCAGTTCCTCTTCATCGCCTGGGCACTCTGGTGCACGGATGAGCCCGCCGAGACCCGAACCGAACTGCCAACACATGGCCTCATCCCACGACTGCCCTGGGCAAAGGGCCCCGCTCGATCGGTCCAGCCGGAACCGGAAGCGACAGTGGTGATGGCATCGATTCTGCAATTGCAGCGATATCGCGACGTGCCCGCGTTTCTTCTGGCCGCTCTCCGCCTGCGTGCCCTGTTCCGTCGCACTCCGGGGGCGATACGGCTCTCCTTGTCCACGATCCCGCTCCGTCGCACCTTCTGGACGTTGTCCCAATGGCAGTCCCAAGATGACCTCGACCGCTACACCCGCCACGCCGACCACGTGAAGGTGATGAAAACATTCGCCCCCCGTATGGCGGGCTTCACCCTTGCCACCTGGAATCAGGCCGATTCGACCCCACCGGAATGGCGCCATGCCGAAACCACAGTCGCTGCCGCCCGGAACTCAACCTCTGCATCCCCATCAAAGGGAGACCAACCGGATGAACCGGATTAATCGGCAATTCTGGGGCGAGCATGGAAACGTGCAAACCGCAGGTTTCGCCAGACCAAAGGTCGCCCTGGGTGTCGACCTGTTGCGCACGTGCGCAACAGGTCGAACATCATGCGGTCGCCCTCGTGGGGGAGAGGTCGGTTGCTACCTGTGGGGGATCACACGTGTCGGGTGGTGTGCGTGCTCTTGCGCAGGATACTGCCCGGATGTTGTCTTGCCGGTGGGTGGAATGCGACACGGGTAGGGTGAAAACCGGGCGGTGCGGCGGGCCTCACATGGTGATGACGACTTTTCCCTGGGCGTGTCCCTCCAGTAGATATTCGATGGCCTCTGGGGTCTTGTCCATTGGGTAGGTTTTGTCGATGACCGGAATCACTTTGCCGTTTTCGAGAAGCTCCTTCAGGACGAGCAAGTCCTCTTTTGTTTGTTTCTCGAGTATCGAGTGGAGTTTTTGGCTCGAGCGAAGCGAAGTCAAGAATATTTTCGATCCCTGTATGAGTGGTGCGACCCAATTGCCTTGCGACTTTACGCCGATTGAGACGTAGCTGCCTTTTGGGCTGAGCGCACGCTTGAAAGCCGGCAATGGATGGTTGCCCACATTGTCGAGGATGAGATCGTAAGCTTGTTCATTTTCAGTGAAATCTTCTTTGGTGTAATCAATCACCTGGTCTGCGGCAATCGATTGCACCAGCTTCACGTTCCGTGTGCTGCACACGCCGGTCACGTCTGCCCCGAACGATTTCGCAATCTGCACGGCAAACGTGCCGACACCTCCCGACGCGCCGTTGATCACGACTTTTTGCCCCGACTGAAGCTGCCCTTTGTCGCGTAAAGCCTGCAGGGCCGTGACTGCGGCGATGGGAATCGTTGCGGCTTGCGCGAAGGTGAATTTGCTCGGTTTCAGCGCAAGTTTCTTTTCTTTCGCACAGGCATATTCGGCGAAGGCGCCTTGACACCAGCCGAATACTGCATCACCTACTTGAAGTTGCGTGACATTTTTGCCGACTGCTTCGACCGTCCCTGCGACGTCCATGCCCCGCACCCTGTTTTTCGGTTTCCGCAGCCCGGACAGCATGCGTATCAGGTAGGGCTTGCCCAGTAGGAAGTGCCAGTCTATGGGGTTCACGCAAGCTGCGCGAACTTTTATTAGTACTTCATCGTCTTTGGCAACTGGCTTGTCGACTTCTTGCAGTGTCAGCACCTCAGGTGAACCGTACTCGTGCTGGACGATTGCCTGCATTGCATTCTCCTGATCCGTCACAAGCACAATGAAACGTGATCGTCTTGTGATTGTTTGTTGCGCAAGGCCGACACCGGTCCGGCACGACCACTAGTGCAATATCAGTCCGATATTAGCGATGACGAAGACAAAAGACGCGGGCAAAGACGATGGCTCGAACCTTGTTTCGAAGCGAGGATTCGAGGCGAGGACCAAGCCTGTACACGCGGCGCCTGCCGGGACGACCATTCGCCGGGGTTGTCCACTTGATTCCCCAGGGTTGTGTTTTTCGTGTTGGGGACGTGAGAAGTCGGGATTGTTCTCGGAGTGCAAACTCAGTCAGGCCGGTTCGTGGGGTCGGTTCGTGGGGTCGGTTTGTGTTGTTGGTTCGTGGGGTCGGTTCGTGAGGTCGGTTCGTGTTGCTGGTTCGTGGGATCGGTTCGGGTTGTCGGTGGGGAAGATTGGTTCGGGTTGTCGGTGGGTAAGATCGGTCCGGGTTGTCGGT
>DEIU01000100.1 GCA_002352645.1 Acidimicrobiia bacterium UBA2766 | reverse complement strand
TCGACGCCGTATCTTTCTCTGTTGAAGGAGATTGGTTTTGCGCGTGAGGACGTGGATTTTGTGGTGTGTACCCATTTGCATTTTGACCATGTGGGGTGGAATACCATGCTGGTCGAGGGGGAGTGGGTGCCGACCTTCCCGAATGCCCGCTATGTGTTTGTGCAAGAGGAGCTGGAGCACTGGGCGTCTATGGAGAACGACCCGATACATGGTGACGCGTTTTCTGATTCGGTGCAGCCTGTGCTCGATGCCGGCTTGGTTGATCTGGTGGGGCACGATCATCAAGTGTGTGAGGGCCTCAGTTTGCACTGGTCGCCGGGGCATTCGCCGGGTCATGTGTGTGTGCGGATCGAGTCTGGCGGGGAGCTTGCCTTTATTACTGGCGATGCTTTTCATCACCCAGTCCAGATTGGACGCCCTGATCTGGCAATGACCATGTTTGACACTGACTCCGCCAAGGCAGTCACCACACGTGACCGGCTGCTGGGCGACTGGGCCGATGCCGACATACTTATTCTTGGAACCCACTTTGCCACCCCGACTGCCGGGCATATCCACAAGAGTGACGACCAAGACTCCGGTAAGTTCTTTTTTGCCTGACCCTTCATGGTGTTGTGTGGTAGTTCGTGGTGTTGCGTGCTCACACATGAGCACGGGTAGGTTCGTGTGGCCTTGGGCGCGTGGGGGCTGTCGGGGTTTTGCTCGTATGGCCTTCGCGTGGCCACGCAAGATAGTTTCCGGTCGGGAGGTGCCGAGTGTGGAAGGCAGTGGGTGTACGCGCGGCCTGGTGAGGGTGGAAGAGCGGTAGTGCGAGAAAAGAAACCAGCGAAAAAAGGACGGGGTTGTGACTGGATCGGCTGTTGAGGTTGAGGTGCAAAACGGGGTGGCGATATTCACGCTGACGAGCCCTCCGGCAAATGCTTTGGGGAGCGAGGTCATTGGGGGCATTGCTGCCGGGATAGAGAAGATGGAAGAGTCGGGAGCAAAATCGCTGGTGCTTGCTTCTACGATACCGAAATTTTTTGCGGCGGGCGCTGACCTCAAGCTGATCTCGGGTTTTGATGCCGATGGTTTCCGCGAGTATCTCACAGGTTTGCGGGGTGTGTTGGAGCGTCTCGCCGCGCTTCCTCTTGTGTCGATTGCGGCGATTGATGGTTACGCCTTGGGCGGCGGTCTCGAATTGGCAATGGCCTGCACGCTGCGAGTCGCCACGGCTCGGTCGAAGCTGGGAGTGCCCGAAATCAAACTTGGCCTGTTGCCGGGAGCCGGGGGCACGCAGCGACTTCCTCGTCTCATTGGCCGGGGTCGCGCGCTCGATCTGCTGCTGACCGGGCGTAATCTTTCAGGCGAAGAGGCCTTTGCGGTTGGGCTTGTCGACCGGATTGCTTCTGCCGATCAGGTTGTGGATGTTGCGCGTGAGCTGGCAACTGCTTTTGCGGCAGGTGCTGGGCAGGCAAACGCCGCAATTGTGCGGTGTGTTGACGCGGCGTATGACCTGCCCTTTGCCGAAGGCATGGAAGTAGAGGGGAGGGAGATCGCGGACTTGTTTGTGACTCCCGATGCCCAAGAAGGCGTCGCGGCTTTTGTAGAGAAGCGTGCTCCGCGTTTCTCCTGATTGGGACCTGCCTCTTTTGCGCCGTGTGTGCTGCGTGTTTTCTCGTGCGGCAAGGTTTTCTTTCGCAGGTTTTTTGCGAGAGACCGAGTCTCACGAGAAAGACAGCATCGGACTCTCGCACGTTAGGGGTCTGGATGGTCCGGGTTCGGGCTCGATCTAGGGGGTTTGGGCCGGGGATTGTGGGGCGCGTGCGGCAAGCTCTTGGCGGAGTTTGAATTTTTGGATTTTGCCGGACACTGTTTTGGGCAGGGTGTCGCGTATTTCGAGATGCTCAGGCCAGAACTGCCGGGCCATTTTGGCCTGGTCAAGGTGGGTGGTGAGTTCTTCCAGTGTGGGTGGGATCTCACCTGCGGGAACAATGACCGCGCAGCCACGTTCGCTGAGCCGTTCATCGGGAATGCCAACAAGGGCAGCTTCCGCGACTTTTGGGTGCCGGTAGAGAATGGCTTCAACTTCGGCCACGGGCACGTTTTCTCCGCCCCGAATAATGATGTCCTTGGATCGTCCTGTGATGCGGAGATAGCCGTCTTCGGTGAGGTACGCGAGGTCGCCGGTATCGAACCAGCCGTCCGCGCCGTGGGCAGCGTCGTAGAGGTCTGGACGTTTGAAGTAGGTGACAAACTGTGAAGCGCCCCGTACGAGAAGACGGCCCTCGGTGCCCGCTGGAAGGTCCTCGTTCTGGGGACCGGCGATGCGGGCGCTCATCCAGGGGAGTGGTTTTCCGTCGGTGGAGGCGACTTTTTCGTCGCTGTCTGTGGGGCTGCTAATGGTGCAGACACCGTTTTCGGTCATGCCCCACACCGCAATGAGCTTGGTTCCCAAGTGTCGGCGGGCGAGATCAATCGCATGAGGGGGAATCGGTGCCCCACCGCAGGTGAAGTAGCGCAGCGAAGCCAGGTTGTGTGTGGTGTCTGTTTGCTGGGCGGCGCTGCAGGCGTCGAGCACGAATGGGGTGGCGCCCATTGTCCAGGTGACTTCTTCGTCTTGGACGAGACGAAGCATGACGGCGGGGTCCCATGCATCCATATATACGGCTTTCATGCCGTAATGCATGGGCATGCAGAGGCCGTAGAGGAAGCCGGTTTGATGGGCCATTGTGGATGCCATGAGGACGACGTCGTTTTCGTCGAGGTCGAGCACAACGGGGATGCCGAGGGTGGCCGCGTACATGGTGTTGTGGGTGTGGAGCACACCCTTTGGTTCTCCTGTGGTGCCCGATGTGAATTGCAGTTGGCCGAATGCTTCGCCATTGGGACGGAGTGCGTCGAGCTCGGCAGATGCACAGCGGTCTTCCCAGCGCGTGCGGAGAAAGAACTCGTCAAAATTTCTCACACTCTCAGGGTGGCGGTCGCCAATGGCGAAGACGTGTTGCAGGGTAGGGATGCTTTCGTGCAGGTTGGAAGCCATTTCTGCGTGATGGAGTGAACCGATAACATCTTGGACAATAAAAATTGGGCTTTCGGTGCGTTCCAAGATGAAGCGTGCTTCTCGGTCACGCAGAATCGGGATTAGGGGATTTGTGGTGGCTCCAATGCGGGAGATCGCAAGGTGGAGAGCGCTGAATTGCCACTGGTTTGGCATTTGTATTGAGACGATATCGCCGGGTTGTACGCCGAGATCAAGGAGGGCAACGGCGATCCGGTCAACAAGACGCCCGAGTTGGCGGTATGTGCAGGTTTCTATGGTGTCCGATGCCTGATGGTGTGACACGATAGCTGCTTTGTCGGCCTTTTCTCTCACATGGGTGAGAAAATCGTGAACGATGGTCTGTGTTCGTCCGTGAGGAGAATATTTGGGTTTTTGCCCTCCCCTTGCGTCGTCTAGGTCTTTTTTCGTGTCTGTGTCCTCGCTCATGCCCCCTCCTTCTGCACTATATGATGATAAAATGCGTAAAAATCACGAGTGTTTCTCAGCTATTCATCAGGTTGACACGTATATGCAATGCAAATGAGGATATCGTAATCCATACTTCTACGTGTAAGCGATAGGCATGTGTGGTCATCGCTTACGGGTGTGTGAGAAGGAGCTGCTCGTTCCGTTGGGCACCCGTCTTCCCCCCCTTGTGGCGGGTGCCCTTTCGTGTTTTGGTGGTTTTGAAGTGATATGTGGTTGTTCTTGAGTTTATGGTATTGATATATTGTTGTAATGCCTATGACTCTGGGGGCCGGCATACTTTGTTTGAAGGGATAGGTAACGTAGTTGTTGTTTTTCTAACCAGAGAGAAGGAGCTGCTCGTTCCGTTGGGCACCCG
>DEIU01000072.1:108619-109451 GCA_002352645.1 Acidimicrobiia bacterium UBA2766 | reverse complement strand
TGCTTCGGGAGACAGCGGTGGTGGCGCCCCGAAACCGCCGAATCCAAGCCCGCCGGACGATCTTTGTGACGATCCCACACACTTCGAGGGAACGAAGTCGTACAAAATCGTGGTCGGAGTCGTGAAGAGCATCTATTTCAAACTGAATGCCAAGGACGACTTTCTGGGGCCCGGACAACGAGCCGAGCCAAAGATCACTTGCCACCACCCTGGCATCGGCATTGATGAGATCACCGTGGGTCAACTGCACTCTGGCCGTGTGAGGGTCTCCCTGTCTGTTCCGGAAAATGCCGATCTCGGAAAATACCTCGTTCGGGCAACAATTTCGGAGTGGTCAAAGACCTCTGGAGGGATCGGCCCGAGGTTCGAGTGGCACACCGAGATAGAAGTCGTCGGTGAGGCCACGACGAAGCCTCAGGGAAGCTCGTCCGGCAAGAGCAAGGGGAAGAGCGGACCAGAAGAGGGCGGACTCGTGCCCTTGATCTGGAAAAAACATACCGATGGCACAATGGATGGGTGGAACGCATCAACCGTCGGCGAGATCGAGATGGTCGTGGGCAGAGTGCTCGCCGAAGAGCGAGAGGAGTACAAGGAACTGGTCAAGACCGACGCGAAGATTCCGACCATCGTTCTCAACCGAACTTATTCGCGTCTCAAGTCCTATGTGCAAGCTCGTGCCGGCCAACTTACGGACGAGGGAACGGAACAGGCAAGGGAACGCTACGCCGTTGGTGCCGGCGTGGCCATTCTGCTCCTTGATCAAAAGCAGCGAGAGAAGGAAAAGGCCGGTGAACCGATGGAGGAAGCGGGACTCAATGCGGGCCGCGACGCT
>DEIU01000072.1:107945-108511 GCA_002352645.1 Acidimicrobiia bacterium UBA2766 | reverse complement strand
GTATTATGGTGCGCGCTGAGGTTTTTACCGAAGCGCGTAAGCCTGCTTGCAAATTGTGGATGGATTTTGGGCCGCTCGGGATGAAGTGCTCAAGTGCCCGGATCACGAGGCTTTACTCTCCGGATGATCCGGTGGGGTGTACGTACAGTGGTTGCTTGACGAACTTCGCACCATTTCAGGTTGCCACGTTTCTGTCGGAAGTTCTTGTGCTGGGGGTTCCGATTCCGGAAACGGACGAGGTCGTGCTTCCGGTGCCCGATGGAGACGTGCCACTCGGAGCAAAGACAGCTCGATTTCCCATGTGTTTTCTCTTCGTTGACACAAATGGTTCAAACATTTCATTCTCGTTGTAGCAGATCTCCGGAAGGATGGGGGAACGGGCTACCGGGATATCTGCAAAAAGGTAAGGGAGAGGAGGCCGTGGCCGAAAGCTTTGGCGGGGCCGATCACGTCAGGCCAGGTGGCCTTTGTGTAGAAGGGTGGTAGTGCCTGTGTTTGCTGTCGCGATGACGAGCATTGGGGCAGGGCGGGTGTGTGGTTTGGTTGGTGTGGTTTTGTCGGGTGTG
>DEIU01000072.1:89922-107935 GCA_002352645.1 Acidimicrobiia bacterium UBA2766 | reverse complement strand
GGTGTGTGCATAATCCAGCTCTTTCTCCCATTCCACAGTGCGCCCTGCAAAAAGATGAACATGCCGCACAAGCAGAAAACAACCGGGATGTGCTCACACTTCCGGGACGCGCCGCAGAAAAACACACGCAACGAGGAAAAAATAGCGTCGTCAAAAAAAACGCGCTTTACACCCGGTCCCAGCCTGACCGCACAATAACCGCACAGCGCCCACGCAGCGCCTACGCAGCGCCCAAAACACATACTGAACAGGAAAAAACTAGAGAAATCCTAAAAAATAGTTTTCGTAGAGAATGCTCCAACAAGGAAACGAACAGGGACTTTTGCCTCTAGTGCTTGTCCGAACGCCTCAATAGCGTGGAAATGGCAAACAACACAGGAAAGATCTCGGACATGGCACAAACCACACATGACACACAAGAATCTTACCCAGATCTCCCGGATCACAGTCCGATTGGGATGCCACTCGACTGGACATGGCTACGTGGCGCAAAAAGCGAATGGGGAGTCCACCCCAAGCTAAGTTCTCGCGGCCTCACCATGATGGACATCGCGGTAGGGTCATACGGCGAAGTTCCAGATTCCCCTCCGCACCGCTCCATGGCTCCTCGTGGGGCTGATGTCGACGATGACACGCCGGACATGGGCTACATCCTCAACAAAAAGACCGATGTCTGGGCCGACAATGTCCGCGAGCTTTACGAGGAGGCTGTTGCCCGACAGTGGTCAGCCACCCGCGACATTCCCTGGGCAGAGTTGCAAGAACTCCCCTCTGACGTCGAACACGCCATGTGCCAGCTTTGCACCACTTTGTCGGAAGTCGAAATGATTGCTTCTGACCTTCCTGCGAAGTGGATGTGGCGCATGAACCACGACTTCCTCGAAGCCAAGATGTTCTTGTGCACCCAGATCATGGACGAAGCACGACACGCAGAAGTCTTCCGCAAGCGTGCCCTCTCCAACGGAGGCGGTCTCCTCAAGAGCAGCAGCGGGGCGAGTTCTCTGCTCCGTACCATCCTTGACGCCGGCACCTACACGCAGGCCACTGCCCTGCTCCACCTGCTTGGCGAGGGATTCGTCCTCGACATTTTCCGCCAGGGCGAACTGATTTCTCCCACAGCAGTAGAAAAACGCATGTTCCGCATGGCGATGCAAGATGAAGCCCGCCATGTGGCCTATGGGACCATGCACATTCGTTATGCAGTCGAACACGACCCTGACGTGATCGAGGAAATCCACGAGGCCCTCGACCGGGGAGAGATGGCCCTGGCCGAGTTTGGCACAAGTCCCGACCTCTCCACAGCACTCGCGATGCTGCTCGCCGGAGGAGCCGAGGACATCGAGGAAAAGGGCTTTCCACTCCAGATGGAGATGTCGAAAAAGCTGTTCTCGTCTTACCTCGCTCGCTGTGAACGCGCAGGAGTAAGCCGGCTCGAGCGTACCCAGCTACCTCTCTCACTACTTGGTATAGACCTCGACGAAATCAAACAGTAGTCATAAACCACAAGGAGACATGATATGCAACAAGACACCGCCTTGCGCGTGGACTCTGTTGAAGTCTTCGACACACTCGCCACGAAGCTCAATGCCCGCCCTGAGCAATATCAGGTACTCGGCGACGCATACCTGGACATTGCTTTTGTAATGCGGCGCCCTGATAATTCTGTTTTTCGGATACGCGTCTGCTTTGAAGACCTCTCCATCACGAAAGTTGCCGAAATCGCAGAGGGAGAAGAAGAAAACTCCGATTGCTGGCTGGAAGCAGACCTTTCCGTGTGGGAAGCCATGTTCGCGAACATCCGCGAACATGGGCAGGCCACAGGAATGCACACCGTCAACGCGCTCACCATGCGAGGTGTTGACATGCAATTGCGGGGAAGCGACCCAATGGGAGTCGACAGGTTCTCACGCTTCAACCAAACATTGCAGTGGTTCCTCGAAGGATCGAACTACGACAACACCTGAAGGAACAACCCTAAGTACATTTGCTTCTAGATGGAAATGTACTTAAAGAGGCGCGACCGCAGCAGACAAGGAACAAAATATGGACGCACCCACATGTCCACATTGCAACACAACACTCACAAAAGTTCTTGATCTCCCTTACGGTTACTGGGAATGGACCGGAGAGAAATACAAGGTCCGCACGACAGCCGAGACGGTAGATGTCGTGCCTTGGGCCTGTGCTGAATGCCTACATGAACTACGAGATTTCCACCCACAAGACGTGGGGAAGAAGAGCGTCACAACCTAAACGGAGTAGATGACAGTCAGCACGCACACACAAAATACGCAAGAATGACAGAGACGGAGTCAAAAAATGCTCCGCCTCTGTCATTCTTCTTTCGACAGGTTTTCGACAGGTCGACTCTGCCTGCATACAGCGTCCGCTCCCGGCTCTTTACTGCCGGCTTTTCCGCTCCCGGAAATCGCACACTGTACACACTCCACCACAAAAGAAAAGCTGCAGGAACAGACACAACCCCTTTTCCACCCCACCGCTCTTGAGTAATCCGGCTTCTTTCCTCTTCTCAGAGAAATGCCGGAGCAAAAAACCCATCCGCTTGTCCTAAATACCTGAGATTTCAGCGGCCTACCCGCATCACGCTTCGGTCAGGACGGGAACGATCCACGAACCGAGACGAAAACTTTTCGGGGTCCTTCCCCACAACGACAACAAGCAACAGAGACGGCAACACACAAAGCGAGATAAAGATAGCCAGCAACACCATCACGACGGTCAGTATGCCAAAAGAAGAAACCATGGGAACCGGAGCGAAAATCAAAACGGAAAATCCGGCGATGCTCGACACTGCAGAAGCGAGAAGGGCGCCACCCGTATGCACCGCAGTTCCTTCCAGAGCTTTTTCGACAGAGACCCCTTGGACAAACTCCTCCCGGAACCGCATCGTGAAGTGCACAGAGAAATCTGCCCCTGTACCAATAGAAATAGCCGCGATAGTGGCAGTCACAAAGTTCAAAGAGAAACCAACAAGCACCATAAATGCATACAACCACACAGACACCAAGATAATCGGAAGGATGCTCACTAACCCGAAACGAATCGAACGCATAAATATCACGGTCAGCATCAGACAGCCCAACACCGCGACGGGTAACGACCGGGATAATGCGGAGCCCGTGGCATCCAGCCCCGCCTGACGCGTCAGCGCCGATCCGGCAACGCCAACAAAACCATTGGGGTCACGGGAGCGTATATCCTCGGCAAGACGGTCAACATACGGCACGATCTCGTCGTGTGTCCTGCGGAGTTTCTCTGACGACTGAGAATCGGGAATGGCCAGAGAAAGCGACACGCCTTGGCGTTTTCCATCAGGCGAGAGCCAAAAAACCTCAGCAAAGGTATCGGGATCGTAGAAAAGGTGCTCATCGTCATACGCGATACCATCTGTCATTGCCTGCTCGTACAACGCACGGAGCTGTGCAGAAGTATCAGGAAGACCATCATTATCCTCGTCGGTGAGCAGGACTCCGGTATCAGAATAAAAGCGTTCGGCTGTTTCAGAAGTCGTCAAAACCTGCTGCAACATATCGGGAAAGAAACGCCATGTCTGAAGTTCGCCGGTGTCCCGATCTCTCGCCAGCTCGACACTCTCCGCTTCAAGTTCTTCATAGAACTCCCGAAAAGCCCGCACATTCCGAATATCAGTAAGGTCGGTTTCCATGTATACATTGAGACCCTCCCCCACACTGTCACCAAAATGCTCGTCAATCAGATCAAGAGAACGCACGAAATCGGTATCCGAAGAAATATAATCGCGCACATCGAAGCTCGTCTCCATATTCCGAGCAATAAACACGCATACACCCGTGAGCATGAGCACGACTGCCAAAAGGGTCCGGCGATAAGACGCGAGAAAAACCACACTCGTTCCAAGTTTTTTCCACAATAACACCCCTTGCCCGGAACGGTCACCTGCATTCTGGACAACCCCACCCCCGTCAATCTTGACACTATTCTTTCCTGCTGCCCTATCCCGAGATGCTTGCGACAAAGAGGAAGACGTGACGGCATCCAACCGTAAAGTGGGATCTGTTGCGGCAGAGTTGTTTTCCGGCAACAAGGAAGTCACTTCCTGAGGAAGCACTGCGTCGAAAGGTTGCATGTCCGGTCCCCCGGCAAAAGCGGCCGCGTGAGAATCAACAGCACGGGTGGCTCTCCAGTACGGAAGGAAAAGAAAGAGCAGCAAATAAACGACGAGAGAAATAACCCCGTATGCTCCGAGAAGAATGGTGAGGAGCATACTGAGTGTCGCAACAAAAATCAGTAGGCCGTACAAAACCCAACGCCAGACAGCACGGTCAGTTTTCGCCAGACCTCCTTCCGTCTGGCCTCCCCACGCAGGGAACGGCAACAACAGCCCATTCGCTTGGGAACCTTCCTGTCCCCTCTCTTGCAAGCCGAGTCGTTCCTCAACACGCATCAAAGCCAGAGGCACGAAAAGCCCGAGAAGTAGGTAAGAAGAAAAAGCCGCAAACCCGGCACCCACGCCAAACTGTATAACCGAGGGGATCTCAGACGTCACGTTCGACAAAAAAGCCACGGAATCACTCGCCATTGCCAGGGTCAATGCGCCCATGATCCCCGTCATACCCGTGACAAAAGCCGCAGGAGGACGATGCCCCTTTGCCGTCTCCTCCCGATAGCGATAGAGGGCATGAATAGCGAAGTCGACACCGAACGAGAGCATGGAGATCGGCACGATATAGCTCATAATGATGGATTTTTCCAGACCAACCAGGTTCGCCAGACCCTGAAGCCAGATGATGAGCATGCCGAGCGCCCCGCCTACCAGGGCAAGTGCCCAGTAGGAACGGACAGCAAAGGCCACGACAACAAGCACCACAAAAATGGCCGCCACAATATAGGGGGCCGCAAGAAAAGCCTGTTCTTCTTGCACGAGCGTAAGATCAAAACCCAGTCCGTACACATTCAGATCCGGAAGCACATCCCGGAAAATATCTTGCACGTCACGAGCATACTGTTCTTTGTCTTCCTGGCCACCAACGATATTGAGACTGTAGGCACCACCGAGGCTATGGCTATCCGCTAGCATTGCGACAGCAAGAGCAGGCGACTCCCACCAAGTTATTTCTTGTCCGTCGACTGTTTCCTGGCGAGAAGTACGCTGGCTTGAAAGAACTTCCCGGTAAGCCACGTCGCGTACGTCTAAATCAAAAATACGACTCAGCGCGATCTTTACGTCTCCGTCACTCGCATGCGCAAGACCACCAGATATGCCCATGACTTTCTCAGTGTAAAACTGCACCGCATCGACTAAAGAGATAAAGCCAAAATGGGTAAAACCCAGCCCGGCACCAAGATCCGCGAAACCGATCCCGGAATCGAAACGCTCAAGTAATTTCGCCCCAACTTCAGGGTGAGCACGTACTGCATCATGCGCTTCTTTGATGCGGCGCAGGGAATTCGCGGTAAGAATATCCTGGCCCGTCTCCGTTTCGAACGCATAAAAAACCGTATAGATCGCCGGGTCAAACCGCTCGTTCAGTAATTCTTGCGTGTCGCGGATCATCCCAGGCGGGTCAATTGAGGCAGAGTCTTCAGGCTGGAGCAGAACCAAGGGAAAAACAAGAAGCAGCGTCACGAAAAGCAACCCTACCAAGAGCAAACCGGAGTGACGTGATGCTCCTGCGAAGATTTTGTACTCTCTTTTCGATTCTTGCTCTCGCTCATCCACGCTCACGCAGACTCCTTCTCACTACAACGCAAACTCTCCCAATCACACAAGCGAAGAAAAAAAGTCCGATATCCCACTTATTTCCTCCTCACCTGTACCACGGCTTCACACGGAATTCCCTTCCGAGTCAACAAAATGGGCAGAAAACGGCACTCACACCGCATGCAAAGACCCTGTAGTTCCCTGTCAGGCACCACAATTTCCTACCGGACTATCGATACGGCACAGAAAGACAGACTGACCTGCTCATCGGACATCAAGATCTCTCATCAACAAACACGGAGGAAAGAGACAGTTTCCCTCTCTAAAGAGACTCCCTGCAAGCTTGCGAAAATATGACAAGACCCAGCAAACCCTCCCATAGGATCAGTACCACAACAAAACCCATGAGAAAGGGGACACAATCCCGAATCGGGAAAACCCCACCAAACATAACAATCCCCATAACTTCTGCGATTCCCATCAGACCATATCCACTTTCAGAAAAAATACGTTTTCCCTCTACAGTGGATAAAAGAGACAGAAGGCAGGAAAAAACAAAGCCTTACGAACACACGGCTTTTCCTCATCCAGCTCGATACGCGAGGGAGAAACCCGCTGGAAAGATCAGCTATTTCCCAAGCCACCCGACACCAGAAAGACAAGACAAAGTACTGTCTTTCCCGGGGAGAAGCGAACGGTCGAAACCAGATCTACATACCGACACACTTCTCATTTTTTTCTTCGATTCTTTTGAATTAGAGTTCCTTCTCCGCTCTTGTCCTTCTCCTTGCCGTCCGACCCCGCTCTCTGGAGTTCGTGTCGCCTCGAGGCAAGACACCACAAGCGAAAATCGGTGAGATGAAAGACGGCAAAACCTCAGATACCTCTGCAAAGACCGGCGATGAAATCCCACTGGACAGCACACAACACCAAGAAAACGCCGGACAAAAAGAGAAGAGAAACGACGACCTACAGGCTGACCATCAGGACGATCGTTCCAGACAAACTGCGCCTTCTCCTGAAGAAAGAGAGACTCCAGTCCTGATCTCGGCAATCCCGCCGGAAAACGAGAGAGCAGCAGAACGCGCGCAAGACAGCACGACAGCTCCCGCTGCTCATACGGCATCAGACGCTATTCCCATAGAAAGCCGGTCTCACCAGACAGGTGAAAAGGAGAGGAAGAAAAACTCAGAAGCAAGCAAAACCCCGGTTTCCTCCCCGAAAAACGCGAGACGCCGCGCGCTTCCTTTCGTTTTTCTTCTCACAGGGTGCATTGGGGCAGCAGTTTTCTTCTTTTTTTTCGCCTCCGGCAACGAAGAGAAATTCCCAAAAGAATGGGATTCTAGAGTACAAGATTATGTGCACTTTGTGGAGGAGGAGCGAGGAAGAGCATTCAAGCATCCTGTCCACGTCGAGTTTCTCACAGAAAAAGCATTCATTGCGGACATCACAGACAATCCAAACCCTACGGAAGAGAAGCGTGAAAAGCTTGATCAGACCGTCGGGATAATGCGCTCGCTCGGCCTGCTCGAAGGAGACATCGACTTATTCGCGACAACCAATCAGCTTCTCGGAAGTGGCGTCATTGGCGCATATGAGTACGCAGATAAACTCATCAGGGTACGGGGGAAAAAGATCACACCCCTCGTGGAAACCACGATCGTGCACGAACTTACACATGCCTGGCAAGATCAGCACTTCGACATCTCAAGCTTGCGAGAGAAAACCGACACAGAAGAGGGACAAACTGCTCTGACTGCACTGCTCGAAGGAGACGCCCAGCGCATCGAAGAGCTCTATATCGACAAGCTTTCCTCTTCAGCCCAGCTCGCACTCACCACCGAACAAGAAAAGCTCCAAGAAGCAGTACCCGCAATAGCGATCCCACAAATCTTGCTCAACACATCGGCATTCCCATATGAATTCGGTGCTTTTTTTGTGTCTTTCCTCGAAGAAACCAGCGGAACTACCGCCGTTGACGACGCTTTCACTTCCCCACCGGAAAACACGCTGCATATCTTGGCCCCTTCCCGCTACATCGAAAAGTCCAGTGCCAAAAAAATGTCTCCCCCTTCCCTGAAGGAAGATGAAAAAAAACTGGAAACAGGAGAAATCGGAGCGCTTCTCTTGTTTCTTTTGCTCGCAGAGCGTGTTGACTATTCCCTGGCAAGTGAGGCGCTCAACGCTTGGAATGGCGACGCGTACACAACCTTCCTCAAAGAGGAGAAAAACAAAAACACCAGAGTCTGCACACGCGCACATTTCACAGGGAAAAATCCGCGCGAAACAGCCCTCATTGCAGATGCCCTGCAAGAATGGGCGGCGCGCATGCCCACAGCAAGCAACACCTCAGCCCAAAGATCCGGCAACACTGCCTCGTTTTCTTCGTGCGATCCCGGCCCAGAGATAGAGCATCTTCTCACCGGTTCCTCTACCATGGCTCTCCAAACACGCTTGTTCTCTGCCATGTTTGTCCGCACTCTCTCCCAGGACTTTCCCCCGCAAGCAGCGGAGTGCGTCACGGACAAGCTTCTGCGGGAATTCAGCCTGGAAGAGCTGGCTGCCCCATCAAGCGAGACACTCAATGATGGATTTGTCAGCACGGTTCGACAATGGGTTGTGGAGTGTCTCTGAGGCATTTCCCCGCACCCTGGCATCATTTCCACGAGGAAAGACCGGTCTTTCCCTGATTTTCGGGCAATTGAAGCAGCAGAATTATCTCCGGTATTCCAGAAATAACCCCTTCCATTTGTCTTCCACGCGTCAGGGGGAGAACAACATCACCTAGGCCAAAGTACCTAGAGAGGAAAGGGCGAGATACCCATTTCACGGAAGGAACTGATTAATGATTCCCTCCTCACCCCAACACAGGCCGAGATAAAGAAAAGATGAGAAGACTACGCACCTGTTCAATCGGCACAAAAAAGAAGCCGTTGACAGAGAAGAGACTGGAAAAAACGAGTACTCCCCACACTCGCAAGACCGGAAAATCGTGAGTTCACGCCCCTTCGCCAAATACGCAAATGTCTTCTGGCGCGGGCAAGTCGAACGCAAAGTGCAGAACCCGCTGCCCCTGCTCGCCTTGCAACCTATACCGAAAAATCTTCCTGAGAAAGGACAGGTCGGCAGTGGCCCATTGCCTTCCTCCTCCCCACACGCGAGAAACGATTCTCTTGGCCGTTCCATTGGCTGCTCCGCTCACCATCCAAAAGGACTGGCACAGTGAAGACAACCTCAAAAACATCAGATACCACAGCTGCACAACGCAAGGAGAGAAAGGGCAGTATTCCCATTCAGCTCCTCTTACTCGAAGACGAAGAAGACGAAGCCTTTATCGTGCAACGACAACTCAAGCGGGAAAGCGAATGGACGTTCATCGTGACCCATGTCACATCTTTGGAAAAAGCCGTGGCAACCGCGCAACAAGCTTCTTTCGACTGTGCCCTGCTCGACCTTTCTCTCCCCGATGCACAGGGCCTCGAAAGCGTGACACGCTTTCGCTCTGCAATCCCCAATCTTCCCATTGTCGTACGGAGCGGGAAAAGCGAGTCAGAGACCGCGATGGAAGCGATGGATGCCGGGGCACAAGACTATGTGGTAAAAGGAACTGTGAGCGGAGAATGGCTCGGACGTGTCCTCCGCTATGCTGTCGAGCGACATACCCTGACAAACGACCTCATCGCCGCGCAGCGCGAACAAACCAATCTAAAAGACCAGGTTCTCGCCCATGTGTCGCATGAGTTCCGCAACCCCTTGTCCGCGATCCTCGGATCTTTGCAACTGATCCAGCGTTTTCACCAGACGATGTCTCCGAAACGACACGCAGAATGCATCGAAGTCGCGATCCGGAACACAGGGCAGCTCAAACGGCTCACAGATGATCTTTTCAACGCGATGCAAAAAGACGCGGGAAAACTCGACATCTCATTGGCAACCTTGAATACCACAGAGGCGTTACTGCAAGCGCACCGCTCACTGGTACCGGCAGCGGACACAAAATCTGTGGGGATCGTGCTCGATGTGTCATCAGACATCCCAGATGTCTATGCCGATCCGCACCGCTTGCAACAGATTCTCATGAATCTTGGTGATAATGCCATCAAGTTCACTCCGAAAAACGCCAGTGTGTTATTCAGCGTCCGCTTATGGGAGAAAAAACCGCGT
Organism: Acidimicrobiia bacterium UBA2766; assembly: GCA_002352645.1. Classification (GTDB taxonomy): domain Bacteria; phylum Actinomycetota; class Acidimicrobiia; order UBA2766; family UBA2766; genus UBA2766. Next base: position 98,070 of record DEIU01000072.1, on the reverse strand, counting down.
TTCTTGCACTTTACAGTGAGCGACAGTGGACCAGGGATCGCCCCGGAAAACCGCGAACACATCTTCGAGCGCCTTTTCCAAACGCACAGCGCCGTCAAAAGCAAAGGGCTTGGTCTCGGTCTCTTTATCTGCCGGGAACTCGTGCAGAGCCACGGCGGAGAGATCTGGGTCACAGACAACACGTCCGACACGCAAAACCAAGGCGCCAGTTTTCACTTCACGATGCCTGCGGTTCTGAAACCCAGCATCGAAGACTATCCGCAGAAAACCTCGCCCGTTCCAGCGCTCATCCCGCTTTCTTCTGGCCCAAACGACGGCGGTTTTTAAATTTCGACTTCACATAGTCGGCATTCATCATGGCGATAAAGTCGATCGTGATCTCTTTGGGGCAGGCTTTTTCGCATTCCCCATGATTTGTACAAGAGCCGAAGAACTCTTCCATTGTGTCGACCATAATCTCCACCCGATCCCAGCGTTCTGGCTGCCCCTGCGGCAAGAGGTTCAGATGCGCCAGTTTGGCCGAGGTGAAGAGCTGGGCGGCACTGTTCGGACACGCGGCCACACAGGCACCGCAGCCGATACAGGCAGCGGCATCCATTGCCGCATCGGAAGCACTCTTGGGCACCAAGATCTCATTTGCGTCAGGTGCCGAGCCAGTGGAAACACTGACATAGCCTCCAGACTCAATGATCGTGTCAAAAGCACTTCGATCGACCACAAGATCCCGGATGACAGGAAAAGCAGCCGCACGCCAGGGTTCGACTTCAATCAGGTCTCCATCTTGGAATTTCCGCATATGGAGCTGACAAGTTGCTGTGCCCTCGGAAGGACCGTGCGGGAGTCCGTTGATCATGACGCCGCACATCCCGCAAATGCCCTCACGACAATCGCTGTCGCAAGCAATTGGCTCTTCGCCTTTTTCCAAAAGATCTTCGTTTACGGCATCGATCAGTTCGAGAAAAGACATGTCTTCAGAGACTTCGGGAGCCTCATACGTACGGAACTCGCCCTGGGCCTCTGGACCAGGTTGGCGCCAAACACGAAGCGTGATCCTCACTTGTAGCTCCTCTGGGTCAAAGCGACATTCTCAAAGTCAAGGGGCTCTTTGTGTAAGGCTGCAGCATGCCCTGGCCCTTGCGACTCCCACGCGGCAACATACGTGAAGTTCTCGTCATCGCGTTTCGCCTCTCCTTCTTCGGTCTGAGACTCTTCACGGAAATGGCCTCCGCAGGATTCCCTGCGATGCAACGCGTCCTGGCACATCAACTCGGCGAGGTCAATGGAGTCGGCAACACGGCCTGCTTTCTCCAACGACTGATTGAGTTGTTCGTTCGTCCCCAGCACACGGAGGTTTTTCTCGAATTCACTCCGCAACGCGGGAATCTCCGACAGGGCTTTTTCCAGTCCGGACTCTGTGCGTGCCATACCGCAATAGTTCCAGAGAATCTTTCCGAGTTCTCGGTGGAACCAATCAGCCGACCGGCTGCCCCGACAGGAAAGAAAACCGTTGATCCGGTCGGCCACCTCGGCTTCAGTCTTACGAAAAGCTTCGTGATCAACAGGCAGGGGCTTTGTGTTCAAGAGACCGGAGAGCCATCCCCCAATGGTGTAGGGAAGAACAAAATATCCGTCAGCAAGTCCTTGCATGAGAGCAGACGCACCAAGACGGTTCGCGCCATGATCGGAGAAATTCGCCTCCCCAATGACAAAGAGCCCAGGCACATTACTCATAAGGTTGTAGTCCACCCAAAGGCCGCCCATCGTATAGTGCGGCGCCGGGTAGATACGCATCGGGACCTTGTAGGGATCCTCTCCAGTAATGCGCTCGTACATGTCGAGCAGGTTCCCGTACTTCTCCGTGATGAGCTGCACGCCATCACGGGCAATGGCATCGGAAAAGTCAAGGTAGACACCATTTTTACGCTGCCCCACACCCTTTTCCACATCGATCATGGACTTGGCATTGCGAGAGGCCACGTCACGCGGCACAAGGTTCCCAAAAGCCGGGTATCTCCGCTCTAGGTAATAGTCCCGCTCTGCTTCGGGGATCAGGTCGGGGGAACGCGGATCATCGGCCTGCTTGGGCACCCAAATCCGACCATCGTTCCGCAAGGACTCCGACATCAGCGTTAGCTTCGACTGAAACTCATCACTCGATGGGATACAGGTCGGATGAATCTGGGTGTAACACGGGTTCGCAAAAAAGGCGCCGCGACGGTGCGCCCGCCAGGTTCCAGTGTTGTTACACCCCATCGCGTTCGTACTGAGATAGTAGGTGTTGGAATATCCGCCGGTACCAAGCACGACCACATGGGCAGAGTGCGAACGAATCTCCCCGGTGAGCATGTCACGTGTCACGATACCGCGCGCAATACCATCCTCAATCACAAGGTCAAGCATCTCGGTGCGAGTATGCATTTCGACCTTACCCTTGGCAATTTGGCGGCACAGGGCTTGGTACGCGCCGAGCAGAAGCTGCTGCCCGGTCTGGCCACGTGCATAAAAAGTCCGGGAGACCTGGGCACCACCGAAAGAACGGTTGTCCAAAAGCCCACCGTATTCTCGCGCAAAGGGCACGCCTTGGGCCGCACATTGATCGATAATGTCGACCGACACTTCGGCGAGACGGTGCACGTTTGCCTCACGCGAGCGGTAGTCACCGCCCTTTACCGTGTCGTAAAAGAGGCGAAAAACACTGTCTCCGTCATTCTGATAGTTCTTTGCGGCATTAATACCACCCTGTGCCGAAATGGAATGTGCGCGCCGAGGACTGTCTTGGTAGCAAAAAACTTTCACATTGTAGCCCAGTTCGGCCAGAGTGGCCGCCGCTGAAGCTCCGGCAAGGCCAGACCCCACCATGATGATGTCGAACTTGCGCTTGTTGTTGGGGTTCACAAGAGGAAGGGAGAACTTGTGGTTCTCCCATTTATCGGCAATTGGACCAGGAGGAACAGAGGAATTGAGTTGCATTGTCACAGCCTTTGTGCTCAGTCAGCGCGCACAGTCGGTACGCACCATCGGCATGGTCAGTCAGCACGTCCGGTGCGGGCCTCAGTCGACAACACCAGCGAGCACAGCGATCGGGAAGCTGCAGTTCCCTATCACGATCGCCGCCGCAACACCACCCGCCAAATAACGACGCGCCGTGTTGTAGGCAGGGTTGTTCACTCCCAGTGATTGAAAAAGACTCCACGTTCCGTGATAGAGGTGGAAGCCCAACGCCAGGTTCGCCACGATATAAATTCCGGCCACAACAGGGCGTTCAAAAGATGCCACCAGGTTGGCATACGCCTCACCTCGTTCGAACACTGCGGTCGCAGCAGGTTCGACTCCCCAAGTGAGGTCCGCGAGGTGGAAGATGAGGTAGAGCAAAATGATCGGGCCTGTCCAGCGCATGGTGCGCGAAGCAAAGTTCGCGGCGACATAGTCCCGTTTTGTGGCATAGCTCGCGTTTGCCTGAAGATTCAGACGCGCCAGAGAAATCGCGCTGTGAATATGGAAGACAAACATCATGACCAGCCCGCCCCGGACAAGCCAGAGAAAGACCGTCCGCGGAAAGATCGGCACCAGCATTTCCCGCAAAAATTCCGCGTAATGGTCGAAGTCTTCAGCGCCGGCGTAGACCTTAAGGTTGCCGACCATATGCGAGAGCACAAACCCGATCAACCCAATGCCGGTAATCGCCATTACCCATTTTTTACCGACTGCTGACGTGTAAAAGTCAACAAGCCAGATTCCACTTTTCTCACGTTGACGACGCGGAGGAACAGGCTTCTGCGAAGTGTCCCCACTCGGTCGCGTTTCAGTCAGCATCCTTCGCTCTCCAGAGCCTCGTTCAGCTGGGTCCGTTCAGTCCCTCCACGCGCGCCGAGATAAACACAATCAACACGCGTGTTGGGACAAGCACAATCGCCCGTTGTCATACGCCAGGTTAGACCTTTAGGAGGGAAACCACATCGCGCCGTGGAGAACTCCCACCACAAGATCTACACATCTCGCTCCACAAATGACCACAATCGAAAAGGGAAACGAAAACAGGTCGTGTGCAAAACACCCTCTCATCATGACTGCGAAAGAGAAGACCACGCAAGCGCCTCCGGTACCTCAAGCCACAATAAGCGCCTCAAAAAATCACAAAATACGAAAAAGAAAAAAATCACAATACAAAACAGCAAAACAACAGGGTTATTTCCCTTCTTTTCGCATGTACCCAACAATTTTCTCCTTGGGTAAATGGAGAAAAAAGGTTTCTCCACACGACACTTCTCCGGACGCGAGGCCGCGCACAGTGGTGTCGCACACACGAGAAAAAGCGTTCTCTACACTAAGAAGATACCGCACAAAGACGAGAAAGAATTTTCAGAACACAAAACACAATATCTAGAAATACCGCATAAAATCCCGCAAAACAGGAGACCGGCACCCCTCCACAGACCGGTCGAGAAACCATCAAGATATCACGGAAACAAAAAAAGTCCTTTCATGCAAAAAACCAGAAAAAAATCCTCACCGGAGAGAACTCTTCTCAAGAGGCAGCGGGCGAAAATCCTCACCATTTCGTTGCTCTGCATCTTTGCTTTCTCCGCCTGCGACGACAGCGAAAGCGACAGCACGACTACCCCAGGAGACACAGAAACTGCGCAAATCCCAGAAACCACACCAGCAGACAAGACAAGCACACCAGCTGCCCAAACACCAGAAAAAGCAGCAGAGGTCTTCTTCACTGCCTACAAAACAGGCGACTATGATCTGGCCCGATCAGTCACCTCAAAAGAGATACTCGATGGCTTCGGATGGAATTTCACACAAGATAGTGGAACGAATCCGACTCTTGAACTTCACTGTCCGACGGAGCCCCCGATTTCGCTTCCTTCTGGCATCCGCCTGAAATGTTTCATCTACTACGAGGGTGGAGGCATCAACCTGACTATCGAAGGCGATAAGACAAAAGGTTATTTCATCAAAAAAATCTCCAGTATCGCCGACTAAACGCCAGAGAAATGCCCCACACACAAAAACGATACGTATTCATTCTAATAACGCATCCTGCATTTTCTCCTTTTCGTTTCTCTGACGCGTTGCGTTCCTACGAGGAGGGTCGTACACTCTGAGCAGAGGAAATCGGCATATACGCGCCTTCTCAGCGCGTATGGCCTAGGTACATGTGGCCGGACAGCGACGCGTTTCCTGACCTTGCGCCCAATTCAGACACGTGAGGCATACACCTCGGATGCGAGGTAGACACGGAGCGAAGAGGGCGACAAAAAAGGATGAGTGACGCGAGCAAAAAAGGCCGGCAAGGGGATCAAGGGGGACTTAATGACCAGTGACGCGCGTTTGCCTGTCTTGGTGGGATGCGGCCAGATCACCGTACGAGACGACGACAAGAGATTTGGCACAGAGCCCGCTCTTCTCATGGCAGAAAGTCTGCGACTCGCCGCAGAAGATGCCGGAAACCCGAAACTGCTCGAAGCCGCCGACACGATCGCCGTCCCAAAAGGTATCTGGCCTTATGCCGACCCAGGTCGCATCGTATCCCAAGAAGTCGGCGCCCCCACGGCAAAAACAATACTCAGCCCAATCGGGGGAAATTATTGCCAGACCCTCGTGAGCGACGCCGCATCTGCCATTCAGGCCGGGGAACGCGACATCGTGCTCTTCACTGCCGCTGAAACCCAACGTTCCCAACGCAAAGCACGCAACAGCGGGAAAGACATCTCCTACACTCCCTCGTCTGCACCGCCTGACATTCCCTTTCCCGACAGCGCCCCCGAAATGTCGCATCCACGCGAAGCGGCCATCGGGCTCTTTGCCCCAACCACTTGGTACGCACTCTTCGAGATCGGTCTTCGCTACAAACGCGGCGAAAAGCCCGATGAGCACATTAAACGCGTGTCTGAGCTATGGGAACGCTTCGCTGCCGTGGCAGCAGACAACCCCTACGCCATGATCCGAGACCATCCCAGTGCCGCAGAGATCCGCACCCCAAGCCCGACAAACCGCATGATCTCCTTCCCTTACACGAAGCTCATGACGGCCAATATCAATGTCGACCAGACAGCCTCGGCCATCGTCTGCTCTGTCGAAACAGCACGGCGCATGGGCGTTCCCGAAGACCGATGGGTATACATCCATTCCGGGGCTGACGCGCACGATCACACCATCGTGTCACACAGAGAGAGCGTCTGCGGCTCCCCTGCCATGCGCATCGCGGGGAATCGGGCACTTGAACTCGCCAACATAACCAAAGATGACATCGACCATATCGATGTGTATTCATGCTTCCCTTGCGCTGTACAAATCCTGGCAAGCGAACTTGATATTCCCGAAACTCGCCGGCTTACGGTCACAGGCGGGCTCACCTTCTTCGGCGGGCCACTCAACAGCTATGTCGCACACGGCATTACCTCCATGATGGATACCGTGCGCGCCGACCCCGGCAGCAAAGGGCTTGTCACCGCAAACGGCGGATTCACCACCAAACACGCATTTGGCGTGTACTCCACGGAGCCCCCTGCAGACGGGTTCAAATACGAAAACGTGCAAGAAGAAGTCGACAAAACTCCGCGCCGCGTGTTCGAGCCCGACCATGTGGGAGACATGGACGTTGAGGCATACACAGTGGTTTACGGACGAGAGGGCTTCGACCGGGGCATTGTCTCAGGTATCACCGCTGAAGGAAGCCGTTCCTACGCGGTAACCACCGACACTGATCTCATGACCGCGCTGACCGAAGAAGAGTTCTGCGGACGCACCGCCCAGCGTGCGGCCGACGGTACTGTCAAGTTCTAAAAAGAGGGGCAAGCCATGAAAACTCCTGTATGCGAAATGCTCGGGATCGAGTTTCCGATCTTCGCGTTCACTCACTGTCGCGACGTGGTCGCGGCCGTCTCGAAAGCAGGCGGCTTCGGCGTGCTCGGCGCCACCGCCCACTCACCCGAACAGTTGGAAATCGACCTCAAATGGATAGAAGAGGAAATCGGTGACACCCCCTATGGGGTCGACTTGCTCCTCCCCCAAAAATATGTGGGATCCGAGAACACATCCGGTAGCTTTGACATGGGCGACCTCTCCTCCATGATCCCGCAAGGGCACAAAGACTTCCTCGACGACCTGATGGAACGCTACGACGTGCCCGAGATGAAAGAGTTTCCGGCAGAAATGATGGGGCGCGGCCTCGGCATTTCCCCCGACTCTTACGGCCCCCTCATCGACGTGGCTTTCAACTATAAGACCAAGCTCATCGTGAGCGCGCTCGGCCCACCACCAGAATGGCTCGTCGAAGACGCCCACAAACGTGGTCTCTATGTCGCGGCCCTCGCCGGCAAAACCGAGCACGCCATCCGGCACAAAGAAGCCGGAGCTGACATCATCATCGCCCAAGGCGCCGAAGCCGGCGGACACACCGGACAAGTCGGCACGATGGTCCTCGTCCCCGAAGTCGTCGACGCCGTCGCACCAGTCCCCGTCCTCGCCGCAGGCGGCATCGGCACAGGCCGCCAAGTAGCCGCCTCTTTCGCGCTCGGCGCCGCCGGCGTCTGGTGCGGTTCTGTCTGGCTCACCACAGAAGAGGCCGAAACCCACCCTGTCGTCAAAGAAAAATATCTCGCAGCAGGCTCCTCCGACACCGTACGCTCGCGTTGCTTCACCGGCAAACCCGCCCGGCAGCTCCGCACTGTCTGGACCGACGAATGGGAACGTGACGACACGCCCGACCCACTTGGCATGCCATTGCAGCCCATGCTCATCGGCCCCTACATGGCTCGAATCAATGGTGCCGCCCATAACGAGGGCTCCGGGGCCAACAAGCTCATCAACTATTTCGTGGGCCAAATCGTCGGGCAAATGAACCAGGTGAAATCCTCCACGCAAATCGTCTTCGACATGATCGACGAGCTGATCGACGCCACAGAGTCCGTGAACGACATCATGAGCGAGTAATCGAGTAATCGAGTAAGCCGAAAGCGCTTGAGCAAGTAAGCCGAAAACTCCACACCAATCTGAGTCCGGCGCCAAATTTGGCGCCGGACCTCGACACCCCTATGGCCTCGACACCTCGACCACCAGGGCCCCGCATCGCGGTCCCAGCTCTCCCGACCCGGCAACCATGGGTGCACCCACCGCAACCAACCACCGAAACCGCACCCA
>DEIU01000072.1:34537-89765 GCA_002352645.1 Acidimicrobiia bacterium UBA2766 | reverse complement strand
CAGTAGAGTCGGGAGAAAGAGGCCGGCAAGACCTCTGACAGAGGAAACTGCCGGCACAGAATCAGGGGGGAAGCACAAATGAAAACTCCTGTGTGCGAGATGCTCGGGATCGAGTTTCCGATTTTCGCGTTCACTCACTGCCGCGACGTAGTGGCAGCAGTTTCCAAAGCAGGCGGCTTCGGTGTACTTGGCGCCACTGCCCACTCACCCGAAGACCTTGAAATCGACCTAAAGTGGATAGAAGAGGAAATCGGCGACACCCCTTATGGGGTCGACTTGCTTCTCCCCCAAAAATATGTGGGGTCCGAAGCAGGCGGCATGGACAAACAAAAACTGCGCGATATGATCCCTCAGGGCCACCGCGATTTTCTTGACGACATGATGCAACGCTACGACGTCCCGGAACGGGCTGCTCTCGACCCGGGAACACGGCGCAGCACCGGGTCGGCTGGTGGTCTTGGCATCTCTGAAACCGCCTACATGCCGCTGATCGATGTGTCATTTGCCCACAAAACCAAGCTCATCGCAAGCGCGCTCGGTCCACCTCCAGGCTGGATCGTCGAAAGGGCCCACAAACAAGACATTTACGTGGCTGCCCTTGCCGGCAAGCCTGAACACGCGGTGCGGCACAAAAACGCCGGAGCCGACATCATCATCGCCCAAGGCGCCGAAGCCGGCGGACACACCGGACAAATCGGCACGATGGTCCTCGTCCCCGAAGTCGTCGACGCCGTCGCACCAGTCCCCGTCCTCGCCGCAGGCGGCATCGGCACAGGCCGCCAAATGGCCGCCTCTTTCGCGCTCGGCGCCGCCGGCGTCTGGTGCGGTTCTGTCTGGCTCACCACAGAAGAGGCCGAAACCAACCCTGTCGTCAAAGAAAAATATCTCGCAGCAGGCTCCTCCGACACCGTACGCTCGCGTTGCTTCTCCGGCAAGCCGGCCCGGCAGCTCCGCACGGCTTGGACTGACGAGTGGGAGGCAACAGACGCTCCCGAAACCCTGCCGATGCCACTACAGCCTATGCTCATCGGCCCGTACTTTGAGCGCATCAACCAGGCTTCTCACAAAGAAGGCTCTGGCGCCAACAAGCTCGTGAACTATTTCGTGGGCCAAATCGTCGGGCAAATGAACCAGGTGAAATCCTCCACGCAAATCGTCTTCGACATGATCGACGAGCTGATCGACACCACCGACTCCGTGAACGACATCATGAGCGAGTAAATCGCAAAAACTCGTCGTCCGAGAACACTTCACGCAAGGTTCTCCCGACACCGTCTCGTCGCGTGAAGGAGTGAGGACGTATATACGTCCTCACTCCTTCACGCCTTACAGCCGATTCGCAGGCATCACATACAAAAAAGAACACCCAGAAGAGACTGCCTCACTCCAGAAAACAGCCGCTGCGACGCCGGCAGCACCACCTCAATAGAATGCCCCGTTCTGGTTCCCAAGCAAGGTGTCGACAGGAGAGAAACCACTCCCGATTCGATTTTGGTAAACACCAAATCGCCCGGCAAGTCATTCGGCAAACACGCGTCTACCCCGAAATTGTACGCCACAGACATTCACTACAGAATGACACACCACGCAAGACCGCACACAACAGCGCTGGGTAGACCCACCAAACCATGGGTGCACCACCCGCAACCAACCACCGAAACTGCACCCATGCCCAACCAGCACAAACAACCCAAGCCCCACAACCCGGCAAACCTACTCAGAGGAAAGTCAGAAAATTCCTGCAGCTCTCACCTTGGCAAGCGCTTCTATAAAACGGTCTTGTTCGCTCTCGTCGCGCACGGCAACACGAATCCAGGGAGGCCAGGCCCGCACAAGCACACCTTCCTGGGCAAGGGCCGCACGCAAGCCAACAGCATCAGAGGTCTCGATACACACATAGTTGGCAAGAGCACCAGAAAGAGAACACCAACCTGCCCCTGCAAGCAGGGCAAGGAGACGCTCACGCAGACGGGTAATCTCCCCGGCCCAGCGAGGAAGCTCTTCACTGGCCAGGTCGAGCAAGGACGGCAAAACAGCCAGGGCCAAGGCATTCACTGACCAGCGGGGTTGAAATGCGCGCAAGCAGTCAACGTCGCCGGCAACATATCCGATACGCAAGCCGGGACAACCAAAGACCTTGGTAAAAGAGCCAACTGCCCAGTCTCGCCCGTCTACTTGCCCCACAGGTTGCACCATTGACGGTCCCACAGGCCCGGACGCATCCGGCTTTGTAGCACGCGGCCTATCTCCTTCTCCCGCTCCTTCTCTTTGTATGCTCTCACCGCTCGTACAAGCTACAGTGAGAGCAGGGCTTTGCCAGCTTCCCGTCACAAGAGGGAGAAAAGCCGTGTCAACGCAGAGCCGGGTGCCCTGTGGTCGAGAAGCAAGAGCACGTTCACCGGTAGGGTTACGAGGATCAGACCGAAAAACCATGTCACCAGGACGCGCTGTCGCAAGTGAACGCACTGGCACGCCACGAGCCGCAAGCGCGCGACGATAAAGAGAGAACTCGGGCTCTTCGACAACTGCCCCTGTCCTGGACTGGGCGACAAACTGCGCCACAAGATCGATCGCCTCTGCGCCCCCATTTGTGAGCAGCACAGACTCCCGTGGCACATCCAAAGCGGCAGCGACCCGCTCGGTCGCTGCAGTCGGATCAGGATAATCGTTCAGCGTATGCGCAAAAAGCCGCACAAGCGCTACCACATCAGACGCGCAGGGATTCATGGAAAGCGACAAGTCCAACAAATCGTGCCGCCCCAAAGCACGAGCCACGACAGCCCCATCACCCCCATGCGATCCCGGCAAAGGAACTGAGACGTCTGGAAGGTCCACTGCATCTTCCCTCGCGTGCAAAGAAGCCACCCCCGTCCCTACCTCACTTGTACCCGACACACCCGACACACCCTGCGTACTTGGCCTACCAGGGGTATCCGACGTTCTGCCCGGCTGCTGCCCGCTCATCTTTTGCCTCCCTCGCCTCACATGTGCTCAGCACACGTCAGCATGTCACTCGCACACACACTCGCATTTCAACATCGAAACCATCAGGCACATCCGCAATCATCGGGCACACACGCTCGTTCGCCTCGCCAGGGGATCGCTACTCTGTCTGCTCCTGGGGTTCGTCAGAAGACGACCTTTTTTTCTGCTGCCTGCTCTTTTCCTCATGGGCAGGAGGAACAGGGGGTGACCCGGGGCGTTCGAGCAGACCACGCAACATCTCTTCCAAGGCGTCGACTGTGAGCGCAGGTAAAGGCAGATATTGGGCGCCCATTGTCTCGGCGAGAACGCCGGCAAGACCAAGACGTGGGCCGTTCGTGTCCTCCACATCAATCACTGCAGACGGCACACCTTGCCGGCGCACTGCAACGGCAGCCTCTTGGGCAAGAGACCAGGGGTCGGTACCTACGGGCGCGGACGTGGCCCGGCCATCGGTCACAAGCACAATCCACGCGTCTCGCCTGCCGGAACGGCGTTCTCCTGCCGCAACCTGCAAGGCAGTACGCAAACCCGCGGCCAAAGGGGTACGCCCTCCGGTTTCGAGTCCGCGAAGCCGAGCTTGCGCGATTTCAACACTGCCTGTGGGGGCGAGGACAAGGTGGGCCTGCTCACCGCCAAAGGTCACAAGCGCCACACGATCCCGCCGCTGATACGCGTCGAGCAACACACTGAGGAGGGCACCCTTTACGGCCTCCATACGCTGGGGAGCGTTCATGGAGCCTGATGCGTCAACGGCAAGGACCAACAAAACGCCGACACGCTGTGCCCGCACGGCCTCCCGCAAGTCAGAAGACACCACACTCGGCACAGGCCCAGCACTTGTGGCCGGCTTTTCCGCGGGCTTGTCACTTTCCGCGGGCTTGGCTGCAGCGTGACGCAAGGCTGTCTCACGTAGGGTGGCGTTTATCGCAAGTGGACCGGCCAGGGTCCCGTCCTTTCCTGAACCGGGGCGATCCCCTACAAGACGTCCCTGGTCTCCTTGGGCTGTAGGACGCCGCCCTGCAGTCCCGGTCGTCGCGGTTGTTGCACGCGAGGTTGTGCCCAGCGTGCGCGAGGTTGGGTGTGTCGCGCACGAGGGTGCAAGCGGACCAAAGGGGAGCGTCGCTCCCGGAGTGGCAACTCGCCCTCTCCCGCTTGTCTGCACGTTCTCGTCGTTTTTCCTGTTCTCCGAAAAAGATGCCCCACCAGGCTGTGTACTCTTGCCGCCGGCAGTAGCGGCTTCGTCTTCTCTTTTGTGAGGGTCGTGCTCGTGTTCCGACCTGCCACCTGTCTTCTGGGCAGTCCCCGCGGAGCAATCGGGCCCGTGCGCACTGGGGTCCAGCGGATTCTCTGCGGGGCCGGGATCTCTCTCGCGTGGGTGTGCGCTATCCGGTATCCCAGACGGGGGCTGCCCGGGAGTCTCTGGTTCCGTTGCGGGTGGGGCACTCTGCCCTGTTGCAGATGGGTCTGGTGCAGGAGCGTCTTGCGGGTTTTCGCAGGCTTCGTTCGAGAAATCCGCAGGTCCGGCTGGGGGGTCTTCGCCGAAAACCTCCCGGAAGGCAGCAGCAAACTCCTCGGCAGTCATACCGGGGTCTTCAAAAGGAGAGCGGCGGCGGCGGTGCGCCAAAGCCAAGGGGGCAACGGCCGCCACATCGGCCACGTCCACTGTTGTGCGGCCTTGCCAGCCGGCATGGGCTGCACTCGCACGGGCCACAACAAGGTCGGCCCGCAAGCCTTGCGCGCCCACGACCACACACAGCTTACTGATCGCAACAAGCAGGTCTTCGGGGAGAACAGCAGCTGAGGTCGCACGGATTCGGGCCTGCAACTGGCGGGTCCGCTCTGCCCACCCGGCCATAAATCCCACAGGATCCTCGTCAAAATCAAGCCGGCGGCGCACCGCAAGAGAACGTTGCAGCGGGTCGGTGTCTGCCGTGATTTCGACCGCAAGGCCAAAACGGTCAAGCAGCTGTGGGCGCAGTTCGCCTTCTTCCGGGTTCATTGAGCCGACAAGCACGAAACGGGCCGGATGCTGGTGCGAAACTCCCTCTCGCTCAACGCGGTTCCAGCCCGAAACCGACACGTCCAAAAGAATGTCGACAAGATGATCCGCAAGGAGGTTGACCTCATCCACATAGAGGATTCCCTCATGCGCCGCGGCGAGAACCCCTGGCGCAAACACTCGTGCAGCCCCGGTAAGGGCCGCGGCAATGTCGAGCGAACCGACCAGACGATCTTCTGTTGCACCCAAGGGAAGCTCGGCAAAAGGCGCAGCACCCGGCAAAAGGTCAGACAGCCCTCGCGCGAGTGTGGTTTTCGCCGCGCCCTTCTCGCCCCGCAATAAAACACCACCAAGCGCCGGGTCGAGTGCTGCAAGCACAAGGGCAAGCTTCACACTGTCATGGCCAACCACCGCAGCAAAGGGAAAAGAAATCCGTTGTGACCGGGTTTCTTTTTCAGAGGGCGCAGCGTCTGCCGTACCGCGTGTAGTCACATCTCCCCTCCTTGCACGCGGGACGTTGCGCTCTGGTTTCCCACCTCTTCCCGGGCCTCTTGCTCGGGTGGGGACTGCGCATCAAGGCGCGCAACTGCAGAGTCCTGCCCTATGGCCGGTGCTTTGCCCTGCGGGTCTGCCTGCGCGAACCGGCCTCGTGGGCCTGGCTCGGTTTCTCTCGTTTCAGCCCGCTCCTCCTCCCATCCTTCCGCTTCAAGCAAGGCAGAACGCAAGATGTCACGGGAGGCTGCGGTGGCCTTCCACATGCCGCGCTCATCCGCTTCAAGCAGACGTTCTGCAATGGCAGTGAGCGCCCACGGATTCGAAGCCGCAAAGAAGTCCCGCATCGCGGGGTCTGCCACATAGGCAGCGGTCACCTTTTCGTACATCCAATCTTCCACAATACCGGCAGTGGCGTCGTAGCCAAAGAGATAGTCCACCGTGGCAGACAGCTCAAAGGCACCTTTGTAGCCATGCCGGCACATGGCCTCAATCCACTTCGGATTCACGACACGTGTACGTACTACTCGGGCAGCTTCTTCGGCAAGACTGCGTACCCTGGGGGCACTTGGATCGGCAGAGTCACCAAACCAGGCAAGCGGGGCCTCGCCTCGCAACACCCGCACTGTCGCAATCATGCCGCCATGATCTTGCAGGTAGTCGTCAGAATCAAAAATGTCGTGTTCTCGGTTGTCCTGGTTCTTGACCGCCACGTCAATCGCAGCAAAACGCCGGATCATGGCGGCGCGGGCAGGGGCACCGAACTCGCCCCGCCGGTAGGACCAACCGCTCCAGGCCATGTACACCTCGGCCAGGTCTTCATCGCTCCGCCAGTTGCGGGTCTCGATTAAGGGCAGCACCCCCGAACCGTACGCGCCAGGCTTCGGACCAAAAACACGTGGATCTTCCACGCCATGCGCACGCACAAAATTGGGAAACTGCTCTGGTGCAGCTCGCTCTACAGCCTGGACAGGCCCGTCGTCAGAGTCTGCAAGACGACCTTCGAGAGCGCCCCCAAGACTCTCTCCTTCCGAGGGATTTGTTGGAGGATCTCCGCCAAGACCTTCTCCGCCAAGACCCTCTCCCGATGGCGCCTCACACGCGGCCGCCAAAGTCACGGCGTCATCAAAAAGGGCGACAAGTTCGGGAAAGGCATCACGGAAAAAACCAGAGATACGCAATGTCACATCGATACGTGGGCGACCAAGCTCAACAGAGGGAATGACTTCGAGACCCATCACCCGTCCCGATTCCTCAGCCCAGACCGGGCGCACTCCCAAGAGCGCAAACGCCTGAGCGAGATCGTCCCCGTGGGTGCGCATCGCTGCCGTCCCCCACACCACAAGCCCGACAGTCTCCGGATAGGTCCCGGTCTCCTCTAAATGGCGTTCCAACAGGGCATCTGCCAGTTTGACCCCGACTTCCCACGCCAATGGTGAGGGCACACTCCGCGGATCAATCGAATAGAAATTTCGTCCAGTGGGAAGAACATGCGCCATACCACGTGTGGGAGCCCCACTGGGCCCGGCAGGAACATGTTTACCGTCCAGGCCACCCAAGAGGTTCGTGATTTCGTCACCGGTACAGCCCAGGTTCGGGATAAGCCGGTCACACACCCAGCCAAGCGCGCGTGCAGCAACAGAAGGCATGGGATCTGCCACAGCCTCCAGAGCTGTGTCAGACGATTCGCGGGCACGCTTGCCTCGCGTGCCCGCCATGTTGACCGGCGTGTTGTCACCGGCGTGCGACACCGATTTGCCTGCTACTATGTCTGCCACCCCACCAGCCGGCACTCCGCCTTTGGGCCATCCTGCTTGTTGCAGGGCAGCAAGGCGCGTGCGACACTCGGCTTCCACCGCGTCAAGTGCAGCGGTCGAGGCATCTGCCAAGTCGACACCCAGCTCGGTGGCAACAGCCGCACGCAGGGAGGGCGCGCCTGCTTGCGGGAGGCGTGTCACGCCAAGCACAAAATCGAGCTCGGCTTCTCCGGCTGGTGGCACGCCCAGCAGGTGAAGACCGCCGCGGATTTGCGCGTCTTTCAGCTCGCACAGGTAGCCGTCCACCGATTCGATGAGGGCACCAAACTCGTCCGGAGAGGGCATCGCGGCGCCACGTCCGAGATCCTGGTGCAGGTCAGAAGAGACAATGAGGTCCCAGACACGGCCTTGCACAGCAGGCAATTTGGCGGGGTCGAGCGATTCGATGCGGGCATGCTCATCGAGCAGGGTTTCAAGCCGGGCAAGGTCGTCGTAGACCTCGGCCCGTGTCATGGGCGGAATGAGATGATCCACAACAACAGCATGCGCGCGACGTTTCGCTTGCGTACCTTCTCCGGGGTCATTCACGACAAAGGGATAGAAGAATGGCAGGTCAGCGAGGGCAGCGTCGGGAGCACAGGCAGCGGAGAGACCAACGGACTTGCCGGGTAGCCATTCCAGGGTGCCGTGTTTTCCCAAGTGCACGCAGGCATCTGCGCCCCAGATCTTGTCGAGCCAGTGGTAAAAGCCAAGGTAATGGTGGGCGGGGGGCAGCTCAGAGGAGTGGTACACCGCGATAGGGTCTTCGCCGTGTCCCCGCGGGGGCTGCACAAACACTGCCACATTACCAAGGTCCACGCCCGCAAAAACCAGGTCTCCCTGGTCGAGGCCAATCTCCCCAGGTGGCGGTCCCCACGACGCCTCGACGCGAGCACGTAAAGACTCAGGCAAGCTCTCAAACCACGCGCAATACGCGTCACCATTGAGGCGGCCTGGTGCCATGTGCAACTGGGCAGGTGTAAAAGAGGTGCGATCGTAATGCAGGCCATCTGCAAGCTCATGCATGAGCGCATCCCCGCTCTCCGGCACACGGTCCACACGGTATCCCGCCTCTTGCAGGGCAAAGAGAAGTCCCACAGCGCTTGCCGGCGTGTCGAGTCCAACGGCGTTCCCAATCCGGCTGCGTTTCGTGGGGTAGGCAGAGAGCACAACAGCCACTTTTTTTTCCGCAGGCGGTGTACGCCCCAAACGGGAAATGCGCGCCGCAAGACCGGCGACACGGGCAACACGTTCGGGAAGCGCCCGGTACGCGGTGACCGGTAACCCGAGCTCGTCGCCGTCGTCGACAACCTCTTTAAAAGAAAAGGGCACGGTCACAACACGCCCGTCAAATTCGGGAATGGCCACGCTCATCGCCACATCAAGCGGCGACAAACCAGCCGGGTCCTCCTCCCATTCCCGGAAAGAGCGCAGTGAAGCAATCGCCTGCAAGACCGGCACGCCAAGAGCATCAAGCGGAGAGGTCCAGGCCCCATCTGTTGTGGGTGTTCGGCGTGTCCCCGCAAGAGACCCGTCCGTAGACCCCGCAGCAACAGGGGCGCCGGCCAAGGGGGTCGCGGCGCTTCCGGCGGCAAGCACTGTGGTCACAATCAGGTCAGCGTCCCGTAAAAAGTCCAGCACAGGGTTTTCTTCGCCTGGCGCAGAACGCAGCGAATAGCAATAGACAAGACGCACATTGCAGGCAGCGTCTTCGAGCGCATCAGCCAGACTCGTGACAAAAGACGTGTTGCCGGCCTGCAAGTGGGCACGATAAAAAACCACAGCCACGGTAGGCCGGGCAGGGTCAACGGGGCGATCTCCCCAGATGCCGCAGGCGGGAACTTCCACAGGGGGGTCAAAACCAAACCCGGTAAAGAGCACAGTGTCCGCAACGAAGCGCAACATGTTCTCCATATTTTCCAGACCACCACGCACTGCGTACGCGAAAGCACGGACAACAGTCGCACTCGGCACGGTCGAGAGGCGGATAAGCTCGGCGTCGGGGACCACTTCTCCGCCCATGGCAAGAAGGGCAACCCCGCCGGCAAGACAAGCTGCACGCAACTCGTCGAATTCTTTCTCCCACGCCAACCGACCGCCAAGCAGGCGCACAATCACAATGTCGACCCTGTCCGGCTGCCCGGTCCCGATCCCGGTCTCACGCCCGGTCCCGTCACCCAAGCCATCATCGTCCCGAACAGACAGGAAGTCATCGAGAAGCGACGTGCCTTCTCCCAAGTTTGGGTTTACTGCCCGTACCGACGGAAAGCCAAGCGGGAGTCCCTCCAACACTGTGCGTAGCGTCAGGATCTCCGTGTCATAGTTCGCAAGAAAGAGGATCACACAGGCCTCCGCGCTGCACTCTCAATAAGACGATCAAGCTCAGCAACAGGCAAGCAGGTCTCGATCATGTCGGCCATTCGGTCATAACGCGCCTGGCGCACCTCTGCAAAACACACACTTGTGGGGGAGAAAGAACGCCCAGTCCGCAGCGCGACCCGCGAGAGAAAAGCACTCCGAAAGGCATCATTTTCCAAAAGACCATGCATGCTCGCTCCCCACACTCGTTCGGTGGCATCCACAAGGCCCAGAGGAGAGTCGCGTGTATCCACAGTGCCGCCTGCAGCGCCCTCTCCCGTGGCATCTCCGCTGCTCTTTTCGGTCACAGGGCGAAAAACTGCTCCTTCCCCTTCCCCTCCCCCTTTTCCTACAGCAGTTTCCATGCCGCCGCGGGCCCGCCCCTGGGCGAGAGGTGCAAGAAAATGGTAGGCCCCGTCTCGCAAATGGCGGGTCCCGTCTTGCAGCGGAAGGCAATGAGAACGTCCATGACGGATCTCATAGCCCATGGCCTCCTCGCCAAAAGCCAGTATCCGGGTACGGCGCGTGAGTTTGACTGGCCCAAACACGGTCTCCACGGGGAGCAAGCCCAGCCCGCGTACTTGCCCGGTGCGCGACTCCACCTCGTCTGTAATTGTTTGTCCGAGCATTTGAAATCCCCCGCAGATCCCAAAAATGACAGGACGCGCGCAAGTAAGCAGCGCTTGCGCAAAACCTGTGTCGTGCAGCCAAGAGAGGTCTTTTACCGTGGCTTTTGTGCCAGGCAAAATAATGAGATCAGGATCGCCAAGCGCGTCTGCCCACTCCACATAACGCAGTCGCACTCCAGGTTCAGCCTGCAAAGGGTCAAGATCCGTAAAATTGGAGAGACGGGGAAAACGCACAACCGCGACATCGAGCATCGCGCTCGGCAACGGGGATGCTGCACCTGGGACATGCGTCACGCCAACCCCCACATTCATGCTGTCTTCTTCGTCGAGACCGCGCAAAGATGCGTCCCAGGGGAGAACACCGAAGACGGGAACCCCAGAACGGCGTGTCAGTTCCGCGAAGCCCGGCGCAAGCAGAGAGGGGTCACCGCGGAACTTGTTGACGACAAATCCTTTGACGCATGCGCGCAGCGCAGGGGGTAACAAAGCGACTGTGCCGTAGAGGGCAGCAAAGACTCCGCCACGCTCAATATCACCAACAAGAAGAGCAGGCAGAGCGGCGGCGGCGGCGAGACGCAGGTTCACAATATCTCGATCAAGCAGATTGATCTCAGCAGCGCCACCTGCTCCCTCACAGATCACAATGTCGTAGCGCGCACGCAAGTCTTCCAGCGCGTCGAGCACCAGCGGAAAAAGCACCCGGGTCTGGTCTCCATAGGAACGCGCATCGGTTTCCCCCACTACCTCGCCCATCACCACAACCTGGCTTGTGCGTTCGGCTGTGGGTTTGAGAAGAACGGGGTTCATTGCCGATTCAGGTTGCACGCCTGCAGCAAGTGCTTGACTGTATTGGGCACGCCCGATCTCGGCGCCGTCCACAGTCACACACGAATTATTCGACATGTTCTGCGCTTTGAACGGGGCTACCGAAAAGCCACGGCGAGCAAGAAGGCGGCAAAGACCGGCAACAATCACCGATTTCCCCACGTCACTCGCCGCGCCACACACCATCAACGCCCCAGAAAGAGAATCGGCAGGGAGCGGAGAGGTTCGGGAAGTCACAGGCAAAAGCTTACGCAGGCAACCAGAGAAGAGCAAGCGTAGGACTCCCCACACTCAAGGCATTCCGCGTACAAGATTCCCCTCCATGTAGGGCCTTCTCCCTGCACGCCCTTGCAAATATTTGCGTACACGAATTTTTTCCCATGCAGAATTTCCCGCAAAGAGAACTGCACTTATGAGATGATTCTTCTTGCCGATCGGATTTGCACAACGGTCATCGCGCGATGACCACTCGGAGCATTCCGTATCAAAAAAGCCATTCACGCTCCGGGACGCAAAAAACGAGGCTGTCAATGACCTTTTCTTTCAAGCCATTCGGCCCATCTTATTCCACAAATCTGTATTCAATTCTACGCACTCTGCGACACGAGGATCCTGTGCACTATGTCGAAGAAGACGATGTCTGGGTCGTGACTCGGTATGCAGATGTCACGCGCGTTCTTCGAGAGCATGAGAATTTTTCTTCAGCCGGATGGAACGCGCTGTTTGCCGGAGAAAGCCTCGGGACAAAACGACTCACAGCAACAACCACACAACCAGAAGGCGGCTTCTCAAGCCTCGACTTTGAGAACTTGAAATTCATTCTCGCCCTCGATCCACCCGCACACACCCAGCTGCGCCGTCTCGCCAATAAAACCTTTACGCCACGTCGCGTCCGCGTCATGGAGGAAAGCATCCGTTCGATATGCGAGGATCTCATGGCAAAATTCGTCACGGATTCTCAGGCGGGAAACGCGGATATCATGCAGAATTTGGCACACCCACTCCCCATGCTGGTGATCGCCAACATACTAGAAATTCCTACGAACCGGTACAACGACTTTAGACGCTGGGTGGACGATGCGAAAAAGGTCGTGCTCGGCATAGGAATGGACGCGACAAGCATCGCTTCTTTCCAAGAAATGTATGGATTTCTGAGCGAGCTCACCACCAAACGCCGGGAAAATCCCGGAAACGACGTCATCTCACTCTTGGTTTCCGGAGAAGACAAAGACCAATTGTCCCATGAAGACGTCGTCATGTTCGCCATCATTCTGCTCGTTGCGGGTAGTGAAACCACAACAAGCCTGCTGGCAAACGCGGCAGCCGCGTTCATGGCCTTTCCCGAACAAGGAAATCGCGTATGGAAAGACCCTGGGCTTCTCCCGGACGCGTTGGAAGAAGTACTCCGCTGGGACTCCCCTGTGCAGACAGCACCGAGAAAAACAACACAAGAGGTCGTGCTTGCAGGAAAGAAAATCCCGGAAGGCGCACATGTGGTCGCCTTCATCGGTTCAGCGAATAGGGACGAAACGGTGTTTCCAGACCCCGACCGTTTCGACATTGACCGGCGACCCGAACAACACATTGCTTTCGGGGTAGGTGCCCATTATTGCCTCGGTGCCCCACTTGCACGCCTCGAGGCAAAAATGGCCTTCGAGACATTCATAAAGCAGACAGCTGGATTGCGCCCCACAAAAGACGGCACACGTATCCCAGGCTCCGTCTTCCGCGGATGGACATCTCTTCCCTGCGAAGCTGGGGAATTCGCCATCACCCCGGCCCAGCCCTAAGCAAGTCGCGCGCAGCAGCCGCGCCCAATACGCAATAGACTGCCCACAAAGCGAGACAGCAGCAGCTCCCTGCCGCAGGCTCGCATCCACGACTGCTCCGCATCCGAAACTACAGCGCTTTCGGCCTTCACACACGTCAGGGACGCGCCACGTACACCCCATTCTCTCTTAGTGGAGATGGGGCGGTACCTCATCCGGGTCGGGAGGAAACGACAAGGGAAGCGAAGCGGAATGCGTGTGGGCATGCTCGTGGCCATGCGTATGCCCCACCGGATCATCGGGATGATCATGCGGATATGCCGCCTTCCCGACTTTGTTTTCAAAGCCAGGCAACGCGACACGATGCACACAAAGATCGCAGTTCATTTTTGCGTCGCCGTGCAGAGCCTCCAGATAACGGTCTTTCACGACCGCAAAAAGGCGTTCATCCAACCCCATATAGTCGCCCATCACTACCTCCAGACCAGGAGAGGCAGCGGCGGCAGCGTCCGCGCGCATACGACGGACCAGCACCCCATCAAACAAATAGTAAGGAACAACAATCACACGACGTGCCCCGAGCCGCCGGCAGCGGGCAATTCCCTCAGGCACAAGCGGACGGGTCACCCCGGAAAAGGCAGTCTCCACCCACTGATAGTCACGTCCTTCCCAGAGAAGACGGGCGACTTTGTGCAGATCCGCATTGGCATCAGGATCAGAAGTGCCGCGTCCCACAACAAGCACAGCGGTCTCATCATGGTCCCCCTCACCTGCTGCCTCGGCAACGCGATCTGCGTACACAGAAAGCAGCACAGGATGCAGATCCAGCTGACGTCCATACAGGAGTTCGAGGCCAGGATGGCGCAGGCGTTCTCGTGCCAAAGCCGCGGGAATATCGTCTTTGCCGTGTCCGCCTCCCAAGAGCATCAGGGGAAGCACGACGGCACGAGAGTGCCCCGCGTCAACAAGCCGTGCCACAGCATCCGCAATCGGGGGAGAAGAAAGCTCCAAAAACCCAGCAAATACCGGAAAATCAGGAACGGTTTTGTCGAGGCGATCTGCGAAGTGCAGCATTTGCTGCACGCCAAGGGAGTCACGGGTACCGTGCGCGATCAACAGCAAAGGCGGCGAACCGCTCATCAGCGGTCATCTCCCCGATCCGCCGGATTTTCTCTTCCTGTCCAGGCTTTTGCAAGACGCAAAAGCGCATTGGCTGCTGCTGCTGCCACGCCAGAACCTCCTTTTTCACTCCGGTTTGAAATCTGTGGCAGACCACTCGCCCGCAGGGCTTTTTTCGCTTCCACCGCACCCACAAATCCCACAGGAAGCCCAATCACCAGCGCAGGGCGAGCCTGCTCCGCCAGTCCAAGCAATTCATCAAGCGCAGTTGGCGCGCACCCAATCACGTAGACAGCACCGGGACCCGTCTCTCTGACTGCGAGACGCATGGCAGCTGCCGTCCGTGTCGACGCGCGCTCAAACTCTGCCTGCAGGATACGCTCATCACGAATCCAGGCACGGGCCCGCCCTCCCCAGATACCTGCTGCCACCATTTTCACATCGGTCACAATGGGGGCACCTGCCCGCAAAGCCACAATGCCCGCCTGTACCGCAGCAACAGGACACACAGTGTCCGAAACGAGAGAGATATCAGCGCAGGCATGCGCGATACGGCTCACGACAGGCACTTGCAGCTCGTGCAGATGTGACAGGTCGACACGCGAAGCGAGCACCCGCATACTCTCGGCTTCGATCGGGTGCACATCCGGAACACCTTCCAAAAAAACAGTCATTGGGTCACATCCAGCCCAGCAGAAACAGGAGTAGTCACATCAATAGGACCAATCGCGTCAACAGGGCAGATTTCCGCACACCCCCAACAAGAAGTACAGCGGTCTTTCCTGACCCACACACGCGAGCGCTCTGCCATGAGCGCTCGCGGCGGGCATGTGAGCAAACAGGCACCACATGCAATACAGGCCTTTTCATCTACCACGAATGCGGGACCACGCGACACGCGAGAAACCCGCCTTTGAAAAATGCGAGACGGCACAGAACCAGAAGTATCTGCCACAGGGGAAGAAAAAAACTGCGTCACGTGTCATAGCCTCTTGGAGTCACCATGCGGTTTCCTACCATTTTGGTCTGACGAGCCCCCACTATCACCAATGAAGTCATCGCAATCTGGTCCGTTTGCACTGCTGCCAGCGTGGAAACACTTATCGCTTCACCTGCACGAGTTGCATCTGTGACAACACCTACAGGCGTGTCTTTCGACCGGTAAGCAGCCAAAATCTGCAATGCCTTGTCGAGTTGCCATGATCGGCGCGCACTACGAGGATTATAAAACACCGTCACAAGATCGGCTTCTGCTGCGGCCTGCACACGGCGTTCGATCACCTGCCACGGGGTGAGAAGATCCGACAGGCTGATCACCACATGATCATGCCCAAGCGGGGCACCGAGACAGGCGGCAGCAGCAAGAGATGCCGTGATCCCCGGTGTGATCTGTACCTGTAAAGAAGGGGGCGACAGCTCAAGCGCAAGAGATGCCATTGCATACACACCCACATCACCAGAGGAGAGCAGCACCACCACCGCACCCTCGGTGGCAAGGCGAACGGCAAGCTGCGCTCGTTCTTTTTCCTCCCCAATCGGACTGGAATGCAAAACTTGCGCAGAACGCAGAAGTGGACGCACACTTTCCACATAGGCCGTGTAGCCTACGACATGGCTCGCACGACGCAACACACGGCGCGCAGTCGGTGGCAAGAGCCCAAGGTCGCCCGGACCAGTCCCAAGCAAATGCAAGACCCCCGATCGCGCCGCAGCGCGTTCTGCCAGGGCGACTGTGACCCGCGACGAAGTTTGCTTCTCCACAAGCAGGGTTTTTGCTCCGGACTCGGCAAGCGCGGCAGCCTCACACACACTTGGGGTTCCCACCACGCTGCGCACATACTCGCTTGGGTGTGGCACCGGCACGCGGGCAAGTTCTGCCGCAGAAAAAGAAACAAGCGGGAGACCGGCTCGCGCCGCGGCCTCTCGCACCGCAGGCTGGCGGGCTTTCCGGTCGAGAGTCGCAAGACAATCGGCCTGCCACGGATCAGGAAGCATCGTCAAAATATCTTGAGCTGTCGCGTCCGAGGAGCAGCCCAACCCGATCACACGCGAGGCACGCGCTTCAGAAGCCGTGGTAATCACGGGCGTCGCCCCAATAAGGTCCGCAATATGGCGGGCACAAAGGTTCGCTCCCCCTTCATGCCCCCCACACAGAACACTGGCAAAAGCCCCAGCGTCGTCGATGGTCACGACACCGGGGTCAGTTGTTTTCTTTCCCAAAAGAGGTGCCACCAAACGCACGCCAATCCCCGTGGCACACACGAGCACCAGAACGCGCGCCGTTTCCCAGGCAGCGGGCACAACCTGCTTCAGAGGACCGGCATCAAACTGAGCGTCGCGACCAAGCCGTGCTGCCAGGTCGGCAGCCAGTTCTTTTCCCTGCGCACTCGCCCCAGCCAGCAAAATCACAAGAACACCTTTCCAGACGGGCCAGGCGAGGCGATTTCTCCTTGGTCACACAACACGGCAATCAGAAGGAGTACCGGATTCTCGGCTTCGAGACGGTACCCGCCCGCCAAAGCACGCACACGAGAAACCGAAAGAAGAGAAGCCTCGACACTGTATTCGTGCAGTGCTGCCTCCATCGCAGCGAGGAGGTCGATACGGGCAAGCGTGAGCACCACACGCACAGGACGCCGAGCTGCCACAACAGCTGCAACTTCGGGACCGCCTCCCCCCAGAAAAACCAGGTCAGGAGGGGGAAGCCCTTCGAGTGCGTCCGGTGCTTCACCCTGCACCAGCGTGACTGGGGCATCTTCTCCGAGATGAATCGCAATATTCTCACGGATGTGCGCGCAATCATCTGCCCCACGCTCCACGGTATACACCACAGCCCCAAGGCGTGCTGCTTCCACAGCAACGGCCCCGCTCCCCCCGCCTACATCCCACAAAATAGCGCCGGGCCAGGGCGAAAGGCCGGCCAGTGCCATTGCCCGCACTTCGGGTTTGGTAATCATTGACGCGCGATGGGCATACGCGCTGCAGGGAAGACCCCACGTACGTCCTTTTGCGGCAACCCCCTGCCCGCGCCATAAGAGCACGACATTCGGATCATCCCATTCCCGCACCAGAATGTCCGCACCGCCCGTCACTACCTCCTCATCTTCAGTACCAAGACGAACACACACTGAAACTGTGAGATCGGTGCGACGTACTGCCGCCGCGAGACAAGAAGGCGGACAATCCGGGGCCGTGAGAATAGCCGCCTTTCCTTGCTGTAAGGCAAGATACACCACATTGGCAGCAGGACGACCGTGCAAAGAGATCACAATGCAATCGTCCCAGGGCAAACCAACTGCAGCCCACGCGAGCGAGACTGCCGAAGGCATAGGATGGACCTCCAGCGCAGTCCGCCCAAAACGCTCTGCCAGCAGACGGGTAATTCCAAAAAACCCGGGATCACCCGAAGCCACCACAGTCACCGGCCCCAGCGCACGCGCCGCGGCAACAGCCTGCAAAAAAGCCGACATATCGCCGTCAATCTCCCTGGCATTCGGCAAAGACCAGGCCACAATATGCCGACGTCCCGCGAAAACGGTGGCACCTTCAACAAAGCAGTCCTGAGAGGGGTGTCCTGCGCCGACCACACGAATAGGCTGCGTCTCCATAGGGGCAGCACTCCGCAAAGACGTCCGGCGGCGCGAAAGCCCAGACGGCACAGACGCCGGAGCCGGGGACGAAACAGACACCTCTGTCGGACCTGCAGGAGAAGAAGGCCTCGTCCCATCTGCAGCGACAGGCCCCGTCACACTTCCCATCTCAGACTTCCCACCTTGCCCCAGCAGTACCAGCCACAAAACACCCATCGAAATCAGTCAGGATTGCCTCGACAGGCAAAGCCCCATCGAGCCAGCGGCCAATCATGCGCCCAGCCCTTTCGACAAGAACACGAAAAAACTGCTGCTCACCTGCGGCAACAATCAGCTCAAAGGCATGACGGGCAGTATTTGCCTCTTCGAGAGCCTGCACCAAAGCCTCAGGGGCCTGCACGCTGCGCGCGAGAGAGGAAAGAAGCTCGTGGTCAATTTTGGAGCGAGTGTAATGGGTCATCATGATCCCAGCAGCCAACTTCGTCATCTTCCCCATCATCGCAACCAAAGTAGCGCGTTCCATACCTGCGCGGGCCGCGTGCTTAAACGCCAGCCCGGTATGGTCTCCCACCTCAACAAAACAGCTTTGCGACAGCCAGGGCATTGCGGCAACAGCACCACGTTCTGTGCGTCCACCAGTGGAGAACACCATCTCGGTCTCCCCTTGCGCCTTCGCAACTGCAATCGCCTGCACAATAGACGCGCGGTAAGCAGCCGTCGAAAAGGGCTTCACAATGCCACGTGTCCCCAAAATGGAGATACCACCCATAATACCAAGACGAGGGTTCGTGGTACGTTTTGCCATCTCTTCCCCTCCAGGCACACTAATAGTGACTTCCAGGCCCGGCTCGCCCTGCACGTTTTCTCCGCGCGAAACCTCTCCTCCCTCGCGCCCGCCCCCTGCAGGCACACTCCCCAGCAGTGAATGCGCGATTCCTTGGCGAGCAGCCCCCACGCCACCTTGACCGGCTGCCTGCGCGAGACCTTCCAAGAGCATCTCACGAATCATGCGCCGCGGCACAGAATTCACGGCAGCAGACCCCACCGGAAGACCAAGACCTGGCTTTGTGACCCGTCCGACCCCCACGCCTGCCTCGATCTGCACACCGGGAGTGGCAACAAAACGCACACGAGCCGTAAGGTGCGCACCATGCGTGACATCGGGGTCATCCCCCGCGTCCTTCACCACCACGGCTTCTGCCCAATCTTTTCCTCTTTCACAGCGTTCCACGGCGAAAAACACCCGGTCCCCAAAAGGCAAGGCCACTTCAACGCTTGTGACAGGGTGCCCCGTCACAAGCGTGAGCACTGCCGCTTTTGCCGCGGCAGACGCGCAAGTCCCGGTCGTCCATCCGGAACGGAGTCCCTCTTGCCGGTTTCGCATCGAAGCCGGCAGAGAAGGCTCAAAAGGCACTGGATCCGCAGAGCGCGCGTCGTTTTCTCCGCTCACTCCTCACTCCCCGTGCCGGCCTCCTTGCGTTTTTTCCGGAACAGGTGAGAAAAACCAGCATCATACAAGCGAGAGCGCGGCCCGTCTTCTCGACGGTTTTCTCCGTCGTTTTCTTGTTTTTCCCTGGAATCGGGGCAACCTTGCACGCGGTCTTTCACACCTGGTCCCACCAGAACAAGCACCTGACGGCGATGCCCCGCTGCCGTCAGCGTGTCCGACAAAGCAACAAGCGTGCAGAACAGGATTTCCTCGTCCGGCCAGGACACCCGGTAGACAACCGCACAGGGCGTTGTCGACGTATAATGCGCCAAGAGTGCTTCTTCAAGTTGGCGTGGGCGCGCTGCCGAAAGGAACACAGCCAGCGTGGCACCGGAAGCAGCGCCCTGCGCAGCCCAGGCTTCCAAGGATTCTCCGGCAGGCATGGGAGTGCGGCTCCCCTGACGGGTAAGCACCACACTCTGAGAAACACCTGGTACCGTGAGCTCGCTGCCAATCGCAGCCGCCGCGGCCCCAAAAGAGCTCACCCCGGGAACGATTGCATATCGGATTTCGTGGGCGTCGAGGAAAGCCGACTGCTCGCCGATCGCGCTATAGAGGGAAGTATCACCGGAGTGCAGGCGCACTACGCTTTTTCCCTCACGCGCAGCGGCAAGGTACAGCTCGCAAATCTCTTCGAGTGCAAGCTGGGAAGAGTCATGCACTGTTGCATCGTCTCCCACAAGACGCAAGATCTCTGGGGAAACAAGAGAAGCGGCCCAAATAGCAAGGTCCGCGGCGGCAATGATTCGTGCCGCGCGCACAGTCAGAAGATCAAGGGCGCCCGGTCCTGCCCCCACAAAAGTCACAGGAGCCAGGGGAAGGTCGTCAGGCAACCCAGAAAAAGCGGTACGAAGACGCGCGGCAAGCACTTCTTCTGGGACCGTTTTTTTTGGCGCGCTCACTCGGGCCTCCGCACCAGCAAGGTCGAAAAATAATCAAGCGAAGCGTTCGGGATTTCTTCTCCCACTGCAAAAGTACCGGCGCCTTTGTCCCGCCATCCCATGCGGATGCCTATGACCGCGTGAGAAAGTCGATCCGCGTCAAGCAGCACCTTGCGAAAAGCAGGGAACCTCGCCCCGGCCTTGTAGCAGACGATAGTGTCGGAACACTCCAGCAGATGGGAAAAACGATCTGCGCCGTCTTCATCAGACAAGTCCACGCCAGGCAAAATCGTGAGCGTCTCACTCCCGACAGCGAGCGGACGCCCAGTACGCGCCGCCAACTCTTGCGCAGCCATAATGCCCGGAACAGTAGTGATCTCAATATCCGGTCGGATTTCCTGCACCGCAGCAGAGAGTGCCGTAAAGGTCGAATAAACGTTCGGGTCCCCCAAGGTTGCAAAAACCGCACAACACTTCGTTTCTGCCAAGAGCACCTCGCTCACAGAAACTGCAGCAGTCCGGTGACAATCTTCGCGCTGCTCGACATTCTCCGCCATCGCAAAAACGAGACGCACGAGTTTTTTACCTTCGAGCAAGTTCGCCCGACGCAGAATAAACTCCGCACGCCCTTCAACTGCCGGATCCACAACCGGTACAAAAATGCAAGAAGCCTCCTGGAGTAACCGCACGGCCCGCAACGTGAGCAGCTCAGGGTCTCCAGGGCCAACGCCAACGCCGTAGAGAACCGGCCCAACACTTGCCCCTGGAGCAGGGAAACTGACCGCCATAGGTGATCCTCTCTGTGGTGTCATACTGTGAGGGTGCTGCACACGCCGAGGCTTTTCAGGCCGGCTTGCCCTCTCTCCCAGCCCTTGGTCCAGCCCCTCGCTCCGCGCGCCGGCGCGGCCCCGCAGCAGCAACAGCAAGAAAACGGTGGGCTGGTGACGGATCTCCCGCCCAGTGCATATGCAGATAGCTCGCCCCCGTCCGGCCCACAACAACTCCGTCAATCTCGTCGAGACGCCGCCCTTTCAGGTGCCACATGGGACTCCATGTCGGAGCAATACTCCCGATTGTCTCTGCCACAGCTGTGTAGTGGAACACATGACCACGACAGAGTTTCCCCTGCAAAGCAACCGGGGAATCAGTAAGAGCAGTGCCCTCAGCGTAGCCCAGGTGCAGGCGGTCCCCCATATGGACGTCAAAAGGAAACGCTCCCACCATCGGCACTCCATCGATCGCGCGACTCAAATACAGCATGCCCCCGCATTCGGCATAGACCGCAACACCAAAGTGCACTGCAGCCCGTACTTCCCGCCGCAGTGCCCCGTTCGCGCTCAACGCGCCGGCATGCACCTCAGGAAAACCACCACCAAAATAAAGACCTGAAATGCCCTCGGGAAGAGTCTCTGTAAGTGCATCGAAACTCACCAGCTCCGCGCCCGCAGCGGCAAGCACTTCGAGATTTTCCGGATAGAGAAAACTGAACACCGGGCCGCCTGCCACGCCGATACGAAGCGGAGCACCATCCGGCGTCTTCCCGGAAAGCTCACTCGCCTCAGGCTCCGTCACCCCGGAAGGCTCGCTCACTTCAGCTTCTGTTCGTTCCAGGGAAGAAGTAAAAGAAGGCGGTGCCCAGGGTACGCCCGCCAAAGGGGGGGCGGAACGGGCAATGCTTTCCACAAGTCCAAGATCGAGACAATCTGCAATCTGTGTGGCGAGAATCTCGAGTCGGGCCTGCACTCCCTGGGGATCTTCCACAACAGGCACCAAACCAAGGTGGCGATCACGAAAGACAAAAGCATCCGCACGGGGAAGACAGCCGAGGACGGGAACTCCCGATCCCCGGACTGCATCACACAAAATCTCCGCGTGGTGCGAAGAGCCGACTCGGTTGAAGATAAGTCCGGCAAGCTCCACACGAGGATCCCAAGTGCGGTAACCGTGCACCAGGGCACCAACCGAACGACCCGTTGCTTTCGCGTCAACAACCAGGATAATTGGCGCCTGCAGCAAACGGGCCACATGCGCAGTAGACGCCCGGTCGTCGCTCCCGGAAACCCCGTCGAAAAGGCCCATCACCCCTTCCACAATCGCAAGGTCGGCAGGGGCCGAGGGCTGCCCAAGCAGATCGGCACCCATGCCAAACATATTGCGAGGCGTACGGGCACCACGCAGAAAAAGAGGCCGCACAAGCTCGTCCCCGCACATCCAGGCGTCAAGATTCCGGCTCACGCATCCCGCAGCAAGCCGGTGGTAGCCGGGATCAATAAAATCTGGCCCTACTTTGAAGGGGGCAACCCGGCGACCGAGACGAGAAAACGCGGTCATCAAACCAGCCGCGACCGTGGTTTTGCCGGCGCCCGAAGAGACGCCGGCAATGATCACCCGGGGGAGATCATTCAGCGACAGATGCCCACCCCACTTTGGTCTTCAAATCTGTCACCGGGGAAGTTCTGTATGGTTCCATTTCCAGGCTTTGTGCACACCGTTCGAGCACTCCTCGCAACCAGTTTCGCTGTTGGGTCTCCAGCGTGCCGAACATTCTCTCTTCGACTTCTGTGGCAATCTTGTGACCCAGGGAAACTTTGCGTCTCCCACGCGGTGTCAGGCGCATCTGCAAAATACGACCGTGCGTAGGGTGGGGCTGTCGTTTCACCAACCCCGTAGAAAGTAGATGCGTCATAATACGATGCATCGTCTGCGCGGTGACAAAAGAACGTCGCGCAAGTTCAGCATTGGAAATGCCTGGACCCTCTTCAAGAACAGCAAGTGCTGTGTATTGTGACGTGGTCAGACCAATACCCACAAGAGATTCGTCCATACGATTGCGCAATATTTGCTGCGCACGCTTTAACGTATACGAAATGTACTGACTACACTGACTGCTACTCGCCGCGAAATCCCCACCGATTCCCGTTACTTCTTCGAACATAATGATTGCCTTTCCCCCCTAGGAACTTCTGCTAGAAATCAATGCCTTTTTTCGCGCTGATTCCTGCTTGGTACGCGTGTTTGACATTCTCCATCCGAGTCACCGTATCCGCGACCTCCAGAAGACGCGGATGGGCATTCCGCCCTGTCAACACGACATTGGTTTTTTCTGCTCGCCCGAGAATGCCTTGCACAACATCTTCAACGTCTATCCACCCGTATGAGACTGGGTACGTGATCTCGTCAAGCACCACAGTGTCGTAATCTCCAGAAACCAACTTCTCCGCAGCAAGCTGCCAACCATGACACGCTTGTGCAGCTGACTTGTCCAAATCAGGAGAGTCCCAAGTGAACCCGTCACCGGATGTGCACCATTCCACTCCAAGACGAGCAGCGAGCTTGCGTTCTCCGGGGTTCCATTTCGGACTTTTCACAAATTGAACAACGGTCACACGCCAATCGCGAGCAACAGACCGGAGCATGATGCCCATTGCCGCCGTGGTCTTCCCCTTGCCGTCGCCTGTATTTACGACAACAATGGACTTCGCTCGGCGGGTGGGTTGACGCGTATGCTTGGGAAGCTGTGCAGCACCCACATGCACGTCATCCTCGTGTTCCGAAAGACTGCTTTCGTTCCGTGGCGTATCTTGCATGTTTAATCCTCCGCGGCTTCACGCCAAGTGTTCTCACTGCTCGAAAAAGTGCACACTACATCTCACTAGTGAGAATCATCCCAACGCTCGTTTTCTTCGTAGAAACTCAACTACTGAGAAAACCCTGAGAAGAATCAGTTTTATAATAGTGTTTCAAAATGCATCATGGTGCTGATGCAACTATTTCGCAACACCAGGCCGAATCTCTCATCACACTGTTTCCCCATGTGATAAAACATGCATGCTGCAGAAATAAGGGAACATCTACTGACAAACCCTCACAAGATAAAACCCGATAATTCGCCCTGAAGTCCCACCCCGCACCTTTTTTCCCGCAGAAATGCCGGCACGCACACACACCGACAACGAACTCCCAGCGTGGTCATCCCTAGGAAAAATGCTCTCAGAAGAAAAGTCTTCACACACGACAAAATACTTATCCGGCCACGAACCCTTTGGGAAGAGGAGACCTTGGCGGCTGCTTCAAAGGAACACGCCACTCAATCACGGTGCCCTTACCGGGAGCCGAAGTCAGATTGAAAACCCCGCCAAGATCGACAGCACGCCCCAAAAGATTGCGCAAACCATGCCCGTTTGATGCATTCGCATTCACCTCCGAGGAAACACCCCGACCATTGTCCGTGACCCGCAGCATCAGTTCGTCTGCAACCTCTACACGCACCTCAACAGCAGTAGCATCTGCGTGTTTTGCCACATTTGCCAAAGCCTCTCGCAATGCAGGAAGCAGATGCGCAGTAATCTCGGCAGGCATCGTCTCAATCGGGCCATCGAAATTCACCGCAGGCTCAAAACCTAAAGCCGAGTGGTACCCCGTACACATGGAGAGAATCGCCTCCCGGATACCACTATCGAGAACAGACGCATGACGTAGCCCAAAAATAGTTGTACGAATACGTCGAATTGTCCCGTCAAGCGAATCAATTGCTTGTTCAACCTCTTCGCGCACACCAGCTTCACCAGTTTTGTTGGCAATCGACTGCAACGACATCCCCGTGGCAAAAAGATCCTGGATCACCGTGTCGTGCAGGTCCCGCCCAATCCGCTCTCGGTCCTCCCCCACAGCAATAGCCTGGCGCGCTTGAATCAAGACAGACTCGGTTTCATTCCGCTCAATAGTCCGCCCAATCCACTTCCCAAGAAGACGAAGAAAGTCTCGATCCACTTCAACCCAGGCTTCTTCCCGTGGAGAAAAAACGCAAAAATCCAGGGTCCCATAACATCGGCCAGAAACCTCGATAGGGACGCCAATGTATGCATGCAGCCTCTGCGCGGGGAAACACGGATGCCCTTGCCACGCGCCGTTCTCATCCCCCCGCATCCCCGAGACAACCTCGCCCGTCTCCACCACCCGCTCACAAAAGGTGCCGTCAAGTGGGTGCATCATTGCAGAAGACAACAGATTTTTCTCTCCATACCAGTGCTGCACTGTATACGTGCCATATGCAATACGTCCGACAATGCCGGCATCGGCCTTCAATAATCCCGCTGCTGTCTGCAACATCACACTGAATTGTTCATCTGAACCGATCTGCAGATCAGAAGCAACATGGTGCAGCACGCGAATGCGCTCAAGACCCTCTCGCCGTTCACGCTCGGCGGCCAAGCGGTCCGTCACCTCACGGCTGAACACCACAAAAACAGGAGAAGGGCTGTCGCGAAACGGACACTGCACGCTCAACTCCACAGGCAGATCCCGGCCGTCTTTCCGTCTGTGTGTCGTCACAAGCGTGTGAGAATCAACCTCACCAGAGCCAAGGGTCCGAAGGAGAGAACGAAGTGAGTCTTCCGTAAGCTCAGGCGCAATATGCAGCGGAGTCATCTCCAGCAACTCGGCACTGCTGTATCCCAACTGTTGTACAGCGCCTTCATTCACATAGCTGAATTGCAGGGAACTCTCCGCAAACATCATCACCGCCTCGTGCGTGGCATCAAGCGCTTGTTTTACTTCGCGCGCTGCAGCCTCAGTCGCCAAACGAGCAGTAATGTCTCGCACCGTCGTGACCACATAGGTCTCACCCTCATGCACAACGGGGCTCAGATTCACCTCAATAGGAAATTCTCTACCGTTTTTCCGGCGCCCCCGCAGCCCTTCCCGTTCGCTCATCGGTCGAACAACAGGCCGAGCAGCATAACGGGTACGGTGCGCAACATGTAGTCCATGCAGGCGTTCGGGAAGAAGCAATTCGATAGCCTGTCCAGAAAACTCTTCGCGATCGTACCCAAAAATCTCAGCTGCCCTACCGTTCGCGAAAATAATCTTTCCGCTCTCTCCCACCAGAAAAATACCGTCGGGAAAAGCCTCCACAACCTTTTCCACTATTCCTGAAAAGAGCATGTTCGCCAGACTCTTTTCAGGAGGCACAGATGAAGCCAAGTATTCCTCCCAGGGCTCTATTTCTTCTGCACTGCAGCCTTCCCCATCTTGTTCTCACGCATACAGACAAAAATCACAGCGAAAAAACACCTGTTCTCATGAGACAGACTGTGGAAAATTCTCTTTCCGGCAACAGGCTACTCAGCAACGAACCTTTTTACATCAGGTCGCAAACCCAGAGAAAGTACCTTTTTCTTTTCACGACACAACAGCCTGAAGCACGACGCGCGCAAAGCACATATATAGACAAAGAATTACCACAAACTCAGGAGCCAGAAGCCGCAAATATGAAGAATGGGGTGCTTTACCAGCTACTCAGACTAAAATAGAAAGCATCCCGAAACCAAAAAACCTCTATTCAGAACAATAGTGAGAATGCAGATTCTCAAACTGGACAAAAGAGGTCTGGCGCACAGGTGGGGGAGAAAGACATGCAGCTCCTTGCCGCCATCGTCATCATTCTCCTAAGTCTGGCTGCAACAGCATTATTCGCGGCTACCGCTGCCGGCTTTTCTCCAGAAAAACCGCAAAGAACTCCCCCACAAAAAGCAGAATCCTGCGCTGACATCACCAGTTCCGTAGCCCCTCCTCCCCTGCCTGCCCCAGCATCACACACCCACAGCACACCGGCAGTTCCCACACAAAAAGAAAACAGCCACGAAAGGCAAGAGCAGAGCTCCTGAGGGGAACTACAACCAGCGGCCCAGGACGCCGCCCTCTCAAGGCGGATGCCGCCGGTTCGAATCCGGCTGGGGACAAAAAGAACCTACAGATTTGTGACCTGCGGGTTCTTTTTTTCTACCGAACGTTCTGATCAGGACTACCCGCCAACTCTCCGGAAAATTTCACGACTTGTCCGTGCTATTGGCGTCTCGTAGAGGACCTTGCCGTGATTGGATCTCGCTTCGGTTGTCCGGCCCGGAGTCCGTTGACGATGACAACCACTTCTGCGACCTCGTGCACAAGCACGACGGACGCGAGGCTGAGGACGCCGAACAGCGAAAGCGGCAATAACAAAGTGATGATGAGCAGGGAGAGGATGACATTCTGATTCATGATGCGCCGGCCCCGGCGGGCGTGGGACAGCCCTTGTGGGATGAGCCGCAGGTCCTGGCCGGTGAAGGCCACGTCCGCAGACTCGATTGCCGCGTCGGAGCCGGTCGCGCCCATCGCAATACCGACATCGGCGGCGGCGAGCGCTGGGGCATCATTGATGCCGTCGCCGATCATTGCGGTCGGTCGTTGTGCGGATAGCTGTGTGACGAGCCGCGATTTGTCTTCAGGTCGCAGTTCTGCATATACGTCGGTGATTCCTGCGAGGTGGGCGAGCACCGCAGCGGTGCGCTGGTTGTCGCCCGTGAGCATGGTCGAGCTGATGCCCATGTCGCGAAGCACAGCAATTGTCTCATTTGCTTCGGAGCGAAGTTCGTCACGGATACCGATCAGACCAATGACTGTGCTCTCGCGCTGGACGACCACGACAGTCATGCCCTCGCTTTCCAGACGTTCGACCTCGTCGCGGAGAGTTCCGGTACGTAACCAACGGGGGCTGCCTACGTTGACGGTCGCGCCCTCAACCGTTCCCGCGAGTCCTGCTCCGGCACGTTCGGTGACATCGATTGCGGTCAACTTCTTTATGCTCGCGACGGTGATGGCATGGGCCAGCGGGTGGGTGCTGCGTTCCTCCAGTGCTGCCGCGTGGCCCAGGACGGCAGGTTCGTCCCAGTCTGGCGTTGTGATGACCTTGATCACAGTGGGTCGGTTGCGTGTCAGGGTTCCGGTCTTGTCGAACGCGACATGATGGATGGAACCAAGACGCTCGAATGCTGCTCCGCTCTTGATGATGACCCCGAACTTGCCGGCCGCGCCAATGGCGGAGACAACCGTAACCGGTACAGCGATGGCCAGCGCGCACGGCGAGGCAGCCACAAGCACCACAAGCGCGCGAGTAACCCACAGTTCGGGATCACCGAACAGCGACCCGATCAGCGCCACCGCCGCAGCAAGCACGACGACACCCGGTACGAGAGGTCGTGCAATGCGGTCCGCGAGGCGTGCCCGCTGCCCTTTCTCTCGCTGGGCTTGCTCGACCAACCCGACGATGATGGTGAGCGAGTTGTCGGTTCCGTCAGCAGTCGCCTCAATGTGTAGCGCACCGGACAGGTTGATTGACCCTGCTATAACCGTATCGCCGAGCGTAACCTCAATCGGGATGGACTCACCCGTGACAGCCGAGGTGTCCACGCTGCCGGCGCCCTCACGCACAATGCCATCGGTCGGCACTCGTTCACCAGGACGTACCAAAATACTCTGACCGATCTCCAACTCGTCAGCCCGGACCTCTCGGTGCTCGCCGTGCACCAGGACGGTCGCTGTTTCAGGGATGAAGGCCAGTAACGCCCGCAACCCTGCCCTGGCTTTGTCCATCGCCCGATCTTCCAGTGCCTCCGCAATCGAGTAGAGAAACGCCAGCGCTGCGGCTTCCTCGACATACCCCAGGATCACGGCACCGACCGCGCTGATTGTCATCAACAGACCGATGCCGAGTTTGCCCTTCAACAACTTGCGGATGGCGCCGGGCGTGAATCGAGACGCACCGATCAACAGCGACGCCCATAACAGCACTACCGTTGGTTGCCCCGTGTCCATCCACTCACAGAGAAGACCGGCGACGAGCAGTATCCCCGAAAGCAGCGGGATGATGATCATCCTGTCCTGCCACCATGGATGGGTGCCGTCTTCTGCGGTGCGCTGGTCGTCCTCGCAGCAGGATACGTCCCGCGCCGGGCTCATCCTCTGGCCTCTACGATTGCGCGTGTGCACGCCGCACACGCGCATGGCGATTGGGCTGTGACCTGGTTGAGACAGTTATCGGTTGGGGTCACCGTAAGCATTGCCTGTGTAAGCTCGGTCAATGCTGAGGCCAGGTGGGAATCGGCGATTTCGTAGCGAACGCGTCGGCCCTCGTATGTGGCCGTGACCAAACCGCAACCTCGTAAACACGCCAGATGGTTCGACACGTTCGACTTCGATAGTCCCAACTGGCCGGCGAGGTGACCGGGATATGTCACTCCGTCAACAATGGCGAGCAGCAGCCGGCAGCGGGTCGGATCAGCCAACGCGCGGCCCACTCGAGCCAACGCCTGTTCATGATTCCTAGAGATTGACATAGGCACAATTATACATTGGAAGCTGGACTATTATACTAATACTTATACCGTACCGACTCTGCCCTACCCCGAGAACAGCAACCCCGACCGCAGCACCCAATACCAACTATCGTTGGTGTTGGGTCGGTGCCGGCTTGGCCTGCTGTAGGTGCAATGGGCCGGCATCCGAGTTCTGCCCCCTCGCCGGCTGAACTGTGACCAGTGAGTGGCGCGCCCAAGCCACTAGGTCTTCGGTCATGCTGTTTCTACCTGGGCCACCTATCTGTTTCATGGCTGATGAGGAGCACCGATTCGTACCGACAACCTGCCACTCGACGGCAAGCCTCCCATCACACGCTGTCAACAACCCTGATGGGAACGACACCGAAAAGCCCCTTGAGAAATCCGTTGCGAGAAAGCCGGCACAGGAAAAACCCAGAGTAAGCAGACAAGATCCCAGCTCCTGAGCAAAGGACTTTCGGACAAAAAGACGAGAGCCACTTGCTTCTGTCGCCCATCGAAGCAGCGCAGTATTCTGACGCCATCAAATGCACTTTTCAGATCGGACACTGTATGGAAATCCCCAGAAGGGACGCCGCGACACAAACTGGGGACCGCGCTGCTGCAGTCGCGGAAACTCACGGAGCAATCGTCTTCTTCGTGGGAGATCGCGCC
Source organism: Acidimicrobiia bacterium UBA2766 (assembly GCA_002352645.1). Lineage (GTDB taxonomy): Bacteria > Actinomycetota > Acidimicrobiia > UBA2766 > UBA2766 > UBA2766. The sequence goes on along the minus strand of DEIU01000072.1, from coordinate 60,027 downwards.
TATAAAATAAAAAAACCTGTACGGTTTCCGTTTCTTGATTTCTCGACGCTTGCCTTACGCGAAGCAGTATTGCGCCGCGAACTCACACTCAATCGCCGCCTCGCGCCAGATGTCTACCTGCAAGTGTTGTGCCTGCACGACGAAAAAGGAAACCCGGTCGAAGCCGTGCTCGAGATGCGTCGCATGCCGAGCAAACGACGGCTCTCACGGTTGGTGACTTCTCCTCACACAGACCAAGAGGAACTTCCCCGTCTGCTACGCGAAATCGCCCAGACAATTGTGCCTTTCCATAAAAATGCTGCTGTCTCAGAAGAGATCAGACAGAGTGGAACGCCACGCGCGATCCGCGAAAAATGGAACAATGACCTTGAGGAAATTCGGGCTTTTGTCCCAAACATTATTGCATCAGATATGCTGCGCCGCGTCGAAGGACTTGCCACACAGTTCTTTCTCAGAAATGAGGAACTTTTCACACGAAGACAGCAGGAGGGTTGGGTGCGAGACGGGCACGGAGACCTGCTCGCAGACGACATCTTCTGCCTTGAGGACGGACCACGCATTCTGGACTGCATAGAGTTCGACGACAAACTCCGATGGGGCGATGTCCTCTCGGACATCGCCTTTCTTGCAATGGATCTCGAATACCTGCAGCGCCCCGATCTCGCCACACTCTTTGTCGATACCTACAATCAGGAAATAGCAGCTGTTCCCCCGAAAAACCTTTTTCACCATTATGTGGCTCATCGCGCACTAATACGGGCAAAAGTCGCATGCCACCGGGCAGAACAAGGCCACGAAAATGCCACAGCCCAGGCCCAACTACTCATGGGCCTCTGTGAAAAACACCGAGAACAAGCACGCGTACGACTTCTTCTTCTCGGCGGCCTGCCAGGCACAGGAAAAACAACACTGGCAAAAATGCTCTGCCAAACCCTGGACTGGCCGGCACTGCATTCCGACGCCTTACGTGCCGGCCTGCAACAAGACCACGGGCCGATAGATCCGGACACAGCAAAATCCCCCACAGCACTCGGTAAAGACGCGTACAGCCCTGCGCGCAAGCAAGCAATCTATCACAAAATGCGGGAAGAAGCCGCACAGCTTCTCGACACGGGCACTTCGGTCATCCTCGACGCCTCCTGGACCGACTCTGCCGAACGAGAAGCAGTACGACGTCTTGCACACGAGAAAAAGGCAGAAATCCAAGAAATCTGTTGCGTCCTGCCCGACGCGCAGGCAGCAGATCGGATCAGAGCACGAGAAAAACAAGGAGGAGACTTTTCCGAAGCAACAGTCGAAGTCGCAACCCATATGGCCACACACGCGTCTCCCTGGCACAGCGCGCAAAGCCTTGACACTTCAGGTCCACGAACGGAAACCATGAGGCGCGCACTCACTCTTCTTGGCCTCCCGTGCGACACCCACCAAACCCCGAAAAAAGCGTAAAATGATTTCTTTCCAGGTAAAAATTTACAGCTCAGCTCCCACAGACAAACCCCAGAAGAAAACCTCTGGGGAAAAACGCGCGGAAAATACAAACAGAAAGGGGAAGATTCTCCTGTGACCGAGGACAGCGAAATTCAAGTTTTTCTTGTCGACGACCACGAAGTCGTACGCAGGGGCGTACGTGCTCTTCTGGAAACCGAGCCAGACATTGTGGTTGTTGGCGAAACCGGCTCCGCCACCGAAGCACCACAGCGCATCCGGCAATCCAAGCCCGATGTGGTCGTGCTCGATGTCCGACTGCCCGACGGCTCAGGAGTAGAAGTCTGCCGGCAGGTGCGCTCGGAAAACCCCGACTGCAAAGCCCTCATGCTCACGTCCTTTGCGGATGACGAGGCTTTGTTCAGCTCCATCATGGCAGGAGCCTCCGGATTCCTGCTCAAACAGGTGCGCGGCACCGATCTTGCCGGCGCCATCCGCAAAGTCGCCGCAGGAGAATCCCTGCTTGACCCAGGAGTACATGACCGTGTGATTCGGCGTTTGCGCGGCGAAAGCGGCGACGAAGACAGCAAACAGCTGCACAATCTCACAGGGCAAGAGCAACGCATTCTGCACTTGATCGCAGAAGGCATGACCAACCGACAGATCGCCAATAAGGTACATCTCGCAGAAAAGACTGTGAAAAACTATGTCTCCAACATCTTGGCCAAACTAGGAATGGCACGACGTACCGAAGCCGCGGCCTTCATGGTGCGCTCCGAACAGAAAAGTAGGGAAAGCCAAATCATCGGAGATCCCCCACCTCCTTCTTGGCCCTGAATATTGCGAACGGAGCGCAGCGCAGCTCCCCGCGCGGCTCCCCACCCGGCGCTCAGGTAATACGTGCCGCAAGTTCGTCGAGCACCTTCCCCGAAAGGAGAGTTGATTCCCGCTGTATCAGCGCACCATCCGCGGTCACAAGAGCCAAAGAAGGCACTGTGTTCAAGCCAAAATTGTCTGCAATCTCGCTCTTGGAAGTGTCCAGAAGAACGGTGATATCTTCATCGAAAACCCCTTCGTCTGCCAGCCAGGCCTGTGGTGGAAAATTCTGGCGGGTTCCATCGACAAAAGTAGAAACCATATAAACGTCAAGATCATCGGGTTTCTTGCCGTCACGCAGCCACTCTACCAGCCTCGGGACTTCACTTTGACAGTGCGGGCACCAGTGGGCCACAAAAATAACGAACTTTGCACGACCATCGTCAGGGGAGATCGAGACTGCTTGCTCATCAAAACCAATCGACTCGATCTCTGCAATCTGATCCCCGATTGCGACTGCAGTTCCCAGGTCAAGCGTTTTCTCCAGGACGACAGGGCCATCGACCTCAGAATTAGGATCATCGCCACCTTCGCCCATCACAACAACCGCGATCAGCGCAAGCCCTACCACAACCCCGATTGTTAGCCAGAGACCGAAACGATCTTGTCTCTTGTTTGTCTTGACAGTCATAGGCCAACTTTCTGCTCGTCTGTCTCTCCATCATGCGAGACATCAACAGCTCTCTCAACGTTTCCGCCGGCTTCCTTCTCGGCCTCTTCCTCTTCGCGAGAAGCACGATCCGTCCATATCTCCTGCACGTCAGCGCCAGAAGAAAACACTGCTGATTGCAATGCCAAAAGCACAGCGATCAGCATAAAACCGCTCATTGCCATATAGGGGATGGAGATAAAAGAGAACTCCCAGACCAGAGTGTCCGTGCAGGGAAAGGCCGGATTACACGCGCCCCCACTCTGGAGATCCGGGAACCGTTGTACCATATAGTGGTACAACGAAACCAGGGCGCCTGCTCCCGCCAAGGGAAGAACATACACACCCACTCCCCTGTCTTTGCGCGCAAGGGCAATCACCAAAATAACACTAAGTGGATACATCCCAATCCGTTGAAACCAACAGAGTTCACAGGGGACAAAATTCGCGACCTCTGAAAAATAGAGACTGCCAAAAGTGGAAACGAGAGCGACCGTCAAGGCAACGGACAGACCATCTTTGTGCACAACTTCGTGCACGCGCCCCCACACCCCTTCGGCACCCGCAAGAGACCACTTTCTCTCCGTCATCCAATACGTGAGCACGCAAAACACGAGAAAAAGAGTCGCCCCATTCGCCGCAAGAGCCAGCATTGCAAAAAACAAGCTCATCTGCTCAACAGACATATCAGGTCTCACCAATCCCAAAAACCATAAGAAGCATCAAAACCAGCAATGCGCCTCAGGTCTCACCAATCCCAAAAACCATGAGAAGCATCAAAACCAGCAATGCGCCACCTCGAATAAAAACAGGCGCGCCGCACTAGGATACACCGATCGGTTTGCCTCTCTCCGTCAAAACACGCAAGGCTACCAGCCGAAAAAAGCCTCGAGCAGCACTTCATCCCGGAAAAGCGGCATCATGCCCGATCAGCTACAGGAACCAAACATCGCCACAGAACGCCCTCATCAGCGACTTTCATGCTCTGATTTCTGGCTTTGATTTCTGGCGAAGCAAACAATCACTCCTCCCCCACACCAAAAAGACCCGCAATTGTTTGGGTTTCCTGACGAAGCGCACGATCAGGAAGAAAATTCTCGATGACCCGGCGATGCGCGTTCTTTCCCATGCGCTCGGCTTCTTCTTTCTCTTCCAGAAAAAACCGGACCGCTGTCCCGAAATCCTTCAGGTTCGAGGGGTCGTCGACCAATAGCCCATGTTTGTTATGGTCGATCTGATCCACAATACCGCCCACACCGCTCGCAACAACAGGGCGCCCTTTCCACATCGCCTCCGTGACCGTGAGGCCAAAGCCTTCTTTCAGGCTTTTCTGGCCCACCACTGCAGCATGACGCTGCAGTGCATTCACAATGGCAGCATTTTCTTCTTTATCGGTCATCGGCAAACACACCAGCGTGATACGCTCGCGGACCGCGTGTGGCAAGTCGCGCCACAATGCCCAGCAATCCATAAGGACAGTGCTGCCCTCAGGGTCATCAGTCACATGACTCACATTCGGGCCGACAAGAGCAAGATGCACGTAGTCATAGCTCACCACAAATTCTGCGAACCCCTGCATGACACCTGGCATGTCCTTCAATCGATCCCAGCGGGAAATCTGCGTCACAAGTGGCATATCCGGCTGCGGAGCAGGACCTGTCTGCACAAGGTCGGCATATCGGTTCACCCGAGCCGGAGAACCGTCCTGGCGCGTAAAACACGGGAGCACTTCATCCCCACGAACAGAAATCAGACCCGTATGTGCCAGAATTGAGCGCACTGTCTCCGTATCGATTTCCTGGTTCTTTGGGGTAAAGGGATCAATCGACGGCGAGATGACCGTCACCACTTCTCGATTTACCCAATGGGGAATGTAGGACTCACGCGAAAAAATGAGAGCGTCTGCATGCTCCACATAAGGCCGCAGAAAAGCCCACGCGCATTCGGTGTACTCATCTGAGGTATCGCTCCCAATATGACAGCGCCATACCACCTTGGCACCGGCCTCCTGAGCCGGACGAATAAGCCCAGCTGTCTGCGGGTCGTGCAGCACCAAAATATCGCCAGGCTCGATAACGGCAAGAAGCTCTTGCGCATTCTCATGACTTACCCATTCATAATGGGCACGTTCCTCATCACCAAGCGGGCCTTCGTCGCCTCTCGTCCCATGGCAATAATTGTGTATTCGCTTCGTGATCTCGAAAAAGGGGGCATCCCCCTCAATCACAAGCCAGCGAGCATCCACCCCCGCGCCGCGCTCATAGGGAAGCAGCCCCTCGAGTAATTCAACAACGCCCCCACCTTGCGCGGTGGAATTCACATTCCACACAGCCCTCCCCGCGAGCAGCACAGCAAGCGCCTTGAGACGGGAAGCTGTTTCCTCGCAGCGATCCCGCCCAATAAAACACTCGGTACGGCGAATTGCCGCCGTTCGTACTGGGACTTCCTGTAAGCGTGCCATTTTCTTCTCCTCCGGTAAAAATGGTCCTCTACTCGAACAGGATCCTTGTTGGCGCAGGCCCAGCAAGAGTGGCAAGCCACTTCTCGCGGTCAGATCTGGAAAACAGTCAGCAAGGGTTCTTGCGCTCACCTCTACCGACATTTCTCCGGCACCTCTAGGAACACTTCCACAGGTGCCAGAGAAAGCACAAAAAATGCAATGGTGTCAGGTGCCCTTACAGCGCAACCGTCCAACACGCAACGGCAGCTTCTCAGATCGCGCGGTCCCGTCCCTTCCAGTATTCATCTCGCAAAAGGCGTTTGTAGAGTTTTCCGGAAGGCTGCCTCGGCAGCTCCTCAAGAAAATCGAGCGAACGCGGACACTTGAACTTCGCCAAACTCTTTTGGCAGTGCGCAAGCAGCTCCTTCGCCAGCTTTTCATCAGCCACCACGCCCGACGCCGGCTCTACGACAGCCTTGACTGACTCTCCCCATTCATCATTGGGAATACCAAATACAGCAGCATCTCCCACCGCAGGGTGCGTCAACAATGTCGCCTCGACCTCTGCTGGATAAATATTGACACCTCCAGAAATAATCATGTCGGCTTTGCGGTCACACAAATAGAGCCAACCGTCTTCGAGGTATCCCACATCACCCACTGTAAAGAGGTTGCCTCGACGGCTGCCCTCTGTTTTCTCCTTATCCTTGTAATAGGAGAAGTCACCGGCAAGCGAAGACATGTAGATCGCGCCTGCCTGCTTTTCTGGAAGCGGTTTTCCTTCATCATCCAGGATGAGTACTTCGGACCCTGGCCAGGGCTGTCCTACCGTCCCAGGATGCTCCAGCCATTCCTCAGAAGTGACAAGGGTACCGCCTCCTTCTGTGGCACCGTAATACTCATAGAGCACCGGCCCCCACCATTCGATCACACCGCGTTTCACTTCTACAGGACAAGGTGCCGCACCATGCAGGACAACCTCTAACGAAGACAGGTCGTAGGCAGCACGCTTCTCCTCCGGCAAGGCCAGGACACGATGGAACATCGTCGGCACCATATGGCTTGTCGTGATCTTGTAGCGGTCCATGAGAACGAGCATCTGCTCTGCGTCCCATTTATCCATCATGACAATGTTTTGGCCAAGATGCACAGAACCAATACCAAAACCAAGTGGGGCCGTATGGTAAAAAGGTCCGGTCAGGAGATGCGCGCCAGTCCCGGGTTCAATCTTGAGAAGTGCCCCAAGCATGGCCATAAGCGCCGCGCCTTGCTCAGGATCCCCATCAGGAAGACTTCGACGTACCCCCTTCGGTCGACCAGTCGTCCCGGATGTATAAAGCATCATCTGGCCGGCACTGCGATTTTCGGGAAGCTCGCTCGACTGCCCAGCCTGCAGATCCTCATAGGGACGGCAGCCTTTTACAGGGCCTCCCGCTGCAAAACAGACCTCCTTGGAAAGACCTGATTCCGCCACCGCATATTCCGAAGCCTCAGCAAAACGCTCATGACACACAAAAGCCTTGGCTTCGCAATCCTCGACAATATACGCGATCTCGGGACCCGTCAGGTGAAAATTTAGGGGAGTGGCATACAAGCCAATCTGCGTGGCAGCCAGAAACATTTCGAGAAATTCTCGGCTGTTATGGATCACCCAGGCGACTCCATCGCCCCGTTGCAAACCCAGCTCCTGCAAACGACGCGCTATCCTGTTACTTGATGCCAACAGCTCGCCACGCGTAATGACACGCTCATCAGGATCTACAACGGCGATACTATCGGGCTCTTCCTGCGCTATTGCCCAAAAACCTATCGTGCTCATCACAACCCCTTGCGTTGTCCGGTTCTACCCCAACCCCATTTCGCCCTCTACAAAACGAGCAGCGCGCCATACACACTTTTAATAGAAAAGCACACTTCGGCAGTTACCCGGTCGAATCCCACGTTAGCCGCAACAGCAGACAGAAGAAACACTCTCCTCACATCAGGAGGTCTCATGAAAAAACAAGACCTGCGCCAGGCATCACACCAGCAGCAACATTCCCCCAAGCAAAATTCCCTGACACCACAAAAGAGAGACCCCTCCCAGCTACAGGCCTGTCACCGGATCGACCGTCCATTCCGCGCCGCGAAAAAAACAGTTTTCGCAGGCAGATCCGACATCCAGACAACACCATGAGGCTGTTTTTTTGTCCTTTGATCAATTCCGGTAGCTTGTTGAACTATTCCCCACACACCCGCGAGCAAAAGTGAAACGTCTCTATATTCTCCGCCATGCCAAAGCAGAAAACCCGACTTCCGGTGGCGAAGATCGCGAACGAGCACTCGCAGGCAAAGGCAAGCAAGACACACGGCACATGAGGGACCTCCTTCACAAAGAAGTCTGGGGAAACGGCAGTCCGCCAGATCTCGTCTTGTGTTCCGACGCGCGCCGCACCCGCGAAACATGGGAAATCCTGCGATCAGGGCCAGACTTCTCACCCAAAAGTAACCCTGATCGCACTCTTCATATGTCTTTTGAAAAAGACCTCTATCTCGCAGACCTCTCTACCTTGACACGACGCATTCGCCGGACAGAAGACACAATCCAGGCTCTTCTTCTCATAGGACATAACCCGGGTCTGCAAGATCTTGTCCTCCAGCTTACGACCGGAACAATCTCCCCGGCACGCGCACAAGTTGCAGAGTCTTTCCCTACGGCAGCCTTTGCAGCTCTGCATTTCCCCATAACCACATGGAAAAATATCTGCACAACTCCAGCTGAACTCGCGTATCTCCTGACACCAGCATCAAGGAGCTAACACTGCTGCAGCTTCTCGTGCACAGGGCGCTGTCAAGAAAACAGCCCTACTCTGTGCAGCTCACCTCATGGGGAAGCAAAGGACGAACAAGGACTCGATACACTTTCTCCCCTTGTCGAAAGAAGGTGTAGGAATTCGCCTTACTGAAGAGTTTCTCAACAGCACGAGCTGTGGCCCCCTGCACCACTGTGCAACGACCCACTTCAGAGAGGACAACCTGATCGAGGGTCCACTCATGCACCTCAGGAGCATCTCCCGGCAAAGAATCAGCGTCCACCTCAACCGCACGCAATCTATACGCACTGCTTTCATAGGAACCTTCGTCTGTGATCTCGTCCGTCCCCACGAGGTCTTCGATGTTTCGCAAACGTTCCACAAACTCGCCAAGATGTGCTCGGTCCTCGCTTCCACCAGGCTGAATACCCAGGGCATACGCCGAATGACGGTAGACCTTGCGTCCCGTAGGGGTTTCCTCAACAATGGTAAGAATAGTTGTCGGAGCATCCGCCACCATCGGCAGATTCCGAGGGTACGCGTAGTCTGGCGGAGTGGACAGCAAACCAGCCTCCTCCACTGCATCTCTGAGCCGGGCCAAGCCCTTGTCGCTCAGGCGCCGGGACTGGAGATTTGGCAGCAATGGCCCCGGATACGTCTGGATAACCGGACCATCAGAAATGACGTTGGCGTCTGCATACACACTAAGCTCTGGTATCGAAGTAAAAATATAGTCACGGGGCACAAAACCTCCGCCCACCTCAAGCTGGAGCACAAGCTCTGTCTCATCTGCGGCTTCTTGTTCGCCCCCGTTCTCTTCCTCTCCTGTCGGATCAGGCTGCCCCGGGAAAAAGTCATCCCGATCAAAAGGCAACACCGGTCGACAAGCTGACAACAGCAAAACACAAGACACGGCAAAGAGAAAAAATTTTCCTCCAGCAAAACAGAAACCACGCGAAACCGTGTCCTCCTTTTTTCGCATTCTCATAAAACGACCTTTACTTCAAAAAAACTCAGAAAGACACAAAGCACAGGGGCAGAAAACAAAACACCGAAAAACGCGCCGGCTCGTTCTCAAGAGATGATCACTTCCCGCTCCCCATCTCGTGTATAAGACGCAAGAGCCACAACACTTGTTCCGCTTCTTCTTTTTTTCCTCTTTTCCCCACTTCTCTTCCTCCTTCCTGCAAAAGAGTGGCGCACGCGGAAAGGAACAAGCAGGGAAGCGCAGCCCACAGGAACACTCGCTGCGACACAGCACTCGACCGCGTAAACGGCCCTTCTGACCAACAGGTCCGGAGAAGTTCCGCGCCATGCCTATGTAGGCATGATCTCGATACGCCCGAGCATTCTACCCAAAAAAAAAGACCTTCTCGCGCGAGGCTTTTTCTGATACACCAGACGCTTCCTCTCTCATGAGTTCTTTTCCACGCGCAAAAGAGTTTGTTCAGCTCCATATTCCATTTCAAATAGTATGAGACAAGCCTAAAAACCTCGTTCACCACATCTCTCTGAAAAAGAGGGATTTCCTTCAGAGCCGGCATGGCAATCAAAAGAACAGGAAAGCGCGCACACACGGAGTGCACCGAATGCCTCGACTGTTGCTAACCGCGGAGAAAACAGGCGAGAGCAGACATCACGAAAAGGAGATACACATGGCAGACAGGAAAAAACTCAAATTCGGTGTACATACTGGTCTCCAGCACACCAGTATCGCGGAGCTCGTTCCCCTCTGGGGCAGAATCGAAGAGCTCGGCTTTGATTTCATCTCTATTTGGGATCATTTCTACACCCCTGACAGCTCAGGAAGTGCGCACTGTCTCGAAGCCGTAAGCGCCCACACCGCACTCGCATGCCACACCTCACGTGTGCAGGTCGGATCCCTGGTCTACTCCATAGGTTTCCGTCATCCCGCGGTACTCGCAAACGCCATCGCCAATATCGATCAGATCTCGGGAGGACGCACCGAACTCGGCTTGGGAGCAGGCTGGCTCAAAACCGAATATGACGCCTATGGCATCCCCTACCCTTCCGCCGGCGTTCGGCTCGACATGCTCGAAGAAGGGGTGCAGTGCATCCGTGGGCTCTTCCAAGAAAAAAGCTTCACCTTCGCAGGCATCCACTTCCAGTTGCAAGACGCCCAGTGCGAACCCGGCCCATCCCAGGAACGTCTGCCCATTTTCATCGGGGGAGGAGGCGAAAAACGCACCTTGCGGATTGCCGCGAAATACGCAGATGGCTGGAACATCCCCTTCGTTTCTCCCGAAACCTACGCGTATAAACGCGGAGTTCTCACCCAACATTGCGAGAGTGTGGGACGCGACCCCGCCACAATCCAATGCTCCGTCAATCTTGGCCTGGCCTGGCATCTCGAACACCTGCGCGAACAGTTCGGGGCGATGGGGAATGTTGTCAAGGAAGGCGTGCTCTTCGGGAGCGATGAGGAGATCCGCGACAAGGTCGGACACTATCGAGACGCTGGCGTTCAGCAAATAAACCTGGCGTTACGCGCCCCCTTCAGCCCCGAACTTCTCGAACACGCGGCAGATCTGCTCTTGTGCTAGGGGCGAGGAGCGAGGGGAAAAAGCTGGGAAAGGTGTGCCGAAAATCGGGATCCCGATCCCAAGCGTCTTCTCACGCCTTGTCCCCAATTGAGGACACATCCCCTGGAACCGCCTGCTCCAGCAATTTCTCAGACGGCACGTCCACAGAGGAAGCGCCAGGAGGAATAGCCGACGACTCACTCAAACCGATCTTTTCATGGAGACGGCGCAAAGGAGCCGGGGCCCACCAGTTCAAGTTGCCCAGAAGACGCATCGTGGCAGGCACCACGAGACAACGCACGATAGTGGCATCCACAATCACGGCCAGTGCCAAACCCACACCAAGCTGTTTCACATTCAGCATTTCGCCCGCGGCAAACCCAATGAAAACGATCACAATAAGCAGAGCCGCCGACGTAATAATACGGCCCGTGTGCTGTAAGGCGAGCGCAACCGAGAGGTCATTGTCGCCAGTCTCATCATAGATCTCCTTCACCCGAGAAAGCAGGAAAACCTCGTAGTCCATGCTGAGACCAAAGGCAAAGAGCAGAATCAGAATCGGCATAAAAACATCAACATAGCCCACCGGTGCAAAACCCAGCAGCCCCGACAGGTTGCCTTCCTGAAAAACCCACACAAGCGCGCCAAAGCTCGCCCCCAGAGAAAGGATATTCAAAAAAATCGCCTTCAAGGGCACCACCAGCGACCCCGTCAAAAGAAACAAAAGCACAAAGGTGGCAACGACCACGGCGATAATTGCAAAAGGAAGACGGTCCCCAACATGATCCTTGAAATCCACGAGGTAAGCAGCCAGACCTGTCACGCCAATCTCAAAGGGAGGATCAAGCGTACGGATCTCTCGCACAAGCTGTTGGGCTGTCTCCCCCTGGGAGGTCCCCTGCGGAATGACTTCAAGTATCGACACGTCTCCCGACACGCCAAAACGGGGGACAGCCGAAACTACTCCATCGAGAGAAGCAAGTTCCGTGGAAAACGCCGCGACCTCGGCACTCCCCACAGGAGTCTCGGCCACAACAAGAACAGGATCGGCGCCGCGCCCGGGAAAGCGGTCGGTAAGGGTCTCTAGTACATACCTGCTCGGTGAATCAGACGGCAGGGATTCAGGCCCGACAGAAGAGAACTTGGCATCCCGGAAAGGCACCGCAAGCAGCAATAGCCCAGCCCCGACCATGAGAAGAACCGGCAAGGCAAAACGCTGAGTGCGACGCGCAAGCGAAAAGAAAAAGCCCCGATCCGCAGGACGCGAAGAAACCGGAGGAATGCGTTTGGCCCACACTCCCAGCAGCGCAGGCAAAAGAGTAATCGCCCCCAACAGGGCAAGAGACACCACTCCCGCGCCACCCACGGCAAAAGAACGCAGCATCGAATCCTCGAAAACAAATAAACCGAGAAGAGAAACCATGACAGTCAAGGCAGAAAAACAGACCGTCCTGCCCGCAACAGCCACCGTGCGCTCAACGGCTTGCGCTACAACTTCACTCTCGTCCACACTCACCGCGCCGTCCACACTGGCCACACCCCGTTCTTCACGAAAACGGTTCACCAAAAGCAAGCTGTAATCAATCCCGAGTCCAATGCCAAAAGCAGTGATCACGCTCACCACAAAAGTCGACACATTATCCATGAGAAAAGTCGCGGCAAAGAGCACAAGGAATGCACCCGCCACGCTTGTCAGCCCGATCATCAAAGGAGCGAGCGCAATAACAACGCCACCGAAAAGAAAGATCATCACAACAAAAGCAACAGGTAGAGAGAACATCTCACCCGTTTGCAAGTCTTTTTCGATTGCAACATTGAACTCGTCCACTACGAGGACGCTTCCCCCTGTGGTTATCTCCCCCACCGGGATGGCTTCAAGACGATCCGCCACCCTCTCGCCCACTTCCAAGGCATCTTCAGCGTCTTGCCCGTCTTCGAGATTCACCAAAAGAAGCGTGGCGGCACCATCTGTGGACAGCAAAAAAGGAAGGGGCAGCGCGTCGTAGTCCAGGACAGACGCGACTCCAGAGAACGTTGCAATCTCATCGGCAGCGGCGCGAATCTCTCTACGCACGACAGGATCATCAATCGAAATCCCGTCAAGAATCCCGGCCACTTCTCCACGCATGCCGGTGATTTCCTCAAACTGCTCGAGCACCTGGGTCGATTCGAAGCCCTTGCTCTCCCCTTCCACAGTGAGACGATTAAAAACGGGACCAGAAACAAGCATGCCAACCAGAAAAATACCCAGCCAAACAAGCAGCACGGCTTTGCGGTGGTCATAAACAAAACGACCAAGCTTGGCCAACATACAACGGTCCTCCCCGGGTTCCTTCCCAGCAACAACCTGCGAAATCTGAGAAAGACAGGGAAAAGCCAAGGTCTGCATCGAACGTGTTCGATGCAGACCTTGCTACCGAATCTTCTCGGGCCTTCTCAAAATCCTTCAATAACGCATATATGCTATTTTATGCAAATAAATAAAAACAATATTTAGGGTTACTTTTTATTACACAGGAGGTAACCCAAAAAATTCTCTTAAGGTATACCTGAAAGACTGCTGATGGGAAGGAGAACGAACCCTCTTGCGGTTGCCTGAGGAAAAAACACGCCCCACTTGTCTATGGGCATGCCTATAAACGGGCCTGTAGAGATCTCCGCAGGCATCGGGTCAATCGTTGAAAAACTGTTCCCACGCCTCGCCGTCAAGTTTCTCAAGCGACTCGACTACAAGATCCGCAAGAGAAAGCCGCGGATCTTCCCGGAGTGCCACATCAGGCACCATAAGACAGCGCATCATAGCGGCCTTCGCGGCCACCAGACCGTTCATCGAATCCTCAACAGCCAAACACTCACGCGCACGCTTGCCCAACAAACTCGCTGTCGTGAGATACACCCCCGGATGGGGTTTTCCATATGGTTCCGACTCTGCAGAATGCACAATCTGAAAATAGTCTCGCAAATAGAAGTGATCCAGTACCGCATCGATGAGGACAAACTGAGAAGAGGATGCCAAAGCAAGAGGAATCCCACGCTCTGTCAAGTCCTGCACAGTGGCAAGCACGCCCGGTAAAAGCACTCCTTGTTCACGCACACGATGCACTACATCAGCGACAATAGAATTCCGCACTTCTTCTTTACTCGGGCCATTCCACGGCAAACGACCATGCCAAATCTCGACGACTTCGTCGATGCGCACTCCCATAGTTTGCCGGCACATGTCCCGATCCAAATGAATACCAACTCGTGCGAATACTTCTATCATGGAGTTTTGCCAAAGAGGTTCAGAATCAATCAGAAGCCCATCCATATCAAAAATGACCGCAGTAATAGGAGACACAAGAACACCCTACACACAAAATACTGACACAAAATCTTGGACGAAAAAATCGCAGAACGAAAGGGACGGCATCTGTGGAAACGATATCTGCCTATTCCCTACCGAATCTCGATTCCTCGTTTCAGACTAGAAAGGAACAGATATTTTACCAAAGATACACGATACATCTCCGAGAAAAAAGAACTCTCCAGACAACACAAAGTCTTCCAAACAAACCCTTTCAAGGGACATATCATGACGAAAGTACTCAGCTTGCCGCTTGCGCGGCGCGCAAACAACCCCAGAGGATCGCCTCGCCAGGCTGGGGAAAACATACCCACAAATTGGCCCAGTCAACCGAGAGCAAGACCCGCGCGAAACCCAAACCAGGACGCCGGCCACAGCACACGGCATTGAACCGTCGCGAAAGATTTTACAGCCCACGACATCGCCCCTACGCCTGCGGCGTCAACCCGTGACAGTACGCACATGACGTGCTACGGCAGTCTCTTTTTTTCGACCTTTCCCCACGATCACAATCTCATGCGTCCCACCATCGCAGGGAAGACTCAATGCCGTATTCCCACTCGGAGGCTGATCAGATCCCACAGGATTACCATTCACCCGAAAATACACTGTCTCGACATTCATCGTCGTCCATGCGATAGAGACAGAAACCATCTTTGGCGAACATCGTACATGATCTGGAATTGAAACCATCCCGACCACGGGCACACCTTCTCGATTGCACTCAACTGTGTTCACAGCAAGTAGCACAAAAAGAGCAATAACGAGGACACGACTCATAAAGAAGAGCCTCCGCTTTTCTCGACAACGCGTACAAGTCCGCTGCCCTGCCGTCCGATCCGAAGATCGTCACCACAGCACAGAAAGCGCAAAAACCCTGGAGAAAACTCGCAAAAGATCAGCATGCCAAACGATCTGCGCCTGTTTCCAAGTCTCCTGGCGTGCAATTGAAAGCGCATCCCAAAAAAACTCAGCAACCAACATGCACCGAGAAAACACAGACAAACAAGCGAAAAGGCAGGAAGAGAGAGCAAGACAGCAGGCGAGAAAACAAGCAAAACAACGATGATGAAAATGGTGACAGCAACAGCGATGACGACCCGCTTGCGGAACACGCGACGAAACCAGTTTCTCGTCTCATCCTCGGGCGAACAAAGCATACCTGCGCGCATATAAAACCGTTGCCACCACTCGTGTTCGCGCTTGCTCGCACACTTGCTCGCACATCAGAGAAGCCCCCAGGCTTTTGTGCGACCTACACAACAAGCACGTCACGCGCGTAACATCCGGCCATGCCCCCACATTCCCAAGTTCAAAAAGCGGTGATCTGTACACCACGAGGTTTCTGCGCCGGTGTAGAGATGGCCATCAAAGCACTGAGCTGGATGCTACGCCTCTTCGGCCCTCCCGTTTACTGCTACCACGAGATCGTGCACAACAAATGGGTAGTCAAAACCTTTATGCGGGCGGGAGTCATCTTCATCGATGACCCACAAGACATGCCCTCGGGATATCCGCTCATGCTCTCCGCGCACGGATCCGCCCCTGAAATAGTGCAAACAGCCCACGAGAAAACCACAATTATCGTGAATGCTGTCTGCCCACTCGTCACGAAAGTGCATCACGAGGCCCGCACACGCGCAAAAAAAGGCATGCAAATTATTTATATTGGTCATGCCGGACACGACGAAGCAGTCGGGACAATGGCCGAAGCGCCGGCAGCAATGCATCTCGTGCAAGACCTTGCCGACCTTGAAGCCCTCCCCCTCACAAACGAAACACCGACTGCTCTCCTCGCACAAACAACACTCGCTCACAGCGAATGGGCAGAAATCCGCGAGGAAGCGACACGGCGCTACCCGTCTCTTTGGACACCAGGGCGCTCCGACCTGTGTTTTGCCACCACAAACCGACAGAAGGCAGTACGCACACTTGCTCCCAACGTGGATCTATTCGTCATTATCGGAAGCGAAAACTCCTCAAATACACAGGCCCTTGTCCGCGTCGCAAAAGAAACCGGCTGTCCTCGCGCAATACGCATTGAAGGACCAGAAGACATCACAAAAGAGCTGATCGGAGAGACCCGAACAGTAGGCGTCACGGCTGGCGCGTCAGCAGCAGAAAGCGTGGTCGCAGCAGTAGTTGCCGCCATTAACCCGGTCACACAGGAGTCTCTGGAAGTCACCACAGAAGACGAATATTTTCCTCTTCCCCGAGAACTGCGAGCTTTTCTGCGCGGGCTCGACACAAGTTTGCGCCTTTTCTTTGGGGAAACCTTTGAGAGAAGCCGTGTCGACTCCTCTGATAGGGATGTCACTGCCGCCTGGGCGTTGGAGAATCTATCTCTGTTGCATGACCCTGGCCTGCATGACCCTGGCCTGTCTTCCTCAACGAATGTTCGACAACAAATTGCCGGGGAAAAGTTCAAAGACCCGAATACAACCGCACAATAAACCAACGAAGAACATGCGCTCTTCTGGACAAAAGAAGAAAAGAGAAGCGAAGAACATACCCAGAAGAGCGCATGTTCTTCGCTTACAATCCTAAATCCAACGGATCAGGGCATCGTTGTCGATGTCGTTGTCGATGTCGATGTTGTCGATCTCGATGGCGCTGTTGTCGTACTCGTCGTAGTAGTCGTACTCGATGTTGTGGTTCCTGATCCCCCGCTCACGGAAGAGAACTCACAGCCCAATTTGTCCGTGTCGATGTCAAAATCAATGCAGACATCGGCAGTGCCACTCCCACCGATCAACACGTCATCGCCGCTTCCACCATTGAGAATGTCACCACCCCCCTCGCCAAAAACCACGTCTCCTTCGCCGCCGCCCAGCAAAACATCGTCACCAGCGCCGCCAAGGATCACATCACGGTCTGGACCACCAAAAATTGTGTCATTGCCATCTCCACCGTAAATCGAGTCTTCGCCAGATCCAGCTGCCACAATATCGTCACCATCACCAGCACAGATAAAGTCGTTACCGCCCATGGCGTCGATAACATCCTTACCATCTGTACCCAAGATGACGTCGTCCCCCTCAGTGGGGTGTTCGCCGTCCGCGATGTTCACCGTGACAATCTCGCCTTGGCATGTCAGACTACTCGACCCTCCAGTACTCATCGTTGCAGCGACAGCCGGCGACGCTGTTACAGCAAACATCACTGACACAAGAAATGCTTGTTTCCCCCTTTTTTTGGAGAAAACAAAGGCATTTTCGGGACGAGAAAACCCTGTCCACCGAAGATATTCCCAACATTTCACGAACTTTCTCCTTCTCTCTCCACAAAAAAGCCGCAGGAAAAGCCACAGGGAAATTTTCTGAGAGAACACTCATCAGAAAACCCGCGGGATATATTCATAGATATCTGAACATGAACACAGGCACTTTAGCGAGAGAAATAAAAAAGCTTTTATAATGCAAAAATAAAAATACACAAATTGTAGCTTTCTCTAATAAAAAAATTTCCCAGAAAAAACTCCTCGCTTTCATTCTGTAAAAAATCTCATAATAAGAATCCTAAGTTTTCATAAGACAAAAGACCACAAACCGTTATTCACGCAGTTTTCCCCACCTTTCCTTTCTTTCCCGCCGTTTACACCTGCATTTTCCCTGCCAAATAGCTCTTTTTCTACTTCCTTACTGCAACTATCTCCACAGAACACCTCTCTTTTCTCAGTACATATCCTTCTATATTTCATAAATAACTGCACTCGCTTACAGAAAAATCACCAAGAATAGCTGGGGGAAAACAAGGCTAAACAAGACTAAATAGAGATGTTTTAAGCGACCTTCAGATATTTTATCTAGAAAACATGGGACACCAGGAAAAACACACATCCTCCAGACAAAAAGGAGCATCAAAACAATAGAAAAGAAAAAATACTCTCAGAAAAAACATCCCACAAGGGAAGGGGGTATTTCACAAAAAGAGCAGGACGCTCCCTCCCAAGTTCACATCCTCACCTTGCCCACACAAAAGGTCCTTGGCCCGGGCACAGAAAATGCCGTGACCGCACCCTCCTTGTCGCAGCTCTTGCCCTCCCCCTACGTCCATACGCGTCCACACGGTCATTCCCACCGCGCGCACAATATCATCACCATCTTCTCTCCGTATCGCATCGGGGCCATTGCCGGCGAAAAATATCTCATCGCCCCCTACCTTGAGAGAAAAAACCCTTGAGAAAAAAACGACGCCGCGCAGAAACAGCTACGAAAAGATTCGCATGCTGAGGAAAGTTCACCGGCACCGTAGCGAACCGGCCCTCTCCGCTCTCTCAGAGGATTCTCGCCGCAGCAGAGATACGCGCCGCAGCAGAGGAAACAGAACAGACGCTGTTTGACGCAGCTTCACCTCTTTGCTCCGGGTTCCGGACAACCGAGCAAGAGCACTCCCTCACGGTGTTCCTCACGTGATCCCGCATCCCACAAGCGAACAGGCCATCCGCGACTCTGCATCTGACTCTGCGCCCTGATACAGGGGCTGCATAGAGACCCGAGTCACATTGAAGTCAACGAGAAGGAGCACGTTTCTCTCACCGTTACAAGCTCAAGTTGTTGATATCAGCGAGGATCGAGGCACGTTCTTCGAGAAGGAACTCGTCGTTCAATAAAAAAGCGATATGACGGGCCATGGCTTGTTTCCGAAACAAGCCAAAGCGCTGCCGGTCTTCGACACCGAGACTCTGATAGAAACGGCTCGACAGGAGATCCTCTTTTGACCATACTGCGATCCGGTCCAGATGGTGCGTGTACCGGTGCAAATCCGATTCTGGAGGAAAATCTTCCACGTTAATCTGCTCGTTCATCATGTTGCGACACTCCATTGTGCCGGTCTGCACCGGCGTTCTCTCGTGCTGCCAGCCTGATGTGGGCTTTCCCGCCCGGTTCCAATTTCACTCGACCGAGCAGACGAGAAAACAACTGTTTTCTTTCCGCGCTTACAAGGAGCTGCCCCCCGTCAGGCCAGAGTGTCCTGTCGCTCCTCATGCTGTCTCGGTCTTGTCGCTAGGCCCGACACTGTGATATCTGCACCACACACGGAGGAAGAACGCCCTACGTTGCGGCAAAAGAAGCCGAACTACAAACCCGTACCGGACACGGGAACGGAAGAAGCACCATGGCTTTCACGGGTGTCATGCTCCCAATTTTTTCTCCTGGGGATGGGCAGAAAACGCAGGTGCCATCGCATAGTCTTTCTTGCCGGTCTCCCTGAGGAAAAAAGGAAATCTACTCGGATGATCCCCCCTATGTGAACCCACTAATGAGAAAAATCAGTGCCTCTCTCCGCAAAAGAGCGTTGGGAGAGCAAACAGTAAAAAAGATGAGAGCACAAGGACCTGAAAATCAAGAAAAGCACCACAGAACAGCTCTTTCATCTTTGTCTTACCTGCCATGTTTCTGCTTTTCACCTGATCGAGATGCCTGATTGCGCACGAGAAAAAACTGAAAAAAATTTCAGAAAAGCAGTACCACATGCCCACTATCCGGCGAGAAAAAGAACTGCTACCTCAACCCCATAGCCATCAAAACAACCGGACTTGACTCCCTCACATCAACATCCTCTTGTTGCCACTTTGTTGCCACCTTCTCTGTTCCTTCCTGAAAAAGCTAAAGGCCATCCCACACAAAGGGTGATAGTCTAAGGCGGCTGAAGAGAGAAAAGAACCGGAGTAAACTGGCAACGACAAGGCCGCAGTATCCACGCAGATCACGCGGTCCACATCTCACCCGTTAGAAGAAGACAAAAGCAAAGAGCGCCCAGCACGGCATCCGAGATGAGTCTCGCTCGTGTGGCCGTGATTTGTTGTCTTTTCGCATCTTCCCGGTCTTCGCTTCCTACATGCCTGTTCACCTGCATGTCTTCTGGGAGGATTCTCCGCCTGTGCTCCGCGTTCACAACCTCTCAAAAAGCTATGGAGAACAACTCCTGTTCGCGGAAACTGGTTTCACAATAGGCCAGGGCGAACGCGTGGGAGTAGTCGGTCGTAATGGTCACGGCAAGACGACTCTTTTCCGTCTTATCCTCGGTGAAGAATCAGCTGATGCAGGCACTATCGAAACACCGAAAAAATACACATTTGGCTATGTCTCACAACACTTGAAATTTTCGCATTCCAGCGTACGCGAAGAAGCGGCAAGCGCCCTGCCCAAGAATCAAGATGGCTGGGTGGAAACCCACCGAGCGGAAGCGATCCTCTCAGGACTGGGTTTCGCTCCGCCAGAGTTTGATATGCCGCCAGAGGTCTTCTCCGGAGGGCTCCAGGTCAGGGTAAATCTGGCAAAAGCCTTGCTTGCCGATCCAGACATGCTGCTCCTCGACGAGCCTACAAACTATCTCGATATCACATCCACACGCTGGCTCGAACGCTTTTTGCGCTCTTGGCAGCGAGAGCTTCTCCTCATTACGCATGATGCCGACTTCATGAACAAGGTCTGCACCCACACCCTCGCCATCCACCGGCAGGGCTTCCGTAAAACCCAGGGACCAACAGGAAAGCTCTACCAACAGATCCTGCAAGAAGAAGAAATGCAGGCGAAAACCGCGGTAAATGAAACGAAAAAACGTGAGGCTGCCGAGCGCTTCATCACCCGATTTCGAGCTTCAGCAACACGAGCAAAGGCAGTGCAGTCTCGCGTGAAAGCTCTGGAACGAACAGGAATTCCCGAAAAACTCGCGCATGTAAAAGACCTCGAGTTTCAATTTACCCCCGCGTCGTTTCCAGGGAAGATCATCATGGAAGCCGAAAACCTCTGCTTCGGCTACAAAGAAGATCAGCTTCTCATAAAAGGCATCAATCTTCACGTCGGCAAACACGACCGAATCGGCATTGTAGGTCCAAACGGTCGCGGAAAGACCACGCTGCTACGCCTCCTTGCCGGCGAACTCACCCCCCAATCTGGAACTATCGTATACAGACCAAATGCCCAGGTAGGCCACTTCGGCCAAACCAATATCAACAGACTCTCCCCTGAAAAAACTGTGGAAGAAGAAATCTACAGTGCCCTCCCCAACCCGACGCGAGGCAGAGCCCGTAACCTCGCCGGCCGCATGATGTTCGAGGGGGACGCGGCCATGAAAAAAACAAAAGTGCTCTCCGGTGGGGAGCGCAGCCGGGTACTACTCGCCCAGATCCTTGCCCGTCCTGCCAACCTCCTCCTTCTTGACGAGCCCACCAACCATCTCGACATGCAATCCATTGAAACCTTTACCGAGGCTGTCGCCATTTTTGAAGGCGCTGTAGTGCTCATCACCCACAGCGAGAGTCTGCTGCGCCAAACAGTCAACAAGCTCATCGTTTTCGACAGAAGTACTGTCACCGTTTTTGATGGCACCTATGCCGAATTCCTCAAAAACACTGGTTGGAGCACAGAAGCCCCCGAGGATCAAAAAACCAATGCGTTCTGCAGCGATTCTTCCGAGACAGGGGAAAATAAAAAAACAGCCCGACGACGGCGTGCACAAGAAGCCGCCGAACGCAAAAAGAAGACAAAACCCATAGAAGATCGCATCAAAAAACGAGAACAGCGCATCACCCTCATCGAAACAAAAGAAACAGAACTTCACACCCTGATTGTGACAGCGTCTGAAAAAGGAGAGGGGAACAAGATCAAAGCTCTTTCCCTCAACCTTTCCGATGTGGAAACCGAACGAGACCTCTGTTACACGGCCTTGGAAAGCGATTACGAAGAATTATCACAGCTCCTGGCTAATGAGTAAGTAGCAGGCTCCGAAGGGAAACCCGCTCAGGTCACCACACAAAAAGAAGCCCTCGGGAGCTTCCCCACATGGCAAAAAAATGCTCAAAAGCAACAATCCCCACGAAACACAAAACACCGCATTCCCGCGAAAAACGATAATATAACGGGAGAAAACACGCGAGGCATTTTTTGCCATGATTCCTGATATGTCACCACTTTTCCCTAGCGCCTCACCTGTCCATCACCAACACGCTTTTCCCCCATTTCCCTTCGGGAAAACTCCAAGAGGGCCATACAGCTCCTGACCAAAAATGAAAGAATACCTTCGTCTAAACAAGCCAGGGAAGCATGGGACACACACACAGTTCGACAGAATCGACACCCGAAGCTAAACGCCTCGGCAGGCACCTCCTCCTCACTGTCGTGTTGCCTTTTGCCCTCGTCACCCTCTGGGCCCTGTGGGCGCTTCGCGTCACAGACACACCAGACACCGACATTGTCCAAGATAATGCCCTCGTCACCGAGGAAGACTTGCATGACGCGCTCGTCATCGGCACCGCACTTGAACCCTGCGTGATAAATGCTGGTCCCGAGTTTCTCTGCCACCAAATCAGCGTCCGCCTGCTCGAAGGACCGGACGAAGGACAGAAGGCAAGCCTTGAGATACTCCCCGCAGAAAATGCACCAAGCATCTCAAAGGGAGACGAAATTGTGCTTCTCGACACTGTCGCGACCGGCTACGGGGAGCAATACACATATTGGGATCATGTACGGCGCCCTCCCCTGATCTGGCTTTCGGCCTTATTCGTAATAACAGTACTGATTTTCGGACGCTGGAAAGGCGCTGGTGCCCTCATCGGATTCGCCATCACCATCCTCGTGATTACACAATTTCTCGTGCCTGCGATCCTTGGAGGAGCTGACCCACTCCAAGCATCACTCACAGCAGCAGCGGCCATGCTTCTTACCACCCTGTACCTCACCCATGGCCTCCATCTTCAAACCACAGTGGCCCTCATTGGCACCATGATCGCCCTTGCAATCACCGCAATTCTCGCAAAAGTTTTCGTTGAAACTGCCACAATCACTGGCCTCGCCACCAACGAAGGCATCTTTGTGCAAATCGGAACCAGAAGCATCGATTTGCAGGGAATCATCTTGGGCGGGGTCATCATCGGCTCTCTCGGCGTTCTCGACGACGTCACCGTCACACAAGCATCGACAGTACAAGCACTCCACAGGACCGATCCGCGCCTCAGCTTCGCCCAGCTCTACCAGCGAAGCATCCGGGTTGGGCGCGACCATATTGCCTCCACAGTAAACACTCTCATACTCGCCTATGCAGGTGCATCATTGCCGCTCTTTCTCCTCTTCGAGTTGTCAGGCTCCTCCTTTCGCACCATTGTGAATGGAGAGACAGTAGCGCTAGAGATCATCCGGTCTTTCACGGGAAGTATTGGATTAATCGCAGCAGTTCCCATCACAACAGCTATTGCCGCAGCAGCTACCACAGCAACACGCAAAAAAGCTCAAACAGACCATGATGCAGAACAGGCAATCGCGTGGCCAGAGGAATCCTCCCCTCCCCGACTCAGGGACACTCAAGAAATCCCACTCACCCAAGAAAAACGCCGATGACACAGAGCACATAGGCTCGGGAACTGCAGTAACGAACACCAAAGCCGGCAGAGCCACCAGAGCCGGCACCGACCAAAAAAACACAGAGTAGACAACCAGACTGCCAAAAAACCGACAGCCGCAAATATTTTCTGCGGAAAAAACGTCCGCTCCAGAGAACTTCATCAGCCATTTCTCACATCTTGCACACCACAAATAGCTTGACGACCTCGCGCATCTTTCCAGCCACATACTTCCCGGCTGTTCCCACTCTAAGCACACAATGCAAACCGCGTTTCCCAGAAACTATTCACATCCTACATGCAATAGCAAAAACGATCAGAACAAAAAACACAAGAAACAAGACCTACAAAACATCCATAAACCCCACAGCAAAAAAGAACCTGAAGAACAGTGACAACACAGAAAAATCAGCATTACAAAAAAAGGCGGTTCTTCCCCAGTATCAGCGATATCAAACAAGTAAGATGACACGAAGAAAACAGCATCTACTGACGAAATCAGCTTCTCAAACATTTCAATACAAAACCTACTTGTCCTCCTTATTAAACAAACTAAAGAGTATCGCAAATGAAATAGGTATACAGATAATTTACTTATCAGTCTGATTACAACATCTACTTATAACCATCTTATATCAGACAATATTTCTGCATATAACAAGAAAACTACCTACCAAATAAACACTTTAAATAGACAAAATATCAATAAACAAAAACCAGAAAAAACCTTACAGATCACAACAATAAACAGATTTTTAAGAAATCATCTTATGCACTACCGTCAAAAAAAAGACACACGCCAGGGTCACACTCTTCGGGACACTCTCGACTCGTCACCAGACCAATTTGCGGCACATGCTGAAAGAATTACAGACTCAAAAGAGCCTATGAATACCGCTGCCACTCCTCATCCCCGCAGGCGTCTTTTTCGGTCGAAATATTTTCAGCATCCTTCTTTCTCTCGTTTCTCTGCTCCCTTCTCTCCGCAGCACGAAGCGACAACTCAATGGTGGTCTTTCATCCCCCCACTCCTCAGCGCAATCCTGATCGCATCAGGTCTGTCACTGCAATCCTCAACCCAGACTTCCACCTCCGAAACTTCCACCTCGGACCTTTCTCAACAGGCACCTACACAGGCACCTACAAGGTTATTAACAACAACATTACCCCCTACCCCCGTTGCTCTTCCCGAACAAACACTCGCGCCAAACAACAATGAACAAGCAATGGCCCAAGATCTCTTCACCCGAGTCAACCAGGAACGACTGGCTCGGAACCTCCCCATTCTCCACTGGGATTCCTACCTCACCAACCTTGCTTTCGACTGGTCCAGCCAACACTTGGCCAGATTCCGAAAAATCGAACACCGCGACCTTCAGCCACTCCTGCAACGCCTGCCCCAGTTCAGTGGCCTAGGAGAAAACGTCTATATATCCCCAAGAGGCTCCTCAACACACAGAATGCATCTCTCCTGGATGGAATCTGACGGACACCGCCGCAACCTCTTACAACAAGGTTTCAACACCATCGGCATCGGTGTTTATTGCAGCCCAAACGGCGGAGTATATGTCACGCAGAATTTTGGACAGCAGAAGAATATTCCTTCCCTTTCATACAATCCTCAGATCCCACCTTCCACTCCTCTCACCGCAACTCAGGCCGGTTTGCACTGTAACTAGCCCACTTCGCCTCTCCCTATTTTTCCCTTATTCCACGCAATAGACCTCACAGAAACTACAACCAAATACCGAGATCAGGCTCCAAAAAAACCTGAAAAAAAGGAGCCTGATCTCCACACATCCCACTCCCAAACACCCTCACAACAACCCGCCACTCAAAACAGATTCCACACGGATTCCCCACATCTATCCAAAATCACAACCGGGGCCAAAAACAGCTCACAAGTAACCAATAGCAAACAGCCAAAGACCACCCAACCAAACAACCCAGGCTCAGCCCCACAAACTCACCGCCCCACCGACCCATAGGTGCACCCGACCCGGCCTCACCGCCCCCACAAGGTGCACCCACCCCCAACCTACCCGCGGCCCGGCAACCTACCCGCGGCCCGGCAACCTA
>DEIU01000072.1:8339-34501 GCA_002352645.1 Acidimicrobiia bacterium UBA2766 | reverse complement strand
AACCTACCCCGCGACCCGGCAACCCCATGGGTGCACCACCCGCAACCAACCGCTGAAACCGCACCCATGCTAAACCAACACAAACAGCATCTGCTGGAATCCAAAGTACGACCAGGCCGGCAAGTATTTGCATGGCGCTCGGTCCAGCTCTCCGATGTTGCGCCCGAGCGGATCTGCCTCAGAAAGAACAGCCGCTTCAGAGGGATCAAAAAGTATCCGGTCACGACCTGCTCGCTTTGGTTTTCACGTCAACACGTCCCGCAAACGCTACGCTGGGCACAGTTTTTCCAACCAAACCTCCCACCCAGAAAAACGGAAAGACCCAACCACTCTCTAGCGTGGCCTTCGTATTGTGACTATTGCCGCTGCCTCTTCCTCTAAAAAAACTCCACGAAAAACGCGCGGCCCACTTTCCACGGAAGAAATTGTGGAAACAGCAATCATGGCCGACCTCGCCACATTCCTGTCCGTAGTGGGCTTTTTACTGCCTTTCGGAGGTGCACTTTTCATCTTGTCACCGGCACCTTACGCTGTGCTTGCATCTCGTCACCGTGCAAAAACTGTTTGGATAGCTGCCCTTCTCGCTACGATTTTGGTCTTTTTTTTCACAGGTCCCATGAACGCCCTGTCCCAGTTCGTTTTAGCGAGTATCGGATACCCCATTGGAACAGGGTTTCGGCAGCAACGGCATCCTCGCGTCATTCTGGCAATGGCCTTCTTCGCGGGCTGGGCCAGCAGCCTTTTCCTCACCTTGAGCACGCTCTTTTTCCTGAAAGATCTGCGCATGCTCATCCAAGAAGAAATTGAAGCACTCGGGCGCACGATCGTGACGATAGGACGCAATGTCGACGGTATCACGCCCTTCGGCTGGCAACCTGGAGCAGTCCCCCAGCAAATGGGCCACACTTCTTACGAGTCTGCTACCCAAGATATGACAGGTTGGTTCAGCGACTATTGGATAGTGCTTCTCCCGGTAGGCCTCGCGTTCTTCTTTCTTCCTACCGTCTGGGCTGCAAATATTTTTATCACACCAGCCCTGCAAAGGATTCGCGATTCTTTTCTGCCATCTATAGGTTCGCTCCTATCAGAAGCACAAGAAAAACCGACAGCTCAACCGAACGAAAACAGAGGAGAATGCGACAAAGAAAACAAGCTCGCCAATCCACTGCCCCTCGTTTTAGAAAAGGCCTCGCTTCATTATCCAGCAATAAACGGGTTCCCACGCGCTGGGATACGACAAGCAGACATCAACTTGGAAACCGGTCTCTTCGTCGGTATTACTGGCCTCAACGGAGGGGGGAAAACCTCTTTAATCCGCTTGCTCGCTGGACATCCCCCAACAGAAGGAATAGTTTCTCGGCCTGGCCCAGTCGGTATGGGGGAACTTGGCGGGACAGCGCTCATCGCTCAGCGTCCAGAAACCCAAGTACTTGGGGCACGTATAAAAGATGATCTCTGCTGGGGATTACCACCTGCAGAAGTTCGTATACTCGACATTCCCCATCTGTTGGAACTCGTCGGTCTCGATAAAGAAGAAGACCAGGAAACCGCGGGTTTGTCAGGCGGGGAATTACAGCGCCTTGCTGTGGCGTCTGCTTTGGCTCACCGTCCGCGGCTTTTACTCTCCGACGAATCCACAAGCATGCTCGATCCCATTGGCAGACAAAAGGCAGCCAGACTTCTCGCGTCTCTTCCTCGCAAGCTCGGCATCACCGTTGTGCACGTCACGCACATCCTTTGGGAAATCGAAAAAGCAGAT
This sequence comes from Acidimicrobiia bacterium UBA2766, assembly GCA_002352645.1. Lineage (GTDB taxonomy): Bacteria > Actinomycetota > Acidimicrobiia > UBA2766 > UBA2766 > UBA2766. Next base: position 32,742 of record DEIU01000072.1, on the reverse strand, counting down.
CTCGTGATTGCCGTCGAAAATGGGCGTATCCGTTGGTCAGGGCCTCCTGACTTGGTCCTTCCCTATCTTCGCCCAATGACAAAAAAGACCGAAAAAAAGGGGAAAGAAGAAACGTGATCCTGCTTGATCGAGTGTCTTTCTCATATGACCTTGACACACCGTGGGAACGCCCTGTCTTGCACGACATTTGCCTGCAGATCAACGCGGGAGATTCTCTTCTTGTGACAGGGTCAAACGGGTCCGGGAAGTCAACACTCGCCTGGCTCTTGTCCGGGCGACTTGTCCCTACCGCGGGAGATATCCTTTTCGAAGGAAAACCCTTGCAGCAAGCGCCACGCGGAACTGTTGGACTCAGCTTCCAGCATCCTCGTCTGCAAATGTTCCGACCGACCGTCGCCGAGGATATTCGTTTTGGTACTAATACCAACGGGAACATCGATCAGCTACTCAGCCTTGTAGGACTTGTTCCCACGCTCAAGACAAGACGATTGGATGAACTGAGCGGAGGCGAACAACGCCGTGTTGCTCTCGCCGGACTTCTCGCGCGCCGCCCTCGTCTCCTTGTCCTGGACGAGCCTCTTGCCGGACTTGATTGGCAGGCTCGTCAACAGGTCAGCAGCGCTCTCGCTCGTATCCGCAGGGAAACAGGCACAGCAGCAGTGCTGGTATCGCATGACCTCGAAGATATCTCCGCTCTCGCCAATCACCACGTCCTTTTACAAGAGGGACGCATCACTTCGGAGCGTCGAGAGCATCAAGCAGTAGTATCGGGCACCCCCTTCTTCTCCCCCCCGACAGGTTCCTCTCATCCAACAGGAAAAAAGACGAAAAAACACGCCAAAAATAGCTTCACTCTCCCGCGCTGTCTCCCTCGAGAAAGCCCGCTCCATCGAACGCAAACCCATGTGAAGCTTGTCATTCTCGCGATGCTCAGCATCGCTCTTGCCTTTCGTCCCAGCTGGACAGGCATTGCAATCTTCAGTCTTTTTTTGGGTGGCGGCCTCGCCCTCGCCCGTGTCCCATGGAACGCACGGCCGCGTCTACCCGGCTGGTTCTGGGGGGGCTTGGCTATTGGCGGGTTCTTCAGCACGCTCGGCGGGGGTGAACCGGTGGTCTCTCTCGGTCCGGTTACTGTTGAGCTCGGTGGTTTTCTTCCCTGGCTGCAGCTCACTTTGCTTGCTTTAGAGCTCCTTCTCGCTGCCGCCCTTTTGGTATGGACCACCCCTATTGCCGACCTCGCGCCTGGGCTGACTCGCCTTCTTGCGCCTCTACGTCGTCTCCGTATACCTGTCGACGACCTCGTGACTGTGATCTTTATGAGTATTCGTTCCTTCCCTCTCATATTCCATGAATTGCACACGCTCCAGAGTGCATGGCAGATGCGACAACCCTCGACATCAACCACAATCAACGAGCGGATTTTGCGCGGACACGATTTTCTCGTCACTGGCCTATCCACACTCATACGCCAGGGACGTGACATGGCAGAGACCCTCGAACGACGTGGCAAGCCGGTGCTGACATCCTCGAACCAGGAAAATCTCGCTGGGCGAGATCGGCTACTTTTCATGGCAGTAACAGCGACTTCTCTCGTCATCATTGTCTGGGGATAAAAGCGCCTGGAAAAACTGTGCAGAAAAACCAGGGAAAAAACACCCAAGCAGACAAAACGGGACCTACAACGGAGCAATCGAGGCAACAAATAAAAAAACAGGCTACTGTCCGTCCAGCCGCTGTCAGCCTGTGTCGTACCGCCTCCCCAGACACACACAGACACACACAGACACACACCGGTTCTGCACTCCCTACAAGGTCATCTCCCAGGGCAAAAACTCCTTGGACAGAGAAAAAAGGGCAACCGCAAGAAGCAGAGAAAACAGGAAGCGGGAGAAAAGAAAAACATCACAAAAACACAGGTTCCGCGTTTTTCTTCTCCTGCCCCGTTTCTCTGACACCGGGCGAGAAGAATAAAATGGTATCTTGCACAGAGGCAACAGGCAGCGTGCAACGTGCAGCGGAGGGGGAAAAAAGTCGTGAGTGTTCTCGGCAAGCGCATTGTCCGCAGAGAAGATCCTCGATTCATTACCGGTTCAGGTGAGTATCTCGATGACATCACAATCGAGGGCGAGGCCCATGCGGTTTTCATACGGAGCACCGCTGCTCATGCTCGCATTTTAGAGATTGACACGGAGGACGCCCGGAATGCCCCCGGTGTTCTTGGGATTTTCACAGCGCAAGATATTGATCTTCCGCCACAAGCACCTTCCATGCCCATGATTAATGGGAAAATGGTGCGTCCCTGGCTCGCGACCGACAAGGTGCGCTATGTAGGCGAGTGCGTGGCGGTTGTTGTCGCGCAGACCCGTGCGCAGGCAACTGATGCTGCCGATCTGGTCTTTATCGACCTTGAAGAAGAACCTCCCGTTGTTGATCCACTTGTCGCAGAAGAATCTGAGCATTTGATTTTTCAGGATGCCGGCACAAATGTTGCGGCGACGTTCACAAATGGCAATGAAGCCTCCGATGAAGAGCTTTTTGCCGACTGCGAAGTCATCATACACCAGAAAATCCACAATCAGCGTGTTGCGCCTTGTCCGCTTGAACCACGTGTAGCCGCTTCTGTCTGGAAAGACGGGAAGCTCACTCATTACGCATCAACCCAAGAACCACACGCGGTACGTAGCTATCTCACAAAGTTGCATGGGCTGAAAAAAGGCGCAGTGCGGGTAATTTCGCGTGATGTTGGCGGCGGTTTTGGGGCCAAGACTGGGCTCTATCCCGAAGAGGGCTTGGTAAGCTGGCTTGCGCTCAAGTTGGATTGCCCGGTCCACTGGGCAGAGACCCGGTCCGAGAACATGATGGCCATGGGGCACGGACGCGGACAGTGGCATTCCGTCAGCCTTGGCGGTGATCGAGACGGCACGATCAAGGCCTATCGTCTGCATGTGTTGCAAGACGCGGGCGCGTATCCGCTTATGGGCGCGATCATGCCCTTCATCACTATGCGCATGGCCTCTGGTGTCTACACAATTCCCAAGGTCGCCTATACCGGCACTTCGGTTCTCACAAACACCACCCCGATGACTTCTTATCGCGGGGCGGGCCGACCTGAAGCGGCAGCGGCAATCGAACGAGGAGTTGATTGTTTCGCTGCAGAGATTGGCATGGACCCAGCAGACGTGCGCCGCCGCAATATGATCCCTGACGATGCTTTTCCCTACACCACGGTGATGGGAACAACTTATGACAGCGGTGCGTATACGGCAGCGCTCGATACCCTTTTGGAAGCCGGGGATTACGCAGGCCTGCGAGAAGAACAACGCCGCCGGCGCGAAGAAGGCAGCGTGCATCAGCTTGGGCTTGGACTCTCGGTCTATGTGGAGATCACAAACCCTATGCCTTTCAGTGGAGAGTTTGCATCTGTGCAGGTTCACACGGATGGGACAGCCACCGTGTTGACTGGCACGTCTCCCCACGGTCAAGGGCATGAAACCTCATGGGCCATGATTGCTTCAGCAGAAACAGGCATCCCCATAGAAAAAATCAAGGTATGCCACGGCGACACCGACATCGTTCCCAGCGGGGTGGGAACGATGGGTTCTCGTTCTCTTCAAGTTGGAGGGATGGCCGTGCATCAGGCTGCTCTGCAATTGGCGGACATTGCAAAGAAGCAAGCGGCAAGCTTGCTCGAAGCAAACCCTGACGATATCACTCTCGATAAGGAATCTGGCGTTTTTCATGTGGCCGGCACTCCCGCCGTTACGGTCTCCTGGCAAAACGTCGCGAGCGCTGCCGAAAAAGAAGGCGAGCCTCTCCTCACGAAAGATAAGTACACTGCCTCGGATTCGACCTTCCCCTTTGGGGCCCACCTCGCAGTCGTCGACGTTGACACGGAAACCGGAAAGGTTGTGCTCGATCGCATGATTGCGGTTGACGATGCCGGTGTCATTCTGAATCCGCTCATTGCCGAAGGGCAGATTCATGGCGGTTTGGCGCAAGGGGCCGCACAGGCATTGCTCGAAGAAGTCCTCTTTGACGAAGAGGGCAACCCCATCACTGCCAACTTTGCAGACTATGGCATTATTTCTGCAACAGAGCTGCCCTCTTTTGAAACCATCTCGATGGAAACTCCCACGCCGGTGAACACGTTGGGGGCAAAAGGCATCGGGGAATCCGGCACAATCGGTTCCACGCCTGCGGTGCATAATGCGGTAGTCGATGCCCTTTCCCACATGGGAATCCGGCATATCGACATGCCGACCACTCCCATGAGAGTGTGGGAAACGCTGGCAAGCGCCAAAGCCTGACCCAAAACCTGAGAAAAAAGCAGGCATAACTCAAGCAAAGAACACCCTTATTTGACCCGCTCGTGATGTATCTGGTCGCAGGCTTGTCGCGTCTGGCATACACCACGGGTGATCAGTTGAATCCCCAATATTTTTTGGCATGCTCAACAATCACAAAAGAGAGGGCTTCTTCGAGAGTATCGGCATCTTTGCGGATGGCCCCGTCTCCAAGCGTTTTGCCGGTCACTGCCACGGTGTAGCAGCCACGCGTTCCCCGGACCATCCGTCCTCCATCGATGGTGATGACAATAGTTCCACCGTCATTACGCACCTTGGTGAGAAAAGGGAGCAGCGCGTCCACTCCACGCCATTCTGCAGCAGGTGGAGGAAAGTTCATATAGCGCGCAGCCGCCGCTACTTCTGCATAGGCATCTCCGCTAACAACAGAAGATTCACCCACACCGGGCAGAGAAAGACGGATTTCCTGACTATCGATTCCGGCGTTCAATCGCTCAGCTTCCAGAGAGCACGAGTCCTCGTTTTCGGCAAGCGCTGTAGAAGAATATTCTGCCTCTGTTATCGCACTGTTGCGATCAAAAGTAGGCATCTCTTCTTGGGCAACAGGAGAGGACGCGCCGGCAGCAGCCCCACCTTCCCCAAAAGCGCGATGTGAGGAAATACTGATTCCCGGTCGTTCCCGAGGGGAAGGACGACCACTCGCGCGCGGTCGCCGGCGCTGGACTGTCTCTTCCTCCACAGGGGACACGCTGCCTTTGTCTTGGCCTTCGCGTCGTAGCCCATCTTCGAGTTCTTCGCCTTCTTGGCCGTCATACGCGATAAGGGAGACTTTCACGGACAGGGCATCCGAACGCACACTCTCCGGTCTCAGAAAGTTGCCTTCTCCGGGTACTCCTATTGCGTTCTCACCGGTTTCTCTTGTCTCTTCAGGGGGAGACACCTGAGGAATGGTCAAAAGGCTGACAGCATCTCTTTCTTCGTTACCTTCCGGCTTCTCATTGCAATCATTGCGAGAATTGCCTAGGTCTTTCTCACCGTCTCTGCCACCATCCGCCGTCATTTCCTCCCGGGCTCCTCCCTGGTCTCACTGCTCCACCTTTTACCCCTATCGGACAAAAACTTAAAAAGCATGAGGAGTTAGAACTGGTAAGCCATTACCTTTGCTCTACCCACTCACGCTTCGCATCAGACCACTTCCCACATAAGTGTTGGGAAAAAATTCTGCAAGACCGCTCTCTCCAGAAACACAACAGACTCTCATCCTTTGCGCTTATCAGGTAATTTATACCCCGATTTGCTCTCCAAAAAAGTAAGAATGCGTTTGCTTATTCGCCGGATAGCACCTGTACGTATTGGTTTACGAACGCAATCAAGCGCACCAGAACGGTCAACAAGAAACTTTAATTTCCCCTCTGATTTCTCATCTGAAAGAACAATAAAAGGCAGACCCGGCGCCTTCTTTCCCCCACGAAGAGACCGGGAAAAATCTTCAAAGTCCATGCCAGGGAGAGCGGGGTCAAGAAAAAGAACGTCAACATCTTTGCATTTTGCTTTTAGCTCGGGGAATTTCCTTGTTTCCGCAAATTCCCATTTGGCAAGGCCGGTCTGATCAAGCGCCTGAATAAGCATACGACACATTACACTAGATCGGTCTGCCACAAGAACCCGCACTGTAGGAAGTGAAACCTCCGGGACAAACAGCTTTTCCGCTTTCACGACGAGCATAATCCCACGCTGCGGAACAGCGTCACCTCCTCCCTTGCTCTTCTCCTCGCGAAAAAAAGGCCGCGCTTGAGCAGTGCACGCGGCACTTTCTTCCCGGTTTGTATCCCCCGACATGGAGAGTTCCCAAGTAGCAACTGCCGAAGCAAAAGAATCCCACAAACGCTCTACCGACAGGATATTCTCCTCTTTTTCTCCAGAGAACTCTGCCAAAACTCCTGTCACCTCCTCCATTGCTGTCTGCAAATCCCGGAAGAAGCTCGCAGTCATAGGTTTTTCTTCTTTCTGAGGCTTCCTACCTTCGAGCTACAAAAAAGCAGACACTACCTCGTACAGGAAGAACAGAAAAAAATCTCTGCTCCATCTCCCCTATCGGATCGCCTGAAAAGCCGCTGGATTAAGCTGACAAAACTTCCAAAAAATCATGTGCACACTAGAGCGGAGAGATCTCGCGCCAAACAAACTAAGCGGTTCCAAGAAAAAATCTTCATCATCACAAAGAAAACAAAACTCGATAGGCAGATTTTCTCCCCCGCACACAGTACAGACTCAGCAAGCAAGTTCTCCGCGAGAAGACAACTAAACCTGAAAGAATTTTCTCGCTCAAAAATTTCTCATCACCACAACACAGAGAGCACTATTACAAAGAAATCAGAAGAAAACCCGACAACTAAAGCAGCCAGTCCAACTATAAAAAGGAAAATTTGCTGTCGACAATACAAATCGAAAGCTGGAGTAAGTTCAACTGGTAAATGACGATGAATTGCAGATGCCGTCTCTTTTCCCGAAAAACGGAGTGTTCGCCACCGGTGGCGAACACGATGGTCCTCTCTCTTTTCTTTTCGGCGTGTTGTCGATAGGGAAGATTCTTTCTCTGCCCATCTTTCAGAAGAAGATTGGATTTCAGACTGCACTCCACAAGAAGAAAACTGGTCGCTCTCCTGGCCGCTCTCCTTTTCCTCCACAAAAGTCGACGATAGAGTCATTTCCTGATGATCAAGATGATCAGAAAATTGCACTTCTTCTGCCCACGAAACCTCCTCCGTCGACCAAGGTGCAGAGGCCTCCTCCCCCCCAGCAATTCGCGCCGCTCCCGACATGACAGACAACAAAGGAGACGGTGTCGGTCCCGAAACAGACTGCCCCAGAGAACCCGGAGAAGAAGAACTCTGGACATTTTCTTCCGGAGTCTTTCTTGCCACAACATCAAGAACAGCGGCCTCTGGAGTCTCTCTTCTCTCCTCCCTCGCGACATCAGAGATGCTCGCCCGTGTAGAAAGCACGGAAACCATCGGAGAAGAAGCAGCGACACACGCCGCCGCCGCAAATGAAGCAGCACCCAGGGCAGGCAGGCACTCGGCCTCTGGAGAACACAGTAAGGGCAGACGAAAAACCTGCGCAATGGCCTCTGCTTCTGCCAGTAGAACAGAACTTTTTCCCACAGGAACAATGCCTGTCACATCTGAGGGATGAGCCCCTGCAACCGTGAGCACCTCTGCGAAAAGACTGGCGGTCGCACCGGCTTCTTCCACGGCACCTCGCCCAAAAGAAGAGAGCGACCTATCGATATCCCCATTTTTCCGCCGGCCGGCAGTCGCAACTATTTCAAACTCGGATGCAACGCGGCGTACGAGCGAAGTCCCCGCGGCTTCACACGGGGACGAAATAAAAAGCAGGGCATCCTGGGGGACAGGAAAAATTCTCGCAACCCCCACACTTACCGCTATTGGTGCAGGCAAGAAAAAGAGCGTACTGTGTTCTCGAGAAAACACAGTACGCGCCAATGTCTCGATCTCCTCACCCCACTGCACGGGGTGTGCAAGACCAATAGAGGCAGGCAATGCCCCTATCAGGTCTTCAACTCGCGTGCGTACTTGGCGCAACATCTCGAGAAACAGTTCTTCTGCAGCGTAGAGCGTTCCTCCAACCTCTGTCACGCGTTCGGGAATAAGGAGCGACTGCAGCGGAACCACACACCGAAACGGAGGGTTTTCCCGCTCTTTCTCATACACAGTCCCCGCAAATACGGGGCCGCTATCTGAGAAAACCAAACAGCTAGGCGCACCAGGACTCGTACCATATCCAGAAACGAGAGGGAGGGCACGAGAAGAACCATTCTCCATCACAACTGCCACGGTCTGAACCAGCCCGAAATCAATGCCGAGCGACCTGCCTCCCTCGAGAATTACCGCGTCCGACATCGTCTTTTCCTGAGGAGCGACAACCAGTCAAAGAAACGATCGTTTGAAAGACCGTCCTGGGCGGGGACTCTACCGCGAAAAAAGAGGGGCAGGAACACATGCGCCTACAGAGTTCCATGATCCCCACATACAGGCCATATCCTCAGAAAAAGTGGAAAAACCTATTCCTCCCCATTCTTCTGCGTGCTCACGACAGACCAAAAGGCCTCTCGCACACGGCGGCGCTCGAAATGCGTAAGATCTCGATCGGTGTGGTCAAGAAGCTCCGCGTCCAGATAGCTTGGAATGCGGGGAAACGCGCTCCGCACGTCATCCACTTCCCCTTCTGTTGCCTCGCAAAGCCAGTCTTCCGCAAAAGCACGCCCAATATCATCCATCTCTATCACATCTGGTTCATCGAACTGTCGCGGCTCCGCCAGCGACAAATATTGCAACCAAAAATTCACAGGAAGTTCGTGATTGTCATCCACTTCAACGCTGAGATCTTCCTCTCTTCCCCGCGGATTCGAAGAAGGCGCATTCAAGCGGAGCACCCGCACTCCTGACATCTGAATAGTCCGGACGGTTTCGCATAGCTCCTCATTGTCTGTGACCAACACCGCAACATCGATGACACGGCCAAGACCAAGAGTGAGTAAATCGAAAACCATCCTGGTAGAAACACCCTTTTGTCGTCCTCCTACAATCCCCCCAAGACGGACTTTCACATCGGCCAAACGAGCAATATCTGCTTGTTCACCGATAAGACGTCCATTTCGGGAAGCGTCATACCAATAGCAACGCAGGAAGAAAGCCTCCGCGCCCACTCCTGTCTCGTTCAATGTGTAATCCACCAGACCATCAATCATGGCCGGGTAGTCACAATCGATATCTCCTCGCCGGGCAGTGGGATCAACACACAAAGCCCCTGCTGTCTGCAGCACATAGCGAGCGTCAACGAACAAAGCAACTGTCGACATCATCTCACTCCGAGCAACAATGCATCATGACACATGCCCACCACACCGACAGGCATATCCTCGGCCACAAGTGTAAAGCGAAGGACAGCCGAGCGAAACGAGTTCCGTCTCGACCATGAAGAAAACACACGGTCATTTCCACCTGTATGAAAGCGAACACAAGAACAAACGACAGAAAAAAAGAGCAAAGGAAATTCCCCACAACAGGAGAAAAGCGGAAAAGTAGAGGGAAGAGCCCCCCTGCGGAAGAAGACGAATCCCACCCGGAAAAGAAAAACAAAAAGCAAAATGAGAAGACAGCACATCCGACCCCAGACTCCGCAGACCTGGCAGCAATTGGGTCTACGAGAAGGTCTGAAAACAGATCTGTGAGAAGGTCTGCCAAACCCCCTCAGGGCTGCCGCAGGAAACCTGCGAAACAGAAGCAATCAACAGAATCCGTGGCGCGCAACAAGTCAGCCTTCATCTACGACAAGAGCAGGCGCTGGTAGATCCAAATCTTCCGCTGCCACAATGGCTTCAAACTTTAGAGGCGTCGACACACTGTCGGGTTGACCTAGAGTGAGCGACTCCACTGCCTGTTCGACTGTCCATCGACCCAGCATCTTCACAGAGACACTGCTCCCGTCAAAATGGAGACACTCTCGCAATTCTTTATTCTGGCGAAGACGTTCATCCGCCTCATCACCCATATAGCCCCGCGCCAACTCGAGCACTTGATTCAGAACTGTTGTCCAACCTGTTAAAGTTGTTTTGTCTGCGGCATCTTCCACAATGTCCATACCCACCTGGAGGCGCTCCATTCGCCCCAGGAAGTCTTCGAGTAGCGCGCCTTCGATCACCCGGCCATGTTGGGGCGCAATAATTTCTACTGGAGGATCTAGCGCACGAATTGCAGTAACTGCACGCAGCAACGCTTTGTTTGTCGGCATATACACCTGGTGGAAGGAGCGAATCCCTGTCCAGTCACTCTCGTCTGCATACAGCCCTTCTTCTTCGACTCCGCTGAAGCCTCCAAAAAGATCTCCCGTGAACAGTACCCTGACATCAGGATCGTAGAGCATGACCGCCCCCACAAAATGGCAGTATGGACTAGGTACAGGAAACAAGGTCTGTCCTGTTGGGAGAGGCAAGCCGTTGCAGTACTGTCCCACATCCACAAATTGTTCCCGCAAGAGACCGTAATACTCAATAAACCGCCAGGTCTCCTCCGAGGCGATCACCGAGGCTTGTGGAGAATACCGCTGCATCAGAGCTCCCAGAGAAGAACTGACGTCGGGATCTTGATGGTTCACATACACCGCAGAAACCTGGTCAAGCCGGCCGATACAGCGCTCCACCTTTGCCCGCACCACAGCCAAATCCGAGGCTGGACCAGGATCCACAAGCAAGTGAAAATCCTGCGATAGGTCTCCCTGGCTTGTTGCCGCCGTAGAGAGAAGACTCTTAAAAGTGCGAAGATAGGAATTTGTATAGAGGAGAAGACCTGGGGGACGCTTTCCTACCCAATAGGTGTGCTCTGCGATCTCCACAACATCCGTCTGAAGGTCTGTTTTTGTAGCAGGAAAACTCAGTTTGTGGCCCATGCCAAATACTCTTTCTTCCAGAAAAAACTCTTACCGAAACACTGCTATCTGCACGCGATCTTCTCGTGTAGGGAAAGCGCATGAGAAAATTCTCGTCATACAAGCAAAAAAAACAGGAAAAACTCGAGACAGATGCCCTAGCTCATAGGCGTAACAAGAAAACACGAATTTTCTCGTCCTGATTACTCAACCTGATCAATAGTAACTGAGGGTGCGGGAAGGTCTAGATCTTCCGCCGCCAGAATCGCCTCAAACTTCAGGGGAGCTGCCACAATCTCAGGCTGGCCGAGCACTAAGGCTTCCACCGTCTGTTCCACGGTCCAACGACCCAACCTTCGCACCGACACATTCTTCCCGTCGACATGCAAATACTCGTGGATGTCGTCATTCTGCTGCAGGAATTCGTCTACTTCAGCCCCGATATAACTCCGTGCGAGATCCAAAACTCGATTCAAAACCGTCGTCCAAGCTGTCAACATGGAGTCATCGACTTCCTCATCCAGGATGTCTATGCCCACCTGCAGCCGTTCCATTCGCTCCAGGAAGTCTTCGACAAAGGCACCTTGAATCACTCGGCCATGTTGGGGTGCAATAATCTCCACTGGCGGATCCAACGCCCGAATCGTTGCAACAGCCCGTACCATGGCCGCGTTTGTCGGCATATAGACCTGATGAAAAGCCCGGATACCCGTCCAGTCACTCTCATCCGCGTAGAGCCCCTCTGCGTCCAGCGCAGTAAGACCTCCAAAAAAGTCTCCCGAAAACAATACTCGGGTCTCGGGATCATAAAGTGCGACTGCTCCTACGAAATGACAAAAAGGAGTACGAACGGGAAAGAGCATCTGTCCTGTGGGCAGGGGAAGCCCGTTTAAATACTGTCCTACATCCACAAACTGTTCTCGCGGCAACTTGTAGTACTGAATCAGACGCCAGGTCTCCTCCGATGCCATCACCGACGCCTGCGGGGCATATCGTCCCAAGATCGTGGCCGAAGATGACCCCACATCCGGATCTTGATGGTTCACATGGATAGCAGAAAGTCGATCCAATTTCCCTATCCGCTGCTCCACCTTCTCCCGCACTATTGGAAAATCTGATCCAGAACCAGAATCAATCAAAAGATTAAATTCTTCAACTGCACGAGATGCGTGTTTAGAAGTCGCTGTTCCCTTAAAGATCCTTAGGTAAGGATTCGCATAAAAAAGCTGTCCCGGAAGACGTTTTCCTACCCAGAAGGTTCCTGGTGCAATCTCAATAGGATCACTCTCCAAGTTGATTGGTGCCTCCGATGGGTGTGATGACTGCGACGTTGTAAATACCACGAGACTCCTTCCAACCCACCTTTGCTTTCAACCTCACGGGAGGCCTTGGCACAACAAAACATGATAGAAAGTACTATCTTTACCCCCTTTTGCAACACACCAACACACAGGTAAACATACGTTCTACAAAAAGGGTTAAAAACATGTGTTACTCAACATTTCGTAGCATACAAAACAGAAGTAACAGAGGAAGAAGAGGAGTGCGAACAGAACATGAAAAACAACTCTCACGCGCACAGGCAAGAAAATTTTCTTGCCTGTGCGCTACACAAAAAATCCGCCAAACATTTTCTTTGAAAACACGCAGATTTTCGCATTATATACACTAAAATACTTACTCCGCGACATTCATTACTATAGGGAAAAACCTGCTCTCACCAAGCAAATTTTTCTTGCAACATGTCTCCTTTCATCTTCTCTTTCACTGCACTCGCTCATCTCAAATATCTACCCCTCTTCATCCACAACAAGCGCCGGAGTTGGAAGATCCAGGTCTTCCGCAGCCACAATGGCCTCAAATTTTAAAGGCGTCGACACAATATCCGGCTGCCCAGCAGTCAGGGTCTCCACCGCCTGTTCGACTGTCCAGCGCCCCAACGACTGCACCGAAACAGCCTCTCCATCAAAACGCAGGTAATCACGCAGGTCCTTGTTCTGCTGCAGACGCTCATCTGCTTCATTCCCCATGTAGCTCCGCGCCAGCTCCAGTACCTGTCCGAGAACGGTCGTCCACCCTGTCAGAGTCGATTCATCTGTCTCGTCCTCAGCGATATCCAGACCGACTTGGAGAGTTTCCATACGATCAAGAAAATCAAGAAGCACAGGCCCCTGGAGAACACGACCATGCTGGGGCGCGATAATCTCCACCGGCGGATCTAGTGCCCGAATTGCCGCGATTGCTCGCACAAGCGACTTGTTCGCCGGCATATACACTTGGTGAAAAGCTCGAATACCCGTCCAATCAGTTTCATCCGCGTACAGCCCCTCCGCGTCCGCTGCAGTAAGACCCCCAAACAGGTCTCCCGAGAACAACACCCGCGTCTCAATGTCGTAGAGCATTACCGCTCCTACAAAATGGCAATACCGACTCGCCACCGGTCGCAAGGTATGCCCTGTAGGCAAAGGCAAACCATTCAAGTACTGCCCCACATCAACGAACTGCTCCCGCGGCAGCCCGTAATACTGGATAAACCTCCAAGTCTCCTCTGAGGCGATCACGGAAGCATGCGGCGCATATCGCCCAATCACAGCGCTCAAAGAGGACCCAACATCCGGATCCTGGTGATTCACATAGACAGCTGAAAGCCGATCCAACCGCCCAATACACTGCTCCACTTTTGCCCGTACCACCGCCAGGTCTGACGCCGGCCCCGGATCCACAAGAAGATAAAACTCCTGCAAAAGATTCCCTTGACCAGTCGCAACTGCCGGCAGCGTGCCTTTGAACACACGGAGATAGGAATTGCAGTGGAGAAGAGCACCCGCAGAACGCTTTCCTACCCAGTATGTGCCCTGCGCGATCTCCACAAGATCTGTTTGAAGATCCACTTTCTTCTGCGCGACCGGAAAACTGAATGTCCCTCCCATAAAAAGTCACTTTCTCTTTGAAGGAAACACTTTTCAAAAGCCGCAAGTTTGCGGTCTTTTCGATCACACTTTCTCCACGAAAATTCCTTCTCTAAAAACAAAATACCATATTTTAATACTAAAAAGAAAGATCTTCGTGCAAAAGCAAAAATAGAAAAAGAAACCAAGAATAAAAAGATTTACTCTCGAATATTTCACGTAAGAAAAAGAACCTACGCCACAAAATAGAGGAAAATTACGCTCGTCTTATTTCGGCAATATCTGCAAAAACACACCACCAACATAATGCCAGCGCTTCGCTCGAAGCGAGAAAGATAATCCCTAACCTCCCTCTTTTCTCACGTCTCTTCATTCACGGTGACAGTCGGTGTTGGAAGATCAAGATCCTCTGCCGCCACAACAGCCTCAAACTTCAAAGGAGTCGCAACAACATCCGACTGGCCAGAGGTCAAAGCTTCCACGGCTTGTTCCACCGCCCACCGACCCAGCATTTTCACTGTGACACTGCTCCCGTCAAAACGGAGACAGTCCCGTAATTCTTTATTCTGACGAAGACGCTCGTCCGCCTCATTCCCCATATAGCTCCGCGCCAATTCCAACACTCGGTTGAGCACGGTAGTCCATCCGGTCAAGGCCGATTCATCTGCTTCATCTTCTGCAATATCGAGGCCTACCTGCAGACGTTCCATGCGTCCGAGAAAGTCCTCAACCAAGGCACGCTGAATCACTCGACCATGCTGGGGCGCGATAATCTCCACCGGCGGATCCAAAGCCCGCACCGCTGCCACTGTCCGCACAAGTGCCTTATTCGTCGGCATATATATCTGATGAAAAGCTCGGATACCCGTCCAATCGCCTTCATCCGCGTACAGCCCCTCTGCGTCTGCCGCAGTAAGACCCCCGAACAGATCTCCTGAGAACAACACCCGCGTCTCAGGGTCGTACAGCATCACTGCCCCTACAAAATGGCAATACCGACTCGCCACCGGTCGCAAGGTATGCCCTGTAGGCAAAGGCAGACCATTCAAGTACTGCCCCACATCGACAAACTGCTCCCGCGGCAACTTGTAATACTGAATCAAACGCCAAGTCTCTTCCGAGGCAATTACTGAAGCGCGCGGAGCGTAGCGCCCCAGAATCGTGGCTGAAGAGGATCCGACATCAGGGTCCTGATGGTTAACATACACCGCGGTAAGCTGGTCCAGACGGCTGATCCGCTGCTCCACTTTCTCGCGAACAATCGAAAAATCCGACCCGGAACCTGAGTCAATGAGAAGATTGAACTCTCGATCTCCATCATCTTTCCCTACAGACAAAGCCGACACAGCGCTCTTAAAAACTCGCAAGTAAGGATTGGCATAAAAAAGAAGACCGGGAGGGCGCTTTCCCACCCAGTATGTCCCTTGCGCAATCTCCACCGAGTCATTTTCCCAATCAACTTTTGATCGCATTGGCGCAAATCCCAAAGCGCTCCTTTCTCATAAAAATCATACAAACGCAAATTTTATTTAGAGAAAAAGAAGGAAAAAAACACCTTATAATGGCATATCTTTCTCTTGCTTTTCCACCCATTTATACGTTTTTCCCGTTATCTTTAATTACTCAAATAGAAGAGCAACAAGACTTCTTAATTCACTATTTTTATCGAATAAAAAAGAAAAAAGCAACAGGGATTTTCCACCTAAGAGAAGTAAAAAAAGAGAAGATCTTCACGCACAAAAAATATAAAAGTTGAAGAAAGAAGACGAAAGAGTCTTACCTATAGCCAAAAAGAAAGTTACCTTAAAAGGCATTTCACTCCGCTCCGACCGTAAATCTTTCTCTTTCGTTCACTTCTCCTGCATCACAACAGACACCAACAAGCATCCCCAAACATCAGCAAAATTTTTCTCCCGCCTGCCCCCCTACCCTGCTCTGAAATTTCCTTCGCCTCAGCACAACACCAGAAGGGAATCCCCACACAAAAGGGGAACTTGCATGCCAGGCTTCCTGGAAAAGTTTCGAACCGACCAACAGACCGAAAGGCATCTTTCAAGGAACACTCGGCACGGTTCACCAATTCTTTTAAACTTGGGATCCATAAAACAAGCAGAAAAACCATCCCGAGCTAGGCAAGGAAAAAGTTTTCTTGTTCCCACTCCAAGCACCACAATCCACTCAAAAAATCGAAGTAGAATTTGTGGACGTACACACCCAGCAGACAAACTCCAGACCTTTTTCTCAGCTCATGAAACAAACCCGACGGCTGACCTTTTGGAGCCTTGCTCTCGCGTTTCTCTATTTCAGTTTCACTTTCGCACAAGTCTGGTTTGCCGCTCGCAAAGACACGCGCAAACCTGCTGATGCCATCATCGTCCTCGGTGCTGCCCAGTACAATGGACGGCCATCTCCTGTCCTTAAGGATCGTCTCGACCATGCCATCACCCTGTACACAGAAGGCGTAGCAGAGATTTTGGTCGTAACAGGAGGACGCCAGGAAAACGACACCTACACCGAAGCCAGCACTGCAGCAGACTATTTACGCAAAGCCGGGGTTCCCGAAACAGCGATACGACGAGAGGTTTCCAGCACTAATTCCTACGAATCCCTGGCGGCTTCAGCACGATTTTTGGCAAAAGAAAATATCACAGAGGTCGTCCTGGTTTCAGACCCATACCACGCAAAACGGATAGCAGACATTGCTGAAGAAGTCGGACTCGACGCACAAGTTTCTCCAGCAGCAACAAAAATCCCATTAAGAGCTCTGGTACGAGAAACTGCCGCTGTTGGTCTCGGCCGATTACTCGGACACCGCCGACTCGCGCGCATCAGTCAAGCATTTTCTCCCCGGACATAGCACGATGGGGCGACGCGCACGAAGGGTCAAGCGGACAGCCTCGCTTCTATAAGCTCGGACACGAACAATTCACAAAAGAGCAGTATATTACGCCTAAAGCACACATGAGAACATTTCCATACTATCCTTTTTTTCTCCCGCAAAAAACACTTTCTACACTAATCCATCTCCCATCAAGCCTCTTCGGAAAAATTCCCGGATAATAATACGCGAGTTCGATGTGCACGTTTTCCCGTCCTCCGGTAGGATCTAGCGCTAAGCAGATTGGGCGTTATCTGGTTCTGCTAAAACAGTCGGATAACAGTCTGCCCAGTTCAAGATGTCCAAGACGCTGCCATATACCATAAAAAGAAAAGGAAAATAGAGGTGCAAGCCTCTCCTGCCTCCTTGTCCACAGCCGAATATAAAAATACAGAATCCGTCGTTCTGGCAGGGAAACGGGAAAACACAATGAAAACCCGTTGAGTAAAAACAGCAAAAAGACACAAGAGTGAATATTTCTCTATCCCAAGCAGTGTCTTCGGTATGTCAGCCATAATCTGCTAATCAGGATTTGCGGCTATCACAACCAAAAATCGTCACAATAAACCCAGAACAAAAAAGGGTCAGCACAAGAGGTCACCACAAATCGAAAAAGGGAGGAGTCGACATTGGTGGGGTCAGGTGATCATCGACAAAGTGATCGCACAGAAAACAACAACCTAATCACGACATGGTCAAGCGCGGAGTCCAGTACAGAATTCCCAGATCTTTCCGCGTCTACTGACCAAACGCCTCCCACAGTTTCCCCCGATCAGGGACCTCTACCAGTGAGCCCACATTCTTCAACACCAGTGTACAATGGCATTATTTTCGGAAGTGGTGAGGACGAACCCAACCGGCGCCAGCGTGAAGACAAATGGCCAGAACTGACACGCGAAACCTACACACGGCAGCGCCACGTCATTCCTCCTGACACTCGCCAAGTAGTAAAACCCTCTGCGGAACAGTCATCTTTTTCCGCATCTGCCTCCAGGCCAACCATGCCAGGAGGAATTCTCCCCCCTCCTGCAACAAAATCAGTCCCTCAAGCTAAAGACCAAGAAAAACTGACTGGCAACGAGAGGTCGCACGATTGGGCAAGCGGCGTTTTTCCACAGACTGACCCTGATGCCGCTCGGCGCCCCGAATCCCCCCTTGTACGACACAAGATACGTATTGCCGCTGAAGAATCAGCAAAGCACGCAGCGGAAGCAGGTGCACGAGCAAAAATGCGCCGGGAAATCGAAGGCTTGCGTTCCCGTCTGCAAGAGCTACGAGATGAATACATCGCGATCCTATCTCACATCGATCGCACCAAGAATTCCTTTAACCGAGAGCGCGACCAGATCCGCGAAGAACAGGCTGTCCTCGCATCAGAATCCCAGCTCCATTTTGCTGCCAAGCTCCTCGGTTGCATAGACACACTCGAACTAATAGCGGTCACTGCAGAGCAAACAAAGAATCCACTTCGGTCTGGTTTACGCGCTGTCCACTCACAGATCAGTCACATCGTGGATGCTACCCTGCCCGGAGAACTTCAAACACAGGATGGGGAAACTCTTTCAGAAGACGCTGTTGACTTCCTGTAATACTCGTCTCCAAGAAAAATCCTCAGATAACTATCACGTGCCCTAATCTGCGAAAGACACAAAAACCACACAAGGGGAAATACGATGAGTGTTGCCGACACTTCTCCCCGTACGACTCTCGAAAGTTCTTGCCTGCTTGTCTACGATGGGGACTGCGGTTTCTGTACCGAAGTAGCAGAACGGTTTCGCCCGCATTTGCCTTCCAATGCCCGTGCCATCCCCTGGCAGGAACTACCTTCTCTTGCCGCCTACGGTTTACAGAAAGAAGACGTCACCAGCGCCTCTTACTGGATCGAAAACGGCAAAACGTACCGCGGCGCAGACGGTATCGCCCGCACTCTACAAGCCTGTGGAGGCATCTCCGCGGTCCTCGGAATAAGCATCCGCGTCTTCCCGGTGAACATGGCAGCACGCGCTGTCTATTTTTGGGTCGCACGCAACAGAGACAAGTTCCCTGGAAGCACACAGGCATGCCAACGTCCGTCTGCAAACGAAATATCCTCAGAGGATCCGCAGACAAAGTAGTTTTTCTGAGATAAGTCTACTTCAAAAAGATGCTTCTGCAACACTGCAGTCGCAATTCTCTGCAAGAGTTTTCTCTTTAAAAGTCAGAGCAACAAAAAGAACCTCAATTTTACTGTCTCTTTGCTTCTTAGTCTTTAAACTCTGATACCACTTGTTGCAAAGATGTTTTCGCATCACCGAAAAGCATGCGCGTATTGGATCGGAAAAAGAGAGGATTCGAGATACCGGCGAAACCCGTTCCCATTGACCGCTTCAGCACAATAACAATACGTGCACGATCTACATCAATAATCGGCATTCCATAAATTGGGCTACACTCATCATCACGTGCCGCGGGATTCACCACGTCATTCGCCCCTACTACCAAACAGACATCGACAGTACCCATCACCGGATTAATATCATCCATCTCCGCCAAAACATCATAAGGAACGTTTGCCTCGGCAAGTAAAACATTCATATGACCAGGCATGCGGCCTGCTACAGGATGAATGGCATAACGCACATCGGCGCCACTCTTCTCCAGCAAATCAGACATCTCGCGCACCACATGTTGCGCTTGCGCTACTGCGAGACCATATCCTGGAACGATCACCACACTATCGGCTGCTTCCAAAAGGTAATACGCGTCTTCTGCCATGATTGGCTGGACCACACCATCAACGACAGTTCCGGCCCCCCCTCCGGTTGCACCGAACCCGCCGGCAAAAACGTTGACCAATGTACGGTTCATGGACTTGCACATGACGGTCGTAAGAATGAAACCAGACGCTCCCACAAGTGCACCTGCAACCACAAGGATTGCGTTCTCGACCGCGAAACCAGCGGCACACGCAGCCAAGCCCGATAGGCTATTCAAGACAGCGATGACAACAGGCATGTCCGCACCACCGATTGGCACCACCAGCAAGATCCCAAAAAGCAGCGAAAGCAGAATGCCCACTGCAAGCCCACCCGCAGCCACACTCCCACTAGAGTCAGCGGCGTACACTACTCCACCAAGAAGCGCAATAATCAGCACACCCATATTTATCGCGCGCTGACCAGGAAAGGTGTAGGCACCTCCCAATCGCTTCCCTGCCAAGGTGAGTTCGCGCAACTTGGCCCATGCCACAAGACTACCCGTAAAAGTAGTCCCACCAATGAACACCGCCATTATCACTGTTGATGCGGTAAAGAAATTGGGGGATGTGGAAAGATGCACAACCCAGCCAAGAAAAAGACTGGCAGCACCCCCAGAACCATTAAAAAGGGCCACCATCTCAGGCATGGCCGTCATTTCCACCAAACGAGCAGCTACCACTCCCACGACAGCACCAATAACAATACCGAAAAGCACCCAACCATAGTTTTCCATCTCATCACCAAAAAAGGTGACGAGAGCAGCAAGGCTCATCCCAAAAGCGGAGAGAAGGTTGCCGTGGCGCGCTGTCTCCGGGGAGCCGAGCATACGCAGACCGAGAATAAAAGACGCAGCTGCCACTAGATAGGCAATTTCCGTCGCGGTATTCAAGAGAGGTCTCCTTCCCGCTCTTTCTTCTTGAACATGCCCAGCATGCGGTTTGTCACTACATACCCTCCGACCACATTCACCGTGGCAAGGGCAACAGCGAGGACAGCAAGAACCTGAGAAAACCCAGAATTATGGGCCGCGCCAGCAGCACTAATGGCTCCAATCAGCGTGATTCCACTAATGGCATTCGACCCCGACATCAGTGGAGTGTGCAGCGTAGAAGGAACTTTGGATATGAGTTCATATCCAAGAAAGATCGAAAGTAAAAGAACGAGTGCAAGAGGAAACCAGTCGTCAATCATGAGAATGTAAACCTCGATCGAGCAATCTTTCAAGAAGAAGAGAAGGAAATGCATTCATTGCAAAAAACCCCTTCCCGTACTACCAGGGCTGCCTGCACAATTTCATCATTCTCATCCAGAGACACTTGTCCCTGGTCCGTGTCCCAAAGTTCTTCCAGCAGGTTCACTACGTTCGAGGAATACATTTGCGTCGCATGCACCGCAACACGACGCGGTAAATTCCCAAGACCAATGACGCGCACACCATGCACTTCTTTGATCTCATCTCGTACACTGCCCTCAACGTTGCCGCCTGTGTCCACCGACAAATCCACAACAACTGCTCCGGGGGGCATACCACGCAACATCTCATCAGTCACAATGACCGGAGCGGGTTTCCCAAACACTTTTGCTGTCGTGATCACGACATCAGCAAGCGCACAATTCTTGGCAAGCAAGGCACGCTGACGATCAAGCTGTTCGGCTGTCAGTGCCTTGGCATACCCTTGAGCAGTCTGACCCGTCTCTCCTAAATCCACTTTCACAAAACGAGCACCAAGAGAACGCACTTGTTCTTCGACCTCGGAGCGAGTGTCGAACGCTTCAACCCGCGCTCCAAGACGTTTTGCAGTGGCAATCGCTTGCAAGCCGGCGACACCTGCGCCAATCACAAAAACTCGCGTGGGATGCAACGTGCCCGCCGGAGTAGTCATCATTGGGAATACCTTGTCAACCGCATCAGCCGCCAAGATAACCGCCACATAACCAGCAAGACTTGCCTGCGAGCTAAGTGCGTCAAGTTTTTGCGCCCTCGTTGTTCGAGGGACCATCTGCATACTGAGGATACTCACTCCAGCCTGAGCAAGTTGCAGGACCTTTTCCCGTTCGAGAAAAGGATCAAGAAAACTGATATGCAGACATCCAGGAGAAAGCATTTTCGTCTGGTGTGCGACAGGCGGGCCGACACGAAGCACAATATCTGCCCCTGCCACCAAGTCCTGCTCCCTCGGAACAATCTCGGCACCAGCCTCTCTGTAGGCATCATCGGAATAGTTTGCGCCAACACCTACTCCCGCTCCGCACGTGACTTCCGCCCCAAGCTTGACAAGACGCCGAACCCCATCAGGGTCTACGGCTGCTCTTGTTTCACGAGGATCTGTTTCTTTTGGAACTGCAATTCGCATGCTGACCTTCCGGTCCGTACCCTCTGTCCCCAAATTTTGAACGCTACAAAACCCTTTATCAGCTCTTTTTCATGTCGAAAACCTATCAAAGTCCATCAAAGAGCTGTGAGCTTCCTCGGAACTCAAGAAGTCCAGCGTGATTATTCCTGACATTTCCCACTGCTGGATCTACTTCGTGACACACAAATGGGTCTTCCGCTCCCGACACAAGGAACTCTGACAATACTTCTGTATCCTGACAATCTCGATCCAGCCAAAGTTCCCAAAGATCTTCTCCAAGCACCGCAGGCATACGATCATGCACTGAAGCAACCGTCCCACGCGCTGCGCTCGTAATAATCGCAACACTCGCTTCTGCCTCCGCAGAAACCATTTCTCGCGCGTTTTCTCCGGCCTCTTCCCCCTCCAGAGAAGAAGAAGGAGGATGCCAAAGACGAAAAATACCTGGAAAAGCAAGAAGCCCACTATCTCTCCGCGAAAAATAAAAAGGCCGCTTCTTCCCCCCAGCAGAAGAAGCCTTCCATTCATAAAATCCATCCGCGGGAACAATGCAGCGAGACTGAACAAAAGGCCGCTTAAAGGCGCTCTTCTCACGCAGGGTTTCAGCACGAGCATTGATCAAACGGGCACCAGACCGGGCACCCCGCGCCCAAAAAGGAACAAGACCCCAACGGAACGCATCAAGCACGCGCCCCGTAGAAACATCCTCATAAACAACAGGCACCAACTGTGATGGCGCCACATTGTAAGAAGGGGACAGAGACGCCGCAAGCGGGGTTACTCTTCCGGCTCTGAAATATTCTGCGACCTCCATTATTTCTGTTTTCGCAACAAATCGACCACACATGCGGGAAAGCCTACTCCGACCTATCGGCAAAGTACTCCACGAGGACTCCGGTCATACATAAAAGAAGGGATGCACCGAACGGTTGTCTCCCTGTGTAAGCTGAAATGCTGTTTCTCTTCCAAACACACAGGTTTGTTACCAGCTCATGCCACTCCAACTTCACATACACTCTTCCCACACCACAGAAAAAAATACTTTTTCCCGAGAAAATGCGGGAAGCACACTCCTCGTATTCCATAACAACCCGCTACCCTGTCGTCAAAGACGCGCTCCAGCACACATGCAGAACGGGAACGCGTGCACCGGCAAAATGAGGCCGTTATAGAACGCTTTCCCTAGAAGCATCACGAACTGGCCCAGTCACAAACGCCCTGCACCACCCCCATCCGCACAAATATCGGCACAACAAAACTGCCTGCCCTTCCCCATGCCGAAAAGCACGAGACGTCAGAGAAAGCGAGCAACGGAAGCCGCCCCACCACGGGGAAATGCTCTCCTTCTCTGAGGGCAGACAAGCAAAAGGGCAAGAGAGGCCGCAAAAATGACGGACAATACACCAGATAACGGCCCTGTCGGCACACCAGACGAACCCGAAGAGGAACCCGAAACACTAACAACCGGAGAAACCACCCAGCCTCAGGACACCTCGACAAGCCACACAGAAAGCAAACAAACAAAACCCCCGAAACCTCCAGGATGGTATCCCGACCCATGGCGGCCTTCCCACCTTCCACACACCACCCGCTATTGGGACGGCACAGCTTGGACAAGCCATATCCTCACTCCCGGCACACCCCAGGCACAAGGAAAAGTCCCACTGTCTCCTCCCATGGTCCCTCTCCCCCCAAGGAACACTCCAGGACTAGGGAAAAAAATCGGTCAACTGATTGCCCAAACAGCCACCATCTTTTTTACTGTGTCCCTGTGTCTTTTTAGTTTCTTCCTTGCCTTTCCTTTCTTGATTCAGCTCCTCTTTACCGCAGTCGACATCGATGAAGACTCGACGGAAGTCATATATGGCTCGTCCAAAGCTTCCAGCTCCTTCTTGTCAATCCCGATTACAGGCACCATTTTGGGAAACGAAACACTCGACGGAAACGTGTTCGGAGGCACCACCTACGGCTATGAAATAAAAGAACAGCTGAAAGAAGCAGCGGATCTCGATGAATATGACGGGATCATCATCGAGATCAACAGCGGTGGAGGCACAGTAGTCGGAGCGCGTGCTATTGCCGACGGAGTTACCGAGTTCCGACAACGCACAAAAAAGCCTGTTGTGGCTTTTATCTCGGGAATCGGAGCATCAGGTGCCTATCTCGTTGCTTCAAGAGCGGATCTCATCATCATGGATCATGGCAGCCTCGTCGGGAGCATTGGAGTCACCCTTGGACCCTTTGCTTTCTATGATGGAGTCACAGAAATTGACGGTGGCCTCCTTAGTAAAGGAATCGTCACACAAAACGGCATTGAACAGACTTACATCACAGCAGGGCGCGGAAAAGACATGGGCAACCCCTGGCGACGCTTGACCGAAGAAGAACTATCTGTTCTTCAACAAGGCGTAAATAACGAATACAACGAATTCGTCGCACAAGTCTCCATGTACCGTGAGGATCTCACTCCTGAAAAAATACGAGACCAGATCGGGGCTCTTCTGTACGACAACAAGACTGCAATCAGCCTCCACCTGGCCGACGAAACCCAAAGTCGGGAAGAAGCATACCATCGTCTTGCTTCTCTTGTAGGAGAGACAAACTTCAAAGTCGTACAAAAACCAAGCTCAGGAAGTGGGCTCTGGGGAATCTTTGGAAACGCGTCTGTTCCCAGCTCTGCTACTGCCTGTCCACTCGCAAACGTCTACCTCGCATTTTACGGCGATCCCACCCAGTTCTGCTCCTGAGACCTCGACTGCCCGACTGCCCAACC
>DEIU01000072.1:0-8280 GCA_002352645.1 Acidimicrobiia bacterium UBA2766 | reverse complement strand
GGTTGGGCATGGGTGCAGTTCCAGCGGTTCATTGCGGATGGTGCACCCATCGGTTTGTGGGGCCGGGTCGGTGAGGCCAGGTCGGTTTGCGGTGTCGGGCCTGGATTGTTTGTAGGGGTTGGGCATGGGTGCAGTTCCAGCGGTTCATTGCAGATGGTGCACCCATCGGTTTGTCGGGTCGGGTCGTTTCACCGACCCGGCCCCGTGACTCACTTGGGTGGTCTTGGGATCGGCAAGGTCTCAACCAGACAAAACCCCAAGTTTCCCGTCGGACTGAGGGATGGTCTCTCCGCGATTAGGGGGGCTCGTGTGAGAAGAGCGTCGCATTGTCTCAAGTTGCGCCGCAGTCAGCGTTTCTTGTGAGAGCAGGGCCTCAGCGACTTCGCTCACAAAAGTGGCTTCTTTCTTCACAAGTTGCCGCGCTTGTGACATTGCGTTTTCGAGCACTTGTTGCACCGCTTGGTGTACGGCAGATGCCTGCCCGTTCCACTTCAAATCACCGACATCAAGAAAAACCAAACCAAAATCCGTCATACCATATTCGACCACCATGCGTCTTCCGAGTTCCGTCGCCTCTCGGAGATCGCCGGCAGCACCATGCGTGACATCATCGGAGCACAACAGTTCTTCTCCTACCCGTCCACCAAGAAGAACCACTAAACGGGCAAAAGCCCGTTTCCACGAGAGAAGCTCTCGTACCTCGCCATCAAACCAGGTGGCTCCGCCTTTGCTCCCACGCGGCACAATCGTCACTTGCCGGGGAAAAGGAGCGTCTGCGTACAGCAGAGCGCACACGGCATGACCGGCTTCATGCCAGGCAACAACCTCTCTATCCCGAGCGTCAAGTACATGGCTCGGTCGTTCGTCTCCAAGAACCAGCATAGCGACAGCCTCGAGTACATCTCCCTCTTCGACACGTTCTCGCCCGGCCCGCGCCACACGCAAAGCTGCCTGGTTCAAAATATTCTCCAGATCGGCTCCTGTCATCCCTGAGGTGAGGGCTGCAACCCTGTGCCAGTCAATTCCTGCAACTCCACGCGCTTGCCCATGTAAAGCCAGAATTTCGTGTCGGGCCTCTCGATCCGGGAGCGAAAGCTCAATCACACGATCAAACCGGCCAGACCGCAACAAGGCTTTGTCCAACATGTCAGGACGGTTTGTCGCCGCGAGCACAATCAAATGCCCATTTTTCTGGAAGCCATCCAACTCCACGAGAAGCTGGTTCAGGGTATTTTCTCGCTCTTCTGATGCCCCGCTGCTTACCCCGGCAGCACGAGCTTTTCCGACTGCGTCAATCTCGTCAATAAAAACAACTGCTCGCCCTGCTTTGCGCGCACGCGCAAAAAGACGCCGCGCCCGACTCGCGCCCAATCCCGCGAACATCTCGACAAAATCAGCGCCTCCCACAGCAAAAAAGGGAACTTCCGCCTCGCCTGCAACGGCACGTGCCATCAAGGTTTTGCCTGTTCCAGGCGGACCAGTAAGGAGAACTCCCCGTGGCGGACGTGCGCCGGCCCTTGCAAAACGTTCGGGGTCATGCAAACAGAGAACCAGGTCGCGTAGTTCTTCTACTACTTCAACATGGCCGGCTACATCGGCTAGAGTGACATCAGGGATTTCCTCCGCCCCACTGTTTTTCTTCCCCTTTGCAGATATCCCTCGTGTCGCTCCACTTCGTAGCAAATACCACGACAAAACTCCGGCAATAAGGAAAAGTGGGAGCACAGACACGAACGCCCAAAGCGTATTGTTCTCTTCTTTTACCGCAGCAGCCTGTAAGGGGATTCCCTTTTCCAACACGCGTTCTGCCAGGAAGGGTCCCAACCCATCCGGATAGACCGTGATGAATTTCTCGGCTTTTTCTCCTGTGAGTGTCGCTTTCAGCGTCCGGCTACGGTCGTCCAAAGCCACTTCCCGCACTTGTCCCTCATCAAGAAACAGGAAGAACTCATCAAGCCTCCGCACAGACTCTGTGGCAGGTGTTTTGGAGACCGATAGAAAAGTAAGAAGAAACAGAAAAAGTAAGAGAAACCCAGAGAAGCGTTTCCAGAAAAGAACAGTTCTCCAAAATCCAAGGCTGTTCCCACTGACTTGCGCAAAATTGTTTTTTCCCAAAAAACGAAAGGACATCAACACCCCTGACACCACCGGAGGGCTTCCTTTCATGTCGGCCTCATTCTGTCCTCTCTAAACAAACAGACGATCTCAACTCGGCTTGCTCTGCAAGAGCGCGCAAGCCCACCACGAATTCCGTACGAAAAAATTGGAAAAAACGCACCTTTCGCCCGCAAGTATTCCCCAACTAGCCGAGATCACAGTCTTTTCTCGACACAAGATGAGTGTTCTTTCTCCAGACATTTCTCACTAAAAACCCTTTTTTCGTCTTTCGCGCCATTTCGGCCATACAAATACGCAATTTCCCCCACCTGCTCTACAGCAGTCGCAGTAGGGACAAAAAAACAAAATGCTTTAGGCTGCAACTCACGGGCCAGGGGGGGATTTGGTCAACAACCCATTCACAGCATGAACGCACGAAAAGTGCGCACTAGCTGTACACCACAATTGACTTGGACACCACCCCAACGCCTCCTGGAGGGTCCGTGAATGTTTGTCTCCGCCAAAGCCTCCAATTTGACACGCTTGCAGACGAAACCCTTGCCCGCCATGCACAGTCTGGCAATAACCAGGCTGTACAGGCCCTTCTCCAACGCTATCAGGGTTTTGCCCGCGCAAAAGCGCGAGGTTATTTCCTCGTCGGCGCCGATCACAATGATGTCTATCAAGAGGGCATGATCGGCCTCTTCAAAGCCATACGCGACTACCGCTCAGGACACAACGCCAGCTTCCGCGGTTTTGCTGAACTCTGCATTACCCGCCAAATTATTACCGCCATCAAAACAGCCACCCGACAGAAACACCAACCACTCAACTCCTACATCAGTTTCACCACAAACAGCAATGACGAGGACGACGAACGCCCCATAGAGGAACTCCTTCCTGGAGAGGATAATCTCGACCCGGTCCATCAAGTGATCGAGTGTGACGATGTGACCGCTCTCCAAGACACTATGAACGAGGTCCTTTCCGAACTCGAACGCGACGTGCTCATTCGGTACGTCCGCGGCGACAGTTATCAGGACATTGCTCTGGCACTCGGAAGACACGCCAAATCCGTTGACAACGCCATCCAACGCATCAAGCGTAAACTGGAATGTCAACTAACCCGTCGCGCCATGCGCGAGCGTACCGCTGAACGGGAAGCCCTGCGAAGAGCCGTCTGAACCAGCAGCTCTTCACGCTCGAGCGACGCGTGCATATCACTGTGACGCCCATCGGATCACCCCCATAGGCAGTCTCAAAAAAGCTACTGTGCTCCAGATTTCTCTCTGGAGCACAGTTATTTCCCCCGGCAAAAAATCTCGCTACTTCTTTGATCTGCCTATTTGAGCAAAGAAAGCTCGCTGCGAGAGAACAGCGCACACTCATTAAAAAACCTGTGTATGCCCAGTATTTTGCGCTTTTTCCACACAGATCCACGCACCAGGCTGCCTCTTGAGAAATGACAAGCTGCGAAAAGGTTTCCGCTTGCCATGAAGAGTGAACGAAAATTCGCCGCTATCCTGCTACAGTCCTCGATACTTGGTCCCTTCGGGCAACGTCCGTTACCCAACTTTCAGGACGGGAATGCGCCTTACCAAGCGCTACATGTTAACCGTGATCCTCGTTGCTTTGCTCCAGTCCATCGGCATCGCGTTCATCTCAGAGAAAACAGTACTTTCCCCACACGCAGTGCGGCGCGTCGAGGACGCCTTGGCAACCGTCGCTGCTATAGAAGCAAACCGTGTCACGACAGTACTCGACAGGTATAATACCGCTGCGAAAAATCTGGCAGAAAGCCCTGATCTACGCGACCACCTTGCACGACTTCTGCAGCCCGAAGGTGCCCACAACAAAACCTCCTCCGATTCTGCGCTTATCGCGCACATCGGCTCTTACGGATTCCGCCATTTCGCCCTACTCACCCCTGAAAGACAAGTCATCATTTCTACCGGCACCATGCCGCGCGGCATGTCCGACAGGGAAAATTGGCCCTCCGTCAGCGGGTCGACCACGAGCTCTATCAGAAGTCTTCAGTCCAACACCCCCCGGATCGGAGAACACGGCGAAGTTCATTTCGCGAAAAAAATCATCTCCAACGGAAAAATCTTGGGACTTCTCTCTCTAGAAACTCCTTCCCTTTCTTTTCCCGGATCTGGCTCCTCCCTCCCTAGACTCGGGAAAAGTACGCAGCTTTTCTTCACTCGTCGAGAGGGAAACCAGGCGCTCGCCCTTTTCCCGGCCAACCCCAACGCGACCCAAAACCCGACAAAAATCCCAACGCCAAAGGGAAAAGAAGTCCCGCGCGCAGAGAACCCGGAAAACAAACCCTCCGCATCTCTTCTTCCGACAACGGGAACAGAGATTTTTCCGCCGCTTCCCGCCCCTTTGTCGGTCTCACTCGCCGCCTCCGCCTCGGAAAAATCCCCAGTTCTCATGGCCTGGCACCCGGTAGCAAGCGCAAACGGTCTTGTCGTTGCCACAATTGACCGGACAGAAGCACTCGCTCCGGTAACTGGCCAGAGCATGACCCTCCTTTGCACAGCGCTGGCACTTTTTCTTCTCGCAGCTTCTGCTGATTGGGCAGCAGGCCTACCAGTTTTTCGACAACTTGCCGTCCTCGTGGACGCCGCCACAGAGTTCCAAAATGGCAATTTCCGTTCCCGCGTGCACCTCCGCTCCAAAAACAAAAACGAGCTGACCGATCTGGCCTCGGCCTTCGATGACCTCGCCTCGGCGCTTTCCAGCACTTGGACTTCTCTGCGCCACTCGGCCACGCACGACACATTGACCGGTCTCCCCAATCGTCCTTTATTCACAGACCGTCTTGATCAGGCCATTTTGAAATTTCGCCGCGAAAGTATTCACGCAAGTGAAATCCTGATCGGTGTCATGGTGCTCGACTTTGACGACTTTAAACGGGTAAACGACCTTTTTGGCCACCATATGGGAGATCGCCTGCTCGAAGAAGCAGCCCAACGCATGACGCGTTCCATCCGTATTGAAGACACGCTGGCACGTTTTGGTGGCGACGAGTTTGTCGCGCTTGTCAAAGCACACAGCTCTGCCGAAATAGCAGAGATCGCCCACCGTCTTCTCCGTGTGATCAGCGAACCCATCCAGATCGAGGGACATGATTTCCATCTCACTGCGAGCCTTGGCGCGACGGTAACCGGTTCAGATGATCTCAACGGAGAAGAGTTGTTACGCCGAGCAGATGCCGCAGTCTACGAAGCGAAAAGACTGGGAAAAAACCGGGTTTGTTATTTCGGGGAAGAACTTCAGTCCCAGATCGAGCAAACCTTTGCCGGCGAACAAAATATTCGGCGGGCCTTTGCTGCTGGAGAACTCGTCGTCTGGTTCCAGCCAGAAATCGATCTCGTCACCCAGACCACAATTGGCGTCGAGGCCCTCGTACGCTGGCAACATCCAGAACAAGGTATATTGAACGCGGGCAAGTTTATCCATGCCATCCAGCACTCTGAGCTCATCGCGGATCTTGACGCTTGGGTATTGCGCAAAGCTTGTAAATGGGTGACCGCCTACAATCGCCAAAATCCTGCGGACAACCCACTCATGGTACGTGTCAATATCTCGAATCGGTCGATCCATCGCACCAGCCTGGCGAAAGACATCGCACAGCTGATCGAGTCTCTCAAGATGGACCCTGACCATCTCTGTCTGGAGATCTCGGAAAACGCCATTATTGATCTCCACAGCGACGCCCGTCATCGGCTTGACACCATCCACAATATGGGGATTCATCTGGCCATCGACGACTTTGGCACCGGAAATTCCTCAATCACCTACTTGCAAAACCTTCCTATCGATACTCTAAAAGTCGACAAATCCTTCATTGATGGCTTGGGCAAAGCAGAAAAAAGCACTGCTCTCGTTGCTGCTATTACCCAACTTGGTCAGGCCATGGACAAAAATATTGTTGCAGAGGGAGTCGAATCAGAAACCCAGGTACGAGAACTACTCCATCTGGGCTGCCCACGCGCGCAAGGCCATCGTTTCTCCCCTGCGATGTCCCCCGATGCGCTAAAAGTCTATTTACTTGCAGGCAAACCCGCGCGCAAACTTGATCATGATTTCTCGCAAGAAAAACCTCCTCCGGAAAATGCAGCAGATGTTGAGAGGAGAACTACCTAGAGACCAATACTTTTCTTTCGACAAAAAAGACAACAGAAAAACGTCCCCGCCTCGTTCTGTCCGGCGGTTTCCCCATAGCCATCTCCCCACACTTCTGACACAGACGTACAATAAATCAGGTAGACTTACGGAACAGATGTGAAAATATTTTCGCTTTTTCACCGCTTCAGATCTCTCCCCTCACGAGGCACAACTTTGATAACCGCTTTCGCGCCCTACCCCGCGCGCACCTTACGGCGCAGTCGCAACAACCGGATCATCAGCGGTCTTTGTCAAGGCCTCGGCACATGCACCGGTATCCACCCGCTCGCCTTCCGCGCCGGTTTCATCCTGCTCGCCCTGTTCGACAACGCCGGTCTTCTCTTCTACACACTCGGCTGGATAATCGTCCCGTTCGATAATCCTGCATACCACCTATCTACAACAAGCGGACACTCTGCAGAGGAAAATCGACCACACGCGCACACAAGCGATATGCACGCTTCTTCGACACTTTCCCTTGAAACAACACGCCGCACGCTCGGCCTCGGGATACTCGGAACAGCCTTGCTCGTCCTCCTCAGCACAGGCTCAAGAATCGATTTTGCAGAGTTTGTCACATTCCTCGCGAGCATCGGTGCGATCTTCTTTTTTCTTTCACATCCACCCACAAATCAATCCGTCAAAAGCCTATCCCGCCAAGCAGCAACCCGTTTCGCACCGTCCAACCAATCCTCTCATCGCCCATCTCCCCCCGATTCCTGTGCGGTCTCTCCTCCCACGGACCCGATCCCCGCAGAACCCCGTCAAGACAAAAAACAGGCCTCTGTCACAACAATCATCCTGGTGCTTATCTTTTTTTGCCTGGGAGGAATCGCAGTACTCGACTTCTCTGGTGCGGAAATCACCAACAGAACCTACCTGGTAATCCCTCTAACAGGCACAGCCATCGGATTCATTGCAGGATGCTGGACAGGTAGAGCCAGGGGACTTATCTTTCTCGGCATTCCGCTCATTTTTCTGCTCGTCTACGCACAAACACCCAACATTCCCCACGAAAAAGGAGAAGAGAAAACTGTAGAACATCCAGCTCCTCTGCAGATGTTCTCTTTCTTTTCACTCCAACCGGTTCTTTTTCTCTCGCCTCCCAAAAAATTCTGGCGCCGCACACACGAACAGAAGACCCCTATGACGAAAAACACATCACCTCACGACAAACCCAAAAACATTCTGGCAGAGCACGATTCGGCCCTGTTCTCCCACACAGACCTTTTCTTCACGTCCTACAAAAAATCCCGAAACAAGACTCCTTGACAAAACAGGAAACTACAGACCAATTGCTAAAATTGCGTATCGGCGAAGAAGAGCACACGCATGACTTCAACAGAACCATCTCAATCAAGCAAGAACACCCCTCCATCACCGCCACACCCCCCACTCATCCCACCACCCCCAACCGCCCACAATGCTACAGAAAGACCCTCCCCACCTGCACGCCTCACACGCAGCCAGTCAGACCGGAAGATAAGTGGTCTCTGTGGTGGACTCGGTACCTATACCGGCATTGATTCCAACATTTTTCGTGTGCTCTTCTTCGCACTCATCTTTCTCAATGGCCTAGGACTTCTGTTCTACATTATTGGCTGGGTACTGATCCCTCAAGAAAACAAGAAGGAGAACATAGGATCGCCTGCAAATAGCCCAACAGGGCAAGAAAAAACGTTTCTTTTCTCTTTCGAGACGCAGCAGTTGTGGGGAATGCTCTTCCTTTTTCTCGCGGCCCTCATACTTTTTCAGCGGATCTTCGATAATAATTTCACCACAATTATCGTTTTCATAGGAATCGGCCTAGCCCTCCTGTTCCTCCCCACGCAGACAACACACTCCTCCACCCAGGAAAATATCCCTTCTCCCACGCCCACGCCCACAGACCCCAGTTTTGCTTCTCCCATGCCCACAGACCCCAGTTTCGCTCCCCCGCTTGGCATCCCCATTTCCCCGCAAAAGCACCGGCCAACGCTGATTCGGCTGACTCTCGCACTGCTCTTT
>DEIU01000014.1 GCA_002352645.1 Acidimicrobiia bacterium UBA2766 | reverse complement strand
GGCACGACACTCTGCGTGGTGGCACTGGCCAGGATCGTCTTGAGGGCAGGAATGGCGATGACCGGCTTGAGGGCGGCGATGGGGATGACACCCTAAACGGCGGAAACGGTCACGACGTCCTGAGCGGTGGTCATGGTCAGGACATTCTTTCGGGTGGTTCTGGTGACGACCGTCTTTACGGCGGAGACGGCTATGACCGTATCAAAGGCGATGATGGTCGTGACCGGCTTTACGGCGGGGGGCACAACGACCAGCTCGATGGCGGTAACGGCGATGACCGGCTTTACGGCGGGGGGCACAACGACCGGCTTTACGGCGGTAACGGCAACGACCGGCTCGATGGCGGTAACGGCAACGACCGGCTCGATGGCGGTAACGGCAACGACGGACTCGACGGCGGTGCAGGCCGTGACACCTGCTTGAACGGCGGGGCTGCGCAAATTAATTGCGAACAGTAAGAGAGCGTTGCGGGAAAGACCCGGCGTGCTGTGGTCTTTCCCGGTCTCGTGCACTGTTTTCCGGCGGGAGACATAATGCCGTGTTCGAGGCAGACGGCGTGGGGTCGTTCCAGAGCCGAACGGGCGGAGTGTGGACGCCCGCGGCTTTGCCATGTGCCCGCAGAGAGAAGACAAAAGCAAGAAGGCGAGCGATAGCCTCGTATAGCTCAATCGGAATCTCCTCTCCCAGCGCCGCGTTTGCATAAAGCGCGCGGGCAAGGGGAGGCTCTTCGATAACGGGGATGCGATGTTCGAGTGCTGTTTCGCGGATGCGCCGGGCAAGATAATCGGTGCCCTTCGCTACAGTTCTCGGCGCCTCCCCTTCCTCGGGACGGTAGAGCAGTGCTACGGCATAGTGAGAAGGGTTCGTTACGACCACATCAGCGGTCGTCGCGGCAGCCAGCATGCGCATCCCCGAAATTTCTGCCATTTTGCTGCGGATTCTCCCCTTTACTGTGGGGTCCCCCTCCATCTGTTTCATTTCGTCGCGGATCTCTGTCTTCGTCATGCGCAGCCGTTGCAGGGCTTGTCGTTTGCTCACGGCAAGGTCGACGGCGGCAAGAAGAATACCGAGAAGTGCAACATTGCGGACGAGCAGGACGAGGTGTTTTCCGACAATCGCGACGATTGTCGGGATTTCCATGCCGCCTGTCTGCGTGAGGAGCGGGATCACCGCGCTCATCTGCAGAAAAACGAGCACACCGAGAATAAGGACTTTGAGGAGGTCCCGCCCTCCTTTCCATAATTGGCCTGGAGAAATCAGGCGTTTTGCTCCCTGCAAAGGGTTGAGAGAAGAAAACTTCGGTCGTAGCTGGTGTGTGCTCGGGTGCCACCCTGTCTGAAAGAAACTGGAAGCGGCTCCTGCTCCCGCGACAGCCAGCATGAGTGGTGCGACCATCACGAGAGACATCATGATCGAGTGACCGAAGAGACTCATGATTTGCCGCTCATCAGGAGCGGCAATGGCTTGGTTTACATCGAAGATGAGTTCCGAGAGAAAACTCCCTATGCGGCGCATGATGAACGGCGCGAGGAAGGTGGCAAGGAGAAGCTGCACCCAGATCGCGACCTCCTGCGATTTTCCTGTCTCGCCCTTTTTTTGCGCCTCTTTCAGACGTTTCGCTGTGGGTTTTTCGGTTTTACTGTGCTTGTCCTGCTGTGGCATGGGTTCTTCTGCTGTGTGTGGGCGGGGGCGGGAGAGACTGGGCGAAGGGCGTTCGGGTTTTCCCGAAGCTGCGTGAGCTGGGAAGCGGGCGCGAAAAACCGGGTCCGTGTGTGTGTGGAGTGAGCCGTCATCTCGGTCGTGTCTTTGTCGTCTGCAAAGACTGGGTGTTTGTCGTCTACAGAGTCTGTGTCTTTGTGTTGTCCATGGAGACTCTGTGTTCTTTGTGTTGTGTCGTGTCGTGTCTTGAGGCTGTGTCTTTGTGACCTTATGGGATGTGACCTTATGGAGTGAGCAGGCGAGCGACTGTGGCGCTGTTTTCTGCGATTTGTATGATGAGGTTTTTCACTGCCGGTACAAGCAGAGGAAGTGCTGATCCGAGGAGAAAGAAAGTGAAAAGGATCTTGGCGGGAAGGCCCACGGTAAAAATGTTGAGTTGTTGGGCAGCGCGGGTTAAAACGCCCAGGCCAACTTCGGCGAGGAGCAGCGGCCCGAGGATGGGGACGGCGATTCCCACTGCTATCTGAAAGAACTGGGCGAATTCTTTCGTGGCAAGCTGGGCGAGGTCGCCGACATTTCCGCTTGTTGTGGGTCCCAGGGTAAAAGAAGAGAGAAAGCTCTGTATGAGTAGAATGTGGCCATCTACTGCGAACAATAGGGTGACTGCGGTCAATTGATAGAAACGGGAGATCACTGCCCCCTGCGTGTGCGAGAGAGGGTCAAAAGTTTGGGCAAGAGCAAGGCCGCTTGCCATGTCAATGATGCTCCCTGCCGCTTGTACGGCATGAAACAACATAGCGCCTATGAGTCCCATTGCCGCTCCGATGATCGCTTGCTGTGTCACCATGAGCGCGAGCGGAATGATCTCCGAGGGAAAAGGCGGGGACGAAAGCGAGGGTGCGACCACAAGCGCGAGTCCGGCCGCGAGGCCTGCTTTTGCGCGCATGGGGAGCGCTGAAATATGGAAAGGCGGCATGATCATGAGCCAGGCAACCGCGCGCGAGAATGCCAGCAGAAACGCGAGAAAGGTGTCCAAGGGCAGCGCGATCTCCATATCACCCCGCTCCCACGAGGGCTGGTATCTGCAAAAAGAGCTCAGTGGTTGAGTTCACCAGTTCTCGCAGCATCCAGTTGCCCCCCACGAGAAGCACGAAGCCTACTGCCGCGAGTTTTGGGACAAACGTCAGGGTGAACTCCTGAATCTGCGTGACAGATTGCAGAATGGAAATTGCGAGACCGACTCCCATACTGGCAATGAGGAGAGGGGCGGAAAGCTTCGTCATGAGCACAATGGCGGGCAGGGCGATTTCGAGGATCTCGATGTCGTTCACGGACTGTCCTTTTTTCCTGTGACTGTGACTGTGACTGTGGCTGTTCGTGCTGTTGTTTTTTCTCCGGGACAATTTCCAAGGAACCGGAAGAGGAATTGGAACGGGAAGGGGAACCGGAAGGCTGCTTGCCTTTTGCGGACGACAGGAGCGATCCTGGGATTCATGTTCGAAAGCTCATGACAAGGGATTTCACGAGTAAGGCCCAGCCGTCCACGAGGACGAAGAGCATGAGCTTGAAGGGCATCGAAACAAGAATGGGCGGCAGCATCATCATTCCCATTGACATCAAAGTCGAGGCCACCAAGATGTCGACCACGAGAAAGGGAATAAAAACCACAAAACCAATGGTGAATCCTGTTTTCAGCTCAGACAGCACAAAAGCGGGGATGAGTTCTGTCAGGCTGATGTCATCCGTACTTTCGGGGGTTTTGCCGTTGGCAGTCGTGAAGAGGGCGAGTTCACTGCGGCGGGTCTGTGCCAGCATGAACTTCCGAATAGGATGCTGCGCGGTCTCCAAGGCATCCGTTTGCGAAAGTGTTCCCGCCAAATAGGGTTGCAGTGCTGTTTGGTTGATCTCACTGAAGGTGGGACCCATGACAAACATGGAGAGAAAGAGCGCAAGTCCGGTCAGCACTTGGCTTGGGGGAACGGTCTGCAGGCCCATCGCCTGACGGATCAAAGAGATCACGATCACGATGCGTGTGAAGCTCGTCATCATAATCATGATTGAAGGTGCCAAAGACAGCACGGTGAGAAGCACGAGCAGCGTGACTGTCTGGCTGGGGTCGGCGTTCGGGTCTCCTCCCACATGAATACCGACAAAGGGAGATGTTTCTTCTTTGTCTCCCGCCTCCTTTTCACTTTCTCTTCCTCCTGGCATTGTGGGCGCAATGCCAGGAGGGATTTGGCTTGGGGCAAGCGTGGGGAAGGTGCCAAGTGCCTGAACCGTGTGGAAGGAGGAGCCTTGCGGCGATGGCGCAAGATTCCGGGTTGCAGGCAAACCTGTGGAGACGGCCATTGCGGGAGATGAGAAGAGCACGATACTGCTCAGGAGGAGCAGAGTGCACAGCAGTGCCTTCTCGACCTGGGTACGTGAAAACAGAGGATGACAGTTCGACATGCAGGTTTCCGCTTTGTCATTTGAGAGAAGAACCGGCCTGCGTTTTTATCCTCGCCGCACGGTTTTTTCCCGCAGCCCATTGAGGGCAGTCTTCCATGTCGAACCTGCGCGCCAGGATGTGCCTGTGCGTGGAGGGAGAAGCGCCGTCCCGGTGGTGCTTCTTTTCTGCGTGATGGTATCTCGTTGTTTTACTTCCTCGTTATGGAGACCGGAGGTGTCGAGGCTTGCGTCGAGACCTGTGTCGAGGGCGGAGTTGCTGGAAGAGCAGTCAATTTCTGCGAGCAAATGCACTGATTGTTCGGTCACACCGAGTACGAGCCCCCTGTCCCGTACCCTGACCACTGTGACCATTGTGTTGCGGTTGAAACGGCAGTTGCCGATGACTTGCACAGGCTCCCGGGGCAGGCTTCCCTGCCGGCCGGGAACGCCGCGTTTTCGCATGTAGGCAGAGAGGCCCCAGAGCACAATAAAAATCAGGCAAAGTGCGAATATTGTGCGGGCGGTGAGCAAGAGAAGATTTGTGTCGTTCATGTCTCACCCCGATGTGTCCATCGCTTGGATCGGCACATTGGTGCCGATAATCTCCGAGATGCGAATCGCAAATTCTTCGTCGATCACGACGACTTCCCCACGGGCGATGAGCGTGCCATTGACGAGTAGGTCGATGGGAGAGCTTGCTGAGCGGTTCAGCTCCACCAGGTCACCAGGTGAGAGTTCGAGGATTTCTCCAATTGGCAGGCGCGTGCGGCCAAGTTCCGCAGTCACCTGCATTTCTACGGCGCTGAGTAGGTCGATAGGGTGTTGGGCACGTGTCTTTTTTTCGCTGGAAAGATGGTCGAATTCCGTGTGTTCGAGGGCGAATTCTTCGCGTTTTTCTTCTGTGATCTTCTCTGGTGGAAGGCTGTCCTCTGCTTCGATTTTGGCCTTGGTATCTTCTTCTGACTCTGTGTCGGTTTCTACTGGTGGTGGCTCGTTCAGGTTTTCGGGAAAGGGCAGTTCGATGTTTTTGCCACCGAAGACAGTGGCGATGGTGGCGACATGGTCGTCCCCGTCGAATAGCTCGATTGAAGAAAACGACAAGTCGCTGTCGATGCTGGTGAATGCCTGTTTTGGGTCGAACTCGTAGGGAGTTTCAGCCACAATCTCGGTTTGGATGATGGTGCTGATCGAGGTGATTGCCTCAGAGAAAACAGGGATGAGCGTCGTTGCGTAATCCGGGCTTGGTCTTTCTGCTTGTTCGAGAACGGTTTTTGCGAGATCTTGTGATAACGCGAGGACGATGAGTCCCGATACGTCTCCAGATAACCCTGAACATGCTCCCTGACAATTGTCACCAGGGAGCAGAGTGAGCCAAGGTTCCTCTCGGCCTGCGACTTCAGTGGCGTTCAAGAGTTCTTGCACAGGAAGCGATAAGGACACTGCGGCAGCGGCATCGATCAGAGCAGCCCGGATCTCCTCTGGTTTCGGGACCTGGATGCTCATTTGTCGTTTTCTCCCCCTGTTTTCTCTGGTAGCCAGGCGTCTCCTACGACTTGCACTGCAACTTTTTTGCCTTTACGGCCTCCGACGACATAGCAGCATGGGATGTCGTCAACGACGAGAGTGAGCGGATGGTGTATGGAGTGACCAAGCGTGAGTAAATCGCCTGGACGAATGGAGTAAATGTCTTTGGCCGAGAGGGAGACACTGTTGAATTGGGCAGATACTTGGACGTCTGGCTCGCGCATGCGGTCTCTGAGATGACGCTTTGCTTCCTCTATGTCGGTTGTGTTGGTTTCTGCAAATGTTTTCTGCGAAATATGGGATTCGAGTGCCGGCTGCAAAAGAGTAAATGGAATACAGAGCGTCGGTTTTTCTTGTTCAAAGCCGATCTGTACTTCATAGGTGATAATGATTGCCATATCGGACCCTGCGCAGATTTGGGCAAATTGAGGATTTGATTCGACTGAGATGACACGAGGCTGCAGGCCGCTTATCAGTTGTTCAAAAGCATAAGGAAGCTCTTCGAGACAGCGTTGAATGAGATCGTTCATCAATGCGCTCTCGAGATCAGAAAGCGCACGTGGTGGCTGTGACTCTGTTCCTGCTCCGCCAAGCAGCCGTTCAATGGCCGCCAGGCCGACTGGGATTGGAAAATGAAACAGGGCGGCCCCGTTCAAAGGCTGCATTGCGATAATCGCCATAAATGTTGGGTTTGGGATTGTCGCGATGAATTCTGAGTAACTTGCCTGTTCCACAGATTCCAGACTGATCTGACAAGAAGTCCGCAACCGTGTAGAGAGCACAGTCGAAAAATGGCGACACCAGGTTTCATTGATCAGCTCAAGGATGCGCACATGTTCGCGACGGAATTTGATTGGTCGCCGGAAATCAAACCGTTGGGCAGTGACCGTCTTTTTGCCCTGTTTTTTGCGGCCAGTGACCTTTTTTGATTTTGATCGGGAGGGTGCCATACGCATGGACCATCGGCATGCTTTCCGTGTTCATTGAATGTCTCCTAGGCCGATCGCCCCTGTTTCTGGTCCTTCCTTCTAGTCCTTCCTTCTGCCCCTTTCTCAAGCACACGATTTTTGTGTCCGCATGTGCTTGGCGTGTCCACTGCCAGAGGCTCTTTTTTACCTTTTGTGGGTCGCTCAGTGTGTTGCCGGCAAAGTCTCACTCTGGTGTGTTGCGGGCAAAGCCTGTGTCACTGTGTGGAAACCTCACGAGATGCGTTCCCGGGATGCTTGTGGCGGGTATGCCACAGGCGTAGGGGTAGATGACGTGAGAGACAGAAAAGTTTTCTCCGGTGCGCGTGGTGGTGTTTTTCGCTTTGGCGACCAGCTTGCGCGAGGAGGTGGGTGCTTAGGTTCTTACTACCCAAGTACTGGCGATTTTGTCGTGCCGGCCTTGTCGTTGTGAGTCCCATATCATCCAGAGGTATAGAGGTATCCAGGGAATGGGGGTGGGGAGCATCAGGATGGGAAAAATGCTGCGGAGAAAGGCGCTTCCCCATGTTGGATGCAGTGCGGTTTTAGAGCTGATCACGCGGATTTGCATGATTTTTTTGATAAGAGATAACAAGGCGTAAAAGATCAGGTAATGAAATAGTGAGAGGTAACAGGTCGGATTTTCTGTATTGTCGTATTCTGCTTTATTGTCAGGACTGTTGAATTCGCAGTTTGTCTCGATGTCCTCCATGATGGGGTGAGGAAACGACAGACGTAAGAACGGACGCTACGAAAAAGCACCCAATTGTATCGATACACCAGCCGACAAAGTGTCGACCGGGAGAGTCGAAGCACTGTGGACTGTTCCCTGATGCTGGTCCTCCTCCGCTCGTGACTCCCTGTTGTGGTGGTATCAGGGTGGCGTTGTGGTGGGTATCCGGGGTTTTGTTGATCAGTATTCATAGTCCGCGCTGAAGAGGGAAGAACTCGGAAAGTAGTTTCTTTTATAATTTGTTGTGCGCTCTATTCGGGTGGTGTTTTATCCTATTTTCTCATAGTTAGTGAAGGAATATTTTTTGCAGTCGGAATGTGCTTTGCCGTCAATTGTGAGAGAGTTTCTCCATGCGAGGTGCGCGGTTGATTGCTGTTTATTTTGTGAATAAAAAATATGTGTCGAGTTTGTTGCCTATAGGGCAGTGTGCGAAGTGTCTGCTCTCGTGTAAATATTGGTAAATGTATGTTCTGTAGTGTATGCAGAGAGGGTGGTGTTGGCGGGTTCGTGGCCGTGTCTGTAGAGCGTGTCTGCAGTTTTGTGGTTTATTCCTGCGACAAGCTTGTCGCTCTGAGTGGTTTTGAAATGTGCGTCTTTTTTGGCGGTTTCGCTGAGCAGGGTGGCTTCTGGGGTGACTTCTCTGGTGACTTCTCGGGGGTTTGCCGGAAGCTGCCTATTTCATGGACGAACTCAATCTGTGTGGTTTGTGTGAGAAGTTCGAGTGAAAAAACGCCGGCAGTATTGTGTGAGGTCCTGCCGGGAATGGCAGCTAGTCGTCGGTCTCGATCAGAAGTTCGACCCAAAAAGGCTGATCCTCAAAGAGGTAGGTGAGCGTGGTGGAGTCTACCCCTTGCGGAGAGGAAGACTGTGTTGTTGTT
Organism: Acidimicrobiia bacterium UBA2766; assembly: GCA_002352645.1. Lineage (GTDB taxonomy): Bacteria > Actinomycetota > Acidimicrobiia > UBA2766 > UBA2766 > UBA2766. The sequence goes on along the minus strand of DEIU01000014.1, from coordinate 2,781 downwards.
CCTCGGATAATGGAAGGTAGGCCGAAACTGCATTCATCGCCTTTGGCTTCGAGTTTTGCTCGGATATCGCCGGCCAGTACGTTTGCGACTTCACCGATGGCATCGCCCATATCGGCCGAATCGAATTCGATCTCAAAGCCGGCGAAAAGAGTGGCGAAACTCGCCGCACTTGACCGGGAAAATCCTATCGTGAGTGACCAGTCCCACTCTCCCGAAAAAGAGAGCATGCCGAGGATTGCTTCTTCGGATTGTTCGCTTTTTTGCGTGGGGATTTCCGTAGGCGCTTCTCCGAGGAACATGCCAAAGGTGTCATGAATCGCGGACTTTACTTCTCTTTGACAGAGAAGTAGAGCAGAGGCTGATGTGTTTGTCTGGGACATATTTGTCCGATCAGTCTGCGCCTTTATGGGTCTTAGTTGCCTGCGAGGCGGCTAAAGAACCCCGAGGATTTTTTGGTTTTTTTCTCCTCCATACCTTGAAGGAGCTCGCTTAGTTTCCGTTGTAGGGCGTCAACGGTGAAGGGTTTTGAGATGTAGGCGTTTGCCCCCGCGCGTTCGAGGGCCTCTCGGATCTTGTCGGGTGTTTTTTCGCTTGTCACCATACAGATGGGTATGTGGTCGATTTTCTTGTTCTCTCGAATTGTGCGCACGAAATCAATACCGTTCATGTTCGGCATGTTCCAGTCCACAAAGATGATATCGATGAGATCGGGGTTGAACTTGTCGAGGGCATCAGCGCCATCTGTCGCTTCCGTGAAGGTGAAGTCAGCGAGTTTTGTTCTTTTGAGCGATTCCATCACCATGTTCCGCATAACTCTGGAGTCATCGACGACCAGGGCTCTCAGCTCCACTTTGTGCTGACCTCCATTGATGAGTGCCAACTTGTTTTGGCAGGAGACTGCAATGGGCTCGCGTGAAGCCCGGAGCACAGCATCTTGGCCATAGGGCCTAACTGGGCAGTTGACTGTCTTTTCTTCTTCGACAGGACTGGGCAGCGAGCGAGAACGCTTGTGCAGGTGACATGCTTTTCCGGTTCTTGTTTTGACCGGAGAACTGTCAGTCTCTTGCAGTTGTATCGGCAGTTGAGAAGATGAATTGAGAAGTCGCCTGGTGTTAGGTCCCGTTTCTTTGGTGATTGCTCTTTGGCTATTGCATAACGAATTCTGTGAAATAGACCTGCCAAACTTGTACGCGTCCTTTGTGGCCGTAAAGATCACGTGCCCATCCAGAGATCTCTGCTTTGACGCGTTCGCGTGTTTCCGGGTCCGATAGCTGATCCATGTTGTAAGTGCCGAGCAAGGTGATGGTTTTGTCGAGCAGGGGAGCAGGAGGCGGTCCTGAGGGGCCTTCTTCATCGCCGCCGCTGTGCGCGCCGCCTCCTCCTCCATGTGTGTCCTCTGGGGGGTTTTCTTCCCAGTCGGCTGACATCTGCAAGGCCAGGCCGATTTTCACAAAATGGTTGTCCGACAAGTTCAACGTGATGGGATCGAGTGCCACGATCGAGCCGAAGTCGTGGTCGTCAACTTCGATATTCCGTAAATCGATGTGAGGGGAGGGCTCCTCGGGGTGTTCCTCTTCGGTTTCCCCTCCGCCTCCGAACAGCACCTTGAAGAGGATAAGGGAGATGAGAACGGGCACGAGGATGGGAACCACTTTTTTCATGGCCTTGCTCTCCTCAAGCTGTGATTTCGGGCTGTGGTTTCGGGCTGTGGCTTTTGGTTGTAGTGCATGCTGTGCTGGTGTCCGTGTTGATGACCGTGCTGCTTTGCAGGCGTGACATCAGTCGTGTCCAGTGGAGTGCTTCTCAGACTGCTTCTCCTGACTGNNCTGCCGGCGGGCGCGGGATGCTGTGAGGTTTGCGGGTTTTCGAGCGGTTCTTTGTTGTCGGTGTGTCCTGTTTCTTCTGGGGTTGGAGAATGTTCCTGTTCGGCTTTTCCTGTTGCCTTGGTGTCCATGATGACGATCTCCACTCGCCTGTTTTTTGCTCGTCCCTCTGGAGAGAGGTTGTCGGCAATGGGGCGGGTGTCGGCATAACCGGCGACGCGAAACCGAGTTGCCTGAAGTCCGAATTGTTCGATCATCACCTGTACGACAGATGCAGCGCGTGCTGCGGATAAGTCCCAGTTGTCGCGGTACTGTGTCGTGCTGTGCAGTGGCAGATTATCGGTGTGTCCTTCCACAACAATCTGGTTGGGTACCTCTTTGATGGCGGCGGCAATAGCCCCAATGACTTCCGTTGAGCCTGGGCCGAGTGTTGCCGATCCAAGCTCAAACAAAATGTTGTCTGTCACAATGGTGACAACAAGACCACGGGTTTCGAGACGGACGTTTGCGTTTTGCAGCGCATGCAGCGCCCCAAGCCCTCGTTCGATACGGGAGCGGGCATTTTCGAGCCCGTTTTCCCCGCTACCAGGGCCCCCGGCACCGAACGAACACTCTTCGCCTGTGTCTGTTTCGGTTTTGCCCTCAGCACAAACCGGCCCGGTTTCGCCTTCGCCGCTGCCGCCCTTAAAGTTTTCCAATATCTGCTGCAAAGCATTTGCGCTCTGCTCCAAAAGGCCCGAGGTGGGGGCGAAACCGCCGTTGAACACGCCACCTCCTGCCCCCATTCCCTCGCTAATGGGGTTGAGAGACCCATCATTTGTACTCGCGCCGAGCGCCTCGGCTGCGCCCTTTTTGAATTCCTCCATCTTTTTCAGATCAAGCTGTGACATTGCGAAGAGCATGATAAAAAAGGCCATCATGAGCGTGAGCATGTCAGCATACGACACAAGCCAACGCT
>DEIU01000063.1:15589-22334 GCA_002352645.1 Acidimicrobiia bacterium UBA2766 | reverse complement strand
TCTCAGCATGTCGTGCACGGCACCTCCTGTGACAGTCGTATCGAACCCCTGTTCTTCCATCGTGGCACCAACGACGATCTCGCCCTTTTCCCGGGGCACCAGGTACACGTCAAAGCCGCGTATCACTCGTGTCAGCAGAGGCCGCGTGCCAGTGTCACGCAAACGAAGTATCTGCCCTTTCACCGGATGGACATCCGGTTCGTGTAGCCCCTGAAAATCAAGCCCCGCGGCCAGGCCGTCTTCTCTCCCGGACCAGGCACCAGCAGCAAGAACGACCGTATCTGCCCCAAGCCATTCTCCCGTCTCAAGCTGTACACGAGGTGGTGCAAGACGGGTCACGCGGGCGCAACAAAAGATCACTCCTGCCCGCACACAGCCCATGCGGAGCGCCCTCAAAAGCCGGCGATTATCGACCTGATGATCCCCTGCGACAAGGAGCGCACTGCGCACGCGCGGCGACAAAGCCGGCTCGAGCCGGCGGGCAGCAGACCCACGCAGGCGTGTCACCTCAAGACCAAGCTTGAGCTGGTACTCGTGCAAACGCATGAGAGCAGCATGATCGTCGCTGTCGCGCGCCACAACCAGCGTGCCGCAAATACGGTAACCAGTCGAGACTCCTGTTGCAGTTTCCAGCTCTGCCGCAAAAGCCGGCCATCGGGCACAAGAAGCAAGGTTCAAGTCAAGCAATGCCTCTTCACCAAAATGGACCTCCGTCACCGGGGCGAGCATGCCGGCAGCAAAAAAAGAAGCGGCTTGCTCGCTCGGTGCAGCAGGGCCAGGATCTACCAGCGTGACTTTGCACCCTGAAGTCGCGGCACGCCAGGCTATTGAAAGGCCAATGACACCACCTCCCACAACAAGAAGGTCCGGCAGAGACTTCGACTGACTCATCTGCTTTTTTCTCCAAGTGCCTGCGCAAGAGCATGCAAAAAAGCACGAGTGACCGTCACTGTTTGTTCGAGGCGACCAAGTGCACCAGGAACAGCGTCGACAGTGCCGGCAGTGGAACTTTCGTCCGGCTCGCGACCCGCACGCGGGACAGGGGAAAATACCGCCCCAATTACTGCCACACCATAGGCACCTGCAGCAAGAACTTCCGGCACGCGCGCAGGAGTGATGCCTGCAATACCAATGACCGGAATATCAACTGCCGCGGCGACTTTTCGTAGACCATCGAGACCGAGCGGAGGCGGGAGGTCTGCCTTCGTAAAAGACGTGTAAACCGGTCCGACACCCAAATAGTCCGCACCACTGTCTTCCAAGCGTCGGGCAGTATCAGCATCACGACAGGTGCCGCCAACAAGGCGACCCGCTCCCACAAGCCGGCGCACAACAGCAACAGGCAAGTCTTGCGCCCCTACATGCACCCCATGCGCGTCTGTCGCCATCGCGATATCAACACGGTCGTTCACAATAAACACGGCCTCATGCGCGACACACTGCTGACGTAGCAGGTGTGCAAGCGCAAAACGCGCGGCATCTGTTCCGTGCTTGCAACGGAGCTGCAGACAGGGCGCACCTGCGCAAAGTACTGCCTCTATCGCAGCTTCTCCGGGATCCTCTCCCGCTATTGCCTCTCGCGTTTTGTCACCCGAAAACGCAGAGGACTTGGACCTGTGCGCAGGCGCAGAGGCAGGCGAAGACGCGGACAGAGATTCGCTCAAGGAACCGTACCCAAAAAGCTCGCCAGAGGAGTTGCACACAGGATGCAATGCTGGAGTGAGAACGTGTAGGCGCGGCAAAGGCGGCATTTTTCGCTTCTCACCTTCAGCGGACGCGCGCGAAGAAAGAGCGGCATCCAACACCATCACCGCCTTGCTTGCAGCTTGTCAACAGGCAGAAAAACCTCGTTCCCCGCTGCCACAAACTCGCCGGCCTTTTCTTGCATTCCCAGCTCAAGCGCTTCTTCGTCTGCCACACCATGCGCGTTTGCATACGCCCGCACGTCTTGAGTGATCTTCATAGAGCAAAATTTCGGTCCGCACATAGAACAAAAATGGGCCGTTTTTGCGGCAGAAGCGGGAAGAGATGCGTCATGATACGCTCGCGCTGTTTCGGGATCGATTGACAAGTTGAATTGGTCTTCCCAGCGAAACTCAAAGCGGGCACGAGACAGGGCATCATCCCAAACTTGGGCACCGGCATGCCCCTTCGCCAGGTCAGCAGCGTGGGCGGCAATTTTATACGCGATCATACCCTGTTTTACGTCTTCTTTGTTGGGCAGACCAAGATGCTCCTTCGGGGTGACGTAGCAGAGCATGGCGGTGCCCCACATGCCGATCATGGCCGCGCCAATCGCTGAAGTGATGTGGTCATAACCGGGTGCCACGTCGGTTGTGAGAGGTCCCAACGTGTAGAACGGGGCAGAATGGCAGAGTTTGTCTTGCAAGTCGACATTCTCTTTGATCTTGTGCATGGGCACATGACCTGGGCCTTCAATCATGACCTGCACATCATGCTGCCAAGCAATTTTTGTGAGTTCTCCCAGGGTCTCAAGCTCACCAAACTGCGCAGCGTCATTCGCGTCGGCAATACAACCAGGGCGCAAGCCGTCACCAAGCGAAAAGCTCACATCATACGCGGCCATAATTTCGCATATCTCTGCAAAGTGTGTGTAAAGAAAATTCTCCTTATGGTGGGCGAGACACCAGGCCGCCATAATCGAACCACCCCGACTCACAATCCCAGTCACACGATTTACCGTAAGCGGCACATACTGCAAACGCACCCCAGCGTGCACAGTGAAATAGTCAACCCCTTGTTCTGCCTGTTCAATCAGGGTGTCCCGGTAAAGTTCCCAGGTCAATTCCTCAGGCGACCCATTGGTTTTCTCCAACGCCTGATAGAGAGGAACTGTCCCTATAGGTGTGGGAGCGTTGCGCAAGATCCATTCCCGCGTGGTGTGAATATCGGCACCAGTCGAAAGATCCATCACCGTGTCAGCACCCCAACGCACCGCCCAAGTGAGCTTTTCGACTTCTTCCTCGACCGAAGAAGTCACTGCAGAATTTCCAATATTGGCATTGACCTTCACAAGGAAGTCCCGGCCAATAATCATTGGCTCAGACTCGGGATGATTCATATTGGCGGGAATAATCGCCCGGCCTGCCGCCACGGCACGCCGCACAACTTCTGGATCAACTCCTTCGCGCACCGCGACAAACTCCATTTCCGGCGTCGTCTCGCCACGCCGCGCGTAGTGGAGTTGGGTGGCACGGCCTTCGGAACGCGCCCGCAAAACTGGGCGCCCCACCCCCAAAACCGGACCTGCCTGAGACTCCGAAGGAACCTCTTGCGCAGCAGCAGCAGTGTTCGCCCGCGCCTGGGCGGCCCGCCCATTGTCCCGCGCGGAAAAGGGCCGAGCAGCAACGGCTTCCACATTGCCACGCGCCAAAATCCAAGGAAGCCGTAGCGGAGGAAGCCCGGTGTGCGGATCGGCCCCTGGCCCACTCGTGTCGTACAACAAGACAGGAGAAGAATCCGTGCCTTCTGTTGGTGTGAGATGCACCGCACGGAAAGGCACTGAAATGTCTTCTCGTCCCTCCGTGACATATACCTTGTGCGCCGTTGGGGCTTGGTGCGCAGTATCGCGCGCACCCGCACTCTGAGTGACGCGCCCGTCTGTTGCGGTCATGCTGGAACTCCCTACGCAGGCATTATCCTGGTCAGGTCCACCGGTCGGCACAAAAGCACCCTCTCAGCCTGCGCGCAGGCTCCCGGTCCCGGCCCTCTCCCACCATACTGCAGCACACGCTGCAAACTCAGGAGTTCTTCCCCCCACACGCACCCCCCTTTTTTTACAACCAGCAGGCACACACCCATCTTTCGGGCCCTCACGGCGCATGCCTGCGTATATCGGCGTATGCCTGAGATGTCTACCGGGCATGTGCGAAAAGAAATAACCCGGCGTTCACAACAACGTTCACAACAAAGGGATTTGAGCGGGAAACACTTTGCGCACAAGGCACAGCATCCCCGTCACGGAGAAACACTGTTGCAGGGAAAAAACGCTCCGCACTCTCTCTCAACAGTGGTTTGAACCGAAGCGGTTCCCAGCGGTTCCTACCGGTTTCCAGCAGTTCCCAGCGGCTTCTCAGACAAGCTGGACTGTACGAATCACCACAGAGCCAAGCACACGATCTCCGTCGTAAAAAGCGGCAAGCTGACCTGACGCGGGTGCAGGAACAGCTTCGCGAAACACAACGTCAGCCACAAACTCTTCCGACACGGCCTCTGTTGGCGTCCCCGCTCCTGTCTTTCGTCCTGTCTCCTTCGTGGCGCGCGCGATATGTAGAAATGCCGGAAAGGTTTTGCCATGTGCAGAGTACTGCACCTGACACTCGAGGCGATCCTCTCCCCCAGAAGACGCGCCGGAGGACGCTTGAGAGGACGCGCCGGAGGACAAGAAAAAAGGCTCGCCAAACCAGACAAGTTGCTCGCCTTTGAAGCCCGTGGCGCGGGGAGGAACAGTACCCACATGAACAAGGTTTCGCACGGGGTCAACAGCACGCACATACACAGGTTTCCCGGCGGCGACTCCCAAGCCACGCCGCTGCCCAAGCGTATAGAGGGGCGCACCCTCATGTTCACCTATCGCCTGCCCCTGTTCATCAAGGACCGGGCCAGGCCGCAACGCAAGACGGGTCCGCAAATAGGCGTCTTTCCCGCCTGTACCGAGGAAACACACTTCCATCGACTCTGGTTTTTGCGCCGTGCGCAGGCCAAGTAGTGCTGCTTCTGCCCGCACTTGCGCTTTGTGCAGCCCTCCCACCGGAAAGAGCACACGGCGCGTGAGGTCAGGATCAAGGCACGCGAGGACGTAACTTTGATCCTTGTCGGCGTCACGACCGCGGCGCAACACTCCATTTTCCAAACGGGCATAATGTCCAGTGGCCACAAAATCCACGCCGAGCGTGTCGGCACGCCGCAAGAGCTCGTCAAACTTAATGTATCTGTTGCATTCAACACAGGGATTGGGCGTGCGGCCCGCGGCATAATCTGCGGCAAACGGTGCCATCACCCGATCGGTAAAAGGCTCCGACAAATCCAGCACATAGTGGGGAATGCCGAGCTTGGCCGCCACAGCACGGGCATCATCGGCGTCTTCAACCGTGCAGCATCCCGCCTTTGTTCCACGCGCCTCTGGGGTGTCGTGCATTTTCATGGTGACCCCAATCACCTCATACCCGGCATCCTGCAAGAGGGATGCCGCGACCGAGGAATCCACACCACCCGACATGGCGACCAGCACAGAAGCCAGCCCAGGAGTATTCTCTCCAGGCATATTCTCTCGGGTCATAGCGCATCTCCAACAGCATCCGCAGAGAGATTCCCTGGCGTCGGGACACTTTTCGGGACGCTTGAGGGTGCACTGGGCTGCGCCGTCACAGCCCCAGAGGAAAGCCGCGGAGACGATTTTGAGCGCCGCACACGACGCACGACATCAACTGCCACGTCCAACGCCTTCTCTACTGCTTCGGCACGCGTGTCCCAGCCGAGACTAAACCGCAGCGACCCCATATCAGGGGGAACACCCATTGCGCGCATCACCGGACTCTCATGATGTGCCCCACTCGCACACGAGGATCCTGCCGACACTGCAAGACCAGCCCGATCACAGGCAATCACCGCGAGGTCCGCTGCCATGCCCGGCACACCGACGCACGTGTGGGTGGGAAGTCGGTTTGCTCCGGCCCCATGCACAACAAGATCTGCGATTTCGCGTTGCAAACCCGCTTCGAGACGGTCACGCAACACGCCAACTCGCGCCCAGTCCTCTTGTGCAGACGCGCGCGCGGCCTTGCCGAACGCCGCGGCACTCGCGGCATCGGGAGTGCCTGCTCGTCGTTCCCGTTCCTGGCCGCCACCCCGCAAAAGGGGCACTGGTCCCAGAGCAGGGCACCAAACCAGCGCACCAATACCAAAAGGGCCACCAATTTTGTGCCCCGACAACGAAAGAGCATCAAGCCGCATCGCCGCCATATCAAGGGGCATTTTGCCAAACCCCTGCACGGCATCACTATGAAAAATCGCCCCAGGAGCAAGCTCTGCAATCAGCGCGCCGATCTCTGCAAGCGGTTGTATCACACCGGTCTCATTGTTGGCAGCCATGACAGAAACAAGGCCCACAGCTGTTTTGCCCAGACCTGCGCAGCGACGGAGCAGCATCGAGAAAGCATCGAGATCAACACGGCCTTGTGTGTCAACAGGTATCAGCTCCGCGCCGGCTGCAATAGCGGGCACAAGAACAGCCGGGTGTTCCGCTGCCGACACAAGCACAATCCCCCGTGCTGCCCCTGTGAGTATCGCGGTGTTGTCTGCTTCAGTACCGCCACTGGTAAAAATGATCTGTCCCGGGGAAACAGCCGACAAAAGCGCATCGAGAGCGTCACCAGGAGCGCAAAAAAGAGAGGCAAGTTCTTCTCGACCGGTCTCCAAACAGGCGCGCAAGGCCTGCGCACGTGTGTGCGCACCAGTGGGGTTTCCCGGCCCGAGATCCCACACGGATTCGATCGCGGCACGCGCGCAGGGTCGCAAACTTGTCGAGGCAGCATGGTCAAGATAGATCATCTCGCGACCATGATATGCGAAAAAGCATTTTTCCCATCATGGAATATCCTTTCTGATCTGCTCTGCTTGCGTCTGGTTTTCTCGTCGTCAACACTTCTGCAACGCTCCTTTGGTTCCGGTTCTTCCCCCAACATTCCGGTTCTCCCCCCAAAAAACACTCCTCGACACACTGCGC
>DEIU01000063.1:13115-15465 GCA_002352645.1 Acidimicrobiia bacterium UBA2766 | reverse complement strand
GGACAAGAACCATCGGGAGCGCCAATAACTTCTACGGTGTCTGACAAGTCTGCTTCGTTGGCAAACCCAAAATGGTCTTCTGCCACGAGTACAACCTGCAAGGTATGGTCGCCGGGCGAGATGCACACAGGCGCCACTCTGGTACCGGGCATTTGCACCAGAAGGTTGTCGATGAGCACATGCATATGGCCATAGCCAGGGCGAGCATCCTGCACGCTCAGATCATCGATCACCACAAAATCTTTGACCTGTGTGTCAATCTCTATCACCGAAGTCGAAAGACGCGTGCCGTCCACAGGGAAGAACACTTCCACACTGCCTGGAGAAACAAGTTCACTTCGTTCCCGGCTCATCTCGTGTGGGTGCGGCAAGGCAAAAAGAAAAAGAACCACACCCCCAACAAGAGAAATACCTCCAACCCGTTCGGGAAGACGAGAGAAGGCCCCGGCCAAGCGGGTCACACCAAAAGTGCACAGCGCGATGCCCGCGAGTCGAAAGGGCAAATCATCAAGGTCGGTACCAGGTACGTGTGCAAGCATACCTACTGCAATGACCGCCCACTCATACATGGTTCTTTGCTGCATTGTCCCGGCCCACCCCCTTCGACATCAGCCATACTGCACGTGCGTACCTCTCGACACTCACACCCGGATTGTTCCCTACAGCGCCTGACTGCCTCAGCTTTCCATCACCTATTTTTACATCCTGCACGAGAAAGCAGACGCAAGAAGCACCCCACCAGAGGCATTTTTCAGCAACTCTCCCCAATTTTCCCAGCCAGAATAGACCCAGCCGAGGAGGGCAAAAGACGAGGAGGAAACAGGCCGCCCAAAGACAATGGAAACCGTGACACGGTTGCGGCCATCACCGCAAAATCCGGGCATCATGACACCGAAGATCTCCGGTCCACAACCTCAATACGAATACGATTATCTTCATGAGCTGTGCAGATACCTTCAATTACCTGCGGGGCGCGAAAGGTTTGTTCCAGGACACTCCCCGCCGCAACATAGTAGGGACCAATAGTTTGGCCGACTTTATCGTCATTGACAAACCGCACAGTCTCCCCTACTCCAAAGACAATTTCGTCAGGAAAAATATTGGGAGATTCGCCTTGGGCAATGCGCGTATGTGTCCCCTCGGGGATCACAAACTGATGCACTATTCCCACCCCTGACTCGACCACACGCCCAGCTGGTGGCGACATCGTACCGGTACCTCCACATCCGGCAGCGAAGGCTACAAACGCAAAGCCAACAAAGAATTTCCCAAAAAAACGCTTCAGGCGCGTGCTCTCCAAGTGCGCCTGAAGCCCGGCAAAAAAATTATACAACCATGTTTTCTTAGGGGAAAAACCTCTCATTGCCCTCTGGTCTCCTTGCTTTGCCCTCCCATAAGGGCACGCAGAGAAGACAACACCCAACTTCTCCACATATGCATATTGCCATAGATTCTTCGCGAAATGCTGCCCTCTGACATTTCCTGAAAATTTTTACAGTGTTTTATGAGGAAAAATCAGGCAGCCCGCACTTCTACCGGCACAGACACCTCTCCGGCCTTTTCAAAAATCAAAACGAGATCAAAAGTGTCTGGTACTGCAAGCTCAGGATTCACACCGATCAGCATGACATGGTATTTTCCTGGCTCAAAAACAAGACTCTGCCCGACAGGGATGTTCACAGCAGCAACCTCACGCATCTGCATCACGTCCCCCATATCAACGTTGTGACCTCCGGTTTTCTCCCCGTCTTTATCTGCGCCTTCGTCCGCGTCATCCGCGTCTCCGCCTTCTGACGGTGACATTGTGTTGGAGGCAACAGCAACCACCTCATGTATCTCTGCCTTCTGCGCCACGCTCTCATCCACACCAGCCTCAAGAAGAGTGTCCTCTTCGCCGCCAAGGTTGGAAACTGTGAAATACACCGCAGTTGTTTCCGACTGCCCGATCGGCTCTCTCGCCCACGCACCATTAATCTGGATTTCTGAAGGAACGGTCCCTGCGACAGAAGTAGATGCGTCACTGGTTTTTGCAGTGCTGTCCTCGTCATCGTCCCCACACGCTGCAAGAAACAGCGTGCTCGCGCACACAATTGCCAGGCTCGAACGGAAAACCCCTCGTCGAAAACCCATTTCATGCCTCTCTTGTCTTTTTTTTCTGCTCTCTATCCGGATCGCGCCAACACAGAGAGATTCCTCGTGACTGCTTCTTTGTCTCTTCCCTCACGTGAAAACCTGCTCACGACAGTTTCATTTCCGAAAAACTTCCGAAAAAATGCCAACAGCAGGGCCACGCACAGAGAAACTCCATCACCGCCTCAGGCGGGCTGAACACACAAGCGTCCTATACCTG
>DEIU01000063.1:4328-12983 GCA_002352645.1 Acidimicrobiia bacterium UBA2766 | reverse complement strand
AAAGGGGTCTTTAGGGATTTTTCTTCGAACAAAGCGCGTTCCCACACGAAACTGACCAAAGACTCCTGTCCGTAGCGACAGCAAACGTCCCTGGTCTGGGCTACTCAGCTCTTCCTCTCAGTATGACCGCACCAGCACCAGGACCAGCATCACACTGAGGTCACGACAGGAAACGGCAGGACGGGGGCGAGAAGACGAGTGTTGGTCGCGCTTGTCAGGTAGCAGACTCACCAGCCTCTGCATCGGCACGAGCCAGCAAAATCCGCATATCTGCAGCCATGAGTTCGACAGGCTGACCAAAGGACCATTCCACAACCACTTCGCCCTTGGAATCCAGCACAAAAACTGTGGCTGTGTGGGCAAAAGTGCAGATCCCTGCTTCCGGGTCCATCACTTCTTTCACATACACGCCAAGCTGGTCTGTCACTGACGCAAACTGTTCCGTGTCGTCTGTGCGCATCGCACGGTAATCATCGGAAAACACTCGCACATAATCGGCAAGTTTCTCTGGAGTGTCGTGTTTCGGATCGATCGTGATAAAAGCCAGATCAATGCGTTCTGCTTCTTCCGGAGTCAGATACTTGCGTGCCGCAATCAAATCATGTGCCGTGAGAGGGCAAATATCTGGGCAATTCGCAAAACCGAAATGCAGCGCCACGAACGAACCCGGGGCCGCCTGAAAATTGAAGTCTTCAAGCGTTCCACTCTCACCAGGCTCAGTGTTGATCTCGGGCAAGGACAACCCCGCTGCCTGTAAGGAAGGCAACCGAACCGCCCCGCGCAAATCTTCTTCCGCACCCAAACCCGGAAGGCTCGTTGGAGGCGACACCACTGGACGAGCTTCTTCACTCTCGTCATCATCTGCACACCCAGGGAAAACAAGGGCAGCCATCACAAAGAAGAGGGCTGCAGAAGTCAGACGAATACCTGACCGACAGCCTCCCGCCTGATTCCGTTGAGATCGAGAGAACAACAAACGTTTCATATCAACCCTTATGACCGTCACCACGCCTCAAAAGTTCACACAAAACGTTGTCTTTGGCAATTACCGTCTCGGCCATTGCTCTATGACAGCGATTGCGCACGGCGATTTATCTTTTTCCAGGCTTTTTCGTCTGCAGATCGCGCGCGCGTCTCTGACAGTAAACCAGCATGACACCAGCATGACAATCGACAGACCAGCACTGCTTGGCCGCACGCTACACCTGCAGAAAAACAGCCGGAAAAAGCGCACTGATGCGAAAAGAGAAAACCCGCAAAAAAACCATCTCAGACGAGAAAGCCCACCTCACGAGGCCTTTCCACACAAGCTACATACCTCTTGAAGAAGCGACCCGCCTGCACTGACAGTAGCGGGAAGACAACGAAAAACCACGCCAACAAGAAAGCAGAAAGAGCAGACAAGACGCAGGAAACAGGAAAACCAGCAAGCAATTCCGCACGTCTTGCCATCATACAATACAGCTACCAAACACGCGAGACCTGCCACGACAAGCCGAACATCCAGCGCTGTACAACATCGAGGTATACACCGCAAGGCAAGTATCAGAGGACAGATACTTCAAGGAGCAATCATGAGGAACCAGGGACTTTTCGAAAGGCATTCCTTTTAGAAACCCGAAACTTTTTCGATGTGTCGAACAGAAACAGTCACCCCACTGGGCTGCGTCCTACGATATGCCAGCCAGAGGCATATCACTCCCGCAACACTCGCGAGATGTACCGCCTCAAAGCGCCATTCCACACGTCCCGACACCAGGTCAGAAATGCTGCCCAGCGCTTGCACCATCAATACCAGACTGCCTGCAATCGCCTGTGCACCAGCCCAGCGAGGCCGTGCCACTGTGACCAAAAGAATCGCACCCAGCAACACCGACCCGACCCCATCGCGCACAATATGGGTGAGAGAAGCCTCGGAGGAGGCCACAACTGATATGCCAAGAAGACACGGAAGGCCTATCGATATTTCCCCGACACCAAGCGCGATCATCCACCAACGCAAGAGGGAAGAAAGTCCCGGAAAATAGATGTGCCGAGGGAGAGAGGGCAGTGGAGAAACAGAGAAAACATCGCTGTCTGGAGCAAAGAGCACATTGCGAAACTCCCGGCATCTTTCACAGAGGACGAGATGGCGGACAAGGCGCGGTTTCACCAGCTCATCGAGACCGTCCATCTCACCATCTACCCACGCTGAGAGGATTTCTTGGGATTCATCACAATTCACGATACTTCTGCTGCTTTGAGCTGAGCGACAAGACGACGACGCGCCCGCGCGATACGAGACCGCACGGTTCCGATAGGAATAGCAACAATCTCCGCTGTTTCCTGGTAGCTCACCCCCACAATCTGCGTTAAAACAAAGACTTCGCGTTCTTCGCTGGGCAGAGAAGAAATCAGTAATTCGACATGCAAGGCGTTTTGCGGAATATGGCGCTCCACGCTGGCAGTCATCGCGAGCGTTGCCGCCGCTTCGGTTTTCTTGCGCTCTCGTGTCTCTCGTTCAAAATAATCGATCGCACAACGCCGGCATATACGCAAAATCCAGGCACGAAAGCTTCCTTTCCCATCGTAGGACGCAAAATAGCGCCAGGCTCGAAGAAGGCTTTCTTGCGCAATATCTTCGGCGACCACAGCACCTACGATCGTCGACGCGTAACGCACGAGATGCGGCCAAAGATCACTCACAGCCTCGTCAAAGCACATGTTCGTGTCTGGAGACGCCTGCCTTCGCGTCGAAACGAAAGAAGGAGAAACGCTGGTGCCAGGGGGAGAGGGCACATGGGGTTTTCTCATGCATCCATTTTGGGCCTCGGTGCTTCCCGCCGCAAAACATCTGCATCGGATATTTCGGGAAAAGGGACCAGGAGCAGGAGAAACCAGAGAAAAAAAGTAGGCCCCGTGGGTGGGAAACGGGGCCTACCAGGATGGATAACACGTGTGGGTGGGGAACACGTGTATCCAGGGGTGGACTTTGATTGTACAACGCCTCAGAAGAAAACTGTGACATCAGAGGGAGAAAATCTCATGTTTTCCTTACAAATTTATGTGGTCTTTCAAAACAACCGGGAAATGTCAGAAAAAACTGGAAGGTGCCGCAAGAGGAAAGCGGGCACGTCGTTCTATAAGAGTGGACTGCAGGCCTTCTTTGGGTATTCCCTGCGAAACCGCTACCGGAAGCTCATCCCACACAAGATACACCAGGTCTGCAGGGTGGGAGAAAAACCCGGAATCTGCAAGCCTGCGCGCGATTTCCATCACAAGCATCTCAATCTCTCGAAAGGTCAAACGCACTGCACGAGACAGAGTACGCAGTGTTTTACTGCCTTTTCCCCCACCTGCCACGCTGTGCTCCTGCAAATCCAGCATGTCTTGTGACGGTGTTTCCGGCGCCTCACACAAAAACGCAGGGAACCCGCCCAAGGCACGAGCGAAGTCTTTTTCGTGAATATCGCGGCCTTTCTCGCCTGTGACCTCAGCAAAAGCACTGGAAACGAAATATTCCGACACGCAGAATACCCAGTCTCGCAGCTTTCCCAAGGTAAAAAGCAGGTCGTCATATGTGCGATCGAAGATATCGGTGCAGGAGCGCCCCTCACGCAAGGCATCAGTAAAAGAAAGCGCCGAAGGCGCCCAGCGATGCTCTGCCATCCAGCGCACACGCAAGGCCCGCGTTTTCGTGCGCGGACCACAAGCCCTCGCCGCGCCTGCTGCGGTGACAAAAAGATCATCGGACAGCAGAGCCTGCCCATCTACACATTTTACAAAAGCCGAGACATGCTGCGACGCGGGCCAGGGGAGTAGCGCGAGTTCTCGGCAGAATGCCCGGCGCAATGCGTATTCGATCACAGGGCCCAAGGCTGACCAGGCGAAGGGAGAAGCTCCCTCCGGAAATACCCTTTGCATGCCAAACTCGACAGACGACGAAGAGTCCCACTTTTCCAGACTTTCGCCTTGAGCTGCAGCGTCGCTCATACTCGTTCCCTTCCAGCTTTCTCTGGCGAACAAGACAGCAACAAATCCGTCTCTCGGTTTTCTGTCCCTACGACAGCTTACCTGAGCTTCTCCACCGGTTCGTATGGCACAAGACACAACGAGAAACGAAGAGCCTTGCACCACACGACAGCCGGGGCGCCCCTGCCGGCCTGCTCACTCTGACAAGTGTCAAGTGTCTCAAGCCAAACAAGAGGCCGTAGGTGGGCGTCATTCGGACATCAGCCTCATTGCCAAAACGGCAATATACTTATTACCACTTTACGAGTTTCCCAAGCGCTTTACGTGGTTGAACGAGATTTCGCCACAGGCAGAATATTCCCTGCAAAAAACACAATCCACCCCTTTTTCTTGCCCCACTCCCGCACAAGCACACACGAAATTCCTCAAAAAAACACCACAAAACACCACAACAAAATACCTTTACATACTTTTCATTCGCCCCTTTCTTCCCGCAGCACACCCACCTGAGTGCAGGGGCCGGCTTTAGCACCTCCCCTTTCTCTCAGTAAGCTCTCCTCAACAAGGTCTCCTCACAAAAACCTTCCTTTTATGGAGATCCCACAAAACTACGAAAACTGCCCTCTATTCTTACAAGTTTTGCCCTGTGAACAATTCCCCTGCACGACCCCCGTCTCGCCCATCCCCTGACCCCGCTGCTGCGGGAGCACCCACACTCATGCTCACAGGAGAACGCACCCTGCCGGGCATCCCAGAAGAGACCTACTGGTTCGAACGCCACAGGGCCGGCTATCAGGTCGCGCTCGACGCCCTTGCAGACTTTTTGCCGGACTTTTTACCGGCCTCTGCCTCAACTTCTGCGCCGGGTTCTGCCCCGACATCAGGCAGTGCCCCCCTCCCCATTCTCGATTCGGGCACAGGAGAAGGCTATGGGGCGGCAATGGTTGCCGAGGCAACAGACCTTGGCGTCTGGGCTGTCGATATTTTTCCTCAGGCAGTCCAACACGCCCATCTCTCTTACCCCGCTCCCGTCTTTTTCTGCGCAGACACTGCACAGCTTCCCCTCCCTGACGCCTCCGTGATGGCGGTACTCACCCTCCAAGTAATAGAGCATCTTCCCAGCCCACAAGCGTACATTCAAGAATGCGCTCGCGTACTTGCCCCCGGCGGACTGTTCGTTTGTGCGACACCAAACCGCATCACCTTCACTCCCGAGGGACGCCCAAAAAATCCTTTTCATATCATTGAGTTCAGCCCTCTTGAACTGAATGAGCTGCTTGCAACAACCTTTACGCAAGTCTGCGTGAACGGGCTTGATGATGCCTTTCCCGGCCTGCAAGATGCCCTCATCAATGCCGCGCTCGCTGGAAAACCCCCACCAGACTGGGCAGCACAACAAGTACTGCAGGTCACCGCAGCAGACTTTCATTTGACCGGACCGGAAAGTACAACAACCGCGCTCGACCTCATGGCAACTGCCCGAAAGGCACCCAGTGACAAAAGCGCTTGACGCGGACAGCGGGATACAGCCTGCCGGGTCCTCTACTTCCCCCGGGCGCTTTGTCTTGGTCCTTCATACGCACCTGCCCTGGCTCAAGCACGCGGGAACATGGCCATTCGGAGAAGAATGGCTCTTTCAGGCATGGGGAGAGTCCTACCTGCCCATTTTGCACGCGCTCGAAACCCAGCACCACAAAGGCCACAACAGCCTGCTCACCCTGGGACTGACCCCCCTCATCACCGCCCAAATGGCCGACCCTGGGCTGCTCGAACGATTCGAGACCTGGCTGCAAAATGGCATGCTCCGCTGCGAAACCCTCATGGCTAATGCAGGGAGAGAACGGGGAGAATTCGCCGACAGACGCCGGGTAGGAAGGTTTCTTTGGGAAGGCTACCATGACACGTTGGAGCAGTTCAGAGGGAATAACCGCGAACTGCTCCCCAGCTTTCGCCGGGCTGTTTGCAACGGCACAGTAGAATTGCTGGGCGGGCCGCTTTCCCACCCCTATTTGGCGTTACACGACGACACGACCGCACGCGCCCAAGTACGACTTGGCCTCGACGAAACCGAACGGCTGCTCGGCATTCGTCCCCGCGGCATCTGGCTGCCCGAGTGTGCATACCGACCAGGAATCGAGAACGCCCTGGCCGCCACCGGTGTGGAATACTTCATGCTCGACGGTCCCACCCTGCTCGCGTGTGAAGTCCCCCACGCCCTGCGTCGCGTCTGGCAAGTTGGCGATTCCCCTGTCTGTGTGATGGGACGCGACCTCGACGTGGCATACCGGGTCTGGTCGCCCACCGGAGGCTACCCTGGCCACGGCAACTACCGTGAGTACCACCGGCTCGACAGCGAAACCGGCCTCAAGGCATGGCGCGTGACCGACAAAGAACTACCCGGCCCGGAAAAGGCCTTCTACGACCCGGAAAAAGCAGACACCGCAATTGATGCGCACGTGGAAGATTTCACCGCCCTCCTGCATTCGTCGGTACATTCGAGTGAAGACATTGTCGTGGCCTGCTATGACACAGAACTTTTTGGCCATTGGTGGTTCGAGGGCCCAACCTGGCTGAACCGGCTGCTTGACCGCCTCGCCAATGACGACACCATCACCCCCTGCACTTTTGGTCAGACCGTCGACAGCACAAGCGACACTGCACACACCACCACACACACAAATGTGGCTGGACAAAAGGCCCAGGTCACATCTCTCGACAAGCGCCAAAGCAGGCGCGTTTTCCCCCCAGCAAGCAGCTGGGGTCTCGGAAAAGACTTCTCAATATGGGAGAATGAGAAAACAGCCTCCATGTGGAAAACCCTGCACCAACTGGAAGAACGTTTTCGCTCTCACCTTGCGCAGGCAGAGGCAAACCTCGATGCCACACACCCTGACACGGCACACCCCACCCCCGTGCCCAGCACACGCACACGCCTGCTTCTCCAAGGATTTCGCGAGCTCTGCCTTGCACAATGCAGCGACTGGCCTTTTCTGATCGGCCACAACTCCAACGCCGATTACGCACACGGGCGTTTCGATGCGCACGCCAGTGCCGCCGCGCGCTGTTTCGACGCAATCGACGCCCCTGAACAGGATCTTCACGCACACGCGCCCGTCCCATCCTGGCTTGTCACTCTCGAAAAACAGCACGACCTCGCACCCGACCTCACCCTCGCCGGGCTATCAGCCGCTCTTTCTTAAAACCCTTGCGGCGCAAAGCAGCCCTGCCACAAACCCCTCCAACAAGGCCACAAACCTCTCCAAACAAGGCCACAAACCCCTCCAGCAAGCAGCCACCGGAAGCAAAACAGCCCACCAGACTGTGCAACCCACCCACACGAGAGAAAAACAAAACCGCAACCGTTTCCTCTTCATGTCTCCTAGTGCAACCCACCCACACGAGAGAAAAACACCCAACAACACACCGCTGCAAAACTTCGGCAAATACCATGGGCCTCTCGACACGAACATCTCATCAAGCCCTGGAAAACCCGCTGCTCACCACACTCGCCACACGTTGCACAGCAGCGAATATCTCGGCAGGGAAGATCCCTGCTCCAGGAGTAACATGCCAGGCAAAAAGCAGCAGGCTTTTTTCCAAGAGAAAGGAGTTACATACACTATTATTGCATATAGTCACTCTTCTCCCTATCGTTCGCCTGATCATTTTTCCCACTACTTCCCCTCTACCCCACCCACCATTGACAGAGGAAAAAGGAGCACGAATGCACGGCACAATCATCCGGAATCTCTCTGTTTTAAAAGTAAGCGACGGCGACACTCTTCAGGTCAACCTCAACGGCACCCGGACAACCCTGCGGCTCGCCCTGCTCGACACAGAAGAAGTCAGAAACGTTTCCCCGACAAAACCGAAAACCAACGCGGGAAGACTCGCCTCCCTCTGGGCAAAAGACTTTTTCAACACTGACGAAAACGGAATTCCACACGAAAGCACCCTGGTCGACATCGAATTCGACACCAACCACTCCGTTGAAGAATGCCTCATACGACATCGCGGAAACTATGGACGCCTCCTCTGCTATGTCCACAAGGACGGAGTGCACTACAACCTCGAAGCCATCAAAACAGGATGGAGCCCCCACTTCGTAAAATACGGGCGTTCTCGCTTGTACCATGAGGAGTTCCTCAAAGCCGAAGCCCACGCCCAGGCGCACCGCCAAGGAGTATGGGACCCCAGCATCAACGCAGACGGCCCGACTCGCCCCTACGACATCCTCCTCCCCTGGTGGGCTTTACGTGACAGCCAGGTGCAGGAACATCGCCGATCAGAATCTCCAACCCTTTCGGTACGGCTCGACTACGAAAAAATCCTTTCCGCGGCAGAAAACAACAAGAAAATCGAGGTCCTCTGTGACCTGCAAAACCCACCGCAAAACAAACCCTCAGGGGCATTGCTCCCTTGCGGGGGGAAAGAAATAAAGCAGTTTTTCCTTTGGATCCCGGAACGCAGCTCTCCCGAGGGAACTCTGCTCCTGCAACTCCTCAGCACGCGCTACACCGGACACAAGCGCAACTATGTCATCGCTTCCGGCAATGCCATCCTCTACAGGGACATGCCAGAAATTGTGCTGACAGACATCACGCAGCTCTCCGACCCTGTTGGCCCCCAACCTGTGATCGACACCCCAAGCAGACTCGACACCCCGACCATGATCCCCGCGATCTGACCACTCACCCTGACCAC
>DEIU01000063.1:0-4250 GCA_002352645.1 Acidimicrobiia bacterium UBA2766 | reverse complement strand
ACTCACCCTGACCACTCACCCTGAAACGCGCAGCGACACCACACCCGCTATACAGGCTTTCTTCCTTTCTCTCCCCGCAGCAAGGGCTGCAAAACAAGGGCCGCATAAAAAGGGAGAGAGCCGCTTTTCCCTATATGCCGGCATGCCACACCCGAGAGAGCACTTCACAGCGCGCCACAACGCGCCACAATAGACAGCACGCCCGCGCGGGAAACAGTGGCAAAAGGCCGACAACGAAAACCATCCAGCATGCAGCAGACGGCAATGACTCACTGTTTTCTCTCCTCCGACAGCTTCGCCTCCCCCCTGGCTTGGGGCAAAAGCTCCAAGCCACCCGACACACTTGACCCCCCTGGTGACAAGATGAGAAATGCTTACCGTTCAAACCCTTTTGGACTCCCTGTCATTGTGGCTGAAGGGCGTTCTCGGCGACCTCACACCGCGCGTCGTCACGCTGCCCACACACCACCCGACGACACAAACCCCAGCCATGACAAGAACTGTCCTTTCTGCCCAGGGAACGAAGACCAAACCCCACCCGAAATTGCCGCACACGCAAAAGAGGACCAGAAAGACCGCGCGCCAAATACGCCAGGCTGGACAGCACGCGTCATCCCCAACCTCTACCCTGCGCTCACCCCGGATACCTCCACCCCGGACTCCAGCACCCCAGATACCAGTACCCCGGACATCCTCTCCAGCAGCAAAATCCTGCCCTGCAATTCCCAGCCTGCCCGCGGCCTGCATGAAGTCTCGATCCATTCCCCCGACCATACCGGGAGGCTCTGCACCCTCTCCGACCACGCGCTCGCAAACACCGTCACCATCTGGCAAGAACGCTTGCACGCCCATCGGGCAGAAGGATGGGCCGCCACAACCTTGATCGTGAACGAAGGAAAAGAAGCAGGCGCCTCACTCGCGCATCCACACGCCCAGCTCTTTGCCACAGACGTCGTGCCCCCTGCCGTCCAACACGAGATCACACTGCTGCAGGTTTGGACAGCCCAACACAAAGGCTGCCTGCTCGAAGCCACAGTACAAGCCGAACAAAACGGCCCACGCATGATCGATCGCGAAGGCTCCCTTGTGGCATGGGCGCCATACTGGGCAAGCGTCCCCTACGAAGTTTGGATCGCACCCGCACCACAGCACACCACACCAAGCACAGCCAACAACACGACACACGGCGCGTTTGCCGACTCCCCCCATATCACAGAATTCGCAACACTTCTTGCCCGCACCACACGCCGTATCGAAACAGCAGCAAATGACCCCGCAATCAACCTTGTCCTGCGCGACCCACTCCATCAGACCGGCGAAGGCGCCCCCTGGCATGTGCGCATTCTGCCCCGCACCTCAATTGCCGCCGGGTTCGAACTCGCAACCGGAGTGAGAATCGTCACAATAAGCCCGGAAACAGCGGCAGAGCACCTACGCGAAGCACTGTAAGAGCACATACTGCAGAGATGCCGGGAAGAAGCTCGTCGCACTTGCCACTCGCTTGCCCGTCCCCACACAAGCAAAGAACGCCCGGCTTCTTGTTTTCTCGCGCCCCGCTCGCGCCACATTCCCTCTCCTGTTACCCTCTTCTCACCCTTTCAGGTCACAGGGAAGTAGCAGCAGAAAACCACAAACAAAAACCCTGAGCAAGCCGCAAGGACAAGCCGCGGGATAGGCCACAGAGGTAGGCTCGGCCACATGGACAATCACCCAAAATCCGACGCAGTAAAGCTTCCTTCCAAAGAAGCAATGGTGCAGATGTTTGAAACGGTTTATGCAGCACGTAACCCAGAGCAGCTTCCGTGGGCACATATGGGCGAGCATCCTGGCATACGACTCTGGCGTGAACACAACCCCACAGCAGCACTGCTCGAGGGCAAAGGAAAACGCGCTCTCATCGTCGGCTGTGGTCTCGGCGACGACGCCGAAGGATTCGCGGCACTGGGCTATCACGTCACCGCATTCGACATATCAACCCACGCGATAGAATGGTGCCGCGAAAGATTCCCCACATCCAGAGTGGACTATCGGACAGCCGACCTACTTGCCCCCCCACCAGCATGGCACCAAGCTTTTGACCTTGTGCTCGAAGTCTTCACCATACAAGCCCTCCCGATCGGGATACGCGCTCAGGTCATCGCAAATATTGCCGATTTCGTCGCCCCATCCGGCACAGTTCTCGTTGTCGCCTTGGCCCGCGAAGAAGAAACCGAACTCGGCATGCCCCCCTGGCCACTCAGCCCTTCAGAACTTCGCGAATTCGAAACCGCAGGCCTCACCTGCACCCAACAAGTTTTCCACAAAAAAGGCCACAGGGATCGCCTACTCTCCGTCTCCGAATATGCTCGCCCACCTGCTCCGGACACCACCACCAAACCTTGAACAGGAGAGGGAACCAAACCTGTAAGGCAGGTTTTTTTTACACCTCCGGACTCATAACCTCAACACACAGACAAACAAGAAAACCCTCAATGCGGGGACACTGCTCCACCCACGCCTACACTCTTTCCCCTATGCCAACAGAAACAACAGAAAAAACCACAGGGAGCAGGGCCAGAGACCACCTCGCCAACGAACGCACCTTTCTCGCCTGGGTACGTACCGCCCTAGGTGCGATCGGCCTTGGACTCGCGCTCGACAAAGTACTCATCGAAGAAGACACGCAAAACCACACCGGGATTCTCTTCATTCTCCTCGGCGCAATTTTCCTCATCTCCGCTGTCCGAAGGTATTACCGTGTCGCAAAAGACCTTGACAGTGGCCTTTTCGCAGTAGACCGAAAAAGCCCACTCATCCTCATCATCCTCTGCCTCCTTGTCGTCCTCGGGGCCCTTGCCCTGTCTCTCTCCTAAACCCCCGAAACAAGCCCCCAAAACAGGACCACCCAGGTCGGCAAAAAACGGCGACAACAGCCTTTTCCCAAAGGATCAAAAAGGCTTCACAGTCTCGCGACGGCCGTAGCCATCCCCGGGAACGGTCAAAGAGTAAAGCGCAAGTGACAAACAGAAGGCACCGTCCATAGCCCAGTCCCGCAAACATCCCATTCCCGCAGTGAAAGAGTTTCGCTGCCAAAAATTTTGTGGTCATACAGGGCTTTCACCCACCCCACAAACACTTTAACCGGCAAGCGCTTTGCGGTTGTCGAGAAGTTGTCGCCAACGGCGCATCGTGTCCTCGGGGCTGTCGAGCCACTCCCAGCGGGCAGCAAGCTCGGTGGTTTCGCGGGTTTGACCGGGCAACCAGGCACGGGCGATATCGGCCCAGTGTTTGTGGGCGTCGAGAAGTGCAGCAAGCTGTTCGATCTCTGTAATACAGCGCCCAAGGGTTTCATGGTCGTTTTTGATGGCGGCGTGCCAGGCGCGGGCGAAGTGCACGTAGAGTGTGCCTCTGCGGTTGCCGGTTTGGTAGGCAAGGTCCTCGGCTTCTTGCCGGGTCGCGTGGAATTCTTCGTCGGGGGCAGTGCCTGCTGAGGCAATGGCAAGGACCACAAGGGCATCTTGCTGATCGAAAAGGTTGCCGGTTTGTTGGGTGAGGCGAATGGCTTCTCGTGCATGGGTTTTCGCGGCGTCAGGGTCAGACCAGGCCTCGCCCCACGCGAGATACGCGAGGGCTTCTCCTTCTGCGAGGGGAGAGCCGATACTGCGGGCATGCCGGAGTGTTTTTTCCTGTGCTGCAATGGCCTTGTCGACGAGTGCGCACTCCATGTGGGTCCATCCGATATTGAGCCAGTACCTTCTCGTGATGTCGGGGAGTTCGTCGGGAGTGGGGAGCAGATCAAGGCCAGTCTGCAACTTATTTTGTGCGAGATTGGAGACTGCATTCCAATATTGGACTTGCACGCTGAGGGAGCCCTCTTGTGTCGCGATGGTCGCGAACTCGTTTTGCGCGATGTCCCATCCTGCAGAGAGGCGGAAACTCGCTGCGTTGTGAAGTGCGAAGAGGTCGCGGGCGTTTTGGGGGAGGAGGGGGTTGCGTGCGGCTTTGGCGAGGCATGCCTGGGCATCTTCGAGAATACCGTTGCAGTGGAGCCAGAGGCCGTGTGCGCCACGGGCGAAAGTAGCCGCGGGAGTGTCCCCGGTGATGCTATCGGGAGTGATATTGAAGGCGTTCCAGAAGCCTGCGAGGGCGAGACGGTCCGCGGTTTTGATGAGCCAGTCGGGAAGCCGGCCAAGTTCGGTGGCATGGGCGAGAAGGAGAGGGTAGTCGCCGGCGAGGTTCGCGAGATCGGTATGAGTGGCAGTGTCGCCGAG
>DEIU01000062.1 GCA_002352645.1 Acidimicrobiia bacterium UBA2766 | reverse complement strand
TTCCGAAGAACTACAGAGAGGAACCACAGCGAGCGCACGCTTGTTGGTATCACACGCGATGAATCCGGCGTCGCAGCCAGTTACCGGACGACGCGAGATCCGGGGATCCATAGTGAAGAGCAAAGGTGATGAGCGGGAACCGACAGCGCAACGGACGATCGGCAAAGGCCATGTGCCCAGTAGCCATGTCGACTACCTTCGCATGCTACGTGACGTCTTTGCAGAGTGTCGGCGTGTACTCGAACCCGGAGGCCGCATCGCTGTCAACGTTGCCAACCTCGGCCGCAAGCCGTACCGCAACCTCTCTGCCGACATCATCTTCATCCTCCAAGACGACCTCGGGTTTCTGCTTCGAGGCGAGATCCCCTTATCCCGACAGGTTGCATGGTGTCTCACGGAACTACATGCATGTGATACACTCGCCCCGTCGATCGGCAAACGAGACAGGAGCAAGCGATGGCCAGGCGGGGCACGACCACCTCGACCTTTGGTGTCTCAAAACGCGAGAGTCACGACGCGTCCGGATTCTACGAACAATTCACTCCGCCGGTGCTGTCGAGTGATGACACCGTCAACGATTGCCCGGCCGCGAACAAGTTGTTCGTCGGAGACAGCCGCAACATGCGCGAAGTGCCTGACAACTCCGTGGCGCTCATCGTTACGTCACCGCCGTACTTTGCAGCGAAGGCGTATGAGATAGCCCGGAACGATCCCAGAGTTCCGGAGTCCTATACCGACTACCTCGCCATGCTCCGCGACGTATTCGTGGAGTGTTTCCGCGTTCTCGAGCCCGGGGGACGCATAGCGGTCAACGTCGCCGCCGGCCTTGGACGAAAACCGTATCGTTCCCTTTCCTCCGACGTCATCCGGATTCTCGAGGACGACTGCCGGGCGGGGCTTCGCGGCGTCGTTGTGTGGTCGAAGGCCGCGGGTGCGTCAGGGAGTTGCGCTTGGGGATCGTTCATGAAGCCATCGAACCCGACCTTTCGTGATCTCACCGAACGGATCATTGTGGCCTCGAAGGGTCGTTTCGACCGTGCCATCTCGGCCAAGAAGCGCCAGGAGGTGGGTCTGCCTTGCAATGCAACCATATCCAAGGAAGACTTCATGGCCTGGACTCTTGATGTCTGGCACATCCCGGCAGAGTCCGCAAAGCGGACTGGCCACCCTGCTCCCTTCCCAGTGGAGCTGCCGACGCGTTGCATCGAACTCTTCACTTACGCGGGCGGTGACAACGGTGGAGATGTTGTTCTCGACCCGTTCTTGGGCTCGGGATCGACCGCGATCGCGGCGATTCGCACAGGTCGCCGCTACATCGGCTACGACCTCGACCCTGAGTACGTCGAGCTTGCCGAGCGACGGATAACAACCGAGCATGCCAACCGCATGCTGTTTGGAAGCTGATGGAGCTTTTCTTCTTCGATTATCGAAAGCTCGGTCGACTTGGGTCGCTGGACATTGAATCCTCTCTCGCCGAGCGCGCTTACCGGGTTGGGGAACATTCCGAACGGCATGCCATTCTTGCTCGATCGCGATGGTAAGCCAGAGCAGATTTTCTGCCGCTACGTTCGCTCACTGCCGTCAGTCGGGGTCACTTCGCCACACTCATGGCGCGCGTACGCCTACGACCTTTTTCGATTCCTGAGATTCCTCCAGGATCTGCCGGTATCGAAGCAACTGACCGAAGCAGACAAGGACGACATTGCTGCCTACCGGGCAGCACGCATCGCGGAAGTCAGTCCGGCAACCTGGAACCGAGAGGTCGCTGCACTTGAGGGTTTCTACTCATGGGTAGTAGAGAACGGATACACTAATACATCTCCATTTACATACCGAACGCTGGGCAAATCGACAAGGAACGTCGCACGCGCCAAGCTGCGGACCGCACCCGTCGTCAAGTACCTGACGTACGAACAGTGGCGCTTCTTTCTCACCGTTGGTCTGGAGAACCGGCTCCCCGACGGTCGAATGGATCCGCGGTCTCGTTCGCGGCACGACTTCCGCAACAATCTTTTTGCTCGGCTCTTGGTGTCTACCGGTCTCCGGCGCGAGGAGGCCGCGAGCCTGCTCGCTTGTGAGATTCCGACAGGCAGATCCAAACCACAGACACTCTGGCTGGGAACCTTCACCACGGAGGGGAACCGTCCACGACAAATCAGCTTGCCTCGACGTATCCTGTCCGCAATAGACGTCTATCGCAAGAGCGACCGAGTCGCGGCGATTGAAACAGCGAATGCGACGCACTCGATTCGAGCGTCCCTGGATGTCGATCCTGTCGTCGTCGACTGGACAAAGCGGCAGGTAATCATCGCCGACGGCCGCACGCGGGATTGGGACAAGCTCACTATCGACGAGCGGAAACGACTCTTCACTGTTGATGCTGGTTATGACGAGCCGCTTGCATTGTTCATCGGCGATGGCGGCAGGCAAGTCCTGCCGGACACATGGGACAAGGTATTCGAGCGCGCGCCCGATCGGTGCAAGCGCGTCATTTCGACCGGCGCCTGGCCCGACTGCCCCGAAATGCCTGAGTCTGTTTATCCGCACATGTTGCGACACACCTTCGCAATTCTCGCTCTCTCCGACATGATGCGTCACCAAGTGTCGTCGCACAAGACGGGATCCTCCGAAGATATCTCTTGGCGATCTTTGTATGTAAATCCGCTCCGCCGTCTTCAACACATGCTTGGCCATGCCCACCTTGACTTTACATAGGTGTACCTCGATTGCCTGAAGGAGAGCGCAGCCTTGGTGGACGAAGTGATTACTCGTTGGGAAATGGCGGACGGTGACCAGCGATGCCGGTGAAGGGAGACTACGCACAGACCGCGGGCGTACCGGAGATCGATTCATCAGACGACGCCGTCGGCACGTTCCCGGTCACACGGGTCACGCAAAGTGGACAACAGTGCTCCGCTCACCTCACACCGGACGATTGGATGTGCAACGAACTGGTCCGCGAACTCAGCCTTGCCTGGCAATCTGCGGCGCACAGCTTGGATTGGGCCCATAGCAGTATGAGCCGGCGCGCCGGCGCTGTCAGGAGCTTCACATCTTTCGTTGGCAGGGAGGCAGATGTACATGCAGCGAGTTGCGAAGGACCGGACCATCGTCTCCGCAGACGTGGAAGGATATCTCGTGGATGACGCCGACCGGAGACAAGCGGACATCGAGGGAGCTATCCAACGCCTTCTCGCTGGGAAGCCGATTCAGTCAGATGGGTCGCTGACCGCCGTCACCCTCGCTATCGAAGCTAGAGTGAGTAGAGCCACCATGTACCGTCGCTATCGGCATCTGGTCGATGAGTTCACGGCCCAGGCCGAATCTTTTGGCGCGCGCGACGAGTGTCGGCATCCGAACGCGCGCTCTGTGCGCAAATAGATGCCCTGAAGAGGGCAGCGACCCAACGCGCCGACGAGCTTCGGAGGATCAGGGTCGCCCGGGAGACAATGGCGAACGCTGTGTACGCGCTCTGGTCCGACAACCTGGCGTTGCGCGACGCGTTGGCTGCCACGAAGTCGAACGTGTCAGCGCCCAATCCGGAACCGAGAACTCATCAACATGGGAACCCTCAAGACCAACATCACCGAAATTGTCACTGGTCTCGGTATGCTGCCTGGCTTGACCTTGGAGGCAGCCTTGGTTCGGCCTCCAGACGTCGTGTGCAATGTCACGGATGATCATTGGCGGCGCCTTCGCGATGCCTACTTCGACGGCGAGTTCCCTCGGGAATTCGAGCTTGCTCACCGCAACGGTAGAGCTTTCTTGATGTCGGACGCGGGATTGCGCCACCGCTCACCCGTTCGTGTCGAGTGGAAGGGCGAACACCGCCCACCCGGCTATGACCTCCTTCCGGCAGACCTCCGTATCGATCACGTATTTCTTGTCTCATGCAAGTACGTCTCGAAGATCCTGATGAATCCCTCCCCGCCCCATCTGTTCGATCGCCTGCTTGGTCAGCGGTCTGGTGACCGGCGCACTGATTGGTTCGCCGAGGTGTCGCCACTTGCCTACCAGGCGTTTTATCAAGAAGTGCGTTCTGTTCTTGGATCCGGTCTCCCGTCCGCGATGTCAGATCTCACCGCTGACGATCGAGACCGGATAAAGGATGCGTGCAAACGCGTCTGGCCCTCAGATCTCCAGGAGCCATACGCGAACTTCGCAGCGCAAGTCGCGGCTGAGACAAGCCGCCGGTGGCTCCGAAATCTCAAGTCGATTCGTGACAAAGAAGTGATGCTGTGGCGAATGCTGCGCCTGTACAGCTCCCCGTACTTCCTGCTCGGATCCAGCGCCCAAGGTAACTCACCATTGCGACTTCGTATTGCGACGCCTTGGGATTGGCGACAGCAGTTCTCACTTCTTGACTTTGAGGTCTTCCCGAGGAGCAGCGGCCAACCCGAGATCGAATGGAATGCGATCGTATCTGATCGAGAGCAGGAAGAGGACAGACATGTTGCAGGCCATATCGAGGTGCGATGGAGCCACGGCCGCTTCTGCGGTGTTCCTGAAGCGAAGGTCTATCTCGACACTCCATACATCGAAGTACCGGGATATCACACTCTTTCGTAACCCTCGGGCAGAGACACGAGGATGCAGAGACAGGGTTGTCTCCGCATAAATCCTCTGGATCAAAGCGGAAAGGGGGCGTCGAACAATTGTGCCTGGGGATCATTCGCATCCGCGGCGAACCCGATGCCGCGCGACCTGACCGAGCGAGTCGTCGTCGCATCCAAGGGCCGATTCGATCGAGCGCCAAGTCGCAAGCAGCGCGAGAAGCTTTGATGGCAACAGGTTTGTTGAAGAAGGTGTCGTGGGCTCGGTAGGTGATACCGAAGCCACCTTGCCCCAGGAATCCGTCGATGCGGTAGCGGTTGTTGCGGAGGAACGATCCTGGGGGGAGTCGTGTCATTGTGGGTGCTTCGTGCTTGGAGGGTTTCGGTAAGGATGAATATAGGCACGGGTTGTTGGTTTGGATTATTTTCGACCAGGCAAAACCCCAGGCAAGTTGGTCTTGTGCTCGTCTCTCGCCCAGAAGGGGGAGTAATCTCGACAAGGTCCGATACGACAGGATAATTCCTGTCCAAAGGTGCAGGGGGGAATCGATGCCAAGCGAACAGTTCAGCGGCCTCATGGGGATGCTCAGTGCTGCAAAACAGAACCGTCCCGAAGAGGGGATGGGCACCGAAGAATGGCGTACAATGTACGACAGTCTCGGGGGGATGGTATCGCCACCTGAAGACGTGACCATTACACCCGTCACAGTTGGTGGTGTCTCCTGCGAGTGGCACGTTCCCTCAGGGAAAACAGACCGCACCATTGTCTACGTGCATGGGGGCGGATACGTTATTGGTTCTCTCAACAGCCATCGTGGCATGCTCGCCCACTTTGCCGTGGCCGCGCAGGCCCGTGTCCTGGCAGTGGACTACCGGCTCGCACCGGAACACCCCCACCCTGGAGCGCTTGAAGACGCCCTTGCCGCGTATGAAGCAGTCCTTGCGGAGGGGACGGCGCCCTCCAAGGTTGTGATCGGAGGAGACTCCGCGGGAGGGGGCCTCACGCTCGCCACCCTTATGGCCTTGCGCGACGCGGGAAAACCTCTTCCGGCAGCGGGTGTCTGTTTCTCTCCCTGGGCTGACCTCGCGCTGACAGGAGAATCCCTTACCACCAGAGCCGACAAGGACCCTCTCGTGGTTGCAGAGGACCTGCAAAAATGGATCTCCTTCTACGTTGACCCCTCTGGCAAAAAAGCAGACGACCCCGCAATTACTCCCATTAATGGAGACTTTTCCGGACTTCCCCCACTCTTTGTCGCGGTGGGCACGAACGAGGTTCTCTACGATGACGCGGCCCGCGTCGTGGAAAAGGCAAAACAAGCCGGAATCGAAACAGCCTTCGACATCGGCGAAGACATGATCCATGTCTGGCAGTTCTTTCCCGGCATGTTCCCGGAAGCCGACGCCGGGCTCGAAAAAGCCGCTGCTTTCATCAAAGCCCACACCTGAGCGCAGCACAGTCTCCTTCCGTCTTCTTCGGAAGATCCTGCTGAAATACTCAGATATATCGAAAAAACGCTCTCGGGGAGCCACACACGCAAGAGGGGTCCGCAGCTCGAGCTGCGGACCCCTCTTTGTGAGAAAAAGCCTGGCTTTTTCTCACAAGTACGCTACTTGTTCCGCTTAGTTAAGCGAACGAGTACCAATTTCAAGTTCCTTGAACGGCATTTCTTTGTCGGGACGGGCTTCTGGCGGAAGACCCAGAACACGCTCTCCAATAATGTTGGCCTGCACCTGGTCGGTACCACCGGCAATCGAGATGGCCGGGCAGAACAAGGAGAGGAACTGGATCATGCCACCAAGTGGGGCGTCTTCTCCGTGCAACATGCCCATTGGCCCCTCAATGCTGAGGGCAGTGTCACGCATCATACGCAACATCTTCGAGGCCACGATCTTGCCGATGGAAACTTCAGGACCAACCTGGTCACCTTGTGTGACTGCTTGCTGCACCCGCATGCTGGTGTAACTCGACAGCTCAAACATGGTGTAGAGCCTGGCCATTTTCTGCGCCACGACCGGATCGCCGCTCTTGCCGAACATGCCGGGCAGCATCTTCAGCATGCTGGCACCGCCACCACCAAAGGCAGCCGCCATACCGGCCATCTCGCCGCCACCACTGCCGGCTGGTTTGCCGGCCGGTTTGTCAAGGTCGCCAGGGCCGAACATGCCGCCACCGCCCATGCCGCCGCTCATGCCGCCTGCACCGAGGGAGTTCCGCTCAAAACCGAGCGTCACCACTCCAACGTGCCAACCGGCGTTCACTTCGCCAATCACGTTCGCGTGTGGCACGCGGGCGTCAGTGAAGAAAACCTCGTTGAACATCTGCTGGCCGGTCATCTCTGTGAGAGGCCGAACTTCCACACCAGGCTGTTCCAGGTCGATCACAAAGTAGGTGATCCCACTGTGCTTTGGCACGTCGGGGTCGGTCCGGGCAATGAGGATGCCCCATTTCGAGAACTGGGCACCAGAAGTCCAGACCTTCTGGCCGTTGATGATCCACTCGTCCCCGTCACGCACGGCGCGGGTCTGCAAGCTCGCGAGGTCCGACCCGGAGCCAGGCTCACTGAAGAGCTGGCACCATACGAGTTTCCCGCTCACCATGTCGGGCAAGAATCGCTCGTTCTGCTCTTTGGTTGCACACTGTGCGAGCGTCGGACCGGCCATCATGGGGCCAATGCCCGTGGGAGCAGCAACAGCTCCGACACGACGGCTCTCCTGAGCGACAACACGCGCCAAGTGGGAAGGCAGATCCTTGCCGTACCACTCTTCTGGCCAGGTCGGAAAGCCCCAACCACTGTTGGAAAGGCGCTCCCACCATTCGCGCAGCGAAATCTCGGGGTCCCAGTTCGCCTCGAACCAGGCACGGGCTTCAGTGCGTATTGCGGCAGCCTCTGGGCTGTCACCCTCATCGTCTGCCGTCTCGTCGTCCCCTGAACCGGGCATCACCATAGGTTCGGCGTCAAGACGCTCCATCATCTTGGCACGGTGAAAGTCACCGTCGCCGAAGAGCAGCTCAGAGCTCTTGCCCCGCTTGTAATAGAGATGGGCCGGGTGCTCCCAGGTAAAGCCGATCCCGCCATGAATCTGGATATTGTCCGCCGCAATGCGAAAGCCCATCTCAGACGCGTAGGCCTGCAACAGGGAAACAGCCTTGGGGAACTCTGATTCTTCTTCGGCATAACACGCGGCCGCATAGTACAAGCCGGAACGCGCTGACTCGAGTTCCACAAACATGTCAGCACACATGTGCTTAATGGACTGGAAGGAACCGATTGGCCGGCTGAACTGCAGGCGAATCTTGGCGTAGTCCACTGCCATGTCGAGGCAGAACTGCCCCATTCCGATCTGCTCTGCGGAGAGAGCAAGACCAGCAAGATCGAGTGTTTTCGACCAAGCATCCCATGCTTCGCCCTCAGTACCCACCAGTGTGGCGGAAACTGCCTTGAATTCCAGCCTCGCCTGCTTGCGGGTGCTGTCAAGTGTGTTGAGAAGTTTCTTCTTCAGACCTTTTGCCTCACCGGACACGCGGAAGAGGCTCACGCCTTTGCCGGTGCGCGCAAGCACCAAAAGTTCATTCGCGATCTGACCGTCGATCACACAGATTTTCGTTCCCGAGACGGTCCACTTTCCGCCGTCGGACTTGGCCTTCATCTGCACGCCTTCTTCGTCCCAGCGACCGTTTTCCTCGGTCACTGCAACAGCGGCAAGAAGGTCGCCATTCGCGATCTTCGGGAGGAGCTCTTTTTTCGCCGCTTCATCTCCGGAAACAAGCAGGAGGTTCGAAGCAAGCACTATGGAAGAAAAGAAAGGGGCGCAGAGCAGCGATCTCCCCATTTCCTCCATCACAGCCACAAGCTCTACGGCTCCATACCCTGATCCTCCGTACTCTTCCGGGATCGTCAGTCCTTGTAACTGCATCTGATCAGCCATTTGACGCCAAACGGCCTCATCATAACCTGTATCGGTCTCCATGAGGCGTCTGACTTCGGATTCAGGAGATTTTTCTTCAAGAAACTGTCGCACAATGCGCTTCAGTTCCTCTTGCTCCTCGTTATATCCGACCTTCACGATAAGCCCCTTAGATAGAGATATTCCAGCTCACTGGAATCGTTGTCGGCACTCTGCAAAAAAGTCAAAAACGTCTTTCCCGCAAGATTCGCACAAGATGACCCTGTGCGCAATGGAGCGGACAGAGAAAGTCAACGGCCTCATCTTCATTAGACTAAAACGTACCAGCGTCTTCCCATCTCGAAAAGGAAAAACTGCCTATTTCCCTGCTCTCGCATATTTCTTCCGCATGTCTACTTCGACGCCTCTTTTCTGCTTCTTTCCACCTCTTTTTACCTCTCTACCGCAAAAAACCAGCGAAACCGAGAAGCCCTACAAAATCCACAATTAATGTTGTTCCCTAAGAAAAACCCAGAAAAGCCGAAGAACCCAAAAAACAAAAAAGCACTCGGAACATCCCCTGAAGCAGCACCCACAGCAGCACCCACAAAAAGAGGACAGGCAGAAGGAGGGATTCGACTCACAAAAACCGGAAACCTATTCTTGTCTGACACTGCAGCGCACACGCAGGGAGCAGCGCATGGACCCGCGAACCCCGATCATTGTCGGCGTCGGCCAAGTAACCAATCGAGGAAAAGCCTATGTCGAAGCGCTCGACCTCATGGAACAAGCATCCGTGCTTGCCTTAGAGGATGCCGGCACAAAGGTCGCACCTTTCATTGACTGTGTGCAAGTCGTCAACGCAATTTCGCACACCTATGCAAACCCCCCGGGGGACCTGGCAGATCGCCTCAAACTCCCCGACGGCATCCGGCAGTACACTGCCATCGGCGGAAACACTCCTCAATGGCTCATCGGGAAAGCCGGAGATGCCATACAGAGCGGCAGCATAAAAGGTGTGCTCATCGCGGGCGCTGAAGCCGGAGACTCTGCAAAGCGGGCTCGTAAAGACGGCGTACAACAAGCTGGGGCACGAAGTACTACCGCTTCCACCTGTGAAGTCATTGGGGACGGGCGCATGGGAGCCGGCCCGGCGGAGATGGCAGCAGGCCTGATGGGACCTCCCCAGCTCTATCCGCTTCTCGAAAACGCCATTGCACACCGGGCAGGTCGTTCTCCCGAAGAACAACGCCACTTTCTCGCGACCTTCATGGCACGAGCAACCCAAGTTGCTGCGTCCCATCCCGATCTCGCATGGTTCCCACAAGAACGCTCTGCTGCAGAGATCGCTGAAATCACCCCGCAAAACCGCATGATTGGGGAACCGTATCCCAAGTTGATGAACGCCATCATGTCGGTTGACCAGGGCGCCTCCATCATTCTTACGTCTGTCGAAAACGCCGAAGCCGCGGGCATCCCCCGCTCCCAGTGGGTCTTTCCCTGGTCCAGCGCGGACTGCAACGATGTGTTCTATCCCGCCGAACGTCCCGACCTCTCACGCTCCCCTGGCATCGCTGCCGCAGGCAAACTCGCCCTTACCGCGGCAGGCGTGGGAGTCGACGATATTGCCACCTTCGATTTCTACTCTTGTTTTCCTTGCGCGGTGGAAATGGGCGCCGAAGCCCTCGGAATCTCCGTAGACGACCCGCGTGGCATGACCGTCACCGGCGGTCTCGCCTACTTTGGTGGACCAGGCAATAACTATGTCGCCCATTCCATTGCCACCACTGTTGACCTCTGCCGCGAGACCCCGGAAAATATTGGCCTTGTCACCGGCCTCGGCTGGTATGTCACAAAACATGCCGTGGGCCTCTACAGCGCCACCCCACCACCGCGTGGCTGGCAGCGCCCCGACCCCACAAAAGCGCAAAAAGAAATCGACGACACCGCACTCGAAGTCGACCTCGCGCCAAGCGGCACAGTGGAAGTCGAAGCAATGACGGTGCTGCACGATCGAGTTGCAGGCCCTGTGGCAGCCCCCATTATCGGCCGGCTCAAAAATGGGAAACGCGTCGTGGCTCTGACTGAGGACCCTTCCCTTCCCGCACAGCTTGCCGGCACTTCCCTGACCGGCACACGCGTCTCCGTGACTTCTGCTGCGCAAGGCGGCGCCCCCGTCTACCGGCCTCTCTAAATTTCATTTCCCACAAGAGAAGAGACTTCTTGTGAGAAATGAAAACAACAAGACCGCACCAAACGGCACAGGGCCCATTCTTTTTTTTGCCACAAGAAGTCTCTTGTGGCAAAAATCCAGCATGCGCTGAAGTCAGAAGTAATCGCCCACGGCCAAAGCGAGCAACACGCGCCGGGGCGAAAAGAAACACAAGGGGAAACAGCATGTCACAGGACTTCACTGGGCAAGTGGGAGTGGTCACTGGAGCAGCTTCGGGTATCGGAGCAGCTGTCGCCCGCAACCTTGCCGGAAGAGGAGCAAAAGTTGTCATCGCCGATATCACAGATGAAGCGGGCGAGGTCACGGCAAAAGAGGTTGGCGGGGAATTCATTCACTGTGATGTGACTGCCCCTGACCAAGTAAAAGCGCTCTTCGACAAGGTTGTCGAAACGCACGGGCAGCTCAACTTCATTCACAACAATGCCGGGCGAGAAATGCACGGCCCGTTGCTTGGCACAAGCGACGAAGATTATCGTGCCCTGGTCAGCGTGAACCTCGATGGGGTCTTTTTCGGCTTGAAGTACGGCGCCCAGGCCATGCTTGCAGCAGGTACCCCAGGGGCCATTGTAAACACTGCCTCCGTCGCAGGTCTGCTCGGCTGCCCCATGCTTGGTGCCTACAACGCCTCAAAGGGAGGTGTTGTTCTGCTCACCCGGAACGCGGCCCTCGAACTCGCCCCCATGCAGATCCGCGTGAACGCGATCTGCCCTGGAGTGGTCAACACACCCATGGCACGTGGCGCACTTGAAGGCAGCGCCGCGCAGAGCATGATGGAGATGATCGGCAAGGGACACCCGCTTGGACGGGTCGCCGAACCCGAAGAGGTTGCCGATCTCGTGACCTTCCTGCTCTCGGAAAAAGCTGCTTTTATTACCGGTCAGGCAATCGCGATTGACGGTGGAATGACCGCCGGAATCATGATGCGCACCTGACGGCCGGACAAGCCACAGGCCACACCGACCGTACAGCCCACACATAGGACCGTACAGTCTCGAACAAATCCTTCCCTGTTGTTGCAGACAGAGCCGGAGAAGTCATTCCTCACAACGCTTCTCCACACCATGTTCTCCAGCGGGTTACCCGCACAACAGGGAAGGATGCGGCTCAGACTTGTTGCATCTCAGCCCAGGTTTTTCCGGTTTCCACATCAGGGCCCTTGGGCAGACCCAGCACACGCTCGCCGATAATATTGCGCTGCACTTCCGAAGTGCCGCCACCAATCGTGAGTGCCGGAGCAAACAAGAAGCCATGATGCCACAGCATGCCGTTGTATGCTGCCTGCTCGTCACGTCCCCCGTCATCGTCGTTCAGCATGCCGTATATGCCCGACAAACGGTTCGCGAGCTCAAACACGTGTTTACCGTGCTCATCGGCCATTGCTTTCCGGATTGAGGCTTCTGGCCCGGGTTCTTTCCCCGCAACAGCAGCAGAAATAGTACGTAAGCGAATAAGACGGAGAACTTCCGCTTCGATGTAAAGGCGAGTAATCTCCTGACGCAAAAGCGGATCGCTACTCCCACCTTTCGAGAGAATCATGTCGATGAGGTTGCGCGCGGTCGGGCCCATACCCCACATGGCGCCCTCTCCTGACAGGGAGACCCGCTCATTCCCCAAGGTCACTTTGGCCAAAGGCCAGCCGCCGTTCACTCTCCCCACGACATTCTCCGCGGGAATCCGCACGTCATCGAAGAAAACCTCGTTGAAAGTGTGCGTGCCGGTCATCTCGATGATGGGACGAATCTCAATGCCCGGTGTATCCATCGGGCAAATAAAATAGGTGATGCCCTCTTGTTTCGTGACATCTGGATTGGTGCGGGCAATCAGAATACCAAACTTCGAGAACTGCGCCATGGAGGTCCAGATCTTCTGGCCGTTTATCACGAACTCGTCGCCGTCCCGTTCGGCCTTGGTCCGCAGGTTTGCCAGGTCGGAACCGGCCCCGGGCTCTGAGAAGAGCTGGCACCAGATCTCTTCTCCAGAAAGAATTTTCGGCAGGTAGCGCTGTTTTTGTTCTTCACTGCCGGCATAGATGATCGTGGGTCCGGCCCAGCCGATACCAATAATGTTCATGGGGCGACCAACGCCCGCTTTTTTCAATTCCTGGTCGACAACAAGCTGCTGAATAGGACTCGCGTCCAGCCCGTAAGGCTTTGGCCAGTGCGGAGCCACATAGCCTGCCTCTGCCAATTGCTTCGGCGCGGGACGAGGATTTTTTGCCAACCACTCTTTTATTTCAGCGCGGTAGGTCTCCGCTTCAGGCGGCCATTCAAAGTCCATGTACTCTCTCCTCTTTCGCGCTTTTTCCCGTCATCTCTCTCGGTACTTCCCACAGCACAGAACAAAACCTACCCGTGACGCAAAACGGCCTGCGCCCGCATTGCAGCGAGCACAGACCGGTAGAAAAGAGATGCACGAAAAAAAACCGCCGTCAGACAGTCTCAGTCCATCATTTTTTCTTGAACTGGGGGATCACCTCTTTGCCGAACAGGCTGAGGCTCTCCATGATGCGCTCATGTGGCACACGCCCTGCTTGCACAAGACAAATGATCTGGTCCACACCAATGTCGATGTAAGACTGCACTCCCTTTGCCACTTCGTCA
Organism: Acidimicrobiia bacterium UBA2766; assembly: GCA_002352645.1. Classification (GTDB taxonomy): domain Bacteria; phylum Actinomycetota; class Acidimicrobiia; order UBA2766; family UBA2766; genus UBA2766. The sequence goes on along the minus strand of DEIU01000062.1, from coordinate 43,776 downwards.
GGCGTGCCCACCAAGGAATACTCATCCTTGAGCCAGTCTTTGAAAGGGCGGGAGAACTGCTTGACGAATTCCTTGTCCTGCGCCAGGTTTGTGTAGTACTCGTAGCCTTCTACCTGACGTCCTGCCCAGGGAGCAAAGAGCTTGGCAGACTGCGCGCCGTACCAAAGAGCGGCAACCCCGCCCATATCCAACGCTTCTTTCTCGTTCTGACCACAGTACATCACTGTGGCAGGGGCAATCGCATTGTTGACGAACTTGCCGACCTGTCGCCGCGGGTTCTTAATGAGCTCTTTGTAGCGCTTCACTGAATTGACCACATCACCAGGGGCACCGACGCCAAACGCCAAAACCCCAATACCGTAGTCTGCTGCCATCTCAAAAGAATGCGGCTGAGTACAAGCCATCCAGAGAGGGGGATGCGGATCCTGCAATGGCTTCGGCAGAATCGGGCGCTCCGGCATCGAAAAGTACTTGCCATCGAAACCAGGATATGGATGTTCCGTCCACATCTTCACGATCTCGGGCAATACTTCATCGAGCATGGGACGCGAGTCTTCCGGATCAATATTAAACCCGCCCAACTCGGCCTCAGTGATGGAACGGCCACAACCAAAGTCGTACCGACCGTGACTCATAATGTCGAGCACAGCCGCCATTTCCGCGGACCGAGCCGGATGGTTGAACTTCGGGGGCAGAAGGCGCACCCCATTGCCAACGCGCAGATGTTTGGTGTTTTGCGCAACCGCAGAGAGAAAGACCTCCGGGGCCGACGAGAGTGAGTACCCCTCAAGGAAGTGGTGTTCCACTTCCCACACATGGTCAAACCCCACATCGTCTGCCAGGCTGCACTGCTCGAGCGCTTGCCAATAGGCTTCCGCCTCGGTGATCCAACCATCAAACGGCTCTGGACGGCAGATCTCATAAATGAGACCAAACTTTATACTCACGCATACCCCCTCATTTGTACCCTTCCGGGGGTACCCCTGCGGCGCACCCGCTCAGGCGTATCCCACGGACGTCATAACAGCTTTTTCAGCGATAACCGGGTCTGGCGTCTCAAGGTCATCGAAGTTCCGCAAAATCTCGTCCCTATTTTTCCAGCCCTCAAGCTCGGTGTTCAAAAGTGACATGATCATGTCACGACGCTCCGAGCGCTTTCCACTGAAGCCGAACATCCCGCGCATGGAGTGATCCCAGCAGGTGTCAATCACCTGCGTGCCGGGAATTCGTTTCCCGTCAATACCCACGAAAGTGCGGCAACGCATTTCCGTCAATGCCACCTGCGTGTAGTGCACGTGTGGTTGCTCATCGGCACGAATATAACTGACAAGGCGGGTTGTGTCCTCAGGGCGGGAAAGGTCTTCGGAGGCGAGAATTTCCTGGGCCCACTTGAAGGTCTGGAAGGCAAGCAGCTCGATCAGGAGAAGTCCGGTCATCCGGGTAATCATCGCCTCCGCCTGCTGGTCAAGCTGGGGAAGAAGACGCTCAGTCGACATCACAGACTGGGCAATGCCCGCAAGCGCCTTGCCCGCACCGTCGCCCTGCGACAGCTGCTTCATCATCATTTGCATCGGGTCGCCACAGTCAGGGTTATCAAAGGCCATGTCACGCACGATGTACCACATCTTGTCGTGACCAGCGAGATCACCAAAACCAGCCTCGTCACGCGCGTGGGTTTCGTACAGCCCCTTGGAGAGGTGAGATGTCGCCGTTCCTGACACATCTTCTACAAAAAGCTTCTGTAGGTCGGGGATCTCCACATGGCGGATGATCTGACCAAAGCCTTCGACAGTCCCAATCTGCGTAATGATGTCGATAATTGGTTGACGCACTCCCGCAGACAAGAGGTACTTGGTCTGTGGGATATTTGGATAAAACTCAGCAAACATATCGTCAGGACATGTCAAAAGAGGCATACCTGATTCTTCGAGATGTTTCTTTTCCCAGGAGTCAATCGCCCTCTGTCGGTTCAGGGTTCGGGGGGGCACATAGGTCCCGTCCTCGTCAAATCCCCCATGGCATTTGACATCACCGATAACCAACGGCTCTTCAAACTTGTGGTCAGCCAAAATCTCATCGAATGTGTACTCGATCTGCTCCATCGGAAGTCCCTTCACACACACAGAACACTGACACATCATACCTGATATGTCTCAAAGCTCTCCGCTGTGCGCAAACTTTTGCATAAAAAAAGCAAGCAAAAGCCAACCGATTGACCGAATATTGTGCAACAGAAGCCGCAAAGTAGTTTGCGGCTTCTTCCATTATGTGCGACCTACATGCGAAGACGATACAAGGACGTTGCCACAACGACACATTACAACAACGTCCTCAATACGTCATACCCCTGTCTGCTGCTGCCAGATTCGCTTCCTGGTGTACTTCTGGCATCACGTCAGGAGTTTCAAGGTCATGGAAGTTCCGGAGAATCTCGTCCTTGCGACGGTTTCCCTCCAGATCCTGGTTCAGCAGGGAAATAATCATGTCCCGCCGAGTCGAGCGCTTTCCACTGAAACCGAACATGCCCTTCATGGAGTTTTTCCAGATCGGCTCAATGACGTCAATCCCTGGGATCCTTTGACCATCTTCGCCGATAAATGTGCGGGACTGCATTTCTGTCAAGGCAACCTGCGTGTAATCCACATGGGGGTACTCATCAGCACAGATGAAGTCGACAATGCGCGTCGTGTCCTCAGGGTGCGCCAAGTCCTCGCTCGACCCAAGCACTTCTTTCGCCCAGGAGAAGGTCTGGAAGGCCAGGCGTTCGATGAGGAGCAGGCCTGTCATACGAGAGATCATGATCTCGGCTTGCTTGCTGATCTCAGGGACGATCCGGTTTTGTGGCATCACAGCCGAAGCCATGCCGGCCATTGCCTCGCCGCCTTTTCCGCCACCACCCTGCATCTGTTTCATCATCATCTGCATCGGGTCACCGCACTCCGGGTACTCAAAGGCGATGTCGCGCACCGCGTACCACATGTCACGATGCCCAGAAATATCCTCAAACCCGGCTTCGTCACGAGCGTGAGCTTCGAACAATCCCTTGCCGAGGTGGGCAGTGGCAGTTCCCCTCACGTCTTCTACAAAAAGCTTCTGCAAATCTGGAATTTGCACTTGTCCAATGATCGCACCGAACCCCTCGACCGTGCCGATCTGGGTGAGGATGTCAATCAAAGGCTGGCGAATACCCTCTGACAGGAGGTATTTGGTTTGCGCCACATTCGGATAGAAGTCGGCGAACATGTCATCGGGGCAATCGAGCAGTGGCCTATTGGTTTCACTCTGCAATTTCTCATGCCACGCCTTAATCGCGCGTTCCCGGTTCAGCATCCGGGGCGGAATGTAGTTACCGTCCTCGTCATAACCACCGTGACAGTGCAAATCCTGCACGACAAGCGGCTCGGCAAACGGGTGGTCTGCCATGATTTCATCGTAGGTGTAATCCAACTGATCCATTGGTTCTCCTGCCCGTGGCGCAATATCAACAAGCTACGAAACAACAGACGAAATATGTCTCATGCCTGCAAACCTCAGGTTAATTTTGCAAACAATTGCTTCCTAGGGGCAGAGGGCCGCGAAAAATCTGACAAAAGACCCTATCCGGAAGAAAATTCGATCCACCGCACTCAAAAAAAAAGGGAGTAGAACCCTATGCGGGGTTCTACTCCCTTTGAGTACTCTCTCTCAGTCTGAGCGCGCCAAAAGGTGCACAACAGACACGGAACCAGCACCTACCATATGGCACATTCCGATACGAGCATCTGGAATCTGGCGGTCTCCCGACTCGCCACGCAACTGCTGCGTGGCGTCCCAAACCTGGGCAAGACCAGTTGGTCCACCAGGGTGACCACGCGCAGTCAAGCCACCATCCGGCGAAAAGGGAATACGCCCGCCCAAGGACGTCGCACCCTCTGCCACAAGTTTGTCGCCTTCCCCGTCACCACAGATGCCGAGAAGCTCGTAATACATGAGCTCCTCGATCGGAAAGGCATCGTGCACATGCACGAAGTTCAAATCATCTGGCCCAAGACCAGCTTCTTCATAAGCTGCCTGGGCGGTAGTACGCGTCATCTCCGAAGGACCGATCACGGCTCCCATGAAGACGTGACCCTTGGTATATTGTTCAGACTGTTGCTGCGATGCCAACACTTTCACCTTCGGACGGCTATCTCCAAGGCGGCGCACCACCTCTTCGCTTGCCACGAGGGCGCATGCGGCACCACCACCCGCAGCACATGCCATCATGGATGTGTGAGGATAGGAGATCATTGTCGAAGCAAGCACTTCTTCAGGCGTGACTTCATGATCAGAACGTCGTTGGGCTATCGGGTTGGAACGTGCATGGTTCCAGTTCTTTGCCGCGATCTTCGCAAATGTTTCGACAGTCGTCCCATTGTCATGCATGCGACGCACAGCCCACATGGCAAAGAAAGCCGCGGGCAAAAGCACAGTATCAATGCTCGGACGGCTAAAACCCGCCGCCATCATCCCGCCCATCCGGTTCATGTCGTCGAAGCCGAGGGCCATCGCGATCTCGGCGTTTCCGCCGGCGACTGAGAGCACAGCCTCTTGGAAAGCAGTGGAACCCGTCGCCGATGCATTCTCAACGTGCACCACAGGAAGCCCGGTCAAACCGAATTCCTTGGCAAAGGTCACGCCGGTCATCATGCCGCCGGCCGCAATGTACCCGTTGTACAGTCGGTCTACATCGGGGAACTTGATGCCGGCGTCTTCCAGGGCTGCCATTCCTGCCACGTCGGCCATATCGCCGACAGGCACACCGTGCTTCCCGAAGGGATGTGCACCGACACCAATGACATATACATCACGATTCACGATTCCACCTCCGGTTCAAAGCAGAAGCCGCAAAGCTCATTACCTTCCTTGTCCTCGGCAATTTTATACGCTTTAGTACGCATTTTCATGCCGATTTCCCAGTCGCCCATATCGCCTTCGATCACCGCTTGGATGCGAGGCCCTTCGGGCAAGTCAACCTGGCCAACACCATACCCACCGTCTTGGGCAAATGGCACGAGCCCCATGCGGGGAACATGCAAAAATGTCCAAGAGTACAGGGTTCCTACAGAAGAGAACTCGACATCCTCTACAGGACCGCCGGTGATAGGACAACGGCGGCGACGAGGAAAGAAACTCTCATCAGCCTCTGGGCTATACGATCCGACAAGGCGAACCGACTTCCCCTTCTCAGTGGGTATAATCATATACCCATCTTCAACTGGAATTTGCGCCATTAGTGCGTCCCCTTTCTCACAAAAGAAACACCGCGCAAAACAAAGCGGCTACGCACTCCGCTCAGACCTTGCGGCATCAAACAAAACATTGCTCCCCTTTTTCGTGTTCCCAGCACAGCACGACCTTCATCAAGCACACCAAAAACACGCAAGATACCCCCAGGTAGCTGCGAAAACTGCGGACTTCTCCGAAATAGCACAAGACACCCGCAAGCCAACTAGTGCCTCTCATAGTGCGATAGTGCCTCTCGTCGTGCCGCAAGTAGTGCCTCTCCCAGGGCGTGTCCCCCACATCGTGTCGACCAGGCAAGATCACTTTCTTGGGGCTTTAATAGTCACCGTCCCCTGCGCAGCACAGACGAGACGTCCCTCATTCTCAATCTCCATACGCACAACAGCGAAACTCTTCGACATGGAGACCACTGTGGCATGTGCTATCGCCGTACCACCACGAACTGGAGCCAAATAATTCAGCTTGAACTCTGTCGTTGCTGCCCAATATCCCGGCAACATAATCGGATACATCACGCACCCGAGAATATGGTCACAGAGAGCCGCCATGACTCCACCATGCATCGACCCAAGAGGTGTCAACAACTCATCTCGCACCTCAACAGAAGCCGAGAGAGTTCCCGGTCCCATTTCATCGACAGAAATGCCAATATAACCGGCAAGTCCGCCAATGGCCTTCGAGCTTGCTGCCACCATCCCATCAGCAGTGGCCTGATCAAAGTGTTCAAACTTTGGCAATACCAACGACATAGAACCCCCTTCGCGCGCGACTTCCTCTGCAGTAGCCTAGTTCCCATCCGATTCCGACAACCATTGACGACAACCATTGACGACTGTCGACAACCATTGACCCCAAGAGTCCTTCGGAGTCGGCACTGCACAGCTCTTCGACAAACAGCCAAAAAAAGTCTGAGACAATATGCAAGAATTGTCTCAGACAGCGACCTTTTTTGTTCGACAGCAAGACTGCAAGAACACAACATCCGGGAACAAACCCAAGGAGGCACAAGCAGCTATCGGCCCAACAACATCCAAGGTCAATCCGCCAAGAACCTCACACCAGGGAAACCTCGGCCCACACCAGGTCCTTGCAGACTGAGCCACAACATCTGGAGAAGATATGTCGGAAAATAGCCGGCAATCAGACACCCTGCACGACACCCACGCAACGGACACACAAATCACAAAAGACCGCATCCTTGACGCGGCGGAAAGCTGTTTCGGGCAATACGGAATAGTACGAACCCGGGTGAGAGACATTGCCCACTCCGCCGGCTACTCACGCGCCACTGTCTACCGTTACTTCGACAACCGTGAGGGCATTATTACTTCAGTTCTGCTGCGGGAAGCCCAGCGGTTTGGAGAAGAACTGAAAAAAACTCTCCACAGGTACAACGATATCGAAGAAATCATCGTCGAAGGCATCGTCTCTGCCGTCGACAAACTCCGCGTTGACACGAATTTCTCTCGCTATCTCGACATCGAAAACCCAGGATTCTCTGGCAAGCTCGGAAAACTCTCCACAAGCGTGACCGACGGACTCACCGAATTTATCACACCCGTGTTGGAGCAAGCCCAAGAAAGCGGCCATCTACCAGCAAAGCTCTCATTTGCCGATGCCAAGGAATGGCTCTTGCGCACTCTTCTTTCTCTTTTATCCGTAAAGGGACCCACAACCCGCAATAGTGAAGAAATACGCCACTACATTCGCACTTTTATCGTTCCGGTATTTGCGACGCCCACGCTTTCATAGGGATCGGCAGAGGGCTTTCAAGGGGTTTCTCGGAAGAATTTGCAGCGAGGGATCCCGCTTACCCCACGCGTGAAGCACGCGCGGAAAAAGCGGCTGGTCTCCCACCGTCTTCCCAAAGATATGGTTTCACGCGCAAGAAGGCGAGATGCAGAGCCCCTCGTCCACAGAAAAGATTTTCAGCAGTATCTTGACAGGAACAGCGCCGAGGCTGGTATCGACAGTGCGGTCCACGCTGCGTCGATACCAGCGTCCGTTATCGCCGTTAATCAGACTTTGTAGAGCGGTGGTCAACAATGCCGACAATGGCATCGAAAGCCTGGGCTTTCACCGCGACTTCCCCGATCTTCGCCAAGAGACGGGCGCCCGCTTCATCACACATCCATTGGTGCAACAGGTATGCCCGCGCCTCGGTGATCACCTCTTCAATAGTGTTCCCCTCGTACGGGAAGTCACTGGTCTCATCGAACACCGCGATCAAGCCACCGTACCCAGCGTCGAGCAACCGCTGCTCAAGCGCCAGGGTTTCGGCCATGCCCTCGCCGCCTTCGTAGATGGCACCTGGGTCCGGAGACGAAGAAGTCATGAGGAAGATGCCGCCTCTGCAACCTTACGAGCTGCTTCCCGCCTCTTCCTGAGCTCATCACCAAGTACAGCGTGTGGCGGCTTTTGAATCTTTGGCAGACCACCCAAAGTGCCCGGTCCGCAGATACCGCCGGCCTCGCCAAGCAGAAGGTCAAGTTCGAGCTGCCAAGCTCCTGCACGCTTGCGTAGTTCAGGAGTTGCTGCGAGATCCTGAATCATCATCTCGCCTTCGACATACTGTTTGTGGTCATCCTGCAACATAAAGCCGAGAATACGCACAGTCGGCGAGTCGGTGATGTCAGACGTGACATGCTGGTGGAAGGTGTACACCGCCAACAAGTGGGGGATAGCCACTCGGTAGATCCCGACCAGCTTCTCCATTGTCAGGTCGTGATCAAAGGGCTCTGTGAGCTTGTCGACAAACCGCACAAAGGCATCGTTGGGCGGTTCCGACCGATCTTCATTGACTTCGCGCAACTCGGGCAGGCGTTTGCGCCAAAGGTCAGCGTGCCACGCGTGCTCGTAGCAGTGGCGCGCCACGAGGTTCTTGCAGTCCATTTCCGGCATGGTGGCACCCCACCCGCCCAAAGCTGCAGAGAGGCGCTCTTCAAAATATTTGTAGTGAACAATTCGCTGTACGGATTGCTCGACGTCCCACTCGCCAACGAGACGGCGACGATCCCAGTAGGGGAAAGGCTGGGCGTGCCGAGTAATTCCGTACGCTCCTACTCCATTTGCCGACGACTCTGTCTGCTCTACCATTTCTATCCTCTACCCCCAAAATAAAGAAAAAAGCAAGCGAGGTTCTGTTGCGCCTTCCTGGCCAAAACCTCGCTCAGAACTCTTCCATTATCGCATATCGCATTTATGCGATACAAAGTGCGATTCTGGACAAAAAGCTCAACTCGTGACCTTCGGGCCGGCTCCTGCTACTTCGTCAATCTCCTCATCAGAGAAGCCTGCGACCTTACGGAACTCACGCGCGATGGGCAAAAAGGCTTCTGTTGCCCCGCCGTCATAAGAACCACCACGCAGACCACCGAGGCTAAAGGCCCGGTCCACCTTGCGCTGGAAATTCACGATCTTCTGGCGTCGCTCAGGATCACCCTCGGTCAGAGCCTTCGCCCAAACCTGGCCGAACTTCACGTGGGTCACTTCGTCTGCAGAAACAAAGTCAACAGACTGTGCAATGGTCTCGTCGTCCGCGGCCTTCCCAAACCTGATGGTCTGCTGGAAGACGTCAAGTGCGAGGCCTTCGAGGCAACGGTTCACACCGGTGACTCGCTCTGCAGGGTCATCCGAGCACCCAAACTCAAAAAGGAAAAGGTTCTCGTTGAACTCGCCAATTTCGCAGTCAACATGGTCAAGAAGAGCTGAATAGATCTCCACATGTCGACCTTCATCCCAGGTCTGACGGCACATGTCCAGCTGGAACTCCCAGGGGAGCTCCTCATTGTCCTGGAAGTCCCAAGCGCTGCGGCCTGCTGCTTCAAGGGCCTGCATCTCGCCCATGAAAATGCCGTGCATTTGGGTCTTCATCGTGAGCTTGGCTCTCTCTTCCTCCGGATTCAGACGGGGACCGCCCGATAGGAGGGAAGCCGCGCCACCCTCGTCTTCCATACTCTTGAGCATGTCAGGATTACTCAGCAGGGTTGTCATGGTCGTTTCGATTTGTTCGACCGTGACTTCTTCTGCCATGAGAAAGTCGAGCGGGAGTGAAGACCTTGTAAACCGGTCATCACGCGCCAGCTCATCGCTCGTCATGAATTTTTTCATGTTACGGACCCTCCTATGTGCTCCGATTTTTTTGGCACCTGCCAGCCCGCCCCATTACAGGGGCGTCCTATGCTGGTTCCCCTGCCAATTCTTCTTCTGAAACGGTTTTCCAGTTTGGGAATACAAACGGTTTGTTGGATTCACGCACTCGCACAGCGCGAGGGTCATCCATTGGGATGATCGTGTCGACAGGGCAGAGTGGCGCCAAGCAGCGCTGACAAGAAGGACACTTCTCGCCATCGACCACATATTCAAAATCTTCACTCATAAAGATAGCATCGTACGGGCAGACCCGTTCACATTTTCCGCACTCGATGCAACCATCAATAATCACATAGGGAGCGCCGTGACGCCGTTTGAATGACCGTGCCATGCCCCTCACTTTCGTCCCCAAAAAATACGCCTCGCATTTTTTGCCCTCTTTACCCCGATCATCGATCACTTGGAGGAAGCATCATTGCCCGCATCACCAATGACGATCACCGATGACAACGAGATGCGTCCGAGGGCAGTAAAACTTTCAGCGCGACGCTTTAACCGTAAAACATATGTAAGACATTTTACGTCTCATGTCAATCTTCTCGCTGTTTTTCCCCGGAAATTCCCGCAAAAAAGCCACAACACTCCAATTCCAAGGACAATTCCTGCAATACTCCCTCAAACCTATAATTACCCACAAACCCCATTAAATCTTCACACGCACTCCAGAAAAACTCCAGCTGGAGTACTACCCGAACTGTGAGAAAAGCTGAAAAAGCGAACATGAAATAACGACAGAAAAGGCATTGCCCATCGGGTATTCCCCACAATATCCATGCCCTCTCTTTCACACCCAACACACCAAGACATGACGAATCCACCCTTTTCTCAGTACTCTGGCACTACTTTCCAGCTATTGTGGGCATAATGGTCTCGGCATCCTCGGGGCTTCATGAAAGGATCGTTGTGGCAAAGCGCAGGGGATTCGATCCAGCATCCATCAAAAAGATCTCGCTTATCGACTTCGGGCGCGTGGGGGCAACAACAGGCATCCTCACCAGGCACGGCTGGCGCACCTGGAAAAGACGTCGGGACGGAGAAAAAGGTATCGACGCGTTGTCGGTGGAATTGCGAGAGGCATTTGAAGAACTCGGGCCAACCTATGTAAAGCTGGCACAGCTTGTCGCTTCCAGTCCCGGGCTCTTTCCTGAAACCCTCTCTGACGAGTTTCGGGCCTGTCTCGACGAGGTCCCACCTGTCCCGTCAGAAGACGTGCTCGAACTGATCGAAGAAGAGCTCGGCGCTCCTGCCGAGGATATTTTTCTGGACTTCGACCGAGAGCCGCTTGCAGCAGCATCGATCGCGCAAGTGCACACTGCCACCCTCCCCACCGGGGAAAAAGTGGTGGTGAAAGTGCAGCGACCAAAAATTCGCGAGCGCCTCGAAAAAGACCTCCGCATCCTGATGAAGATCTCTCAGATCCTGGAACGGACCTGGAAAACAAGCCGCATGGCAAACCCTGTGGCCATTGTCGAGGACTTCTCCGAGACCTTGCGACATGAGCTGAACTTCATTACAGAATCCAACTATATGGAGCGTTTCAGCACGAACCTTGATACCTTCGGCGAAAACAGCATGATCCGTGTCCCTCGGGTGCACTGGAAGTACACAACGCCTCGGGTGCTCACCATGGAACGCATCTATGGCTACAAGTTCGACGACATCCTGGAGCTGCAAAGCAAAGGGTGGGACCTTGCAGGAACCCTAAAAGAAGGGGTACGAGCTTGGATGGAAGCCGCGCTTGTGCATGGTTTCTTCCACGGGGACGTGCACGCCGGGAACCTCATGCTCGACGAGGAAGGCAAAATCGTCTTCCTCGACTTCGGGATTTGTGGAACCCTGGACGACGAAACACGCGGTGTTGTCAGCACTGGTCTCCCTGCCCTCATGGTGAACAGAGACTACAAGACGGTGGCACGCTCCATCTATGAAATGGGCGCGATCCTCAACCCCTCTGACCTCGAACAGGCCTCAGAAGACATTGGTCGCATTGTCGAGCCACTGCTCGAAAAAACACTGGCCGAGATTTCCTATGGGGAAATCCTGATCGAGATCATCAAGATTGGCGTGAGTTATGAGGTGCGGTTGCCTCGCGAACTCGTTCTTATCGCAAAACAAATGCTCTATTTTGAGCGCTACGCCAAACTAATGGCACCAGACTGGGCGATCCTCGCAGACCCATCCCTTATCGGATTCCTCTTCGAGAGCAGCACGGGCGTAGACGCGGACGAGCAGACGAAAAAAGACAGCATCGCCTGAACACAAAACTTACAACAAACGAGAAACCGTCAGGATCTCTCGCACGGGTACCACGTACATAAAGCGGTGCCCGGCTTTTTCTCCCCAGCTGAAAAAGCGGAAAAACCGCGTGCGGCACGCCATCACAGGGCCGAGGCAAGCAGCGGTAAAAGAACACGCAAGAAGGTACTTCTTCTACGTCAAACTGGAACGTAGAAGAAGTACCTTCACGCTTTCTCGGGAGAACCCTCAATCTCTTTGGTCGCAAAGCCCTTTTTGCATGACTGACACGTCAGCGCGTCTCCAGCTCCAGTGAGAAGGCCGGCACACTCCGGGCACGGGTGCGCATGTGGCTTCTCCCACACCACAAAATCACAATCGGGATATTTGTTGCAGCCGTAAAAAGTCTTTCCACGTTTCGTCTGACGTTTCACAAGTTCCCCACCCTCGCACTGAGGACAGGCGACACCAAGCGACTGCTCAATTCGCTTTATCGTTTTGCACCCCGGATACTTGCTGCACCCGAGAAAAGGACCATAGCGTCCGCGCCGATACACCATCTCGGCGCCGCATTTCTCGCAATTCTCATCGCTGAGAGTCTGCTCTCCCAGATCCTCATCGGTAGGGCGACTGTAATTACAGTCGGGGTATCCCGTACACGCGATAAACCAGCCGTATCTGCCTTTTTTCTTTACCAACATATGTTGCCGGCAGCGGGGACACGTTTCGTCAAGCGCCACGGGTGCTGCTCCGCCGTCTCGGTCTCCCAAACGGCGCGTAAACTCACATGTCGGATGGTTCGCGCAGCCAATATACCGGCGACCACGAAAACCCGTACGGAACTCGAGGGCACCCCCGCACTCCGGGCAAACGCCCATCACCTTGTCAATCCTGCGCTCCAACTCGCTGTGGAAAGCGCGCACCGCGGGTTTCCAGTCGTCCAGCCCCTCGGCAATCCGGTCCAAGTTATCTTCCATGCGCGCAGTAAACGCATAACCCACATAGTCAGGAAAGTTCTTGACCAAGAAGTCGTTGACCTGTGCTCCAAGTTCACTTGGCACAAGTCGTTTGCTCTCCATCGCCGCGTATTCTCTTTCAAGAATCACGCCAATCGTCGGGGCATACGTGGAAGGACGCCCAATCCCAAGCTGTTCGAGCTTCTTGACGAGCGACGCCTCTGTATAAAGCGGAGCTGCCTTTGTCTCATGCCGCTGGGTTGTGAGATCTCGTTGTACGAGAGGCGCACCTTCCGACAAGTCGGGAAGGCGATTCTCCAGCACATCCTCCTCGTCATCGTTTCCTTCCGCATAGACACGAAGAAAACCGTCAAACACGACAGTTTGCCCGCTTGACCGCAATAAGTACGGTGCTTTTGTTTCAGAGATATCTGCTGCTGAGGAAACAAGACTTTGCGGGAAGGCCCCGACTTCTACGGTCACTTGCTCAAGTTGGGCATCCGCCATTTGAGACGCAACGGTGCGTTGCCAGATCAAACGGTAAAGACGGGTGAGTTCTTTTCCTTCGGCGTGGCCGGCAAGTGCTGCCGCCACATCATCGGGGCGACGCGCCACTTCGGTAGGACGCACTGCCTCGTGCGCCTCCTGTGCACCCTTCGCCTTCGTTTTATAAGAACGAGGACCGTCGGTGTATTTATCTCCATAGTCAGTCTGCACAAGAGAGGCAATTTCCGCGAGCGCTGACGCTGCAATGTTGACGGAGTCAGTACGCATGTAGGTGATCAAACCCACTTGCCCCTCATCCGGTATAGGCAGGCCCTCGTACAAACGCTGGGCAAGCCCCATCGTCTTGCGGGCACCAAAACCAAGCTTGCGAGACGCCTCTTGCTGCAAAGTAGAGGTCGTAAAGGGAGGAGTAGGACGCCGTTTTTTCTTGGTCTTCTTCGTGCCGCCCACAACGTATGTCGCGCCTTCAAGCTCTGTGACATACTGTTCCACACGAGCGGGATCAGCAATGGCACCCGTATAAGAAACGGTGTCTTTGGCGCGCTTTCCATCTGTCTCAGGAGTGAGGACCAAGCGAGGCATCGACACAAAAACAAGGTCCTGGTCATAGGCACGGACAAGACGAGCATCGAAAGAAGTCCCCGCAGCCCCGTGCTGCTTGTGCTCCTGCAAAGTTGCATGAATGGAAAAATACTGTTCGGAAGAGAATGCCTCGATTTCCCGTTGACGATCGACAAGAAGCCGTACAGTAACTGACTGTACGCGACCAGCCGAAAGTGCACGGCCCCCCTCAAGTGAGTCCCAAAGCACTGGAGAAAGTCGATACCCTACAAAACGGTCGATCACACGGCGTGCCTGCTGCGCGTCGACAAGTGGCATGGCCAAATCCCGCGGAGAACGGAAGGAGGTCTTAATCGCTTCTTTCGTGATCTCATTAAAGGTCACGCGTCGGATCTGCTCAGGTCTTGCTTTCAGGGCCTCTGCCAAATGCCAGGCAATGGCCTCACCTTCACGATCCAAGTCAGTCGCAAGCCAAAGGACTTCTGCCTTTTTCAGTTCTTCCCGGAGGTCCTTGATGACATCTTTTTTTTCTCGGGGAACAAGGTACTTCACCTCGACGTCACCGTTTAGCGTTACCCCCATGGTGGATTTTGGGAGATCGCGCACATGCCCCATAGACGCCTTTACTACGTAATTGCGTCCTAGATACTTTTTGATGGTCTTCGCCTTCGCCGGCGACTCCACGATAACGAGATTCTTCGCCATTACTGTCTACTTGGCTGCCTGTTTGTTGGGTAGGTCCCTTCTCCCGAATATCTCTGAGCAAAGAGAACCAGCTTCTGTTTTTGGTCGGGGGATACTCATAAATACGAACAAGGTTAGGCGAGATACTTACGCCGGCACTCCGTCATCCCCAGCGAAAAGAGCGCCAGACTACCTCTCGGACCGTCATTCCTCACAGTTCTCCTCTGATATTTCTTCTGACCCTTCTTCCTTTCTGACGGTTTTTCGTCTCTCTCGATCCTTGCGCATCCGGCGGTGTCGTCACGGTGTCGTCACTGAGAAAAAGATCTGAAAAATACCAACGAGTGTGTCGCAGATCTTCTCAGATCAGGCGTCATCATATGAGGTCGCCTTGCGAAGTAGTCAATAAGAAACGGCGAAAGAGCAGTGCCACCGACTCCAATAACACTTCCCAGATCCCAGATCCATCTCCCCCATGCACGCTTCTCAACCACAGCAGAGGAAGCTCATACAGAACCTTTTCCAGCAAGATGCACCACGCATGTCCCTGAATAGAGAAAAAACCTGTGCGGGAATGTGATCCTGGGAACAACAGCCCAGAAATCACACAGAAGCTTATGGGCACCATACCTCAATGACCCGGCGCATGACCGGATGAAAACTTCCCAGCAACTAAAGGTACACAAGAGTAAAAATTGCGTACCACACCCCACACGACACGCCAAAAACACACGACCAGAAGAAACAGCCCACTCTTTGCTGGTGTATCAAGAAGCATCCGCGTCACAATCCGCGCGACAATAGGAGCACAAACAACGGAAGCACTGACAATAAAAATCCGCAAGACACCTTCTCCAGGAGGAACCATGAGCCGGTTTGTCACGCGGGCGTGGCATTATCTCACAGTAGCGCTAACCGGCAAGTTCGAAGAACTCGCTGACCCCAAAATTCAAATTGAACAAGCGATCGATGAAGCAGAAAAACAACATGCCCTGCTCACCCAGCAGGCTGCAAACGTCATCGCTCACCAAAAAGACACAGAACTTCAATTGAATAGAGCGCTCGAACAAGTACAAAAATTTTCTGCCTCGTCACGCCAAGCACTCTTACTTGCCGACAAAGCCAATGAAGAAAACAATTTTGTACAGGTCACAAAGTACGAGCATGCCGCGCAGATATTTGTGCAACGACTCATCGTGGCTGAGGAAGAGGCCATCTCTCTCAAAGAGATCTACCTGAACGCGACACAAGCCTCAGAGCAAGCAAAACGCGCCGTCCAGAAAAACCGGGCGATGCTCGAACGGAAATCCGCCGAAAAAGCGGAGTTGCTCTCCCAGCTTGACCAAGTCAAAATGCGAGAACGCATGAATGCAACAATGGCAAACATGAACGCAGTTGTTGGGAGCGGCGCTCCAACCTTGGACGAAGTACGGCGCAAAATTGAGCGACGTTACGCCAAAGCAATCGGTGCCGCAACACTCCAAGCCGAGTCCGTCGAAACAAAAATGCTCGATATCGAGCAAGCAGCAATTGAGATGGAAACCGCAACACGACTCGACGATATCCGCCAGGGACTTGGCATTGAACCAAGTATTTCTTCGCAGCAAAGTACTGTATCAGACAGAGAAATATCGACTTCTTCTCACGTTGCCGATTCTCTTGGCGCATCACACCAAGGTGCCCTCCCCCACGAAACAAGTGGGCAGCATCAGCACGATGACCAACACGACCCCACAGACAGAGAGGCAGCGACCTGACTGTCCGAATCTTCCTCATCCGCCACGGTCTTACTGACAAAACAGGACCAATCCTTACGGGTCGCACACCAGGCATCCATCTCAACAAGACTGGCAAAGCCCAGGCGCAACGTCTCACCGACCGACTCTCTTTACTGTCGTGCAGCGCGCTCTACTCCAGCCCAATGGAAAGGTGTCAAGAAACAATCACTCCATTGGCCCACAGCCTCGACAAAAAACACGCCATCGATGCATCTTTTAACGAAGTTGACTATGGAGAATGGACAAATCAGCCTCTTGCTCAACTCGCACTCACAGACACCTGGAAAACCGTACAAAACCGCCCATCTTTAGCTGCCTTCCCGCAAGGAGAGTCTCTTGTCCAGGCACAAAACCGGATTGTGGGCCGTATTGAAGAAATCCGAGTACAAGAAACCGGAAATGTCTTCATCGCCAGCCATTGCGACATGATCAAATTGGCTGTCGCACACTACGCGGGCATGCACGTCGATTTATTCCAGCGCATCGTGATTCTCCCCGCCTCTTTCTCCGTAATCCGATTTGAAGATTTCGGTTGCCAGATCGAATGTGTCAATGACTCAGGCAGCATTACAGATTTTTTTCCTGATACGGAGACAGCATCTGGAACAGAAATGACCACTCGAGCAGCAAAAGAGATGGGAATCTCCTAATGTACGAAATGGTCACGACCGCCCTCTCCCTCGGTGTCATCGGAAAACCAGGAAGGCGCACTTTTCTCATCCAAGGTCGAGATAATGCAAACTGCATCACCTTAAAGCTTGAAAAAGAGCAGGTTTCCGCACTCTGCGATGCCATCGAAGCCGCGCTCGACACGCTCGAAGAAGAAATCGGCCCTGATCCCATCGAACCAAAACCAACTTTCATACTGCAAAATCCTGTCAATCCTCTGTTTATCGTGAGCGATATGCGGCTCGGGTTCGATCACAGTCGCGAGCTACTTTTTCTTCAGTGCGATCCCTTCTTGGAGGAAACAGAGAAAAGCGACGAACCCGATGTAAAACCTGTACTGTTTTTCGTGCGCCGACCCCCTATGCGGCACTTAGTGACACATGGGCGATCTCTCCTTGAAGGCGGTCGTCCTTCTTGCGATTTGTGCGGAAACCCCAAGGACACCCAACATATCTGTCCTCGTTTAAATGGCAAACACCCTCGCATTGCCTAGTCTCTGTGGAAAAGCCTCTGCCATACGGGGCTTCTCCAGTAAAATGAAAAGGGCAAACAACCAAAAAAGCTCTTTTTCTCCTCGCTCTAGTACTCTTGGTCCGCTCTTCATGGACATCACCCCCAAAGATCCGGAAAAACAGGAAAATCACGAGAACGACCTCTCTCTTTTTCTTTCCCAGGCCGAGCTTGAAATCAAAGGGCGTATGCCAAATTCATCCAACGCCACTCTTCTCGTCCTTGCCCGATCGGAAAACGAGTGTCTTCCTGCGATTTACAAACCTGAACGAGGAGAACGCCCCCTCTGGGATTTTCCGCGGGGCACGCTCTGCCGGCGAGAAGTCGCCGCCTATGCTCTCTCCGAGGTACTCGACTTGCATATAGTTCCCCCCACCATCCTGAGAGATGGCCCCTACGGCATTGGATCAGTGCAGCTCTTTATTCGGGAAGACAGAAATATCGACATCATTGACATGATCGAATCAGGCCACGAAAAACTACTCCCCTTCGCCTTTTTTGATGTGATTGCCAACAATGCCGATCGCAAAATCAGTCATTGTCTTTCCGACAAACAGGGAGAAGTCTGGGGCATTGACCACGGGCTGACTTTCCATGACGAACCAAAATTGCGCACTGTGCTCTGGCACTGGGCCGGAAGATCAGTACCCGCCCCCCTCCTCACCCGCGTCACCGATTTCTCCGCGCGCCTTGAGAAAGCCCCGGCAGCTGCAAAAAATCAGCCGATCCACACAACAGACTTGCACGCGCTCTTATCTCCCAGGGAAATCGAAGCACTTGTCTCCCGGGCTGACCTCTTCGCGCAAGAAGGGATTTTTCCCCACCCCGATCCTTACGGGCACGCCATCCCCTGGCCTCCCTATTGATTGACATAACGTGACATAACGGACTCTCGCCACGGGCCCTTGAAACTCGCCGGCATCGCCTCATGAGCTTTTGCGTCCCAAACTTTTGCCTCTGTCATTTCTTCCGGGTTTTCCCCGTAAATTTTTCACAGAACAACCCACAGAATAGAGAGAACACGCATAACGAAAACTCTGAATCCGGAAAGGAGAGAGAAGTACTATGCCCTTCTCTTGCTGTCCCAGACAGCGACATATCCCAAAAAATCCCCGCACTCTCCCACAAAAAGCATTTACATCTGATATATCCCATCTGGTCTGACACTTTTCCCCTCATCACCCAAGCAACATCACACCTCCCCTACAGACCAAACACCGATAGACTCTCGCTCATCCCAGCCCTCTAAAAAAACCAAGGAATTTCTGACCCCTCATGGACTCGAAATCTCCCTCCACTGTCCCCAACCAGAACAACCAAGGCAAAAAGAGGCGTCGCCGACCCCAGCTAGCCGACTTCCTGCGGAATGAGTCGGCTGGAGGGGTCGCCTTGATCCTCGCAACCATCCTGGCCTTGTTTATGGCAAACGGTCCATGGTCCGACTTTTACGCGCACGACATTGTGGAGAGGCACATCGATCTCGGATTCGCGGAGGAGACCATAGAACACTGGGTGAACGGGGGGCTCATGACCCTCTTCTTCTTTCTGGTTGGTTTAGAAATCAAACGAGAATTCGTCGGGGGAGAGCTACGCGACCCACAAGCAGCACTTCTCCCCGCCATTGCCGCACTTGGCGGCATGCTCTGCCCCGCATTCATCTACTTTGCCCTGAATACTTCTGGTGACACATCGCCAGGATGGGCTATTCCTGTCGCGACTGACATCGCCTTTGTTGTCGGCGTGCTCTCTCTCTTTGGGGACCGTATTCCCGCAGGTGTAAAGCTTTTCACACTGACTCTCGCCATAGCTGATGACATTGGCGGCATCATCATTATTGCCTTGTTCTACTCTGAGGACGCACAACCTCTCTGGCTCCTACTCGCCCTCGCCGGCATCCTTCTCATCCGGGTACAGCAAAAAGCCAACATAAACTCAAAGTTGGCCTATATTCCGGCTGGTGTCATCATCTGGTTTGGCCTGTTCGAGGCAGGAGTAGAAGCAGCAATCGCAGGTGTCATTGTCGGACTTCTGACTCCTGCGACAGAGGACGACCAGAGTTTGGTGCACCAACTTGAAGACAACCTCGGAAAGTCGGTCAACTTCGCAATCATCCCGATCTTCGCTTTTGTTAATGCAGGCGTGATCATCTCATCCGATACTCTGGGCGACACCGTCTCTTCCAGCGTTTTCTGGGGTGTGGTCGCTGGTCTTATCCTCGGGAAAACCCTCGGAGTGTCCCTTTTTACCTGGGCAGCACTGAAAATTGGCCTCGGACGGCTTCCACGCGGCATGGAATTACGTCATGTCTTTGCTTCAGCTCCTCTCACCGGAATCGGATTCACTGTCGCCTTGTTCATTGCCGCTTTGTCATTTGACAGCGGCACAGATCTGCTGCGCGATAGCAAGGTCGGCATTCTCGCCGCTTCCCTTGTGGCTGGAGCCATCGGCGCCATCTTCCTCACACTATGGGGAAAACCCGAAGTGATCACGCACAAGCAACCACAAGAAAAAGCCATCGAAAACGCGTAAAAAAATCAGGATGCAAAAATAGGACCAATGCGAGGTGGGGGTGTGTATCCCCACCTTCGGCAGAAGCCACAGGCTCAGGTTAACGACAATGCATCACGCAAACGGATGACCTCTTCAGCCAGGTTCACATTCCGCTCGGTACGCCGGGTAGCGTCTGTAAGAACCAAAACGAGCGCCCGCTCGTTCATAAACTCGACTGGTCGTAAACTCCAGTCGCAATAAGCAACACCCGTCGAATAAGTCCCTCGCGGCGCTGCCAGCGCCCACGACTCTGCAAAAAAAGACTCTCCCCCTCGCGCGCTCTCCACAACCTTTGCGATCTGTGGATCCCCCCCAGGAAGAATCGAAACAACAACTTCCCCGAGTTCGGGGCCCTCCTCCTCGAACAACGAAAAATACCCGTCGTTCGCCGCCATCAAACGTAAGACGCCATCGCTACCCGTTTCAAAAACAGCAATTGCCCCGGGAATCCCGTCTCCGATAGCGCGTAACACCCAATCGGGATCAGCCCACACTTCCATGTTATGAATATCGGCCCACATCCCAACGAACTTAACTTTCGAACTGCTTCCTCACTGAAAAAACATCTTCTCCCAGAAAACTCTGGCCAGGAAACTCTGGGACGAAGACCTCCTACGACCCACGACAATTCCCAGAAAACACCATACGCAACAATATCAAGAAGACGACTGAGCGACGACTCCATACACTTCTCCCGCAAAAGCTCTTTTCCTCAGAAATTTCGCGCAGCCGCTTCCTGTAAGTCTTTCCATAAGACATACCGAAAGACATATCAAAAAAAACACCCGGGAAGACACGCAAAACAGTGTTGCATCCAGGGAATTGTCACAAGATCGGAGCAGCTTCCCCGCAGCAAAGTGCAGATCCGGCAATCTTTACTCTGCTCTTTTCTGCCTTGGGATTGACAAAACAGGACATGCAGACCTGAGAGAAAAGATCAAGGAAAAAGAATGTCGAGACAGCCCACCAAGACCCCTCAAATAAGAAAAATAGCGCGAAACCACATGCACTTAGAAATCCTGCTCTTCCTACCCATAGTAGAGAAGTTGCCACGAAAAGAGTTCGTGAATTCCTTCACGACCGGCAAATTTTCTATGCTGGCCAAACACCTCTTGCCGCTTCTTTCGTTTTAACGGCACATCGCCATCTGGAGGGACCATCGGTGGAAGACGCCTGGCCATATCTGGCACTTCTCGCAGGACTGTTCGCTCTCGGCATCGCAGCCTTCTTTTTCATAAAAGTGAATCGAGAGCCTCCGGGAAACGAGGTCATGGTTGAACTCATGACCCGCATCCGCGAGGGTGCCTATGCCTTTCTCAAAGCTGAATATCGGTGGATCGCAGTATTTGTCGCGATCATGTTTCTCATCATCCTGCTCGCAATCGACGGGTATGGTGCTTGGGGATCTGTCACTTATCTCTTCGGAGCATTCCTTTCTGCGTCGGCAGGTGTTATCGGAATGCAGATCGCGACAGCCGCCAATGCCCGTACAACAGAGGCAGCACGCAGCGGAGGGGCAGCAAAAGCACTTCCTGTCGCGTTCCGTGGCGGAGCTGTCATGGGGTTCACCGTCGCCGGACTAGGTCTTTTCGGCTTGAGTCTCGTGTATATTCTCTTCTCCCCCAGCCTTGTTGACCTCGCCAATTACAGCGAGTCCGGCTATGCCAACTTCACTGGAACTCTTGCCACTTTCGGCCTTGGGGGCTCTTCAATTGCCCTCTTCGCTCGTGTCGGCGGCGGAATCTACACAAAAGCCGCCGATGTCGGAGCTGACCTCGTCGGAAAGGTCGAAGCAGGTATTCCAGAGGACGACCCGCGCAACCCCGCCACTATCGCTGACAATGTGGGCGATAATGTGGGCGACGTCGCGGGCATGGGCGCAGACCTTTTTGAGTCATATGTTGGCTCGATCGTTGGGCCTATCGTGCTTGCCGTCGTCGCTTTCTCCGTTGCGACAGGCGGGAACCTGGCAAATGGCGGCCAGAGCGGTGACCTCAAAGGTCTGGTCTTCCCGATCTCGGTCGCAGCCGTGGGTATCTTGTTGAGCTTCTTCGGTACCTTTTTTGTGAAAGCAAAAGATGTATCCGAACTGGCCAAGGGTTTGCACCGTGGCCCCAATGTGGCATCCATCTTGCAAGCAGTCGCCATCTTTGTTCTGGCCTTTGCTTTTTTCAACGATCATGATGTCGTAGAAAATCCCGCCGGACTTGGACTCGCCGTTCTCTCCGGTCTTATCGCAGGTGTCGCCATAGGAAGAACTTCGGAGTACTACACGTCTGCTGAGTACTCTCCCGTCAAACAGATCGCCAAACAGGCAGCAACAGGCCCTGCCACTGTCATTATCAAGGGGATCGCCATCGGCATGATCTCCACCGGAGTCTCCGTTCTCCTCATTGGAGGCGCCATTGGCTGCGCGTACTTTGCCGGCGAGTGGGCTGGAGACGATCTGGGACTCTACGCTGTCGCCCTGGCAGCCCTTGGCATGCTCTCCACAACCGCCATCGTGGTGTCAGTCGACGCATACGGTCCTATTTCTGACAATGCCGGTGGCATCGCCGAAATGGCAAAACTTCCTCCCGAAGTCCGCAAGACCACTGATGCTCTGGACGCCCTCGGGAACACCACGGCAGCAATTGCCAAAGGATTCGCGATTGGGTCGGCAGCTCTTACCGGACTCGCCCTCTTCCAAGCCTTCCAACAGACAATCACTGAATCCGAAGGCAGTGCCATCGTGTTGGAGATCAACCGTGTGGACGTGTTTATCGGACTCATCGTCGGTGCCATGTTCCCCTTCGTCTTCGCAGCACTCACAATGGACGCAGTAGGTCGTGCTGCCAACAAGATGATCGAAGAAGTGCGCAGGCAGTTCCGGGAGATCCCTGGCCTACGCGAAGGAAAAGAAGGAGTGCGACCCGACAGCGCGAAATGCGTCGCCATTTCAACGGACGCGTCGCTCAAAGAAATGGTCATTCCCGGCGTCATGGCAATTGCCACCCCCATCGCGTTCGGCATCATCAGCGTACATGCCCTCGGCGGCTTCCTCGCAGGATCGCTTGTAACCGGCTTCTGCATGGCCGTCTTCATGGCGAACGCGGGTGGCGCATGGGACAACGCGAAAAAATACATCGAAGAAGGCCACGAAGGCGGGAAAGGCTCCGACAGTCACAAGGCCGCGGTGGCGGGCGACACTGTGGGCGACCCATTCAAAGACACTTCGGGTCCTGCGATGAACATCCTCTTGAAGGTCATGTCCATCGTGTCACTGATCTTCGTGCCCCTCTTTATCTGAACACCTAGATCTACACACCTGGACCGAGGCCAGGGCAAGNNNNCTTGCCCTGGCCTCGGTCCATAACACCTCACACCTGAAAGAGTTCACAGCAAGCGCCTCACGCACAAAACCGCCCCCTTGCATGAGCCGCTCCACACGCACCCCTTGACAGGAAACGTGACGGGAATCAAGACACGGTTTTCGACCCTTCCTCTCCACATCTGCTCCTCTGGCCTTCACTCCCGGCTTTCGCTTCCGGCCTTCACTTCTTTTGGCCTCGCTCCCTGCACGACCATGAGGAGCACAAGTTTTCTCCTTGGTCTCCCAACAAAAAAGTATTAGGGTTTCCTTAAAGGGAAATTTCACAACAATCGCGCAACGACCTCGCCATACAGGCGCAGTGGCAATACCCACCCTGACGAATCACGAAAGCAGTACGCTGAGGCGATAATGAAAAGTACTCAGACTTCCACGAAGGAGTCTCCCACCCCTTCTCCCAGCAAAGTGCTCTCCCTCACTGTCCACAATGGCACAAGTTCTTTTACGATCGCGACTCCGCAAGGCCCACGCGTCGTCACCTTGCCTGTTCTGCCGGAAGAAAAAAAAGCTCAGCGGCTTTACGCACAAGGACTCTCTGTGCAGTGGGTGCAGATCGACGCGACGAAACATCAGGCATGGTGTGGTCTTGTCAATCGTCGCCACCCCTACACGAGAAGAATTCCACTTGGCCTCGCCCTCGGTCTGACGATCCGAAAAATCCCCACTCTCTTGCACGTCTGAGCTTTGCGAAAAAACGCATCCCAAGAAATCACACTTTTTCACACGGACACAACAAGCGGACATGCTCGTGTCGGATGCTCCTTCACAAGGATCGGGTGCGCATACACCTCGCTTAGAAGCTCGGACTGCAGCACTTCAGTAGGAGTACCCACACCCGCAACATGCCCATCACGCAACAAGAGCACACGATTGCTGTATGCAGCAGCAACGTTGAGGTCGTGCAAAACCACGACGACTGTCCCGCCTTCTTCCACATGTTGACGTGCGAGCTTCAGTAAACGCTCCTGATGGCAGATGTCGAGCGAAGCAGTCGGTTCGTCAAGCAGTAAAACTGGCGCACCTTGTACGAGCACACGCGCAAAAGAGGCAAGCGCCTGTTCTCCCCCCGATAGAGAAAAAAAAGATTGTCCCGCTTTCTCAGAAAGACCCACAACACCAAGGACTTCCGCCACAAGACGATTCTCCTCGCGTGGCGTGCGCTCTTTCGCGCGAGCATAGAGTCCGAAACGCACAACTTCTTCGATCGTAAAAGCGAATTGCATATGAGGACGTTGCAGTAAAACACTTCGTTCTTTCGCCAATTCACGCACTCGATAAGAATGCACATCCCGTCCATGCAAGCACACAGTGCCTTCATGGCGACGACGATCACCTGACAAGACCGACAATAAAGTCGACTTTCCCGCGCCATTCGGACCAACTAGTGAGAGCAGTTCTCCGCCGAAAACATTGAGATCCACATTCTGGAGAATCCAACGCCCCCCGGCTCGCACTCCTACCCCACGCGCCATGAGTACAGGGCTCCCATTTTTTTGACTGGGAGAGATAGGCGGAGTGGCCATCAGGACCAGACCCTTCGCCCGGTATTTCCCCGGCGCAGAAGCCAGAGAAAACAGGGACCACCCACAAACACCGTCACAACGCCAAGCGGTATTTCGCGAGGAGAAGCCACCGTACGGGCCGAAAGATCCGCCAGCACCACAAGCGCCGCACCGAGAAGCGCGCTTGCAGGAAGCAAAATACGATGATCGGGGCCAGTCGCAAGGCGCACAAAATGGGGTACAACGAGGCCGATAAAGCCGATGATGCCTGCCACAGACACGGTGGCCCCCGTCACAAGTGCCGCGCACAAGATGACGCGCATCCGGGTTCTTTCTGTGTGGACTCCGACAGCACGAGACTCCTCATCGCCCAGCGAAAGCACATTTAACGCATAGGACTGGCGTAACAGGGCAAGTACCCCAAGCGTTACAAGGGGGGCAACAACCCGCACAGATTCCCAAGTCGCAATGCCGACACTGCCAAGACTCCAAAACGTGATTTCACGCAACTCGGCGTCGTCCGCAATAAAAGTAGAGAACCCCACAACACCCATGAGCATGGCGTTCACCGCGACACCCGTCAGTACGAAAATAACAACATCCGTGCGGCCTTCTTGGCGGGAGAGCGCATACACAAGAAAGGTCGCGCCTGTCCCTCCCAGAAAGGCCAGTATGGCAACCGTATGAATACCGGCGAAATTCATGTCGGCCACAATCGCGGTCACTGCACCCACAGCAGCCCCAGCTGATACACCGATAAGCGCAGGATCCGCCAGAGGATTACGGAAAATTCCCTGCAAGGATGCCCCTGAAACAGCAAGACCCATGCCCACAAAAACTCCGAGCAGCACGCGGGGTAAGCGAATAGACCAGAGCACGGCGTCCTGCTGCGCAGTGTAGGAATCATTTTCGGCAAAGCCGGCGCGTGCAACGAGAATGTCCAAGACTTCGGAAGGGCTGATCTTCACCGCGCCGACTCCCACGCTCCAGATCATCGTGCAGAGCAGTCCCGCAGACGCACAGAGCAAGAAGAACGCGCCTCGCCGCCGGCGCTGTCGACGAGAAAGGGTCTCTGTCCCAAGGTGAGGGGCAGGGTTCCCCTCACCTCCAGCACTTGCGCCAACTCCAGACACCCTCTGACTTCGGCTACTGCCCGAATCTACTCCCTCGTGAAAATTTGGGTGCTCTCCTGTACGCAGAGACATTGCCGTTATAACCCCATTTCCTTCAGGGCTGTCACAAGATCAGCGAGCGCATCCGCAGAGCGCGGTCCAAGACCAAGCATGTACTGAGTATCGAAAGCAATAATGGCACGATTCGCACCTGCCGGCGTCTGGGCTACACCCGGAAGCGCGAGCATGCCATCGATCCCACCTACTGATGCAAGCCCATCTTCTGTCACAAGAAAGACATCAGGCGCCATTGTCACAAGCACCTCAGGAGTCATGACCTCGCCTTCTCCCACCTCAGCCACTGCGCCCACATCGATTGCACCGGCCGCTGTAATCATGGGGTGGGCAGGACTCCCCTCACCCAAAATGAAGAGAATATTTGCACCACGCATATAGGAAAACGCGACGCGGGGAGCATCAGGCCCCGCCTCGACCCGCACTGCTTCAAGCTGGGCAAGAAGAGTAACCGCAAGGCTTTCTCCTTCTTCGGGCACGCCAAGCACAATGCCAACTTGACGAATCTTCTCGGCAGCGCCCGCAAAAGAGTTTTCGGGCTCAATAATGACGACATCTGTTCCGGTGTCACGCAGCTGTTTGATTTTCTCCGCAGGCCCTGCTTCTGTCGTTCCCAAAACCAAAGTAGGAGCATATGAGAGCACAGTCTCTGTGCTAAGGCTGCGTTGGTAGCCGATTTCCGGCAAAGCCGCAGCTTCCGGAGGATACGTCGCGCTCAGGTCTCGTGCCACGACATTGGGGCCGAAACCCAAGGCAAACACCACCTCCATGAGATCCCCATTTAAAACGACAATGCGGCTGATGTCGTCAATGATGATTTCTTCCCCGGATGCATCTACATACACGACTTCTTGCGCCAGTGTTCTCGCCTCTCCCAGGATCTCTTCACGAGAAGATGTTGACGCATCAACACTGTTGTCGTCGTCATCGCCGCATGCAGCAAGAACAAACCCCAGCGCCAGCACAACAGCAAGAAACACACGAGAAAAGACAGACCCACTACGCGCGGTCCCAGCTACAAAAGAATGCCCTCTTTGTCGCCGACCTTGTCCACCTATCCAGCCAAACCACAAAGAACCGGGAAAAGCGGAGGTTTCCCAAGAAGAGTCTCCGGACACAGAAATCGTCGAAATTTCTGTTTCTTTTGAAAAACTTCTTCGCATTCTTTTCTTTTCCATTGCCTCTTCCCTCACACGCAAGCAGAAAAATCTCCACGACTTTCCTCGAAGATTCTTTGGGTAACACAAAGCGCTGCAAAATTGAGGTTACCCTAATGACATATATTAGGGTAACGTCAAGATTCGCCCCCGCTATCTCTGGAGAGCCAGTCCCCATGTCATCACTCCGACCCCCGCAGAACCAAGCCAGGGACCTATTACAGTCCGCCCAGGCAGCTTGTTACCGCTTCCCCAACACCTTCAAGGGGTTCCGCGCCGCCATTGCATACAGCACAACACAGGGGAGCAGCGCCACCTGGATCGAAGCCCATCCACCCGACCGGATCAAGATATGCTCCGGCAACAAAACCCTGGGCAACAAGCACAAACATTTGG
This sequence comes from Acidimicrobiia bacterium UBA2766, assembly GCA_002352645.1. Taxonomy (GTDB): domain Bacteria; phylum Actinomycetota; class Acidimicrobiia; order UBA2766; family UBA2766; genus UBA2766. Next base: position 16,297 of record DEIU01000062.1, on the reverse strand, counting down.
AAAAACAGGCACCGGTATGGCTCTTGCCAGAACTTACCGCAGTCATCTCTCGCCGGTGGCAAGATCCTCTTTCAGACCGGCTCGCTCCTTATCCTCCTGCATTCGTCGACCATCTCCCCATCAACTGCCCAATGCCCCCAGCAGGACGGCGCATCCGACTCACCGGAGACCCCTCCGCGACAGTTTTTTCCGTCAGCAATAATTGCGTACGCCAAATCGACATCACTGGCCCCACAATCCGCAACATCATCACCATATTGCGTTACGAAACAACACGTGACGGCCACCTCCTCCCTGTGCACTATGCAGAACAACACTGGCACCGAAACTGTGGGCGGCTCACTGCATCCGTTCTCTACACAAATCACTTTGTCGAAATACAAGGAGTTATGCTGCCAAAAGCCCGCCAAGCAGTGATCTCCACAGATCGCGGACAGGACATTCGGCATATCTTCTTCGATCACCATACCCCACTCACAGAGTCCAACGACCTTTCTTCCCACGGCTCTTGCCAACAGACCGACCAGGACCCACACGACCAGGACAACCCCACACACCAAGACAACCAACAAGGCGCAAAAGAGAGTCCACTATTTCGCCTTTTGCACAATAATATTGACTACCGAGACACTTCAGAATACATACAGAAACCGATAACAAATAATAAAAATACCCCTACAAAAAAACGGTCTTTCCACGAATTTGGCATCTTTCCTATCGCCAGATTCCCCTTCCCCTCTTCATCCTAACTACCCCGCCAGCACTCCGCGAGTACCCCGCTTTCTGGGCCTACACTGCCTGCCATCACACATTTTTTACAACCCACTTTAAGGCCCAGACTACATACTTACTTCCTGGAATAATCTTTGCCACACTATTTTTGCCCCCGGATTACACAACTCCTCAATCCAGATTTACCCCTGTGGAAAAAGGCAGCTCCGCAGCGCGCGAATCCCCGGTCTCCCACTTCTCCGAAAACTCCCAGGAGACCCCACGCGTTCGCGCGTCACAGTCCTGGGAAATAGCAGCATAAAAAAGAAAACCAGCACAGTCATAAAAACAAAACAACACACAAAAAAATAGGGGCCCTGCGTGACGCAGGGCCCCTGGAAGGCCCGCCCGCACGGACGACACGAGCGGCCTCTGGTTCCCAGGACTGTCCTGAGTAACAGTCCTGGGTTTGGTCCCACAACACCTTACAAGGCGCGATCAGGTGCGGAGACACGAAATAAACAACGTCTGCGCTGCGACCCTACAACGCGTAACGCACTCAGGAAAGTTGAGAAAAATAGCCTTTTGAAGCTTTCGGGTCAGCGACCATAGTGGTCTCACCTGGGATCCAATTCGCAGGACACACGTCGCCATGCTCCGCCACATGTTGGTATGCCTGCAGAATTCGCAAAGCTTCCTCCACATTTCGTCCGACAGGAAGATTGTTAACGGTCATCTGTTGCACTATCCCATCGGGATCAATAAGAAATAATCCTCGGTAGGCAGGTCCATCTGGACTATCCACACCAAATGCTTGGGAAAGCTCTCGCTTTTGATCTGACAGCAAAGGGAACTGAAGTCCTTCGATCCCACCATTCGTGCGGGGGGTTTCTGTCCAAGCAAGGTGGGTATAGACACTATCAATACTGACGCCCAAAACCTCCGCGTTCAAAGAGTCAAAATCTTTTATCTTGTCAGAAAAGGCGAGAAGTTCTGTCGGACATACAAACGTAAAATCAAGCGGGTAAAAAAGAAGATAGAGCCATTTTCCCCGATACGCCTCAAGAGAAAGTGTAGTGATCTCCCCTTCTGATAAAGCTTCCGCTGTGAACTCTGGAGCAGGTCCTCCGACAAGTCCGCTCACAAAATTATCCTTCCGTTTTTCTTACTCAAGATAGATTTGCAATACAATTGCTTACAACAAAGATCGTTCTGCAAGCGCATTACTGCCGTTTCCCTGCTTCACAAACACTCTCTTGGCACTTCCATAGCGACAGGGGCATCAGCACCGGCAAGGCACTCAAGTAATCCGACTGCACGCCACAAATGCTGTTCCGCTTTCGTGTTGCAAAAAGCTGCCCGGGATTCCTCCCCCGCACGATCAGCAGCATCGGCCTGACCTACCAAAATGATGTGGCGATCAATTTCTTTCCGGAACAAAAGCTGCAACGCCTGTTCCGTCATCGCCTCCTTCGGTAGCATCATCTCGCGCCTCCCGATCTTGCCTTCGACCTGACTCAAAGTCTGCGTCTCTCGTGCTTCATGTAGTTAGGATACCCTAACTACATGAAAAAAGAAACCCTAATTTTTCGAAAGAGGGAAAAATCATGTGATACACACCACAAACGCCCCGCGCTCTCCCGCATTCAATAAAGGGAAAGCAGACGAAGAACATTGGTTTCTTGGCGTTTGCCCAATGTCCATGGAGAGCATCCGCACAACACACCATCAAGACTTGATTGCGCCGGAAACAGAGAAGGCGCACACACAACAAAACAGAGCAACAGCACACCAGAAGCACACGCGGCATACTGTCCTGTGAAAAACATCCCAGATATCAAGAAAATCCGACAGCTCCTCCCCCCCGTCAAGCAGAGAGGGCTGCCTACGAGGGGGTATACCGAAAAGGGTGGCCGAGAAGGGGCGCCCCAGGAGGGTTGCACAAGGGGCAACCTAGGAGGACTGTATAGAGGAACTCTCTTTCCGTACAGAAAAAGTCACTGTCGTACCCCCATCGGCATTTTCAAAAAAAGAAAGTCGGTCGGCGATCCGGTGCATAAGAGGCAACCCAAATCCTCCGTTTTCTCCCTGGCCCCCCACGACGTCGGGAAGCACATCTGTCATGCTGCCATCAAAGAAGGCCCCTGTCGCATCGACAATCTCTACATGGAAGACTCCATCTTCCCGGCACACCAGCGTGATGGGAGAAACAACTCCTCGTGCCTGTTGGGCACGAACAGCGTTCGTACATGCCTCAGAGACCAGTAATCGAATATCGGCCACCCTTTCGGGACCGAACCCTCCTTGCTCCGCTACAGCGCCGGCAAGCATCCGCGCCAAAGAGATATGGCGTGGATGAGAGGGAAATTGCAATCGGACACTCGTGAGATCGCCGTTCACGGCCAACATAGGAGGGTAGCTCAGAGTTTCTCAAGATCGTCACGGATATCAAATACTTTTGATAGCCCCGTGATCTCAAACACTTTTAAAATATGCGGTTTCGTACAGATGACTACGAGATTCCCGTCCCGTTCATTCAAACGTTTCATAGCGCCTACCAGTACGCCAAGTCCTGTTGAGTCAAGAAAACCCACATTTTCAAGGTCAATTGCCAACATAGTGACATTATCGCCTAGCACTTCTTCGATCTTCTCACGCAGAGAAGGAGCAGTGTAGACATCAATCTCTCCGCCAACAGAGAGAACATGGAAGTCATTCTTCATAGACTCTCGAAGATCAAGATCGACCAAGTCCTGTTCCTTTCGCAAATCAGCCTCTTCGTGCTTTTCTCATCATAGAAAAGCACGAGCAAACACGTTGACACACGCGCATCACCTTTACGTGCAGCTCTGCTGGAGCAGAACCATCGTCGCAGACAAGCGCCCGCCAGACCCAGCTCAAATCACGCTCGCTGCAATCACACGCATGCACACCCGCAAAGATAGCAATGAAAACAAACCACTGATCCAGTGCCACTCTTGCGGGATCAAAAAAAACCGACACATAGCACTCTTGATAGGGAGAAAACGTAGAGAACATGCGGAATCACCAGACAAACCCTACGAAGTAGCGCAAAAATGACAATAACAAAGTTATCAAAAACCACAAAGCTATCTGAGCACAGGGAAATTCCGCTTGCGACCACTGCCCTGCAAGAGCTGCTCTCTTCACCCAACTTCAGGGAGAGAATAGCCCATGTAGAGGAAACACCTGCGCACCCTGGAAAATTTACGCAGACGGTCCTCTATCCCACAACAAGGGCAGCACTGACTCGTATTGGCATCAGCAGGCTCTACGCGCACCAAGCCGAAGCCCTGGATTTCGTGCGGAGAGGGCAATCAACCGTTGTCGCCACAGGCACCGCGTCGGGAAAAAGTCTCTGTTATCTGCTCCCCCTGCTTGAGATGACTGCAGAACAAGCAGGCAAGGACGGCACCGCCCCGGGGGCAAACCTTTCCACAGAAAAAAATCCCACAGCCATTCTTCTCTTTCCCACAAAAGCTCTGGCCCGGGATCAGCTTCGCCGTCTACGCGCGCTACAAATGCCGGGTCTTGAAGCGGTTGCCGTGGATGGCGACACCCCACCGGCAAAGCGGCGCTACGCCCGCCAACATGCCACGGTTATCCTTACGAATCCCGACATGCTCCACGCCTCGATTCTCCCTGGCCATCCCCAATGGGCCAGTTTCTTGCGCCGGCTCCATCTCGTGGGAATTGACGAGTTCCACACTTATCGTGGGGTCTTCGGGTCCCATGTCGCGCACATCATGCGCCGCCTACGCCGGCTTGCTGCCTCTTACGCCGCACATCCTGTCTTTGTGTGCAGCTCCGCCACACTCGGCAAACCTGCACAACATGCTGCCGCAATTACCGGTATACCGATGCATGCAATTACACAGGACACTTCCCCATCTCCACCTCGTTCCACCATCTTGTGGAACCCGCCCCTCCTCAATGCAAAAAAAGGAATACGCGTTTCCGGAGTGGGAGAAACCGCAGCGCTGCTTGGTTGGTCCGTGGCACATGGGATGCAAACTCTTGCTTTTGCCCGTTCTCGCAAAGCAGCCGAGCTGATCGCCCATCTTGCCAAACAAGCGCTTGGAGACAGCCCCGAAGCCGCACAAATTGCCTGTTATCGCGGGGGCTACCTCTCAAAAGAACGACGCGCGCTCGAAGAGCAAATCGCATCAGGCGAGCTACGCGGGCTCTCCACGACGAATGCCTTGGAACTAGGCATGGACATCCATGGCCTCGATGCCGTCATCCTTTGCGGCTTTCCTTCAACAATCGCGTCCTTTCGTCAGCAAACCGGACGAGCAGGACGCGGTGATACGCCGAGCCTGGCAATCCTCGTGGCAGGTCAGGATCAGCTCGACCAGTGGTATATGACCCAACCTGAGGCCTTGTTTACACGGACACCAACCCCGGCTGTCGTGAATTCCGAGAACCCTGTCATCGCCGATCCGCATCTCGCGTGCGCCGCCTATGAGCTTCCACTGCGTTCCTCAGAGCCCATTCTCGGCGAGAATATGGACGTGCGTGCTGCCCCTCTCTTGGAGGCAGGACTTCTCCGCATGCGCAAAGGCCGCCTGTTTCCCTCCGGTGGCCGATCTCTTGCCCGCAGCATCTCCATCCGGTCCTCAGACGCTCGCACGGTCAGCATTTTAAACAGAAAGAGCGGTCAGATGATTGGTTCTGTCGACACGGGCAGGGCCGCCTGGACAGTGCACCCAGGAGCAATCTATTTGCACCAGGGAGAAACCTATGAAGTGACCGAGCTCGACATCACGAAGGGTGTCGCGCATGCGACGCCTTCTCCCACGGAGTACTACACCGAGCCACGAGCGGAAACCGATATCCGCATTGCACATACAGATAGAACAATGCCATTGGGGGATACAGGCGCCCTTCTTTGCCTTGGGAGTGTGGAGGTCACCCAGCGCATCACTGGTTACCGGCAGCGACCGTTCGACCGACCCCCCTCCAGAAATACCAAGACAATAGCCCTGGATCTTCCTGCAAAATCCCTCCACACAAGGGCATTTTGGTACCTGATACCGGATGAATTGTTTGTCATATGCAATGTCTCCCCAGATACTCTGCAAGGCACTATCCACGCCTGCGAACATGCCGGCATCGGCATCCTTCCCCTCTTTGCCATCTGTGACCGCTGGGACATTGGCGGAGTCAGCACGCAACGTCACCCCCAAACCGGCGTCGCCACCTGGTTTATCCATGAAGGAACCACGGGAGGAACCGGTATTGCCGAAGAGGGATTCGCCACAGGACGCGCGCACGCAGAAGCCACTTTGCACGTTGTGGAAAGCTGCACATGCACGGAATCTTGCCCGGGATGTGTGCAATCCCCAAAATGCGGAAACTGGAATGAGCCGCTCGACAAAGCCGGAGCAGTTCTCCTGCTCCAAGGCCTCCTGAAGACGAAAACCTGAGCACCGAAAAAGACCCTCCAAGCAAACTGCCACCTTCCATAAAATCCCAAAAAAGAGAGCAGCGCAAAGCCGTAACCCATCGCACTTTCCAGGGCAGCCTCTCCCCCATGGACATCCTGCCTACAACAAAAAACCTAGAAATCCAGTGCGTTTTGCGTTAGGCACAAGTCGATGGAACGCGGAGGAGTTTGCAAGGGTTTCCAGCAGTTCGTCCAAAACATCTACTTTCTGGCTATGCTAAGAGCCAAGCATCACACATTGGGGGATCTGTGAAAATCACCTTTGTCTACCCCGATTTCTTTCAGTACTCCGACGGGTCTTTCTTCCCCGAGGCGCGCATGCATCTTGGTATATGCATGATGTCAGCCCAACTCAAAGCTGCCGGGCACGAAGTGAGTCTCATTCACTGTGTTCGTCCTTGGGAACGCGAAGAATTTGTCTCCAGGGTGAAAGAAGACAGTCCGGACCTACTGGCTTTCTCTGCCACTACAATGATGTACCAGAAGTGCAAAATGTACTCGGAGTGGACAAAAGAGTCATTCCCTGACCTCATTACACTCACTGGTGGCGTGCACGCCATGCTCGACCCCGAGGACATTGTCCCGGGAACCCCAAGCATGGACTATGCCGTACGCGGCGAAGGCGATCATGCCATCGTAGAAATCATGAACACGCTACGCGACGGAGGCGATCCACTCAGTCTGGATAATGTGTGGGGACGAAACACCAAGGGCGAAGTCATTCGCAATAAAGTACGTCCACTTCTTGAAGATCTTGACGCCCTCCCCTTTGCCGACCGTGACCTTTTCGACGACGCCCTCTTGTGCGAAGATCAAAAAGAACGCGGCACAGTTATGGCCTGCCGTGGCTGCCCTTACAACTGCACCTACTGTTCGAATCACATCCAGCGTCAGCAGTACGAAAATAAAAAGAAATACGTCCGTTTTCGCTCAGTAGACAATGTCATCAAAGAACTAAAAAGTCTGAAAGACCGCAGTTCCTCGCTCTCTTTTATCCGGTTTGATGACGACATTCTCACCTGGGACCCAGAATGGTTCACTGATTTTTGCAAGCGTTACAAAGCCGAAATCGGTTTACCCTTCGTCTGCAATGCATTCGTCAACCTGCTCGACGAAGAAACAATTGTGATGTTTGCAGAGGCCGGCTGCGAACTCATGGCAATGGGAATCGAATCAGGAAACCCCTGGCTACGCGGGAAAATTCTGCACCGACACATGACAAACGATGACATCGTACGCGTTTATCAGATGTGTCACGATCATGGCATCAAAACCGTCTCCACCAACATGGTGGCAATGCCTCATGAGACTGTCGACATGATTCTCGACACCATCAAGGTGAACGCACGCGCGGAACCCGACACGATGCAAGTCTCAGTTTTCTACCCCTTCCCAAATACTCATATGTATGATATCTGTAAAGAAGAGGGATATCTCACGGAAGACCACCGGGACTCCATTTTCTGCGACTCAATCTTGCAACTGCCCGGTTTCAACCAGCCCGAAATGAAAGCCGCACGAGAAAACGTGCACATCTTAACATCGGTTTACAATCGGGCATTCAAAATGCCGGGGCCTCTGTCCGAGATGGCCGTCAAGAGCCTTGACTCCCTCTTTCTCTCTGACCACATGCCACGCAAAATGCGCATGAGAATCCTTGACCATCTCCTACAACGCGAAAAAAATCGCGGACCTCTCGAGTTCGTAAAGTACTAAGCGAGGAACCCGGCACGAAGTAAAGGATCGCGTGCGTCCTTCCTCACAGTGCAAAAAAAACCCTCTGATAGGCTGCACTGACATGGAATGCACAGCACCCTTCATACTGTTGGCCTGTGTATACAAAAAATTCTGAACAAGGAGAGTGTCAGCGTGGACACCCTCCCAAGTAACCGATACATTGTGATCGCCAATTCCGATCGCAAGAATGATCTCGTTCTTGCATCTTTTCCGACACTGCACGACGCAATAAACGCAGTCAACCGCTACAAAATCACGATCACAGACTCTTTTTACTTGATCGAGCGAGCCAGTAACCGCTAATCCCCCCTCGTTCTCTTTCCGCCTCTCTACAGGCAGCAAAAACTTCTCCAGGTCAATAGCGGGCAACACCAAAGACAGCACACCACGCGACGAGTAGATATCGCTCAGGTACTTGAGCGAACTTCGAGAAGTGCGACAACAAACACGCGAAAAAAAGCAGAAAAAGCTTCTTGTCTGCCTGTACAGCAAGAATCCCGACAGTCGCGACAAACAATCATTCTCCCGTCATCCCCAGCCCGCACCAAGCTCTACCGATCCACGCCTCACCAAGACCTGCAATAGCGTCTTCATTGTGGAAATGCCGCCCTTCCCACAAGCCCCATACTCCCCCAGGATGGGTTGCGCGCTTCCATAAAAGCCTCGAAGCGCGCGCCAGTCATAAAAAGCACGCCCAGAAAACATCCATCCAAGGGCATACTGCTCCCCACCTCGCACTCCGCCCTGCCGCGCCTTCTCCGAGAACGAACGAGAAGGAAAAAGGGAGGATAGTCCTCGAAATACCATAAGATATCGCAAAAACAAAACACTACTCTTCCTTGAGAAACATCCTGTTTCTCCCTGACAGGATGGGGGTTCCTCACAGCAAAATAACAAGAAATGCTCCCCACAACGGTTGCAAGTCGGTCGATGCAACAGGACACACGCTTCTGTTTTCCCGTTAGCATTTACGTCGATATCCTGATAAACACTAAATTTTGTCACTCGCAACGCTGCTCAGGGCCCAATACACCCTCTGCTGTTTTCTCTCCTTACGGCAATCCTGCCCACGAAAAGAACTTCATGAACACCCTCTCCTTCATTTGGCTTATCGCAAGCCGCGAGATACGTGAACGCTTCAGATCGAAAGCATTCCGCATTAGCACTGCCGTCGTTCTTGTACTTATTGTCGGCGCCATCCTCATTCTTCCCATGCTGGGAGATGACGGCCCCTCCCGTTATGAAATTGGCCTGGTGGGAACAGAACAGGAAACACTCGCAGATCAACTTGTGCAGACAGCACGCGAGACAGGAGTTGAACTCACCACCAAGGTATTCCCTGACCAAGAGAGTGGAAAACAGGCTGTCGACGAAGGAGAAATCGACGCAGTCTTGACAGACGGTCCTCTGCTCACGGTGAAACGAAACAACGACGAACAGTTGCCTTTGATCGTCAACGTCGCCATCTACCAAGAAAAGCTTTTCGGCATCTTCGCCGATCTCGACCCAGTACAGCAGGAGAAATTAGCGCTCCTTGCCACGGAGAGCACGGCCAGTCTCGAAGAGATCGAACAGGATGCCGAGAGCGTGCTTGTGATCGCGAGCAGTAGCAGCGTCATCCTCTTCTTGGTCATTCAAATGTATGGTGGCGCAGTTTTGTACGGAGTCGTAGAAGAAAAGACAACGCGCGCAGCCGAGGTGCTTCTCGCCACCCTGAAACCCTGGTATTTGCTCGGAGGGAAGATCCTGGGCATCGGCCTTTTGGGACTTGGCCAGCTCATCTTCTTCCTCGCTGTCGGTCTCGGTACTTCTCTTATAAGCAACCAAGTCGAACTACCCGACGTGTTCTGGACCACACTCCCCTGGATCATCCCCTGGTTTCTTCTCGGCTTTTTGTTTTATGCCGCCAGTTTTGCCACAGCGGGAAGCCTGACTTCGCGTCCGGAAGACGCCCAAAACACGGCCGTGCCCGTAAGCTTCGCGCTTATGGGGGCTTATCTATTCTCCATCTTTGTTGTCGGCCCCAATCCGGACAGCATGTGGAGCCGCACACTCTCCCTTTTGCCACCAATTGCTCCCATGACCGTGCCGTCTCGCATCGCGCACGGGGGAATCACTCCCCTGGAGATTGCCATTGCCTTTGCCTTCATGCTCGTAGGCATCTACGCGATGACCCGTCTCGCCGGGCGTGTCTATGCCACCATGCTGCTTCGCACGGGCCGCCCTGTAAAACTCCGCGAAGCCCTCGCCACAGAGAAAACAACCCTGGCAAAACAGTGAGCTCCCGCAATACCCCCTCTGCCGTTCCACCCGCTGGGGCTCTTTTGTTGGCTTTTCCCCCGTTGTCCTTTCCACAGAGAGAAACACCATGCTGCAAGTGACAAACCTAAAAAAGAAATATGGTGATATATCAGCGCTTGATGGAGTGAGTTTCCAGGCAACTCCCGGACGCATCTTAGGTTTACTTGGCCCAAATGGTTCCGGCAAGACCACAACCATGCGCTCAATTTTTGGACTTATTGCCCTCGACGCAGGGAAAGTGCACTGGCAAGATCACGCCGTGACGTCACAAGATCGTCTCAACTTCGGCTACATGCCAGAGCAACGTGGCCTTTACCCAAAAATGAAAATCCACGATCAACTCGTGTACTTCGGTAGATTGCACGGCCTGAACACATCGACAGCCAGAAAAGCCGCCGATCAACAACTCAACGATCTTGGCCTTGGCGCACGTGGCCAAGATCCTGTCGAAACTCTCTCTCATGGCAACCAACAGCGCGTACAATTCGCAGTTGCGCTCTTGCATCAACCGGGTCTTCTCGTTTTAGATGAACCCTTCTCTGGTCTCGACCCAATCGGCACAGAGACACTTGGCAAGCTCCTGCGTCAGCAACTCGACCACAACTGCACCATTATCTTTTCAAGCCATCAGCTCGACTTGGTCCAGCACTTTTGTGACGATATCGTGTTGGTACACAAGGGAAAGGTCAGGGTCTCAGGCCCTCTTCACGAAATACGCACCAGTGCCACTCGGCGCCGGCTCGATCTCACCTTCGACACTCCGGCCTCCCTCACTCCCACCTCTGGCGAAGAACACCCTGCCCACCACACACAAATCCCCTGGCTTCCCCCAGATGCAGAGGTCGAAGTCCTCGCCTACGAACCGCGCAACATCTCTCTGCGCATCCCCCATGATCTTGACATCACTTCCCTGATTCAAGCCGCAAGCCAGGTCGGTCATATCGCGAGCATCGCGTATCAGCCGCCTACCCTGTCAGAAATCTTTCTCGACACGGTGCGAGAAGACGTCAACGAACAACACAGTGAACCACACAGTGTGGACCACACCACAAAACAGCAGACCGCCAAAATCGCCAGGAACCTTACGGAAAAAACACCGGCCCCGCTCACGTCAAACACGGCAGACAAGTTTTCGTCAGAGCCCTCCTGAACTCCCCAAACACTCCCCGGCATTTTCCCGCAAAACTCCCAAAAATAGTCATCCCCCAGCGTCGTCCCCCAGCGTCACGCGCGGGAAGGTCCCTGCCGCGCACGAGACAGACTCACCACACAAGACGGTCAGGGCAGGTATACACATTACACCGGCCTTCCCGCACAAAACCCACAAGTGTCATACCTGCCTCCTCGGCCAGGTCAAGCGCAAGCGAAGAAGGCGCAGACACCGATGAGAGCACAGGAATACCCGCCACGATTGCCTTCTGCACAATATCGAAACCAGCTCGTCCTGATACTTGAAGAACACAGGACGAAGCAGGTAGTTGCCCATTTCGCGCGAGGGATCCCACAATTTTGTCGACCGCATTATGACGGCCAATATCTTCACGTATGCAGAGGAGCTCTCCTTCTGAAGTAAAGAGCCCAGCCGCGTGCAGTCCGCCGGTCTGCGCAAACACACGCTGTGCTGAGCGCAATAAAGCTGGAAACCGTACGAGGTTTTCTACGTGCACCTGTGGTTTGTTCGTCTCTGAAAAGAATCCGGAGGCACTCTCTCCTTCGTTTTCTCCAAGGCCGGAGAGGTCTGCACGGATCGCGTCGATCACCGTTTTCCCACAGATTCCACAAGCCGCAGTAACAGGAAAAGTACGTGGTTGTTCTTCAGGCAGAAGAGTCCCCGGAGCAAGACGTACATTCACAAGATTGAACTCTGCGGGGTCGCCGTAGTGCAGGGAAGCTATGTCGGCAGGGGAGACAAGTATGCGCTCTGTATGCATAAAACCAGCCACCAGATCGAAATCATCCCCTGGAGTCCGCATCAAAACCGCCTGCGGGCGTCCTTCCACATGGATTTCAAGCGGCTCTTCCACCACCACGCAGTCTTCCATCTCGACAGGAAGACCGTTCCCAAAACGGAGTATCTTATGCGGTCGGGTTTCACCGTAATTGTCAGAAAAAACCACGACGTCCTCGCTCTAGCTCATATGTTCTGTCCTCTGATCTCTATCATGGAAGCAGCCACTTCAAGGTATTTCTCAGCGACAAGACCACCCAAGACCATCAGGGTACATAGCAATCAGTCATCAGACTGCATAACGGACAGAACGAGGGGACACTGATGAAGATCGGTCGTTGGGACACCAGGACTTGGGCCGGACTCTCTCCAAACGGGATCGGGCAACAAAAACCAAACCACTACCTGGAAATGGCGAAGATTGCCTGGCGCCACAAGCGGGACCTCCCCTATAGCCTGCGCATTCTCACGCAGGGGGTTTGCGACGGCTGCGCCCTCGGCACAGCAGGGCTACACGACTGGACCATCGACGGTACGCATCTTTGCCTCATCCGTTTGGAACTGCTCGAACTCAACACCATGCGAGCGCTCGACCCTACCCTTCTCTCAGACACAAAAGAGCTGGAAAAGCTCACGGGGGCTGAGCTCCGCAAGCTGGGACGACTGCCCTTCCCGATGCGGCAAGGAACAGGAGAAACAGGATTCTCTCGCGTTTCCTGGGATGCTGCGCTTGACGAGATTGCCGGTGCAATTTCCCGCCACGGGCCAACACAAGCAAGCCTCTATCTTACGAGCCGCGGACTGACAAACGAGGTGTACTACGCGGCCCAAAAAGCATGGCGCGCCATCGGGTCACCCCATATCGACAATGCAGCCCGCGTCTGCCACTCCCCTTCGACTGCAGCCTTGCAAAAGGGAGTGGGAGTCAGCGCAACTACGTGTTCGTACAAAGATCTTTTTGAGGCTGAACTCATCGTGCTTTGGGGGGCAAATGTCGCCAACAACCAGCCTGTCATGACGAAGTATCTCTACTTGGCAAAACAACGAGGTGCCCAGGTCGTTGTGGTGAACCCCTATAGAGAGCCCGGTCTTGCACGCTATTGGGTACCATCGAATGTGGAGTCGGCGCTTTTCGGCACAAAAATTGCAGATCACTGGTTTTCTGTCGCCACGGGGGGCGACATCGCTTTCGCGAGCGGTGTGCTCAAGCTCCTCCTCGAAAAAGACCAGTACGATAAGGATTTTGTTGCACAGCACACCGAGGGCTTCACGGACCTCGCCGCTTCTCTCGCAAAGCTGGACTGGGATGAGCTCGAACGTTCCTCAGGAATGCAACGTGCAGACTTCACACGCTTTGCCGATCTCTACGGGAAAACCAATAAAGCCATTTTCATCTGGTCAATGGGCTTAACCCAGCACACTTTTGGCGCAGAAAACGTCACAGCTGTGGTCAACCTCGCGCTCGCGCGCGGCATGGTCGGACGCGACGGTTGCGGACTCATGCCGATTCGAGGGCATTCCGGAGTGCAAGGCGGGGCAGAAATGGGTGCCTACGCCACGACTTTTCCCGGACCACTGCCCATCACTCCCGACAATGCCACCTGGTTGAGTGAACAATACGATTTTCCTGTGCCATCACGCACCGGCCACAACGCAGTGCAAATGTTACAAGCGGCAGAACGCGGAGAACTCGGCCTGCTCTACTCAAGCGGCGGCAACTTTCTCGAGGTGCTGCCCGACCCCACACGCATACGTCGCGCTCTCGAAAATGTCCCAGTGCGCGTACACCAAGATATTGTGCTCTCCTCCCAAATGCTCGTCCCTGCAAAAGAAGCCGTACTCCTTTTGCCTGCCATGACACGCTACGAGAGTGCAGGGGGCGGCACAGAAACCACAACCGAACGGCGCATTATCTTCTCCCCTGAGATCAAAGGACCACGCATTGCAGAGGCCCGCCCGGAATGGCAAATTTTTGGCGATCTCGCCCGCAAAGTACGAGGCGACAACAAAGCCAGCTTCGATGACGCGCAGAGTATCCGCAATGAAATTGCCAAAATCATCCCTAAGTACAAAGGTATAGAAACGCTGCGCCAGACTGGTGACCAGGTGCAATACGGCGGACCTCATCTTTGCGTAGACGGAGCTTTTCCCACCAAGTCAGGACACGCCCACTTCACTCCAGTGGCGATGCCAAAGAATACGATTCCCGAGGGAAAATTTCTCTGCTCCACACGGCGAGGAAAACAGTTCAACAGTATGGTCCAGGGAGAAAAAGACCCACTTACAGGAGCATACCGCGACGAGATCTTTATAAGTGCCGACGACGCCGAGAAAATCAGCGTCAACAATGGCGATCCCATCTTGTTGCATTCTTCCTTCGGAAGTTTTCACGGCAAAGTAAAAATCTGTCGCATTACCCCACGTAACCTGGCCGTCTTCTGGCCAGAGGGAAACGTGCTCCTTGGAGGAGACGGCGTCGACACACAAGGCGGCGTTCCTGACTATAACGCATTCGTCGAGATCACCGCCCTCTAAATTTTTTCTCTTCTGCTTCTTTTCTCACCCGCTTCTTTATATTCTTGTACGAGGTTCTCTAAAAGTTCTACAGAAACGTCTTACGCCTCACTAAGGACAATCATGCGGTAAGACTTCTCAGGATCATATGCACCCCCCTGTTCATCCACAGCCCGCACATTCTTGAAACCAGCGTGACGCAACCAGTCACGGATCTCTGGAAAAGAAAAAAGACGAACCGAGAACTGCACACGCCGTTGTTTCTTCCCACGGTACACGAGACGAGTTGTTTCAAGGCGTCCCGACATCGGGTCATACCAGCGAGTATCAACAATACAGTCTTCGCCATTTTCCATGGAGAGGGGGGAAAGGGAACAACCAACAAGCCGTTCTCTATTTTGCAGATCCAAAAGAAAGAGACCCCCCGGACAAAGGGAGCGATGCACTTCTCCTAATACTTTGCGGTTGTCCTCGTCTCCGAAATATCCAAAGGAACTGAACCAGCAGACAACCCGCTCAAAATCCTGGGAAAAGGGGAGGAAACGCATGTCTCCTTGCACATATGCCGGCGAAGCCACAGCAGAGGAGAAGGGATTCCGCGAGGAGTCCGCAGCGTCTTGGGAAGAGGGCAAAGACAACAGATTTCGAGAACGTGCTGCCTGCACTGCATAGCGTAAAAATAATTCCTCCCGGTCAAGACCGACAACGCACGCGCCTGTGGCAGCAAGTTCATTGGCAATACGACCATGACCACATGCCAGATCGAGCACACAGATAGCGGGACGAAGACGGAGAAGACGCCACAACAGCGCAGCACTCTCTACTGCCTGCTCTCCATCCACGATGGGGACATAGAAGTATAAATAATCGCGGTCAAAAACCTCTTCCCTCTCAAAAACAGGTTCTCCCATACTCTTCTCCTTCTTTTTTCTCCGATAAATCGGGGAAAATCTGAAAGAAAAAATACTTTCCCCGGGGAAAGAAACAGTTTGTTTCGGGGTTTTTCCTCTCCCATATTTTCACATACAAATATGAATACATGAAAATGCATTCATACCAATCCCCCTAAAATTCCTTAAAACTCCAAAAATTACATGCTCCACAAGTGATGTCTTTTCCAATATTTTGCCCAATTATGCGTAAATTTCCAAGAAATCTACCGGAAAAAGAAGCTCACTATCTTCACAAAAAAATGTAAAAAAGACGTCTCTTTTTTCAAGGTAATTCACTCTATGAGAAGCAAAAATTTCCCAAATTTGGACATACATTATCCCCGATAGTGGGGAATCTTATTGCTGCTTTTTCCCCCATATAAAAATTTTATCCACGGAGAAAATAGGGGACAACGCTGGCAAATATACATCCACAAACTCGCTAAGGAGCGCAAATATGAGTGGCTCGAATACGGAAGACTTCTTCAACATGGAAGACTTCTTCAACATGGCACGAGAATCCCAATCGTATGACCCGAACTCAACTCACCATTCCTACGAAACCCCCACAAATCCTACGCAAGACCATCTGGACTCCTCCAGCCCATTTAACCTGCACACAGAAAACAGTGCTGACAGCAATACACACAACATGTCGGAACTCTTCGACAGAGAAACCTTCGA
>DEIU01000057.1 GCA_002352645.1 Acidimicrobiia bacterium UBA2766 | reverse complement strand
ACTGTCTCCGCACTCACCCTCGAAGCAGGCAATGCCGCCAAACACGTCATGGAATCAGCACAATCTCTTGGTAACGAAGCTGACATGCTCAATGGCACCATCGCAACGCTCATAAGTTCCCTGTCTACATAACCACTACATTTCTGAGAATAAAGTTAGAAAAAGAGAGCTAGCTGGAATGATCTAATCTATGGACTCTTCTCTCACGACAGATTACACAGACAAAACGCGTCAACTACCTGACCTTCAAGCAAAATATAACCATCTCGAAGAGGAGTTTCAGCACATAAAAACAGCGCTTCTCTCGCGCGAAGATGCGCTTGCCATGGCAGAGAAAGAAATAGAAAGATGGAAGAGTTATGTTGAGAACTTGCCCACTCCTGTAGCTATTGCCAATGAGAATTTCACTATTATCTACGGCAACAAAGCTTCTGCTCGACTAGTGCAACGGATCAAGCACCTATTGCCACCAGGAACAAATTCCCTGATGGACATGCAGCTCAACAGGATCTCCCCCGAGAATTACACAAAGGAACGATTCCAGACAAGTCCTGATATCCTCCAGCATTCCACACAACTCGGACAAGAATATATTCGTACGAATACCTATACAATACGGGAAAATGGGCAATTTCGCGAAGTCCTTCTCATCCTACACGTGCTCTCCTCAGAAATACAGCTCGCAAACAACATCGAGCAAATAGTCAAATCTCTCAGTGTTACCACCACCGATCTCAATGAAGCCAGCAATATTCTGACCTACAGCACCGAAGAAACCGCGAATCAAGCCCAATCCGTCACTGCAGCTTCCAAAGAAACCACCCGAATCGTTCAAACAGTCGCCAGCAGCGCAGAAGAACTCGCCGCTTCCATCACCGAAGTCTCCTCACGCGTCAATGAAACCTCCACAGTTGCCCAACAAGCCGCGCACAACGCCAACAAAACCAAAGAAACCATGACCAGCCTCGGCGCCTCCAGCCAGGAAATTGGCGAAATCGTCAAAGTCATCGCCTCCATCGCCGACCAAACCAACCTCCTCGCCCTCAACGCCACCATCGAAGCCGCCCGCGCAGGCGAAGCAGGCAAAGGCTTCGGCGTCGTCGCCAACGAAGTCAAAGAACTCGCCCGCCAAACCGCAAAAGCCACCGACGAAATCAGCCGCACCATCGGCAGCGTGCAAAACGAAACCGCCCGCGCCGTCGATGCAATCGACGGCATTGTCGACGTGATCAAACAAGTCAACGAGCTCTCCGAAGCCGTCGCTGCTGTTGTCGAACAACAAAACACTGCCACAACCGAAATCGCGCGTAATGTCGCCGAAGCCGCAGGTGGCACCGCCGAAGTCAACGTCAACATTGCCACTGTCTCCGCACTCACCCTCGAAACAGGTGAAACCGCCAAACATGTTTTGGAATCAGCTCAATCTCTCAACACTGAAGCCGACAAACTCAATAGCACCATCACAGCATTTCTCAATGTTGTGAAAGGCTAATCCTCACTCCAGTACAACTAGTCCTTATGCACCTAAACACGGAGCACCAACAAGGATGGCAAAAAAACTGCTAATTGTTGACGACGCCTCAGCCATCCGCAAGGCGATCTGCCAAATTATCGAACCCCTGGGATTCGACGTGGCCGAAGCCGAGGACGGGGAACAAGCCTTGGCCTATTGCATGCGCGAATCTGTTCCAGAGGGCATCTTGCTTGACATCGATATGCCCATCATGGATGGGCTGTCCTTCCTGCGCGTCATTCGACAAAACGCTCGCTACGACACCTCTCAAGTCGTGATGTGCACAACGCACAATTCGATCGAACGGGTCTCCGAAGCATTGAGCGCAGGGGCAAATGAATACGTGATGAAGCCATTTGATCAGGACATCATTAAACTCAAACTCGAAGCAGTGGGCTTAATATGACAAAGTCTCCTCTGCCTCCAGAGTCACACACCACAGTCCTTCATCCTCCGGCATCTCCCTCTCACACAAGAACAACAAAACCACGTATCAAGCTCATGATCGTGGATGATTCTCGTGTGGCTCGCAGTTTCCTCCGCAAATGCATCCTCCAACAAAATGACATCGAACTTGTGGCGATCGCCTCCAACGGACAGTCTGCTCTGGACGCCCTGGAAGCTCATAAGCCAGAAATCATTCTTTTAGATGTGGAAATGCCGGTCATGGATGGCCTTTCCGCAATACCCCTCATTTTCGAGAAATGCCCGGAGACGCGCATCATCATGGTGAGCACCAAAGTAGGGACGGGAAAGCAACACACACTCCAAGCCCTTCGTCTCGGTGCACATGAGGTCGTCCTCAAACCATCTTCATTTACAAGCGAACCCGAGCGCATGGTAGAAGAGCTGCTCCACAAAATTCGTACTCTCGCAAGCGCTCCTCTGCCCACCCCATCACTCCCACAACGCCCCCCTCCAAAACACACAACCAACATACAGGTGCTCGCCATCGGCACTTCGACAGGAGGCCCACAAGCCCTCGAAGAGTTCTTCAAGGTGCTTCCCTCACCGATCCTGATTCCTATCCTCGTTGTGCAACACATGCCCACCCTTTTTCTATCGATGCTTGCGAGTCGTCTCACAAAAGAAACAGGATGGAAGTGCCGGCTCGCAAGTGACGGGGAACAGCTTTCCCCCAATACTGTCTATATCGCTCCGGGCGATCACCATCTCCAAGTAAGCCGAAAAACAGGAAGGCCTTGCGTCCAACTCCAGGATACCCCGCCCGAACACTTCTGTCGACCGGCAGTTGATCCTCTGTTTCGGTCGGTAGCCCAGGTATACGGCACGTCAGTTCTCGGTGTTGTATTAACCGGCATGGGAGAAGATGGTGCAGCCGGCGCTCGGGAAATCGCCAAGTCAGGAGGCCGTGTTATAGCCCAAGATGAAGCGACAAGCGTGATCTGGGGCATGCCGAGAGCCGCTGTGGAGACGGGAGTCGTCGAAGCAGTTCTTCCTCTGAAGCGCCTCGCCGGATATGCCGGCGAGATTTGCACGGCAGGTTTGAAATGAACGCCTCAGACTATTCGTATCTCAAAAAAGTCTTGCAAAAAGAAACAGGACTCTCTCTCGGGAACGACAAAGAATACCTTCTTTTACAACGACTGACACCTCTTCTCAAAGAAGAAGGTATTTCTTCTATATCAGATCTCGTTCTCTGTCTCCGTCAAGCAATGGAAGCTCGGTTACGGAAGCGCATCTGCGACATCATGACCACGAACGAAACACTTTTCTTCCGTGACCGCAAACCCTTTGACTCGGTGGAAAAAGAGATTATTCCTCAACTCTTGAAGAGCCGGTCAAATTCACGACAATTACGCATCTGGAGCGCCGCCTCCTCTACAGGCCAGGAGGCCTATTCGATTGCCATGATCCTACGGGGAAAATTTCCTGTTTTGCGAAATTGGAAAATCGACATCACAGCCACGGATTACTCACAAGATGCCTTGAAAACCGCAAAAAAAGGCACTTACTCCCATTTTGAGGTACAAAGAGGGCTGCCTGCTCCCATGCTCATCCAGAATTTCAAGAAGGAAGACGCCAATTACTGGACAATCAAACCAGAGATTCGCTCGATGGTGTCCTTCCGAGAGATGAACCTCATTAAACCCTTCCCCCACCTCGGGTCCTTCGATATTGTCTTCTGCAGGAATGTTCTGATCTACTTTGAAGACCTCATCAAAGTGAAAGTTCTCCGGAATATCAGCCAAGTACTGCGTCCCGATGGCTACCTTTTTCTCGGGGGTGCAGAAACTATCTTGGGGGTGTCTTCAGAATTTGAAAAAATTCCAAGTGTCTCTGTTCCTTGCTATCGCCGCAAACAAAGCGTGCCTTCTGTCGTCTAACTACCGTCTGACCGCGCAGAAAATCAACGGCGGCGAAGCAGATAAAAGGCAAAGACAACGATACTTGTCCCAAGAACAAAGGGACGAACTCTCTTCTGATGCTGACGACGGCGCCCCACGCGTTCCTTTCGACATTGCGACAAACCTGTCTGGAAAGACTGGGCATTCGAGTACGCAGGAGCAAATCCCGCTCTCGCTAGCTTTGTCGTAGAAACAGCCCAAGAATGTTGCACATAAGGCAGTGCTTCCGGCGGGAAAGAAGAGAGGTCCGCGTCCAACATGCGTCGCAACAAACGGCTTAACGCGTCTTGGGGCAGAGGAAGACGGCGCTTTCCACACAAAGCATCGACTTCTCCCACGGTAAGCCACCCCTCAGCAGCAATATTGTAGGGACCGGGGAAATCTCGTGCAAGAACAAACAACAGGGCATCTACGAGGTCATTTTCATGAAGAAACTGGACCGGCATATGGCTATTGCGATCAGCCACCGCAAGACGGCTTCCCCAAAAATCCAGCAACGGTGAAGCTGTCTCCTCACCAGTCACAAGAGCCGGGCGCAATGTAGTGGTCACAAGACCAGGACGGCGCTCTGTGACTCGACGAAGGCGACGCTCGATCTCTGCCTTGCACACTGCAGGCAGTACTCCCTCGTTTGGGCGAAGCAAAACCTCCTCACCAATTGGCACTGGATTATTGGGATACGCTCCGTACACCAAAGCGCTTGAAATCAGAATGAGTTTGCGCGGACCATCCTCGCGATCGAGAGCTTCAAGAACCTGATCAAACAAGGCCAACGCAGTGCCCAGTTCCGCGATCTCGTCCTTGTCTCTTCCTCCCGATTTCCCGTCTCCTCTCTTCTCAAACTCTGTCCCAGCCAAACTGATAAGCACATCACATTCGGCAAACAGGCGCACGACATCTGCTGAGGCTGTCTGATAAAAGTCCAAAAAATCATAGGCCCTCTCCGGAGCCTGTGTCCCCACACCGACCACACGCCCAGCGAAACCAAGAACAGCCAGCTTTTGCAAAAGAAGCTCACCAATACGGCTGTCAACATCGGTTATCCCCACAAGAGCAGGGAACTCTGGTCTCATCCCTTCCCCATTCTGGAAATTGGTTCTGGTCATGTCGAATTCTTGTTCCATGCCTTGTTCCTCTGAGAGATCTCCGTATGACTCATTTCGGGGTCCATCCCCAAAAAAATCGACACGAAAGACCTCTTATTGCAAGCTCTCCTGAAACCGCCATCCCCTTTTGGTATGGGCTTTCCGTGGAAAAAAGATCGTTACATCCCCACAAAACTGACATTTTCTCTCGCATGTCTCTGTGCTCTGACGCTCACTAGTCCTATGATGGGTATGTGGACTATGACATGAATTCCTTCGGCCTTCCATTTCCTCCCGGCTTCAATCCATCTCGGATTTTCCGGCCAAAAGCTTCTGAAGGTCCCGTGAACTGGGAAATGGCCAGATTTCTTGGCACTTCCATAGCTAGGGACGCTGACACATCATCACATTGGGAGCATGTCCAAGAAGAATACGACAACCTTGTACGCGCTGCAGAGATGCTTGTCTCGCAGTACACAGGACTCACATCACCGACATTGCTGACCCCAGTCAAGGTAGTAAGCCGTGCTGGGTGGGTCGAAGAGAACATCGAAATGTTCTCTTCACTTATCGAGCCTCTCGGAAAAAAGATAGCCGAGGCTCAAGCCCCTTCACGAGCAGGCGCATCCTTGCACAAGTTAATGGACGCGCTCATTCCATTCATGCTTGGCGCGCAAGCCGGAATGCTTGCCGGAATGGCGTCTCATCATGTACTTGGCCGTCATGACCTACAACTGCCTCCGCCAAAATCCGCCAAACTCGTCTTTGTCGCACCAAACCTCGAAGAAGCCGAACGAAACCTCAATGTGGTACCACGCGACTTCAAGTTCTGGGTCGTAATGCATGAGGTCATCCACGCAATCGTATTTAGCCAGCAGGGAGTACGCGAGACCTACGAGAGCCTGATCATTGGGGTGACCGAGACTCTCGAAGTCAACACGGGCCAGATGAACAATATGCAGGGCATCGACTTCAATGACCAAGAGGCCATGCGCCGTCTCATGAACGACCCCTCTGCGATACTCGACTATTTCTCATCTCCCGCACAAGAAGCAGCCCTCGAAGAAATGAAATCCTTCGTGAGTTTCGTCGAAGGGTATTGTGCCCATGTGATCGGGAAGATCAGCCAGGGGAACATCCAGAACCTGGCGCATATCGAAATGGCAATCGACAACTACAACGTTGACCAAGAAAAGCAAACATCCAATGTGTTCAAACATCTGCTTGGTTTCGATATGCACCGCAATCAGTTCGATGTTCCAAAAGAATTTTGCGACGATATAGTGGAAAAAGCTGGCATCGATGCTCTGAACCGAGTCTGGCATGATCCACTCGCACGTCCCTCGCTACGCGAATTCGGCAGCCCGCAAGAATGGCTCGACCGGCAATTCTAACCCGAACACCCGCTGTCACCACACGACGCGGACTTCCCACTGCACAAATCCCTGCGAAAATTCACAAGATAACGAGACATGAAGGCCGGCCCTTTCGGGTTTGCGTGCCTACGCGCACAGCAAACTCGTAGCAGAACGGTTTGATCTTCAGCAGGACGCCCCTGCTCTCTCCAACCTCTTTTCACAGGCGTTCCCTGACTGTTTTCTCCCCTGTTTCCATATCAGCATGTCTGCACATTTTTCTGTTCTTGCAAGAACAGAAAAATGGCCCTTCACGAAGGGAAGAAAACACGAGTAGGATGATGCCAACGATAGATCTCCTGATTGAAAGCACTACCTCTCGTTTTCTGCCGAGTGCATACAACGCGCGCTCCGGCACAGTCACCACGAACGGAGCGACCCCGCCATGACTCTGAAAGCCGGCCAAAAGGCCCCCGATTTCACACTCAAAGACCAGAATAAAAGCGAAGTCACACTGTCTTCCTTCGTGCCCAAAACAAATGTTGTGATTGTTTTTTACCCGTTCACTTTCACCCCAGTATGTGAAGGTGAAATGTGTGCGCTACGCGACGACATGAAAGCTCTTGAAAGTCTCGACGCGCAAGTCCTCGCGATTTCGTGCGACTCCCTCTTCGCCCACAAAAAATGGGCCGAAGAGAACTCCCTCGATTTCCCGATTCTGACTGACTTCTGGCCACACGGAGAAGTCGCCAAAGCCTACGGCGTCTTCAATGAAGATCTCGGGGCAGCCTCACGCGGAACCTTTATCGTCGACAAAGAAGGCATCATCCGCTTCACCGTCCTGAACGCCCTTCCTGACGCCCGTACTATTGAGGATTATAAAAAGGCCCTGGCAGACTTGTGACCTCTCCGGATATTACAGGATCGGGTAATTCTCACAGGGCTATCCGATCCTCCCTCTCCTCTGCCCAGCTCTCGCATAGTGCCTTACCCACTGCAGACAACGCACCACACCTGCAAAGATAATCTCAGGACGCAGACTTTCGAGGCCATCACTCTCACACAAAGCGGGAAACGGGAGACAAGACAACCACCTACCGGTAAACCGCCGCCTGCATTCTCGCTTCGTCTTCACTTGGCGAGAAGAGACGATGCAATCTGCTTCTGTTTCGGACGTTCGTAACAAGAATCAACTTGCTCAAGCGAAAAACCAATCTCGGCGTACATCGATCGTGCGGGAAGATTCGACTCGTCAACATAGAGCATGCCCCGCGCAGACCGTTCTGCAATATAGGCCAGCCCTGACAGCGTCAGTGCACGACCAAGTCCTTTCCCTCGCCAAACGGGATCCGCGCAGACGACGAAGATTTCTCCCACAGGCTTTTCCTCAGGCGACTCTGCCTCGTGCATCTTTGTCCAGCAAAACCCGCCCAGTTTCTCCCCGTGTCTTACAACAAAAAACCCCGCAAGATCCACCCAATCGGCGACAATCTCCTCCTGTAATTGTTCGACAGTCCAGGCAGAACGATCAGGATGCCAGGAGAAAGCAGCATTGTTAACGCGCACTACTTCCTCTGCTTCGGCAAGGCTCGGGCGAAAACGGTCAAGCACATAGCCACTCTGAAAGACCGGAGCGAGAGCAGGCAAATCAATTCCCAGGCGGAGCAAGCGACGGCCTAACGAAAAGCCAAAACGATAGGACAATGCCTCGCGGGCATACATCGTACTCGCCTTTATCTTTTGCTGCGGCCAAGAAGTCCAGGCTGTCAGGGAAGCTCCATCCAGCGCATCCTCACAAGACTTGCAAATACGATGGAAAAGAGCCTTCCCGATTCCGCGTCCTCTGACCTCTGGACACACTCCAACACCGAGAGAACCGGCCTCTTGCCCAGAAAATGCCGCCAGCGCGAGGCCGACAAGTCTATGCCCCGAACGAGCATGAAATACAACGTCAGCCTCTTCCACTCGAAGACCATGCGCAAAGGGGGAAAGTCCGTCAGCAGCCTTACATTCAGCTATCAGAATGGACAATTCTGCTGTGGGCGGAAGTCCCTCAAAAAACGAAACAGTGGGCATAGAGAAAATATAGCGGACCCTTCATTCCTTGCTCTTCTTCCTCTTGCCGATTTTCCCACCCACTTGCCTGCAAACCCTCTCGGCCCCACTCTCCCCAACAGCAGTTGTATGCGCGAAAGGCTCCGCGGCAACAGGCGGCCTCTCCGCCATTCCTCCAGAAGACGCACTCTCGCTTGCACGGAGATCTACCACCACATCTGCCGGCATGTCCCTTGTCTCTGCACAAACCGGCATCACATTTGGGGAAACACGTGGCATCGCCATTGCAGCCAAGTACACCCCAACAGAAGTCCCGACTCCCTCTTCTGTCTCTATCACCAACCTGCCTCCATGATTGGCAACAACTTGACGAACAACACAAAGCCCAAGACCAGCGCCAGAAGCGAAACGCGCCGATACGCGATCAATCGCATGAAAACGTTCGAAAACATACGGCAGATGTGCCTGCGGAATTCCGCTTCCCTCGTCAATCACGACAAACTCTATTTCTGGAACACCTCCTGGCTTTCCTCGCACAGGTTCTACTCGCACAACCACTTCCCCGTTTTCCTCTGAGTACCGCACCGCGTTCTCGATCAGGTGAGAAAGAGCAGTGATAATCTGATGGCGATCTCCGAGGACAACTCCTTCTCCACGGACATCAAGCCGCACAGGCACCGCACGGGCCACATTGCGCCGGCGGAAACGTCGCAAGGCGTCCGCAACAAGAAGATCCGCCGGCACAAGCTCTTGCCGCGGCTTCCCCTCTAGATCAAGCCTGGCCAAACATGCCAAATCAGTCAGAACACGCGCCACATACTGCACTTCTTTATCAATCTGACAGGCCAAACGCTGGGCAACAAGCGGCTCATTTTCTGCATCTACCAACATATGAGTCCGCGCGCGTAAAGCCGTCAAAGGAAGCGTCAGCACCCTGTCCACATCGTCCACAAAATTACGCCGGATAGTGTCGAGTTTCTTTTCGGCACTCACATCCACGACGAACACCACAGCCCCAATGGCCCGACCGCCATTATTGAGAGGAAACACGCTGAGCCGAAGAGAAAATTCTTCGTCTTCGAATTCTTCTACCCCCGAAAAACCTGTCCGCAAGGACTGCGCAAGCAAACGCCGAATTGTCTGATCGGCCGGCTCTCCTGCCGAGGCACCCGCCATATAGCGGAGCACAGCCTGATTGGCATGCATCACATTGCCGGCTTCGTCAGCAACCACAACGCCCTGTTCCACATGACACAGAGCCTCAAAAAAACGCCGGCAGTCAGTCAGGCAATTCGCAGTGGAAGTCCGTTCTCCGTCAACAGAATGCTCCACACGCGTCAACAATTTATCAAGCGTGCGCAGTCGCTCCATCTCCCCCAGGCTATCTGCACCTTCAAAACGGACGAGCAAAGCAACAAGCCGGTCTCTCACTGCCCGGGCAGAAGCTCGACGCCACAGAAAAAACACGACAAAAAGAAGAGAAAACAGGGCCACGGCAATGGCGATTGGTTCCATGTGACAAAGAGTACCGGCCTGCCACGAACAGAAAATCCATCTGCGCCTTCTCAGCCTTCTTTGGAAAAGAGAAAGCCGAAAAGGCGCCAAGAAAACACCGCACCTCGCGCGAAAAGCCTCTTCTCAACAGGGTTTCTTCCAAGCAGGCAGAGCCACAAACAGGGAAGGCAGTCTTTCTACCCGCAGCACAACTTCCTTGAAGAAATTCCCGCACAAACTCGAGAAACTTCACTCTCTCCCAAAGGCATAAGACAAAACCCCGTTGTTTCTCCATCAGACTTCTCATCTGGAAGTATTGGCCTCTGCAAAACACCGACACAACAGGCAAACAGACCGGCAAAGAAGCCTTTTCTCAACGAACTTTTTTACGATCAGAGTCGAGAAGATTCACCCCGACCCACTCCACGGTCACGCCTTCACGATCAGCATCTCGTTGTACTCGGTCTCGGTTCCGACGAAACTGCGGATCACCTGGGGGTAAAAATCCAAGAACTGCATTCGCACGGCGCACGACATCTTCAATCACATTACGAGCACCTTCTACATACTCGTAACGCCAATGCGGAATGACGGAACCTCTGTGAATAATCCGCAGAGTACCCTGATATTCCGGGACCTCTTCTTCTTCATTCATCGTCTCTCCACAGCAATTCTGTCGTTCGTATTGATCGTAGTCTGTCACAGGAAAACGAAAAAGAAACCCATCAAGGGGAGACAATCTCATCTCCAGCGACATTTCCCGCGACATTCCCTCGCAAATGTTTCTCCAGAGCCAGGAGGGCAGCTCTTCCTCATGCACCACAGCGACACACCGCGTCATCCCTCCCACATCCGGTAAGATCGCTGCGCGGAGATGCAAGGATAACTGTACAAGATGTCTTCTTCGCGCTTGCACAATCTCCCTTGTGGCAGGAACTCACACTCGCGGGTTTGGTACTAATTGCCTGGCTCTGAGGAAACCGTCTCGCACCGGTGTGCAAGGCGTCGACGCAGGAATAACCTGCCTCGATGTATCCGCGAACGAACCGTCCCAATCGCAATATCGAGAAATTCGGCAATCTCTCGATAAGAGAGTCCCACAATATCGCAGAGTACAACCGGAATCTTAAAATCATCAGGCAAATCATCCAAAGCTTGTTGCACATCTTCACCAAAGTACAGGGCATCAAGTACTTCGGCAGGTGCCGGAGAGATCTCACTCTCAGGGAAACAACGCACCTCATCGAAAAAAAGCTGCGCACACCGCCGCTTCTCTTGACGCTTAAAGTCGTAAAAAGCATTCAACACAATGCGGTATAGCCAGGATTTGAGGGAACCGGGATGATACGTCAGAAGAGAACGGTGCAACTTCAGAAAAACATCTTGTACGAGATCATTTGCATCGTCGGGATTTCTCGTCAAACTGTAGGAAAACGCGTAGAGCATGCGACCGTATTCACGCGCGATCCATTCCCAAGATAAAAGAAGTTGGCGAGGCGAAGACTGTGCACATCCTATCTTCCCTTCAGATCCCCCCTTTTCGGACAAGTCTTCTTGACTCTCCCGATCGGCATCATATACCTCACCTGCATCAAGACGAGCGACCACCCGCTCCCTCTCCCACCCTCAAGTCATAGCCCACATACACACTCGACAGACAGAAAGACATGCACACACCATATTTCCTTGCCTGTCGGAAACGACTGTCTGCTCCCTGTCCTCCACAGACGGAAACCAGACCTGACCGAAAAACAACGGACAGATCAACTGTCAGGTTTCTCTGTGTTTTCCGCGTCGCCTTCCGCCACGCCTGCTTTGAACTCTTTTGAAGCCTGACCAAGTGAACGCGCAAGTTGTGGCAGTTTCGCCGACCCAAACAACAAAAGAACAACGGCCAGAATGATCAAAAGCTCCGGAAATCCTAGACTACCCATTCTCACTCCGAAATTATGCTTACGACCAGAATCAGCATACCGGTCTTTCCTCTTGCGCCTCCTATCCTCATATAGCCAAAAAAAGGAGTGCGCTGTCTTTTTTCCCACACGTCTGCATGGTGCCAAGGTAAATGCTGAATTCTTTTCCTCTGGGCAAATTCACCAAACCCACTTTCAGAGGACAAGAACGTTTTATGACTTCTTCTTATGACTTCTTCGGCCAGTAACCAACTGACCGAAACCAGCCTACACCCCTTCCCATGAACAGTCTCGCTCACAACAAAAGAACTAGAATTATTCCTGAGGATCTTTGCCCAGAAGAACGGACACCCCACGCGTATTTCTACTGGTTTCTTACTTTTTCCAGGACTTTCCTGTGATGTCTTTCCTGTTCCCCTTCTTTCGCACCTTCTCTTCAAACCCGAAACACACTCCAACATCTCCTTCTTCTTTTGCAGAAGAAATTTCCCCTCACACGATCTTTTACGAAAATACGGTATCACCGCATCCAGTCCAGACGGTGCCACTATCCAGAGTAGGAAAAAGAGACCATGTCAACGACATACGGTTTCATCGAACTCGTCGCCAACATCTCTGAAGGTCAAAACAAACAACGGGTTGCAATAATCGGAAAAGCAGGCGAAAACGCCGGCGCGATCCTGCTTGATACCCATCACGATCATGATCACAACCGTTCTGTTCTCACCTTTGCGGGATACCCGCAAGATGTCGCGGCTACCGCACGCGCCCTCCTCTCGTCATGCCAGAAACATCTCGATATCTCCGCACATCAAGGCGTTCATCCTCGCTTTGGGGCCTTTGATGTATGCCCATTTATTCCTTTGGAATGGACCGACTCCGCGCAAGGCAGCAACACTGCCTGCACAATTGCCCAACAAACCGCACAGGCAGCAGCAGCCCTCGACATCCCCGCCTTCTTCTATGAGAGGGCATCAAAAAATCATTACTCCCTCCCTTATGTGCGTAAACATGCTTTTACTGAGATAAGGCCGGACAGGGGACCGCTCCATCCTCATCCCACAACAGGAGCAGTCGCCATCGGGGTGCGTTCACTTCTTGTGGCATACAATATCGATATCAGTACTGGCTGTCTCGATACCGCCCGCAGTATCGCTGCTCGCGTTCGAGAAACAGCAGGTGGTCCTATGGGAATACGCTCACTCGCGCTGCGCTTGCCCCAGCAAAAACGCACGCAAATCTCCATGAATCTTCTTCAGCCAGGACGCACGGGCATTGCTGCCGCTTGGCAGGCAGTGCAGAACGAAGCAGCTCGCGAGGATGTCACGCTCATCGCAGGCGAGCTCGTCGGGCTGCTCCCGCGCTGTGCCCTCCGAGACTGCAGTGATGAGATCTTGACACTGAGTCAGCTGCATGAAAACAAGACACTAGAGCACGCGCTGCACCGTGTTGGCCTACGCGAAAACAGCAGCGATCTTGACTGTTGTGCAGGCTAAAGAACAGGGAAAACAGGCAGGACAAACGAGCAAAACCAGAAATTTTCTTTTTTTCCAGGAAAAGTCCGCCACACAAATCCTGCAACCGAAACCAGTTTTCAAAAACCAGCAGCATGCCACCCAAAGGGTTTCTTGCATTGCGCTCCCCGACTGCTTCACGTAAAGGCCTCAGTCAGAGGGCAAGCTCTCCCCGCACAAGCGTGACGGCCTGCCCACACAACAGGACACGTTCTTTTGGCAACAAGGCTGTCCGCACTATGCCCGTACGGCGAGAAACCTGCTTTCCCACCAAGCGTTCTTTTCCGAGACGCGCGGACCAGTAAGAGGCCAGGCAGACATGGGCCGATCCAGTCACAGGATCCTCGTCAATTCCCACGCAAGGAGCAAAAAAACGCGAGAGAAAGTCGATACCAGGCTCGTCCCCAGGGCCGGTCACAATGATTCCTCGTGTATCGAGCCGGCGGAGCGCAGCGAAAGAGGGTGCCAATTCCCGGACCGAACGAGCATCTGGAAGCACGACAAACAGATCGTACCGCCCACGGCCTGTCCAGACTGGCGTCGCTCCCAAGGCTTCAGCAAGACCAGAAGGAGAATCCACAGCGGTTGGCAAATCGGCAGGAAAATCCATCGAAATCCAGCCTGTTTCTGTTATTGCCCCGCTGCTCGCGTGAAGTTTTTTCCGGCTCCCCTCTGCTTGATCTGTCCCTGCTTTTCTGCCTCCTGCGCTGTTTTGTCCTGAGTTCACACGCCGCGCACTGCCGACTTTTTCTCTCCGCAAGGTAAGAAGACCGCTCTTTGTCTCAAAAAAAATCGGTGACAAAAGGGGCACAGCACCGCTCTCCCACAGGACGTGACCGGCTGCCAAAGTCGCGTGTCCACACAAGTCGACTTCCACAAGTGGGGTAAACCAGCGTAGGAGAAAAACACCAGCCGAAGAGGGCGAAGGAAGAACAAATGCCGTCTCCGACAAGTTCATCTCAGATGCAATATTCTGCATCCAATCCGCATCTTCGGCTAGCCCCCCGATCGCACCAAACACACACACTGCAGCAGGATTACCGCGAAACACAGTAGAGGTAAAGCTATCCACATGAGCAAAAAGCACGCGCTCCTTCTTACTTTTCACGAATTCCTCCCCTGCGCGCCCCCTACCTCGGGGCTAATCAGATTTCCATAAGCTGCTCGCAAAGCCTGGACCCAGACGACAGCGCGTCACCTTGGAGTCCTCTTCCGCTTCATTTACCTCCGATCACGATACGTCCAACCTGCTTTACACGGCAAGACAATCGCGACGCGCGATTTCGCGCGCGCGTCGTTCCGCGGCGCGGATACGACGCAGCCGCCGTCTTTCTCGCTCCGAAGTACCACCCCAAATCCCGAACTTCTCGCCTTTCTCCAAGGCGTATTCAAGACAGGCCGCACGAGCCTTGCAACTCGCACAAAGCGCCTTTGCTTCGCGTGTAGAGGCTCCTCGTTCTGGAAAGAAAATGTCGGGATCAATCCCGACACAATTTGCGGTTGTCTGCCACCCCAAATCAAGCTGGGTTATTGGAAGACCGTCTCCTGTCACTGTCTCGATCACGTGCATTCGCCGTATCCCTATTTCCTTTGCTCTTGCCCGGCATAAAGTGAGCGCAGCACTCTAAATGTAGACAATACGATATTGTATATCAAACTGTTTGGTGAGTGAAAAAATTTCCCCACAAGGTCCACAAAGTGTCAAAAACTAGAATGGAAACGGGTTCACAAAGCTCCCACTGTTACCGACATTCTCTGAAAAAGAACACGTCCGCACCAGCAGACAAAACCGCAAGGGAATCGTGAAGAATGCAAGATATTCTGCATCTCGAAAAAAACGCCTCACATCTTTGCGTCAATCACGAAGACCCCAAAAAATCCACACCGGTGTCCCCGCTCCCAGTTCACTCCTTTCGCGCCGCCCGCTTCCCCCTACAGGAGCGCCCTGCATTTGCGCTCCAAATGTTCATTTGCTTCCCCGAAATAACTGCATTCATGAAAACTCGACGATTTGCTTTCCACATGTCAGAAGACATTCCATGTGCCCAGCTTCAAAAAAGAGATACGAAAAAACCACAGACCGTTGTTCCCTGACAGCGAACAGCGCAAACCGCACTCGCTTTTCTAGTCACCATCGCGGCACTTGAATACCGCTTCACCTGTGCATTCAAGCCTGTTCGCATCAAGCTTTCAAGAGAGAAGTGGTGACTCAACTACTTTCCGCGCACAAAACAAGGGCAAATTCCCTATATAACATCACTAAAAGTAGTTAATTCCCTATCACCGCAATGTCTTACACAAACCAAGTATTCCCACAAAACATGCCGACCCTTGAAAAAAATACGGAAAAATTTCAATACAGCTATAGTGGGCAGAAATATCCCTCTCTCAACGCCGCCGCTCTCAACCCGGCCTCGCGCATGCCTCATTTCACCCGGCAGCACGACGGCGGTCTACACGCTTGTTCTCCAAGAAATCCACCAAAACATACTCACCCAAAGATTCTGGCGTCGTGAAAAATGCCCGCCCATGATTCAGTTCAGTCACACGCTCCACAAAACGCCGCAAAGAACTCGACGCGTCGAGCATAAACACATTGATACGAATATCTTCACGAGTCACACGCCCCACCTCCGCCAGCGTTAAGGCAATCGTTTCAGGCGTGGGTGGATACGAAAAATGCGGCTGCCCATTTTCAACATGCGCGGTGGGCTCACCATCAGTAATCATGATGATCTGTTTCGTTGTCGCCGCCTGACGAACCAACATCTGACGGGCCAGCATAAGCGCATGATGCATATTGGTGCCGTAGACAAAGTCGAAAGATGCCTTTGGTAAATCTTTCGCTTCAATCTCCCTCGCAACCTCACTAAACCCAACAATTCCCAAGTAATCGCGCGGAAACTGAGAGCTAATCAGGGCGTGCAGCGCCATCGCCACTTTTTTCGCTGGAACAAAATTATCTCGCATCGGCATGGACATAGAGAGATCGAGCAGCAAAACAGTAGAGGTACGCGTCACCCGCTCTGTCTCCTCAATTTCAAAGTCCTCTGGCCGTATTCGCACAGGAGAACCAGGACCATTACGCATGACGGCATTGCGTATTGTCTTTCCTACATCCAGCAGAAAAGGATCACCAAACTGATAGGCACGACTCGTATATGCTGACTCACCCAACATTCCCCGGTGCACTTCTGGATGATCACCGAGTCGGTCCTTCTGCAGTTTTTTAAACAAATCCTGCAGAGCATTCTCTCCAATCCTCCGCATCCCTCGCGGAGTAAGTTGAAACTGTCCATCCTTGTTCTCAATAAGGCCTGCCGCCTCCAGTTCACGCGCAATGCGTTGCAACTGTTCCAAGCTGCGCGCCGAATCCTCTCCCAGAAGATTCTCGATCTGTTCCGGGTCAATCTCGGAGAGCAGATTGGGATCTCCCCCACGAGTCATAAACTTTTCAAGATCGTCCATCTGTGACAAGGCATCCATCATCTGAAGGCCGCCTTGCATGTCCAAAGGCTGATTCCCACGAAAACCGGGATCCTTATCCCAGGGCAGACCGGGAAAAGCTCCCCGCAACAGCTGTCCCAGCTCATTCGCCTGCCAGGACAAATCCATGTCCTCCATCATGGCGTCCATGACTGATTCGAACTCTTGACGTTGTTCGGGCGTCATGGACGCAAGAAGCTGCTGCATAGCGGCCATATTGCGCGCCATGTTCATGAGAAGCTCATCGAGGTCTTTCGGGTTATCCGGAAAAAACTCCCCATGTTTGCGCATGAACTCATCGAAGTCCGGGGTTTCCCCTTGCGCGCGCTGACGCAGCATCTCATTGAGATCCGCCATCATGTCTTTCATCGCCTGCATCTGCTCCGGCGACATGTCGCGAATACCCTCGGTGAGATTACGAGAAAACTGCTCCATGAACTGCTGCTTGAGATCTTCTTGCAGTTCAGCAAAGCTTTGACGGGCATCATCGTCCATGAAATCATAGTTCTGCAAAGAACGCAGACGACCACCCGCGTCATCAGGCATTTGGTGCAACGATTCAAGATGCTCAAGACCCTGATCAACTTTTTCTTTACTCGGGTCTTGCGATAGTTGTTGCTCTATGCCGGTCTCTTCGAGACGCGTCACATCATCAAGCCGTTCTTTAATTTCCTGTAGGACACCTGACGTATCGTACGTCTGCAAAAACTCCTGACGGCGCTCTCGTAGACGTTCCAGCATCTCACGTAGGCCTTGCACACGCTGACCGTCTGCTTCAAACCCTTGGTAAAGCAGGCGGCGCAACGCCGCCTGCAAATCCCCATGCTGCACTAGATCATCAGTAATCTCATGCAAAAGGCCATCGGCGTCAAAGTCAGGAACGGCTTGCGTGCCATCCCACGCAGAATAAGTAAACTGCCCTTTCTGCCGTTTCTGCCCAAAGAACCCCATGGCCACTTGCCTCTCTACGGGGAGCAACACTCCCAAGCCTCTGCTCTTGCAAAGACTTCTTCGATAGCATTATTGGGAGGAATAAGAGAGCTTCCCCTCTACCCCGCTCTTGTTGAGACGCTTGGAGAGATGCAGCCCCTCCAAGATGAGCTCAAGTGCCGATGCCGCGCTCCCAGGCGACTCTCCGCCTATTCGGCTCAAAACCTCAGGGAAACCCGGCACGCCTGCCACCTGATCAACCAAAGATTTCGCGGGCATCAAAGCATCGACTTCTATTGACAATTCACCTTTGTTCACCGCATCAAGCAGCGGACGTACATCCTCGGCACTGACTGTCATCCGGTAAACGGTAAGAATGGCCTTCGCGACAAGCTTCTCGAAAAGCTCGCTTTCTCGACCATCGTCGAAGGATTCGATTTCAATTTTCCCGGCAGTAGAAGGAACAAGTGCGCCGAGATCGCTCACACGTGGGACAACTTCAGTTTCCCCACAACGCACGGACCGCCGTAACGCGTTCGCTTCCAAAGATTCCTGGTTAGCAATAGTCATGCGCACAGAAACTCCAGAACGTTGATTTACGCTCGGGTTACTCCGTGCCAGCTGAGAGATTTCCGCAATGATCCTGTCCATAAAATTGGGCACACGCAAAAAACGGCTTCCCGTAGAAAGAGGCCGTCGTTCCGCGTGCACAATTTCCATTTCCAGATCAGTCTCAAGCGGATAGTGAGTACGGATCTGCGACCCAAATCTGTCTTTCAGAGGGGTAATGATACGACCGCGATTGGTGTAGTCTTCCGGGTTCGCAGATGCCATAAGGAACACGTCGATTGGCAAGCGAATCTTATAACCACGGATCTGCACATCCCGCTCTTCAAGGATGTTCAAAAGACCTACTTGAATACGCTCAGCCAGGTCAGGCAGCTCATTAATCGCAAAAATACCGCGGTGCGTACGAGGGATCAACCCATAATGCAGGGTCAATTCATCGGACAGATAACGTCCCTCCGCCACCTTGATAGGATCAACCTCACCAATCAAGTCGGCAATAGAAATGTCGGGAGTCGCAAGTTTCTCCCCATATCTTCGATCACGAGGAAGCCAATCAATTGGAGTTTCATCACCTTTCTCCGCAACCAGTTCCTTGGCGTAAGCGCTTACTGGATCAAAAGGATCATCATTGATCTCTGACCCTGCGATCACGGGCAACTCCGGATCCAACAAGTTCACGAGACTCCGGATGATACGGCTCTTGGCCTGACCACGTTCTCCAAGAAAAATAATGTCATGCCCGGCAAGCACTGCATTCTGCACTGCGGGTAACACTGTGTCGTCGTATCCGAACACACCTTCAAAGAGAGGGTCCGAAGCCTCCAGCCGCCGAAGAAGATTCCTGCGCATCTCTTCTTTGACGGGAAGACTTTCCCAACCAGACTCCCGTAATTCCCCAAGTGTTGTCGCTGCATTCCCTGTCATCTTCTTGAGCCTACCGTTCGACTAGGCGTTATTGCACGAAAAGCCCCGAGAAGAAACCCGCTGCTCCAGAAAAAACCGAGCACCTCCCCTCTAGAAGAATCCCACTAGAGGCCAACAAAATCTCAAGTGAACAAGAAAGCAACCGAGACCTCTTACAGACCAGGGAGGTTTGGTGATCCCACTCCGCGAGCGATGGAACAAGCCCGCACGCTTACGCACACTTCTAAACCGTGCTCATACGCGCGCACGACGTCCCTCGCGAAACGGAGCAGATTCCAAAGACCCTACGCACATCGAGGCATGTTCCCAATGTGCAAATCCAGCTTCTCAGGTGGGATTCCACACACAAGGATGCCCTGTCTGCGCTGCTCTTCACGCCATGCAAAATGCTTCCGGCTCCGTACACCGCGCCACTTCTGCGAGAACGGCCGGAGGGAAAAACACCACGTCGGTCTTCTGCGTGCTCGTCTTTCAGGAAAACGGCATCTGGGACGCCTCACAAGTCTTGTGGCAAAACTCTCTCACCAACACACACGCGGACTGCAATACGGACTTTGCGCTGGACCCTTCCCTGGCCTCTCCCGCGCATCTTCCGCATATTTTTTTTCCCGATCGCGCAGACACACCCCCACAAAATCCCCTCTCCACGTCCACCTCTCCCCCTCTGCCACACAGACTGACAAGCGACACAGAACAAGACGCCCTGTGTCTCATGGACGCCATCAGCGCCCTGTCCAGCAAACTCACCCGCAACGAAATTGCTGCAACCGCCTGCCGGCATATCCGCAAAATAAGTCACAGCGATTATGCTGCCCTCTTGCTCAAAGACCCCGAAGGGCATCTCTGCGTCACGGGAGCCAACCCGAGAGAACCACATCCCGGACCTGTCGATACACCTTTTTTCTGTTCTGCAGCACACGCGATCACGTCAGGAAAAACCGTGATCGAACGCTTGCCAAACAAGCTGGTTCTTGCCGTTCCCCTGCGCGGGATCAGTGACCAAGAAGGTGCTCTGCAAATCGGTTTTTCTCTGCAAGACCCCAACCCCGACAAACGCATTGTAGAGTTGTGCGAAGCAATCAGCACACAAACAGGCATCGCGCTGACACGGGCATTACGCGCGGAAGAGTTCGAACGGCTCGCCCACACAGACCCTTTGACAGGTCTCCCCAATCGCCGCAAACTCCTTGTCCAGCTTGAGGAAGCAGTCACACAGGCAACACGCGACCAGACTTCACTCAGTGTCGCCATGATTGACATGGACCACTTCAAGCAATACAACGACATATATGGCCACGATGCCGGCGACCAGCTTCTCTGCTCGTTTGGCAGCTTTCTCATACAAGAACTCACAGCAAGTCCTGTTCCCGGATGCTTCGGCGCGGTTGCCGGACGCTATGGCGGCGAGGAATTTCTGCTTTGCTTCCCCACAACAAAGGAAATCGCGACAACAGCAACCCAGCACCTACTCAATAAATGGCGGGAAAACCCCACCAGAACGACATTTAGTGCAGGCGTGAGTGCGCACCGACAGGGAGAATCCATGAGAGAACTTGTGAAACGGGCCGACATTTCCCTGTACGAAGCGAAAAAAGTCCGCAACCAAGTGACGACAGCGTGACGACAGCGTGACGACAGCCAGAAGCTCACGACGTCCTCGCTGCATCACATGCTCCGCCGTCATACCTCCCGGCGGTCACAAACCAGGAAAAACCTTTTTCGTAACAGCTCGAATACCGCTCCACACAAAACAGCGTTTTGAGAAAAGCACAGCACACGCTGTATCCGTTCCCATTTGCCGTTACACACCGTGACACAGCCTCCACCAAGGTAGGTACCTACAAAGTTCTCGATGCTCCGCTTCCCTGCGCCAAGAAGGTCACGCCGGCGCCTTCCCAGCATC
>DEIU01000024.1:48138-68680 GCA_002352645.1 Acidimicrobiia bacterium UBA2766 | reverse complement strand
CTAGAGAAAACCTGCTGTGGCAACAACAGCCTTCCCAACAGGAAAACTCTTTTACGCCAGAGTCATCGACACCCCTCAAACAACCTTGACAACCTCAAAAGTCTTGTCTCTTTTTTCAAGACCCACTCTTCTTCCGCACTCAAAACCCGCGAAAAACCGCATTATTTTAGAGCGAGCATCCACACGACAGGACAACTGGTAAAAAAGGCTGTCGACCTGACGAAAAGACTCCCGAAAAAAGCGAGAGACAAACAAGGGCTTCCAGCAAAAAATCCAAAAGCCTGCTCCTCTTTGGCGAAAGGTCGTAGAAAATATCAGGATCGAGCAAGCAGCATCACACGCAAGGTGTGTGTCACTCAGTTGCAGCCTCTGCTCCAACCTCTGCGATGCAGAACATTCCCCCTTGTGGGTCGAAAAGTTTAGCATAACGCGCAGAGGGAGAATAAGGAGTAGGACTGATAAGAACTTTTCCTCCCAGCTTGACAGCAGCTGCTACCACTTCATCACAATCCAAAACCCCAAAGTACACAGACCAGTGTGGAGGAAATTCCGCTATTTCATTCTCCAGATTTTCCACACCTGCAAGGATCGCTTCTCCGTCAAGTGAAAACCCCATGGACGGATCTTGGCCGGCCTCTGCCCCGTCACCAAAAGACACCATATTCCAACCAAAAACCGCTTGGTAAAAATCTGCAGCAGCATCTCGGTTGTTCGTCGACAACTCATACCAGCAGGGAGCTCCAACCTCATCCTGTCGCATCACAGCATCGTTGCCCCCTTCACCGCCAAACACGCTGATGGCCGCTCCTGTAGGGTCAGCAATCACGGCAACCTGGTCACCGTTCCCAACATCAAAAGGTGCACGCAGCACTGCACCCCCCGCGGCCTCTGCACGTTGCGCTGCCTCAGCAGCAGAGGAAACAGAAACATAAGCCTCCCATACAGGGGGCATGCCCTCATTTTGCAGCTCATCTGGCAGCTCCATTGCAGCAGCAACAGGCACGTCATGCAAAAGAAACATGTCATAAACGGACGCAGGCGGGACTGCCTCCATTGAGACTTTTTTCCAGGCAAAGAGACTCGAATAAAAGTCCTCTGCCCCAGCCACATCTGTCGTCATGAGATCAACCCAAGAGAAGAGTCCAAGAGAATGAAAGGTCTCTGTAGCCATAAGGTTTTCCTTTTGAGTGAAGATCAAGTGAGAAATCCAGCGTTGTCGCGAGTTTTCGCGACGCACCGATCCGACCGAAGACAGCAATCAGCACAAAAGACGCAACAAGATTTCATGGTCTCATCAATAACAAGCTCTGAAACAAAGTTCACCGCGTGCTCTCGCGTGAATACCTTTTGCGCATGCCGCTCATCGATCTGCATACACCCGTAGCATATCGAACACATGTTCGATATGCAAGAGAAAACCTGCTGTGGCAACAACAGCCTTCCCAACAGGAAAACTCTTTTACGCCAGAGTCATCGACACCCCTCAAACAACCTTGACAACCTCAAAAGTCTTGTCTCTTTTTTCAAGACCCACTCTTCTTCTGCACTCAAAACCCGCGAAAAACCGCGTTATTTTA
Source organism: Acidimicrobiia bacterium UBA2766 (assembly GCA_002352645.1). Classification (GTDB taxonomy): domain Bacteria; phylum Actinomycetota; class Acidimicrobiia; order UBA2766; family UBA2766; genus UBA2766. The sequence continues at coordinate 67,103 of DEIU01000024.1, read as the reverse complement.
GAGCGAGCATCCACACGACAGGACAAAATGACAGTGGAAAATAATGTCATGCCTGTGCAGAAACCAAAGAAAAATGCAGGACAGGAAAAACCACTACAAGAGGAGTTCCACAGGCCTGCTGCGATCCACCCACACGGCGGCACGCTTTCAAACAGCGTTTTCTCTCGCGTCACAGACCCCACAGCCGGCTTCTCGCAGCCGATCCCACCGCTGATCTCTCGTAGCCGACCTCACAGTTTTACATGATACATGTAAAACTGGCGCGCAAAGGCACGCTACTGTGTCGCGATATTCTCCTGACCGCTCCCCTGCTTATTCCACTTCTGGAACAGGCCCAAGAGAGGAAAATTCGACGAGCAGCTTGTCCCCCTGCGGAAGAAGTGCCAAATCTTCTTTGATCTTGCGCATGCGAAACCGAAAAGACTGTTGGCGTCTCGAATTATCCTGATCCCGAAGCACACGCTGCAATGCCTCGTCCACGATAGAGCGGCCAGAAATTTTCTCTCCTCCAACCCCGATGACCGTACGACACCTGATTTCAGAGAGCGCGCATTGCAAGTAACTCACATGCACTGTCTCATCGTCTTGTATGTAGCCCACGCTGCGGGCTGCAAAGTCAGGCTCGGCGCTGCAAGCAGGGTCACCAAGCACCTCAGAAGCCCACTGAAAAGTGGTAAACGCTGCGAGTTCAATCGCCAGAAGCCGCATCATCGATTGCACAAGCGCGTCTACTACCGGCGGAATGCCCTCAACAAGGGGGACGAGAGCTGGAGCATTTTCTGAGGTTTGTGTGTTCTCCGACTCAGAAGAAGCGTTGGAAAATGTCCCGAGCGAAAGACCCGAATAGACATCTTCGGGAACAGGGGGATTTTCAAGGGCGGCGTCTCGAATGATGTACCACATTTCATCATGGCCACACTCATGCCGGCCCTTATAGTCAGACCCCGCTTCGTCATGGCCATGCGCGGTAAAAAGCGCATCCAAATGGGCCAGACATGTTCCTGTAAGGTCTTCCACGAAAAAAGGCTGCAAGGGATCTCGCGGGAAACGTTGCAATCCGACATTCCCAAACCCTTCGACCACACCAATCAAAGTAAGAATGCTGGATATAGCGGTCTTTGCCCCATGTTGCAGAAGAAACTTGGCCTGGGCAATATTCGGAAAATAATCACTGGGCAGATCCTCAACGCCCATAACCTGCACGGGATTTTCCTCTGTAACCAGGCGATTCGTCCAAGCCTCCACTGCGCTCATCCGACACAGAGAACGCGGAGAAATCCAGTTCCCTTCCGCATCAAGACCACCATGGTAGAGACGATCTTCATAATACACACGAGACGCGTACCCCTGGTCAGCCATGAGATCTTCATAGGTATAAACAAGTTTCGCAGACATACAGCCTCCCCTTTTTCTGGCCGGCCCACTTCTTATTCAAATATAAACCAGTACGATATAAAATTTTCTCAGGAAAAACTACCTGAAAACCAGGCAAATCCTATGAAAAACCATGAAGCAGCACATTGCCGATGCGGGCAGCCAGGGCAATATCAAGAAGTAGGAAACCCGCGGAAAACAACACAAGCAGTTGAAAAAAAACAGACGAATCGCATATTTCAAACAGGTAGAACAGCAAGAAAAGCCCGATATCCCATCTTGCATCTCTCACAAACTCCCCATATCCTTCGTCACTTGGGGGAGAAAGATGCCTTTTGCGAAGCCAAATGGAAACCCAAAAGAGCGCAGCGAAAGAAATGAGTGCTCCATCTTTTTCTGGTCGGAAAAAGAAAATACCCCGCGACCACCTCTTAAGTGGCAACAAAAATTGCATGAAGGGTACACTTTCACCAAAGACGTGAGACGGCAGACGTATAATGTCACATGGCGGAAATTCCGAAAAACACCGCCGAAACTCAAAAACACTGCAGCGAAGTATCACCATCCACTGACGGCAGAAAAACAGTCAGCCTGGGAGGCCGGAGGCCGAAAATGAGTGCAAGAGAACCAGTCACCGACTGGGAAACAGACTTCGACCACTTCGACCCGACCTATGTCGCCAACCCTTACCCGGTTTGGGATGAACTCCGAGAAAAATGCCCCGTTGCCCACAGCGAACGATTCGGCAGTATGTGGGTACCGACTCGTCAAGCCGAAATCCACCAGGTTGCTTACGACACCGACCACTTCTCCTCCCGCGGAGCCGTGGTTATCAACGCCCCATTTCCTCCGGAAATGATTCAAGAAGGAGGATTCGCGCCTCCGATCACTTCAGATCCCCCCTTCCACACTGGCTTCCGGCAGATGCTTCTCCCCGCGTTTAGCCCGAAGCGTATTGCCGAATGGGACCCTCTGCTCCGCACGATGGCAAACGAGCTGATTGACGACTTCATCGACGACAAACAATGCGATGTTGCGAAGCAATACTCAAAGCACATCCCGGTCACAGTGATCGCTCTTATGGTGGGGGCATCTCCCGACGACCGAGCCCAATTCACCGAGTGGATCCACTATACGCTTGAGGTCATGCCCACCGACCCCGAAACAGCGATGCCCCACTTGCTCGGCATGAGTCAATACCTCTTCAACTTGGTTGAGGCAAGACGCAAAGAGCCCGAAGACGATCTCGTCACCTACCTGCTCAACGCTGACATTGACGGAGAGCCGCTCGACAGCATGCAGATCTTGGGCGCGATGATGCTGCTCGTGGTTGCCGGGATCGACACCACTTGGAGTTCAATTGGCGCCAGCATTTGGCACCTCGCACAGAACCCCGACGACCTTTCCCGCCTCGTGAATGAGCCCGACCTTATGGTCACTGCGGTAGAAGAGTTTCTTCGGGCCTATGCCCCAGTCACGATGGCACGTGAAGTCGTGAAAGACGTAGAACTCGCAGGGTGCCCACTCAAAGCCGGAGACCGGCTCCTGCTCCCCTTCCCTTCTGCAAACCGGGACCCAGAAGCATTCCCTGATCCAGACAAGGTCGTTCTTGACCGCAAGGTAAACCGCCACCATGCCTTCGGGGCAGGTATCCACCGTTGCCTCGGTTCCAACCTGGCACGTTTGGAATTGCGCATCGCCATCGAAGAGTTCATCCGCCGTATCCCAGAATTCCATCTGGCAGATCCGAAGACTGTCACCTGGTCCTCTGGACAAGTCCGTGGCCCACGTTCTCTTCCGATTGTCTTCGACAAGATTAACGCCTGATCTCTGATCTTTCTTTTTCAAAGCGGGACTCTATTCTGAAGAATAGAGTCCCGCTTTTTCGCGTTTTCGACATAGTCCTCTGGGTCTCTTCAAGCGGTGCGACCTGTGAACGAGCCCCCGATGGACAGCGCGGTGCGCGCCTTGCACTGCACTGCACGTTCCTCCGTGGCACGAGACCTACACGCCTATTCATTATTTGCAAAATGGACAACAAGTTTGCGAACAATGTCATCGACTTCTCCGTTCGAAGCCCTCACAACTGTGTCCAAAACATTCTGGCGTGCTGTCTCATCAAGCTTTGCGAGTTTAGAGGCCGCCCATGTCTCCACTTGATAGGCCGCGTACGATCCGGATAGATCACCTTGGGAATAGTGTTGTAGTGCAACCTGGCTCACAATCTCAGGTGGACGGCTCGCCAATCCCGATCGCTTCACTCCTCCTGACAATTTCTTGGACAGCGCCTTCGCTGTCTCCCGAGACAAAACATCTGTTTCGATCCCTGCTATCTCACGCCAGAATTTTCTTCCTAGAGTGACGCTCATTTTTTCCCCTTGTACAAGGCGTCATTTTTTATACGCTCCGTGACAAATACTGTACACACATACTTGCTTCTCGCAATTTTTCATTGGCAATTTGCGCAAAAAACGTAAGAAGCGGGGAAAACACTGCCTCAAAACAGCACGCTACTCCTCAGAAAAGACTTGTTTCTCGCCAACATTCTGCCTTTTCCAGGGGCAACTCCTCTCTAGGTCAGGACGCACGCCTCCAGTACCACTTAAAATGATGACAAGATCTTCCATTGCCCGCCCCATCACCATAAAAAGAAAATGGCGGTGCAAGTCCAGATCTCTCGAAACGTCAAATTCGTTCGCTCCCACAATAAGCACACGAGAAAAACTCAGACCTCTCACTTCATTGGCGCAGACAACCAACACCTTGTTCTCAGTCGAGCTGTTCCTCTTTTCTCCTTCACCAAAATCAGCATCCAAGCCAGTCACAGGGATTCCAGCGCGCGCACATGCAGACTCCACCAACGACTGATAATCCGGCGAGAAAAGAATCACTGTCCAAGAAGACCAGGAAAATCCTTCCTCATACCACCTTTGTAATTGTGCTACTGCACACGCCACTTCCTCTTCCTTGTTCTGACAAGCAAGCACACGGGGAAAAGGGCCTGTACGCACGTGTCGTTCGGGCAGGGTAGTCCGCCGCATATCCCGCATTTCAGGAACAAACAACGACACTGTGCTGCTCGCAAAAAAGTTCCAACAGAAGTCTCGGATTTCACACGTACTTCGGTAATTATGTGTTAAAGATTTTTTATGCCCCCAGTCCGCGACCCCTCTTGATACCCATTTCGAATAGTCGATTCTTGGGCTCTGCGTAGGATTGACTGCGATCATAAAATTGTTGCGGTTTGGGCGCAATAAGTCACGGGCCATCTCAAGGCCACTATCTTCAATATCCTCCGCCCCATCAACAAAAACAGCATCATACTTCCGAAACTCGGGTCGACGCCGGAGAAAGGCGGACACTGCCCGATACAAGGCATCGGCAGATTCCCCTTCCCAGCCTCCTTGCATGGAAAACGGGGCCCCCCGCTCAAAAAAGTAACCGAAGTCGGCAAACCCAATAACCCGCACATTCCTTGAAGAAGCCACATGATCTGCCAGATCCTTCACCAGCTGCTTATTTGAGCAGAGCAAAAGCACTTTCCAGTCCGGGTGCAAACGCGTCAGCAACAGTGCTCGTAGCAAAAGAACAAGGGTTTTTCCACTGCCTGGCACTCCACGGATCACCCAACTGTCTTCAGGAAGACCGTAGACAATCTGCTCCTGCTGACAATCAAGAATCTGCAAATCTTCTGCTGTTTTCCCTTCTTCGGCGCCTTCCTGCTTCTCTCCAGCAGCTAAAGAAGCCGAACAAAAAGGCCTTTTCCGCAGAATATCCCCAATCAGTATGCCGGGATTCAGAATGCTGCGGATCGCATCTTGTTCTTGAGGCAGCAAGGAACGCGGAGAGGCATCTTTTCGCGTCAAAACGCGTGTCACAGCAGTCGCTAAACGAATTGGACCAAAATCATCCTGCAAAAGCCAGCCCAGGGCATCAGAACGGGGCACTTTGTCCTTATGAAACTTCATCTCGCTCATCTTGTCCCCGCTCACCTTGCCCAAAGAGACAAGGGGCCAGGCAAGCGTCGTCGACAGAGGCACCTCCCAGCCTCCCGCAAAAATACGCAGTTTCCTTGCAAAATCTGCGCACTCCTCTTCCAGAAAAACAGGCACAGCAAAAGAGTCAGGAGATCTACGGGCTTGGGCACATCGTCTCCGCACAGTGGACCCTGCCTTCGCAGGACAGTCCAGAAAAAGCACTCCGGCCGTAGGAAGCATGACAATCAAATAAGATTCCCTGTTCGCATTTTCCCGAAACCACACATGCGCGTTTTCCGGCAAAAAACGTCGAAAAGCCTCTGCTGCAAACCGAACAGCCGACGAAGCATCTCGGGATGTCAGATGTTCTCGAATCAGAAGAGCCATCGCAACATTCCCCTCCATTTGAGAAAAGGCACAGATACTGTATCTCACCCAGAACGCTGCATAAAGAGCATCTTTAAATTCGACCCTACACGCGTACGAAATAGAAAAGGCTGTAAAATCTTTCCTCAGAGAGGTGGACAGATAGCGTCCAGAATAACCACAGGACGCTGCTCCTCACGAGAACAGGCCAGGTCAACACGTCCCGTAATCGCCCACTCGTAATGTTCCCCTGGATCGAGAAGAACCTGGCGCACAGACCAGGTATCCGGTCCTTCTTCCACTTGAAAAAACTCGGGGCCTCGAGCTTCCGCGCCCACAGAAAGGGACGCGTATTCCTCCCAATAAGGAGACATCTCTGCTGCAATACGTTCACTGGACCAGGTTTCCGTTGCCGGGAAAACTGCGGCTTCGGCCAATGTCTGATATTCACGACGGGCAAGCCATTGCACCCAACGGAAAAGTTCATTGCGCACCATCACACGAAATGCCCGTTTGTTCCGAGTGATGTCGACTATTTCCTCTGCAATATGCTCTGTCGCAGCATCTTGCTGATCAGGGTCGGTCAGACGTTCCCACTCTTCAATCAGGCTTGCATCAACAGCACGTATCTCTACCCCGAGCCATTCCGTGAGATCGTAGACCTCTTCGGTTTTGGCAGTCTCCGGGACGGTTTGCACGAGTCCCTTATAGGCATCTGACAAATAACGCAGAAGCACGCCTTCAGAACGTTTCAGCCCGTAATCTTGCACGTACTCACGAAAGGTCATCCCACGTTCGCACATATCACGCGCGACTGCCTTCGGTCGGATAGTGTGATCTTTCGCCCAAGGGTTCTCTACAGCAAAAGCGTTAAAATTATCGTACAAAAAATCTCTGAGGGGTTTTGGATACTCCAACTGATCCAAAATCTCCATGCGCTCCTCGTACGCAACCCCTTCCGCTTTCAGTTCCGCCACCACTTCGGATTTCACCCGATCCAGCTGCTTCGCGAGCACAACTTGGGGATTCTCCAAGACCGACTCGACCACGGTAAGCACATCAAAGGCATGCGCAGGAGAAGTCTCGTCAAGCAGCTCCACGGCTTCGAGGACAAAAGGGGAAAGAGGCTGATTCAGAGAAAAATCTGCCTGCAAGTCCAATTTGACTCGCACGACACGACCATCCTCATCGGGCTGATCGAGCCGCTCAACCACCTCTGCCGCGAGAAGGGAACGATACATCGCAATCGCTTGCCGGATGTGCCCACGCTTTTGACTGACGGTGTCATGGTTCTCCCGCAAGACGTACTTCACGGCTGCGCACCCGTCACCAGGTCTATCCAACAGATTCAAAAGCATGCCATGTGAAACGGTAAAACTTGACACCAATGGTTCAGGCTCACCCTTCACAAGCCGTTCCATCGTCTCTTTGCCCCAGGGGGCATACCCTCGTTCCGGAGGTTTTTTTCGCACAAGCTTGCGACGCTTTTTTGCGTCATCACCGGCCTTTTCAACCAACCGCTTGTTCTCTACAGCATGTGCCGGAGCTTGCACCCAGACACTGCCCTCATCGTCGAATCCCTTGCGGCCTGCCCGACCCGCAATCTGGTGAAAATCCCGCACACTCAGTACTCGAGTCTTTTCCCCGTCATACTTACAAAGCTGCGTAAAGAGCACAGTGCGGATCGGCACATTCACCCCCACTCCCAGTGTGTCTGTACCACAAATCACCTTAAGCAGTCCCTCTTGCGCAAGTTTTTCCACCAGCAACCGGTACTTCGGAAGAAGACCCGCATGATGTACGCCCACTCCGTGACAAAGATGGCGGCGCAAATCCTTTCCGTAAAGACTGTCGCAACGAAACCCGCCAATGGCCTGTTTGACTTTGTCTTTTTCTTCTTTTGTGAGCAGTGGCATGCTCATAAGGTTTTGTGCCTGCTCAGCGGCTGCCCGCTGTGTAAAGTGCACAATATAGACCGGAGCCTTCTCCTGCTCCAGCAGGTCAGCAATGGACTCGTGCACAGGGGTCTCTCGATAGACAAAATCAAGCGGCACAGGACGTTCCGTCGTCTTCACAAGCGCAGTCTCACGACCAGTTCGCAGCGTGAGCTCTTCTTCAAAGCGTTTCGTGTTTCCCAAAGTCGCCGACATGAGTAAAAAAGAGGGATGCGAAAGTTCAATAAGAGGAATTTGCCATGCGACACCGCGTTCACGGTCAGCGTAATAGTGGAATTCATCCATGACCACAGAGTCCACATCAGCGTCGTTACCGTCTCGTAACGCAAGATTTGCAAGGATTTCTGCAGTGCAGCAAATAACAGGAGCGTCGGAGTTCACCGCGGCATCTCCTGTCATCATGCCGACATTTTCTGCACCAAGTTCCCGGCACAAACTGAAGAACTTTTCACTCACCAGTGCCTTGATGGGCGCAGTATAAAAACTCCGCTCACCTTTCACGAGGGCAGCAAAATGGGCGGCAAGAGCAACAAAAGATTTTCCCGAGCCAGTCGGAGTATTCAAAATGACGTTATTCCCTGACATCACTTCCAAGATCGCGTCTTCTTGCGCCGAGTACAGGGAAAGCCCTTTTTCTTCGGCATACGCGAAGAAACTGTCAAGCAAGCTTTCAGGGCTCACTTCAACGGGAATATGACGTAGCAGAGCAGGAGTAGTTTCCATAATTCTCTGCAGAGCATACGACACCTTGGGAAAAAGAAGCGGAAAACAGCTACTGAACCGCTATTCAACCGGACGTCCACACTGCCAAATCGGTGTCACTTTCAAGAAACGCACGGTCAGACCCTGCGCCGACGACACGACCCCCAAGCACGGCCAAGGAATTGACTGACTGCGCGCCCACCCCACCAAGCTCTTTCCCATCATCTGGGGCCTGTTCCCAGGTATCTCCTCGATCATCCGACACCCACACCGCAGCATCCGCACTCTCAAACTCTCCGGCATGTCCTGCCGCGACCAAACGCCCCTCCAGCACAATAATGGTCTTTAGCATGGCCCCTCCTTTTGGAGAGAACACGGCACTCTGCTGCCCAACACGCCGCCAGGTCTCCCCCCAATCATCCGACACCCACACCGCAGCCGCACCGTCACCGCCCTGATCCACACCCACACCTATCACCCGGGTCCCCACCGTCACCGCTCCTTCCATCGCCTGGGCTCCTGCCCCCCCAAACACAGCTTCATCATGCGCGACACGCCGCCAGGTCTCCCCCCGATCATCCGACACCCACACCGCAGCCCGCGTCTCTGCGTCGGCTTGCTCTGCCCCAACTGCCAACAAACGGCCATCGACCAGAACCAAGGCCCGAATCGTCTGACTGTCAGGACCACCGAGTGCTTCTACCCCGGGCGCCCGTTTCCAGGTTGTCCCCTGATCGTCAGACAGCCAGATCACACCGTCCATATCAAGACCGTCATGGGGCTGCTCAGATCCTCCTGCCACAAGGCGCTGTTCCGTCTCAGATCCCATCACAAGGAGGCTTGACACTTCCAACCATCCTGGCCCACCAAAAAGCGACTTATCATGAGAAAGACGCTGCCAGGTCGTCCCTTGATCATCCGAAACCCAGAGCACTCCATCTCGGTCGCCATCTTCCAGAGAAAGCTCGCCTCCCGCGATAACCAAGCGCTCCCCCACTTGCGTGACAGCCCGAGCAACCTGTCCGCTCGGCCCACCAAAAACAGCGGCATCTTTCATGACACGTTGCCACACAAGACCCTGTTCCCTCTCCGACCCAGCAATAGGAAGAACACGTCCGGCCGGGACAGAATTTTCACTCTTGTCCCACCACCAATAGAAAAAAAAGCCAAGCAATACTGCGAAAAACACTGCAAGAAACACAGGTTTTTCCATAACCTGTGCGAACACTGCATCAAAAGGTTTCTTTTCCTTTTTCTCAGCAACTCCTGTGGGAAAAACAACAGCCCCGGTCCTCAGAGGAGAAGGCTCTTGACCTGCTTCTTCCTGGACTGCCTGCAGTTCTCTCCCCATTTCAAAAATATCGGGATACCGCATTTCCGGGTCTTCGGACATCGAGCGCTCAACCACGCGCCAGATATGGGCAGGAACACCTTCCACATACGGCATGGCGGAAGTATTGGGGAATATATGTTCTTTGTAGGTGCCGGCATCAGACCCTGGCCCCGTGAAGGCAGACTCGCCAAGAAGTAAAACAGACAGCGAAGCGCCCAGCGCATATTGGTCAGCAGCCGGAGAGAAAAGTCCCTGCTGGGCAAGAGTTTCAGGGGCTGCATATGCCAGCTCATTGGAAGACAACGCTGCGATACCAGTAAAACCGAAATCGGTAAGAACCGGTTCTCCCGAGAGCGAGAGAAAGATATTTCCCAACCACACCGCGCCGTGCACAATCCCAAGAGAATGGGCAGTGCTGAGTGCCCCAGCGACACGGACAACAATATCGACAGCTTCCTCCCAGTGAAGTGCCCGCGTGACAAGCAGACGGTCGACATATGTGCCCTCTGGGAGATATTCCGTGAGGAGATAGTAGACCCTTCGGCTGATCTTGCCATACTCATAAAAACAAGCGACATTCGGGTGTACGCTCAGCGTTTCCAATATGGGGAGAGTCTCCGCAAGCACTTCTCTCTTTTCGAGAGAGAGATCGCGCAACACCTGTACTGTCACATAACGATCGGCTGCAACCTGACGCCCTCGATAGAAGGGACCGGTGTTGCGCACACCGATCTGCACAAGATCTTCTATTCCTGGAACCTCGAAATCGACTGACGGTTCTGACGTCATGAGACCACAGATCCCCCTCCTCGTCAGGTTTTACTCTGGAGCACTCCGCTCAGGAACGAAGAGCGGCCCATGTGAGCGACCCCACAATCCCATCAGGAACAAGCCCTTTCCCGCGTTGAAAAGCACGCACAGCATCTCTCGTCCTTGGACCAAAAACACCGTCCAGACCTCCTGGGGAATGCCCAGCCCCAATAAGAAGCTGTTGCGCCAAACGCACGTCCTCCCCACGCATCATTGGACTGAGAAGACGAAGCACACGCTGCACCGGCATACACTCTGCTTTCTTTGCAACAGGCAAATAGGCCAGATCCAAGCCTGACATCAGGCCGCTGACCAGCGAGAACACTCCGAAACGGATATCAGAAAGAACTTCGCAAGTCCTCTCGTACCCTCACATTGCCAATGATCAACAAGCTACACAGCCAGCCGAAAATACTCCCGATATGTTCCATATTACAAAGGACACAAGATTTTTACATTTTGACGAAAAATCACGAAAAACAGCAATAAAAAGAGCCTGTCATTGCCCCAGAACTGCTTCATGATGAAAAAACACTTTTCCTCTCGCACAGCACAATACGCAGACATCCCGATTCTGCTACCACAGGCAACGTCCCGATTGATCCCACGAGGTCGAGCACAAGCTCAACTCCACGCCCGAGGGAGCGGCGTAACGTACACCGGCCTGCACAAGATCTTCCACCCTGAAACTTTGAGATCGACTCACAGTTCTGAGGTCACGAGACCACAGAACTCCTTCTCGCCAGGTTCACGCTGGAGCACTCTCTTCAAGAACAAAGAGCGGCCCATGTGAGCGACCCCACAATCCCATCAGGATCGAGCCCTGTACTGCTTTGGAAAGCACGCACGGCTTTGCTGGTTCTTGGACCAAAAATACTGTCCACACTTCCCGGGGAATACCCAGCCGCAACAAGAAGCTGTTGCGCCAAACGCACATCCTCCCCACGCATCATTGGACTGCGAAGACGAAGCACACGCTGCATGGAACAAAGAGCAGCCCATGTGAGCGACCCCACAATCCCATCAGGGACAAGCCCTTTATCGCGTTGAAAAGTACGCACAGCATCTCTCGTCCTTGGACCAAAAACACCGTCCACACTTCCCGGGGAATGCCCAGCCGCAACAAGAAGCTGTTGCGCCAAACGCACATCCTCCCCACGCATCATTGGACTGCGAAGACGAAGCACACGCTGCACCGACATATGATCTGCTTTCTTTCCAACAGGCAAATAGGCCAGGCCTCAGCCTGACATCAGGCCAGTGACCAGCGAGAACACTCCGAAACGGACATCAGAAAGAGCCTTGTTCCCAAGGCTTGAGTTTCTTCATGATCAGCAGGCAACACAGCCGGATGAAGATGCTCTCCACATGCTCTATCTTACAAGAATTGCAGAATTTTTGCAGTTTGACTAAAAAAACATGGAGCAGTTGGGCCACTTCCCGTATCCCGACTGCTCCATGTTGAAAAAACGCTTTTTCTTTCGCGCAGCGCAGTCCAGCGCAGTTCCCGGACAGCGCGGCATCAGGGCACAATCACCGCCCGCCCTTGCAGGCGCCCCTCACGCATGCGGTCATAGGCTTCTACAGCCTGATCGAGAGGAAACCGTTCAATATGAGCTTCGAGCATGCCCGCCTCGGCAAGCGCAATCACTTCCATCAGTTCAATGATTCCCCCCCAATAGGTAGCGGTCAAAGAACACTCATACGGCTGTGTCATAAACCCAAATGGCACCGTGCCCATGCCAAGTCCCACCAATGTGACATCGCCGAGCAGGCATCCCGACCCTGCTGCCACAGGCAAAGTGTCACTTGACCCCACAAGGTCGAGCACAAGCTCGGCCCCACGCCCGTTCGTCAAGCCCCGCACTTCTTCCACTGTTTTGTCACTGGTAAGCACTGTCTTGTCCGCTCCCAGGGAAGTCGCAAGTTCGAGCGCCTCGGCACGAGCATCCACCACAATCACTTTTGCCGGGGTCAGTGCTTTCAAAATTTGCACAGCCATATGACCGAGGCCTCCCGCCCCAATCACAACAGCAGCAGATCCCGGCACCAGACGGGGCAACGAACGTTTCACCGCGTGATAGGGAGTCAGCGCGGCATCGGTGAGAGGGGCCGCCTGCCAGGGTGCCAATTTGTCAAGAGGCACAAGCAGTCGCGGAGACGGCACAAGAAGGTATTCAGCCATACCGCCGTCTATACCGAGGCCCCCTCCCCCGCCTTTCGTCAGAGATCCCGTCTCGCAATAGTTCTCGTTTCCCTGTCTGCACGTACGGCAAACCCCACATCCCCAAGGACCATAAACGGCCACAGGCTGCCCAACCTCAAAGCCTGCGACACCCGGACCAAGGGCTTCAATCCATCCAGCGTTTTCGTGCCCCAACGTGAAAGCATCCTGCCCCATAAGGGCCGCCAGCCCCTCCATCAAATGCAGGTCAGAATGGCATGCCCCTGCACCCCCGACACGCATGAGAACCTGCCCGGGCCCAGGTTCAGGTTGCGACACATCCACAAGTCGGGGAGTAGTCTCCCCAGGAGAGAGTTGCAATGCCTTCATAGAGATCCTCCAGGCAAGTTCTTCGCGCCAAAACCTCACTGGAACAAAAAAACTGTTCCAGACAGTTCGCGCGCTCCATCTGGTCCCGCTTCAGCGTAGAGCGAGCGAAGCCGAGAAAAAACATCCGACGGAAAACTCGACTGCAAAACAAGCTGGACAGAATCATAGCAGAACGACCAGGTACCAGACGCCAGACAGTGCTGCAGACGAGAGATTCCCCGAAAATACCCCACTGCAAGAACACCCCGACAAAAGATTCCAGCAATCAGATACGCTGCCGTCATCAAAAGGAAATAGCCATGGCAGGAAACCCTCACCATCTCTTTCGGCAGATGTGCTTCCCCAGCAGAGGTTTCGCCAATTTTGCCGGCCCAACTGAAAAAAAGCGCTTTCGACACACACCTCTGCGTTTCCGGGCACTGCTATTACTCGTTGGTCTTGTCGTAGGGGTCACGGGGTGCGGAGACGATGACACGACAGACAATGCAAACACCATGACACCCGTTGAAGACACCACGACACCCGCTGAAAACACTGTTGTTTCAACACGTGCAGAAAACCCCGGCACAACAGGAAAAACCTGCTCTGCAGGAGACCTCGGCACGCCAAGAAAGCCCCCCTCAACCGCACGGGGTCTTCCCGCCGTTGTGACAAGTAAACGCAATGCCATCCTGACTGCAGCCCTTGCCTGCAATTACGACACGCTTCAGAGCCTTCTCGCCCCCGGTTTCACCGCCAGTTTCGGCGGCCCACCCGACCCCATCGTCTTCTGGAAAGAGCAAGAGGCCGCAGGAGAACCAGTGCTACGCGTGCTCGCCCTCCTCCTGCAGACCAAACCAGCCTTCGAGAAGTTCGACAATAATCAGGATGCCCGATACGTGTGGCCCGCAGCCGCCACATGGGACCCCTCTACCCCACTTACCGCTGCGCAAAAAGCAGAACTCAAAGCTCTTGTCAACACATTCGGCAGAGAAAGCGGGATCTCTCCGCTCCCCCAAGACGGATATCTCTACTACCGCACTGGGATTACAAAGACAGGGGAATGGACCTTCTTCGTGGTAGGCGACTGACGCCGCTTCCCCCAACTCCTCAACCGCGATTGTTCCACAGCCACGCAGCGGCACAATCCACCAGGACAAGGTGCAGGGCCTGGGCTCTGCACCCACGCGTCTCCTCCCGACGAGGTCATTCCGCATATCCCCAAAAAACAGGGCAATGGAGAACACCTCACCGATCAGAATGACCCAAGTCCCGTTCTGGCGCCACAATGTCTCGCACCCGTTGTTTCAGTTCTTTTGCTTCAGGAAAACGCCCCTCTACCGCACGAGACCAAAGGGTCTTTCCCCCCGCGCGCACCTCAAAAACTCCCCCGGTCGCAGGCTCCAGTGCCACTTCCCCAAGATCTCCAGCAAAAGTCGAGAGCAATTCCTGTGCCGGCCAAGCAGCACATAACAAGCAATGGCACTGTGTGCAATACCGAATTTTCACTCGCGGTTTGCCCCGCTCTTCTGACGAGGAGAGGGATTGCTCGTCTGCGCTGTCTGCACCGCTCAGTCGTTCTGTCGTCATGGTGCAGCTCCCTTGCATGCTTCCACCCTGCGTCTCCTCCATGATCGCACACTTGTGGCAAGACCCATCTTGACTATTCCGGTTCTCCTGCCGAGCGCGCACCACAGCCGCTGCACCGCGCTCCGCTCCGGGCTGTGCGGTAGTCTCACCGGAAAGCCGTGGCGTTTCGGGGAGCAATGACCGCGCCCAATAGAAAAAGCACTACAGCATCAAAACCCACTTTTGACGAAGCATCCCGTCACGCCCTTGTGCGCGCGGGGCTCAAAGAATGGCAACACGCCCTTGTCGACCTCGGGCACCGCAACACCTTGCTGCACTATCGACCCCTGAAAAAAGGCACGCTTTGTCTCGATCAGGCTGATCCAACGGGCCTACGCTCCCTCTTTCAAGGAAAAAAAGTACTACTACATTCCCTATTTTTGGCAAAGGCCGCGCAAGATGACGCGCGACTTCGCTGCAAAGCAATCTGTCACAAGGCACAAGAAAACTTTGAGGAACGCGGGATTGACACGCTCTTTTTCACGAGAGGACTTGCCACTTGGGAAAGCCCTGACACAGCACGTCCGGCGGCTCCGCTGCTCCTCTACAGCGCCCGCCTGCTCCCCACTGCACGCGCCAACGCCTCTTTTCGCCTGTGCATCGAGACGACCCCTGAGATCAACCCTACCTTGCGACACCTCTTGCAAGAACGATTCGGGATCGACACAACAGCATTGGTCTCAGCATTGGCATCAGCGTCGACGACAGCGTCGACGACAGCGTCGGACCTGCCTTACGACGCACCGCTCGACACGCCGAACCTTGCCCCGACCATTCCCCACACAAGCGCTCAGGAAATTCTGCAAAACCCCCAGTTCACTACAACCCAGTTCGCTACAAATAGCTACAAACCCGGAGAAGAAAGAGGCGGGGGAAGCAGCGAAAGAAGTCCCGGGTCGGTGCACCGCAACAGCTCCAATGCACTTGCTTCCACCATTCCCCACGAAACCACCTTCCCCAACTCCAGCAGCTCAGAAAACCATATGGCGCCAGGCAGTGTCTCGCTCGAAGACAGCATCTACAAAGACATACGGGACCGCCTCATCGCCATTACCAGGGATTTACCAGGTTTCGATATACAAGACACTTTCATTCTCGGAAACTTTTCGTACGCGAAACTCAAAATGGTCGAAGACCTCGACCGATTCACAGACGCATTCGTCGCGCACCCGATCGTGGCAGCTGTCGCAGGCGCACAAGACGCGCGCCACAGCCTGCGCGCCACACAAAACAGGGTTGCTGCCGGCCTGCCCGACCAGCAAGCATTGCAAGAAGAACACCTCATCCTGGACGCAGATTCCAGCCAGTCTCTTGCGGTCAACGCAGCCTTGCAGGGCAATAGCTTTGTCCTGGACGGACCACCGGGAACAGGAAAAAGCCAGACAATCGCCAACCTCATTGCCTGTCTCGCGGCACAAGGAAAAAGTGTGATCTTTGTCGCCGAGAAACGTGCCGCCATTGATGCCGTCCTCAAGCGTGTGCAGGCTGTCGGCATCGCGGAACTCGTGCTTGACATTCACGACGGCGCCGGCAATCGTCGTCGCATCGCACAATCTCTTGCTCGGACATTAGAACACATACAAGAATCCCCACCCATTAATGCCAACAAACTTCACAAGGCACTCACAGAACGACGCGCTGCCCTCTCCCACTATGCAAAAACCCTGCACAGCCCCCATCCACTCTGGGGAGTATCGCCCTACCAAGCTCAGCTTGTCTGCGCCGGTATTCCGCCCGAGGCACGCACTCCCCTCCGGTTTCCCCCCGAGGTGCTGTCTCGTCTCACCGACGAAACCGCAAACTCGCTACGAGAAGCCATTGCCGAATACGCCGGGATCGGGGGAACCGATGCCTCTTTTGCAGAAAGCATCTGGGCCAAAGCGCACATCAATACCGGAGAAGAGGCCACCGCTGCGCTCGCCGCAGCGCGCCGACTTGCACATGTGACCGCACCAGCAGCCCTCGAAGTTTTACAAAAGGCGGAAAACGCGACAGGGCTCTCGCACTCCCGCTCGCTTGCAGAATGGGAAGAAATCCTGCACCTCTGCCGGCAAACCAAACACGTACTCGACGTGTTATCTCCAGCGATCTATCACAGAGAAACCACTGCAAAATTCCAGGACATGGCCAGGGCACTGGAACAGGGAAACCGTTCCCGCAGCGCACACCTCTCAGCATTCCTCACCAAACGAAGCTACCGCGAGGCTTCGCGTCACGCCCGCAATCTCCGTCTGCACAGAAAAATAAGGCGGCACGAATATCAAACCGCATTCATCGCGGCAGCACGGCAAAAAAACCGCCGGCCCACAGAATGGGCAGAGCCAGATTGGGAGAAAGCCGGAGAGCCACCCGCGTTTCTTCCGCACATGGCCCAAGCAACAGCGGCATTCCACGAAATAAGAAAAGAGCTACGCGTCCTCAGCACCTGGGCAGCAATCGCCCACTTCGACGACCTCCCACAAAACGAACTGCACGCACAACTCTCACAGCTTGCCGCTGACACCGAAACAATCCTGAAATTGCCACGCCTACGAAAAATCGAACATCAACTACACGCGGCAGGTGCCGGGGAAATCCTCACGCACGCAAAAGAACAGCACCTCAATACCGACATGGCACAGGCAGTCTTTGACTGGACATGGCACCAGTCAATACTCGAACATTTTGCCCTGGCTGACGACACATTCGGCGCGTTTGACGGCGAACATCACCAGCGAACTGTGCAGGAATACAGCGTATGGGATCGTCAACACCTGCGCGTCAACGCCCAGCGCACCTTACGCGCGCATGCTGAACAGTGCGTTACCGCCCTGCAAACTTGGCCAGAAGAAGCGGACATCGTGGCACATGAGGCACGAAAGAAAACCCGGCACCTTCCGATACGACGCCTCTTCACCCAAGCCCCACACGTTCTCACCCGACTGAAACCCTGCTGGGCAGCAAGCCCTCTCGTCATCAGCCGGCTTCTCCCCGGAGACCGCCCTTATTTCGACATCGTGATCTTCGACGAAGCCAGCCAGATCGTCCCCGCAGACGCCATCGGCGCCCTATTGCGGGCCAAACAGTGCATTGTCGCTGGAGACGACCGGCAACTCCCCCCCACAGATTTTTTTGTGAGCGCCATCAACACAGACCTCGCAGGCTCCCATGACGACCGTGACGACTTCGATGGCGACTTCGATGAGAGCTTCAATGGCGATATCGACGACATCGCGCACACTGGTACCGAAACCAGTGTCACCAGTGCCGACAGTGTGAACAGGGAACCCAACCCCGCACAAAAGACGGCACTACACACAGAGAAGAACACAAAGCAGACGGGGAACAAGGCAGGATTGTCACAACCTCTCATCGGCACTGAAAGCATCTTGGACGCTCTCAGTGCTTTCCTCCCCCAACACACGTTGTCCTGGCACTATCGCGCCAAAGACGAACGTCTGATTGCGGCCGCAAATGCTTGGGTGTACGACTCAGCTCTCACGACCTTCCCCAGCCCAACAAGAACAAGCTGTCTCACGCATGTGCGGGCAGATCTTTTCCAAGAAGATCTCGCACAAGGGACAGCCTGCATTTCCCTGCAAAACGGCCACGCACCAGACAAAACACCACCAACCACATCAGACGAAACATTCAAAGAGTTCCAGGGAGCAGGACCAAGCCCGCTGCACGAAAAACTGCCGGGAGACCCCAAGCGAAAGAGGGCTGCGGACAATGGCAGTTTCCAGCCCAGCCTGGAAAAAGAGCTGCAGCAAACCGATGCAAAAGAAGAAGCCAAGAGGGAAGCCCGCGTGACTGCAGAACTCATTCTCTCCCACGCCCGAGAACACCCTCACGAAAGTCTGGGCGTGATCACAATGGGCCTCGTCCATGCGGAACGTATCGAAGCAGCATTGTGTACCGCGCGCGCTGCACATCAAGACCCTGGGGTCGAAGCGTTTTTCGCGGACGACAAAAAAGACAACGACAGCAGAAAAAACGAGCCATTCTTCGTGAAAAACCTTGAACGTGTGCAAGGCGACGAACGTGAGGCAATCATCCTGGCACTCGGCTTCAAAAAAGCCCCGAACGGACAAGTCGATCACCGTTTTGGTGCCCTCAATGAGAAAGGAGGCGAACGCCGCCTCAATGTGGCCATCACACGAGCACGCCGTCGCATGACGGTCGTCTCGTCCTTCGGCGCTCCCGACATGGACCCCGCACGCTGTAAAAGCGCAGGGGCACGCATCCTACGGCGTTTTTTGGCGTACGCAGCATCACAGGGGGCTCGCCTCGACACCGGTATGGAC
>DEIU01000024.1:30863-48112 GCA_002352645.1 Acidimicrobiia bacterium UBA2766 | reverse complement strand
ATGGACACCGGCATGGACACCGGCCGTGCAGCAGACTTCACACACGAAAGCCAAAAAAATCCTCCCGCGCTCGACCCGTTTGAACAAGAAGTACATGATGCTTTGGCAGGGGCAGGCTACAAACTGACAGCACACTATGGCACAGGAAAAACCCGTGTGGACCTTGCTGTACAGCACCCTGATCGCCCAGGCGAGTTCATACTGGCAATTGAGTGTGACGGTCTCCCTTATTGGAACGGCCATACAGTACGAGACCGAGACCGGCTCCGCCGGGAACAACTAGAACGTCTCGGATGGCGCTGCCACCGCGTGTGGTCCACTGCCTGGTTCCGCAACAAAGAAAAAGAACTGGCCCGCGCCCTCGCTGCCTGCAATGCAGCAGTTGCAGCAGCAAACCATCACTAGGTGCAGACAGGCGTGTGGACAAGCCTGGACAGTAGGCCGGTCTGCTCACTGCAATCGCTGGGCAGCATCCGCGAGGAGGGCTTCGGTCACCGGAGATGGTTCAGGACCGTGCACAATGATTGAAAGCACATGGCGATTGCGTACAAAAGCATGCCGACCAGCGCTGGGACACGACATCCAACGCCCTGTGGAAAGCGTGTGATCCTCACAGGAAACAGTTCCCATCCCGCCTTTGATCATGTCAAAAATCGAGGTGGCCTCCGCCGGGGTCGCGGCTTGCGTCCACAAAACCCGGAAAGAACGATCCGAGTATTGCAATTCGTACTGGCACAGACTTTTTGTTTCGGGAGGCGGAAAAATCGGCATCAAATGCACCCATCCCAGCGGGTCGCCCGACACTTCAGATATCGCGGTCATCGAGAAAAGTTCGCAGGCGTGCACACCCTCGTCAACGATAATCCCCTGTACGATGTCCGCAGCGTCTGTGGCATCTCCCGTAGCACTTGCATGAGCGACTCTCTCCTCTCGCACCCCGATTGTTCGCTGCGCAGTTGCCTGCGCACTCCAGGAGGGAGCTGCCAGCCAGCGTCCTCCCAACATCATCAGAGAAAAGACAAACACAAAACCCACGAGAAGAGGCACTGGGCCAACAGAACGGGGTCGGTCAAGTCCTTCGAGAAGATCTTCAAAGAAAAACCGCTCTGGCATGTAACGTGGACCGACAAGTCGCGCTGCCCGTATCGGATCAATCGCTCCATCCACTACACAAGCGTTCAGCATTGACAGATCGATCAGCTCAATGCCCGCCCGTTCTGCAAACATTTCCGCTTGGCGAGACGCCCCATTCGAAGCAGCAAGCGCAGCTCGGTCGAATCCTTCAACAACGCGTACGCCCTGCAAGTCACGTACCACGCTCGGCGAAGCCGGACGAGACAGCTGTTTGCAGGAAATGACGATGCGTTCGCCCCCCGCTTCGCCCACAACGTCCATGCCACCATCTCCAGGGCCTCCTCGGGAAAACCCGCTCGCCGCCCCGACAACATGCGCCTTCCACCCTGCGGCCAACAGAAGTTCGCACACCAAATACTCGAATTCTGTCGGCCCAATTTCTCGCGCCCGATGGCCCAGCATGGCGTCAAGCGCGCCGGTCACTTGCGTACGGTGCACCCGCACATGGCGACGGCGTGTCTGCCAAGAGGACCACACAAAAGGGGCACCCCAGTAAACCACGGTCACGAATACCAGGACCGCGACCCGCCAAAGATGCTTGAGACGCCCCAAGCACGCCTCGGCATCATAGGGATTCGGACACCACACACGGGGCAAGGGCCCCAGGACAGTGGACGTCAACAACAGGCTGGCGACCCCCACAAAAAGAAGCATCACCAAGTACCATTTCACTTTTTTCCGCAACGCCCCACCCTCACACACAACACGAACAGAGGTAACAAACTCGAGAACACCCGCGCGCTTCCCTGTTGCACGCCACTGCGCAACCATAGGGAAGGCTGCATGACCATAGGGAACTGGTGTTCTCCCTGCCGGGCTTGGAGAATACTCGACAGGAACAGGGCCCAAAAAACAGACAACCAGGCCAGATAGTCTTTTACTGACAGTCCTGTGCGGAAAAAACTCGGAAAACAATAAAAGACAGACCCCACTCCGCCAGAATGTCTGTCCACCACAGGCACCCAGGCAGAGCGGATAAATCATGCCTTGTCCGGGTCCACCCCATCAACCACCCAATCCCGCGCGACTTGTTCCCAGTTCTCCACCTTCGAGGCATCTATCGCACGCTGGAACTCGTAGCGTCCCGACTCTTTCGCGAGACGTTTCAGCTGCACAGCCATCACAGTACTCGCCACAACAAGCGCGTCTCGCCCAGAAAACCGACTGTTCGCCCACTCCTCCAGTTCCACCACAAACGATTGCACGTCCTGGGGGAAAGGCTTCGCATCCCGCAAATCAGACAGCGTACCGGACGTCTTCGCGCACTGCCCACGCAGTTTTTTATACTCCTCACAAAACTGCGTCATCTCCGGCAAGCTGATGTATCCATCAAACCTAATCCATACACCATAATCTTCCTTCTTCATTTCGTACACTATATTACATCTTTTCTGTCGTCGACCCTACGCACACACGGCTTGACAGCCGACTCATAGGAGAACCTCGGCACAAAGCAACCGATCCACGAACACCTGCCCTAGTCGGGAGGATCTCGCACAAGAAACATTCCGAGCGGAAGATCTGCACAAAGACATCATCGTCACAGAAAAAGACGACCTGAAAAGACAACCCGAGAAGAGGGATCGAGGGGGGAGCGGGTCATGTCGCCCCTCGAGGTTGATACAGGAGCGGGTCAGTCTCCGGGCCGGGACCCAGCTCCAACTCCGTTTTTGTCAGGGACACCCGAAGAGACCTCACAGGCATCGCCCTCCGCCTTTGCAATGCCCCTTCCCCCCACAACAGCAGGCAAAAAGAGCAGGGTCGCAAACCAGCTTAGTACGATAATGGACGCCAAAAAAACGCCCACAACCAGGTAGGGGACGAGAGAAGAAAGGAAAAGCGGAGTGAATCCGATGGCGACAATGAGCGCGTTGCGGCTCAAAGCCCGACTTGGCTCTTCGAAAAAGGCGGACAATGCCGGTCCTGCCTCACCGGTTTCGGCAAGCAGTTCGCGAAAGCGCTGCACAAAGTGGATGGCAAAGTCCACGCCGATTCCCAAAACCAAGGTGGAGAGGATTGCCATCGGCATGTCGTAGTCCTTACCGATGTACCCAGTTATCCCATAAATAACGGCGACAGTCCCCGTCACTGGGAGCATGGCGAGCAAAGCCCAGCGCGCAGAGCGAAACAAGAGGAACATGAGACCAAAAACCACGAGAAGGGTTGAGAGAAAGGCATCTCGCATGCCGTTCACCATCTCATCCTGCCAGACCAAGTTGAGATAGGTTTCGCCTCCCCATGAGGAAGTTATCCCATCGGCAAACGGGTGTTCTGCCAGATGTTCCTCTGTCCGATCGACAACCTCACGCATGGACTGGTTATCGCCATCGACAAGCATGACACGCAGGTTCGCCTTCATCCTGTCCGGAGTGATGAGTTCTCCTAAAAAACCAGCAGCAGGACTGTCCGACCCCTGGGCCGTGACATTGCCCATCTCGTCGAGAAAAAGGGCAGCATCCGAATGGCGCGCGGGCGGAACAAGGTCTACATAGGAGTTGGCCGAGCCTACTGGAGCAAGCGACTTCCACATTGCCTGTAAGGCGGTGATGTTCTCAAGCATCTCCGGCTGCGTAAGAAGATCCTGATCAGGTGCTTCGAGGATGAGACTGGAAGCAAAAGTACCGGGGAGCTTTTCGTTCAGTTCTTCCACAGCGACGCGTATTGGAGTGCCACTTTTGAACCAGCGCACAGGGTTGTCGTTCACTTCGATCATGGTGAGACCGGGCAGTGTGACAAGAACAGCGACCACAAACCCAGCAATCACTCCGCGACGGTATCGGGTTGTAAAGCGGCAGAGCCCATGCATGGCGCCCTGCAAACCGCCGCGCTTCTTCTCGTTCGTCTGGCGTTCACGCACAGAAGCGAGTCCGGCTGCAAGCTTCTCTTCATTGAGGAGCATCACATAAGCGGGCAGGAACATCACCGTCAAGAGCCAAGCGATCCCAACTCCAATCGCGACAAATATTCCAAAAACCTGGACTGGCGGAATGGGGGCAAGCGCCAGCGCAGCAAACGCCACGGCTGTAGTGAGCGAGGTAAAACCGATCGGCTTAAAAAGTTCAGCGTACACCTTACGCAAGGTTTCGCGCCGGTCACCGATATCAGGATATCTGTCAAAAAACTCACTCAAAACATGGATGCTATCGAGGATCGCGATCGGCATGAGAAAAATCGGGATCATCGAGCTCATGATATGCACGGTATTTCCCGTTCCCACAAGCAGACCCATTGTCCAGATGACTGCGAGCATGGCTTGGATCATGGCCGCCGACACCAGAGTGAGACGTCGAAAGAAAAACAACATGAGAAGGAAGATCAACAAACCCGCAGCCGGAGCGAAGATTCCCATTTGGATGAACATCTGCTGACCGAACTCTTCTTCAGCGAGGGGCAGTCCTGCAATGTGCGCATCGAGTCCAGAAAACCTATTGTCGGCAGCGATCAGTTCCTCAACCACGTCAGCCACGTCGGCTGCATCGCCTTTTTCTTCCAGGGACGCGAAGAGGGCCAAGGTCGTGCCGTCTGCCGAAATCACCGTATCTGCCAAGAAGGGATTCTCGGACACTACTTCTACGACACGTTCCACGTCTTCCGGTCCAGCAATTTGCACTGTCCCTGCTTGCGCATTCCACAAGCTGCCACTCGAGTCATCACTCGAGCTGTCAGCAGGAACAAGGGAGAGAGCCGAGGCGAAACTCACGATTCCTTCAGGCATGACTCCGTCGAGATCGAACAGATCCTGCCGCAAACCTTCAAAAGCGGCCATTCTCTCTGGTGTGAGCACCGTCTCACCTTCAGGTGCGACTACTCCCACTGCGAGCGTCGGATGGATACGAAATTCCTCGCGTAGCTGCTCGTTCAGGACTCGCACAGGGTTGTCCCCAGAAAGCATGTTCTCTGGGTCAGTATCAACTTCTACTGCCGAAAAAGCAGCAAGAGACAAGACAGTGAACAGCACACAGACCCACATCACAACCTTGGGATAACGTGTGCCTGTCTGCAGTGTGGCACGACGAAACTTGGTGTTCAGAGAAGAAAATTTGGACATCGAACCATCTCATTTTCCTTATTTTTCCAGCTGGACTGAGAAACATGCGCTTTCAGGGGGTCACTGTCCACGCTCTTGCCTTCAGCCTCTCCACCGAAAAAATACTAATCCGAATATCCGTACTTTNNAAAGTACGGATATTCGGATTAGAGAGTATCGTCCGACACTCCCCCCTGTTCCCATCACTCCCTTTTCATAGCGCATTTCTCACGCAATTATGTTTTCAAAACTTTTACTGCAAAAAGAGAAAAAACCTAAAAAGAAGAAGCGTGCGCTCTGCTAATCGTCCTGACATATTCAGGACGTTCGCCCCTAGCGCTCCAGATGACAAGATCGTCATCATAGGGATACTCGCGGATATTTCCTATCAAACATTTGATTAGAGTCATAATCTTCCAAAAATATCTGATACGACTGCATCCCTGACACAGGGGGGCAGACTTCCCTGATACTTTTCCCAGATAACTATGACGAATTTCACCGGACTGCTCCCATCCCCCAAGGAGTCGCACGCGTGCCATCCCGACAGCCGGCAGACAAAAAAACCGACGACGAGGCAGACAACACAACAGATAATGTGGAAAAACAAACACTCCCGCAAGACAAGGAAAAGACCTCTCCCTCTGTAAAAAGACCTGTTCTTGAGAACGTGAAACGCGACACTGTGATCATTGCGACAATCTGGGCAGTCTCAACACTGGTCCTGGAAGTCCTCTTCACTTTCGTCGACCCGTTTCCCATAAAAGCAGCTCATCAAGCGGAAGTCTCCGACAACAGTTTTCGCATCCTCACCCATATGGGACTACCTGTCATAACCTTCACCCTCACCGTGCTCGGGTATTCCATCGCGCGCTACCGCTGCCCCACTTTCCCTCTCGAAGACGGTCCTCCCCTACGACAAAACACTCAGGTATCCACAATATGGCTCGGCATCACAAGCGTGCTCTGCTTCGTTTCCGTGATCTATCCCGGCCTCACGGAACTCGCCGAATTCCGCGGTGACCCGGTATCCGACCTCAGGGTCGACGTCACCGGACTACAGTTCTCCTGGATCGTCCATTACCCGGACACAGACAAAACCTCAACGGATCTTGTTCTTCCAAAAGGACGCCAAGTAGAACTCTTCACCACAAGTAATGATGTGGTTCATTCCCTCTGGATCCCTGCTTTCCGCACAAAAATCGATGCTGTTCCCGGACGCACCAATTCTATGAAGATAACTCCAATCGAGACGGGGAGTTACAAAGAAGATCCGCTATTTCGCGTGCAGTGTGCCGAACTCTGTGGGCTCAATCACACTCTTATGAAAATCCCTGTTCGTGTTCTGGAACCAGATGAGTTCGACAAATGGCTCATCGACAACTAACCCAAAATAGCAGGATCCTTATTCATTTCCCCCGGGAGTCATTCTCCGCGTCACACCCGAGGAAACACAACCCCCTCTCAGGAGGTTTCGACCATGCCCGTGCTCTTTGGCTTGCTCTCCGGCCTTGTCGGGTTAGCGCTCGGAGGCGGAGGCGCCGCTGCAGTGCGCGCGCTCAGCGGACGTCCAGCCTTTGACGGCGCGACCGAACTCATCCTGGTTTTCAGTTACATTGGGGCCCTCATCGGATGGGTGCTCGGTATCGGCGGATGGCGCTATGCCGTACGAGATTGGATTGGGCGCGCACCGCGTCCATTCAATAAAACAGGGACAGCACGCTACTTCGCTTTCTCCACGGATCACAAAGTAATCGGAATCCAATACATCGTCACTTTTATCGGCCTCATGATACTGGGCGGATTACTCGCCATGCTCATGCGTTTCGAGCTCTCCCAAGTTGACGAGACCATCATGGGATCCGACATCTACAACAGGGTGATGAGCCTGCACGGCATCATCATGGTGGCCGTGGCTGTAGCAACCGTTCTCGGCGGGCTCGGCAACTTCGCTGTTCCCCTTATGATCGGCGCAAAAGACATGGCATTCCCCCGTTTGAATGCCCTCAGTTTCTGGCTCAATCCACCCGTGGCAATCGCCCTGCTCTCCTCCTGGTTTTTCGGCGGATGGGACACCGGTTGGACCGCGTATGCCCCGCTTTCCGAGACAAACGCCTCAGGACAAGTCCTCTTCATCTTGGCCGTGTTTACTTTCGGCGTCTCCTCCATTCTCGGTGGGCTCAACTTCATCGCCACAATTACAACAATGCGCTCTCCTGGCATGACATGGGGCCGGCTTCCCATTTTCGTCTGGTCAATCTTTGCAGCCTCCATCATCAGCCTGCTCTTTACCCAGTTTTTTGCAGCGTCGCTTGTCATGATCCTGCTCGACCGCGTCGCGGGAATGGGTTTTTTCAATCCCGACCAGGGTGGAGATCCCCTTCTTTACCAGCACGTTTTCTGGTTCTATTCCCATCCAGCGGTCTACGTGATGATCCTCCCTGGCTTCGGCATCACCTTGGAAATCCTCTCCCATTTTTCTCGCAAACCCGTGTTTGCCTACCGATGGGCAGTCGCCTCCATGCTCTCCATTGTGTTTATGGGCGCCATCGTGTGGGCACACCATATGTTCACCACTGGCATGGCTGACTATTTGCACGGCCCCTTTATGGGTCTTACGGAACTGGTGTCCATCCCCACAGGCATCATTTTCCTCGCAGCTTTAGGCACAATCTGGCAGGGTAAACTCTGGATGAAAACGCCCATGCTCTTCGCGCTTGCCTTTATTTTCAACTTCCTCTTCGGTGGCATCACCGGCATTTACAATGCAGACGTCACGACAGACATCCACCTGCAAGACAGCTATTGGGTAGTTGCGCACTTCCACTACACCATCGTGGGAGGAGAGATTTTTGCACTCATGGCAGGTATCTATTACTGGTTCCCAAAAATGACCGGTCGTATGTACGACGAACTGCTGGCAAATCTCCACTTTTGGGGCATGTTCATCGGCTTTAACGTGACTTTCGGGGCAATGTTCTGGCTTGGCGTGAACGGCATGAACCGGCGTGTCGCTGACTATGAGCCACACCTGGAAGGCAACAACCTCTTCGTGAGTGCCGCCGGCTTCTATTTGGGCATGAGCTTCTTGATCTTCCTTTACAACATGTGGATCTCATCACGTCACGGGCCACAAGTGGTCGACAACCCATGGCGTGCACGCACACTCGAATGGACTGTTTCCTCGCCTCCCTCCGAACACAACTTCCCGGTGCCGCCTCTTGTGGTCGGACATCCACATGACTACGGTATTCCCGGCGAAAAACACGCCGTTTTCGCTGCCACAGGAGGCGCACCCATGCCATCCGAACAGGAAATACACAGCGAAGGAGACCGGTCATGAGCGTCCCACAAGCCCACATCGAGTCCTCCCAACGTTTCGCTTTGCGGCGAGGGGCCACCATCATTGGGGCACTGAGCATTCTGACCCTCGTGGAGTATCTGCTCGCCATCTCCGAAGGACCAGTCTTTCTGCCCATCCTGGCTATCGGAATCGCCAAAGCCACACTCATCCTTATTTACTTCATGCATATCGGCGCGCTTCGTCGCTCTGTCCCAAAGGATCAGGCATGACCAGCACCATTGGACAGTTCACAACCCCGACAGAAGCCCATAACACTTTCGACAGCGAACCAAACGAAGGAAACTTCACTCTCGAAGAAACAGCACGAATCGGCGTCTGGCTCTTCATCGCTTCTGAAGTCTTTCTGTTTGCCGCCATCATCTCCGTCCGTTTCTATTACTGGAAGGAAGCCCCTCTACCAGAGCACTTGAACCAGGAATTGGGTCTGATCGTGACTGCAATTCTGCTCGCGAGCAGTTACACTGCCTACCGGGCCGAAACCCTGGCAGCCCACGGAGATCGGGCAGGATTCCAGAGAAACGCCCTGCTCACCATCAGCTTGGGATTGGTCTTCATGATCGGAGTCGGCATGGAATGGGCCGAAGCCTTTGCGGACTTTCCCGTTTCCACCACCTACGGCACGATCTTTCTCACAACCACCGGTTTCCATGCTTTTCATGTTCTCACCGGTTTACTGGCCCTGCTCTTCGCGGTTCTTCAAGGAGATCGGATCACCCCCGACCGGCACGCGTGGGCAGAGGGCGCCGTAAAATACTGGCACTTTGTCGACATCGTATGGGTGGTTGTCTACCCATCCCTCTACTTGCTGACCTGAGTCCACACTGACGTCCACACTCACGTCCACACTGACCGGACATCCCGTCAGAAAAAAGCCGGATACACTATGCCGCACAAAAAAAGCCTCTTGTCCCCCAGGTATCTCACAGCAGGATGCCTGCTTGGAGGCGTGCTTTTTATCTATTCCCTCAGTGCTGCCACGATTCTGCTTTTTGGGGCACACGACGCTCCCAAAGAAAAAGAACTGTTGATTCCAGAGGGGACAGCCCAACAGACATCAACTGGACAGATGCCTCTTTCCCTACCTTCCAGTCTCCGCTTCCGGGTGGGAGACATACTTATCCTGCAAAATCAAGATCGGGTCACGCACAAACTTGGGCAGTGGACAGTACAACCTGGAGAAACGCGGCGAATCCTGCTCGATCGGCCTGCCGGAAGCTCTTTTCTCTGCAGCTTTCACACGGAAGGCGAACTCGGGATAGAAGTCGCAACAGGAGTCGACCTGCAACGCGCGCTCATCCCTGCCTTGTTTTTGGGTCTGCCCCTTGGGCTAGGAGCTGCCGGTACTTTCCACATCGGTCGCCGACTCACGCTCGACCCCTGAATGCCAAGCACCTGCAGATGGAACCAGAAGTGCAGCCAGAAAGCAGCCCGCGCAAACCAATCGCCAAAAACGCGCACGAACCCCCCCAGGAACTCGAAAAGGAAAGAAACTTTAGAACCAGCTGGAGCGCAGCAAGTCACACAGCCTCGGAAAATGTCTCCAGTCCAGGGAAGCCACCGAGTATGTCTCCAAATAGGTCGAAGAAACTGCCCACTTCACCGGCAGGAGGCACTTCGACTGTGAAGTCCGCATCATAATCATACAAATCCATACTAAAAGCGACCTTGGCCTCTTCAGCAGGCAGTTCTTTCTGTACAGCTTCAGGGAATTCAGCGCTGTTGACCTCGATGCTGTATTTACGCAAAAAGCCTTCTTTATCGATCCATACAACGACAGGAAACTTTACCTCCGCCAAAGCAGCTTCCACTTCCGGATCAAGATCACCAAAGGGCTTTCCCTGTCCCTGCAGTTGCCCATAGTCGATCTCGGTATGATAAACCGTGGTCATGACGCCTCGTACCCGTTCCTGCCGGATCTCTGTTACATCCCCAGACACATCTTCGAGAAACTCCAACCATTGAAGAGGAGACATCTCGTCCTGGCTCTTTTTCAGGTCGTCTGGATCCGCTCCTTGTTGCACAGCGAGATCACGCAGGTCTTTTTCCGTCAATACCGCCCAAGGCTTGCTCGTCTGGAGAAAACCCGGAATCGGGGGAAATCTCAGATACACCATATTGTCGATCAGGCGCACCTCAAGAACCAGCCCTGGGTCACCTGCAGTCGCAGAAATACCAGCCGGGGAGAGCAGTTGGTTGATCGGAGCCTCGAAGAAAAAATTTCCCTCCACAAGATCCATCATTCCATCTCCCTCGAACGAGGAAGACATGCCCCGAGGAATCCCTCCGCCCTCGATTTCAAGGGAAAAAGAAAACCCTACCTTTTCAGACTCGACTGCCTTCTCGACACTTTGAGAAAGCAAATCGACTGCAGAAGCTCCCTCCCCATCTTTCCCAGAATCATCATCTCCGCATCCAGCCAGTAACAGGCACATTACTCCTGCCACAAGCAAAAAAAATCTTTTCATAGCCCCTCCCCCAACTGCCCTTTTTATATTTTTACTAGTTATTTTCGTGTCTATTTCAGCGCACAGTCATTCTTTTCTTGCTCCCAACAGTCGCGTGTGAATACATCGACCTCGCCCACACCAACTTCACCCCCACATATCCGAAATATCCTGTTTAACTGTTTTTTCCTTGCACGCAGCAAACTGGTTGGATAGATCACAAAAAAGCCACAATTCACTCTACTTGCAGCAAGACTCCGCTTCGATGAAGAAGCTGAAAAGAGTCCTTTCTTACCCTTACGACACGAAGAAGCGCAATCGAACCTCTTGCCCCTCGGGTTTCGGCTTTTCCCTTTCTTTCCTTCTCCTCTTTTTCTTTTCTCGTGACAAACACACATCGAAAGAACAAGCACATTGCCGGAATTCAAACAGCTTTCACCGGCCTCAGGGTTCATTCAAAACAAGAAAAGAAACAACCGAAGATTTCACGCACACAGATAAATGAGATATCGCACATTCTTGCACCCTAGTTGGACGGTGGTACGACCTGAAACCAGGGTTTCCAAAACACCATACAACATCAAAAAAAGCCATGAAAGGGACGAGTGCGTCAGGCAGAAAGAGGCAGAGATATCAGGAGAGGCAGGATTTTTCCGACAACACACCAACAAAAGTAGAAAAAATTAGGAAACCTCTCGCAAGCTCAGACCCCGGAAAACAATAAAACATCCTTCCCAATGATATTAGGATAACCTAACATTGCTACCATGTAAGCACACAATACAAAACACGAGACGACCTACCTACTCATCCTCACGGAAAGCCCAGCCAGATGCCCACGCTCCGGACACAGCGACCTCACCAGCAGGTATCTCACCAAAACGGGCAAACTCCTTCTTCCACCTCTATTGCATGCTCCTTGCATCTCCTTCATAATTTGGAAAATCATGCAGCAAACCCGAGACCCTTTCACATCGGCCTCGGCCATCCTCTCATAGATGCATCAATCCACAGTGCGCTCCCAACACCAAACGAAACATGGCACACGCTCTCCGACCTACTCGACAATTATGGGGAAAAACTCGACGCACACCTCGCTGCCATCACACACCAACACGGCGGCAATCCTGCGATGGCAGCCTCTTTTTTCGCTGCCTGGTGGGCGAGTCCACTTGCCTACGTCGCCATCGGTGCCTACTTCACCATGCGCACACTCCCCGACATCAGCCCTGAAAATGTCTCCCTACGCCCCCACACCACAGGCGCCTTCGATGGCATCAACCTTCTCTCCCCATCCCCTCTTCTCAACTGCCCGGCAAACTCGCAAGAAACAGCCTTCCAACAGATAGCAGAAGAACTCTGCTCTCATATGGACCCCCTCCTCACCGCCCTACGATCTCGCGCTTCAATTGGACGTCGCACCTTATCCGGAGCTCTCGCCAACACCTGCGCAAGTGCATATCGCAGAATCGGAAGGAATACAGGAGACATCTTTCGCGCCTACCAAGAAGCAAATGCCTTCTTCGACGCAACCTCCTCTTTCTTCACTTGCCGGCCCCAAGTCACACTCACTGCTTCTCCTACAGGAAAATTCGACGTAGGACTCATCAAAGGCACCTGTTGTCTGAGCTTCAAACGGGCTGAAAACTCTGCCTGCACAACCTGCCCCTTGCTGCAAACAAAACGCAAGGTCAGCTTACGGTCTCATCGCTCTTTCCCTTCCGACGGCCCACCTGTTTCCCCTGAGAGCACTACAAAATCAGCATAGATACCCAAAAATCCTCACAAAACGCTTACCGCTTCCAGAAGAAAAAAGACAAGCACTCCACTGAGAAAAAGCCAGACAAGGCAGACCAAGCAAAATCTCTCGGCAACTACACCAGGTAAAGCGAAAAAGAATACGCAGAAATTTCCATTCTTTTACGCATTTTCCCTAGTATTTCTATATACAAACTACTTTGTCAGGATTTGCGGCCATGCTCTCCCCCACAGGCATCCCAAGATGAGCCTCCTTCATTTTGACAGAACCTGGAAATTTCAGATTACCCCCATAGAATTCTGGGACACTGTCTCGCAAACAGAGCAATTTACAAACTGGTGGCCATGGCTCCGACAGCTAGATGTTGAAGGCCTCGGTGACCAAGGCCCACAGCCTGGGACTGTTGCTCATTGCGCCATTGGATGGTTACTTCCCTACAACCTCCATATGCGACTTGAAGTCACTGAAGCAATCCCATTCGAGTACGCACACATCAAAATTTCTGGAGACACAACCGGCCTATCTTCTCTCATCCTCGGAGAAAATCCCGCTGACAAATCCCGTAACACATGCCTTGTTCGCATGAAGTGGGACGTAGCCCTACATAAGACATCCTTACGCCTTATGTACCGAATCAATCGTCCTTTCATGGAAAGAAGACATACAGAATGGATCGATAACGGCGCCCAGACATTCGCAGAACGTGCCTTTCACCACCCCTAAAACCTGCCTCCCAAATGCGGCTGCCTCACGAGCCGGCACACTGTAAACTCAGCCATACTGATCCAGCACTCACCTCGTGCCAACCTCAGGCATGGGCATGGCATCACAAGCAATATCCCACTCAGGTGCAAAAAAGCTAGGGAACCCAACAATCCCGACATCTCGTCATGAAAAACTCGGGTTCTCCCGTGAAAACTGCCTGACCTACAAATTGTGAATTAGAAAATTTTCTCATTTTTTAGAAAATTAACGATAAAAAA
Organism: Acidimicrobiia bacterium UBA2766; assembly: GCA_002352645.1. GTDB lineage: Bacteria > Actinomycetota > Acidimicrobiia > UBA2766 > UBA2766 > UBA2766. The sequence goes on along the minus strand of DEIU01000024.1, from coordinate 34,401 downwards.
AGGCTTTCCAAAACCTGTCACGAATTTATAGACGTCGCCATCCTGAAAACAGGAAGCGAACTTCCACATTCCAAGATATAACACCAGGGGCAGGCAGAGAGGTCAGGGTGTTCCACAAACGGCACGTAGCGCGCATCCCAGCTCGGTTCGACAACGCAGGACATGGTCACCCTGCATCGTCACTCAGTTTTACAGTAGATAGCGGTACAGTACTAGCCTTTTCTGGACCCGAAAATATCTGCCACACTGTCGCCCGCCTCGCGACAGGAAGGCTACGCGCAAAAACAGGGTCGGTTTTCTTTATGAAACGCGATCTTGCCACCTTCTCCCAGAGAGAATTACAAGCCGCTCGGGTCAAAAACCTCGCTCTTTTGGTAGCCGCTCCCCGACTCGACCCTGCCATTACTGTCGTCGAAACGCTGATGTTTCCTTCTGTCCTCACGGATACTATTTCTCCTGAACAGGCTTCCCATCAAGCCCGCCACATCCTAAGAGAGCATGACCTCGGAAACATCGCCAACAAAAAAGTTGGACACCTTATCACCCCCGAAGTGCGCTGGGTCGCTCTCCTGCAAATCCTGATGCAAAACCCGCAGTTCCTTGTCATCGAAAACGGAGCAATCGAAAACTCTTCTTCGCAGACCACAGGAATGATCGACTGCATCCGGGAATACGCGCTGGAAACGAAGACCGGGGTGCTCTGGACAACCACTTCAATACGCGCAGCTTGCACGGCAGATCGTCTGCTCATCTATTCACGCGGCGAGGCAGTCGACATTGATGATGCTCCCGCTGATTTTGCGACCAGCGGATTCTAGAACCCCCGCTTTCGCCAAATCTCCCTGCAGCCTCGGCCCTGTCTCAAACGCGCAGCCGACGTCCGACCCACGAACACCCCAAACCGACACACATCCCACCCTGCCACATCCACTGCACAACACGCCCGGTTTCATAGGGCAAATCATGACAATTCTCAGCACGCGACAAGACCGGTCTCGCCGCAACATCAAGCTATTTTCCCAGAATATGGGGAATACCAGAAAAATCACAGCGCGCTGACTTCTTCAACAGAGCATTTCCCTCTAATAATCGATAGTCCCCATCAGCACAACCCATACATGTCTCTCTTGTTGGAAATTCCTAATAAAAAAACAGCTTTCACACAGAAAAAATCACATGACTTCCCAGCACAATACCCTCCATCAAAATCCAAACTTCTTTTTTTTCTGCCCTCTCCGTACCTGCATGCAAAGCAGGAAAACAACATAATTACCAGAATTCACATTATAACTTTTCGTACTTTTTGCAGAAAACACGAAAATAAATACGGAAAACACCAATAGCGTAGACAAAAAACCTGAAATATAGTTCAATATATAATTAGTGAAGTAAGTAACAGTTCTGAATACCGCGGGCCCAGGACATGAACACTCAAAAGTCGACGATTTCCACCTCACCGGAAATACAAGAAATACAGGTAGGAAGAGTCGCACGCATAGGACTGAGCATCCTCGACCGCGCTGCCGACATGATGACTTTCATCCAACGTCTTGCCTTGTCGGTTGTCATCACGCCCCCACGCATTAGTGATGTATTGGCATCTACGAATCAAGCACTGAGAACAGGCTTACGTCCCACAGTCGTGTTTTCCTTTCCTTTTGGCATGTCTTTCGGCCTCTTTTTTGAAAGTCTCGGCTCCATCCTGGGACTGCGGGCGATTGGGTCTGTTGCCCTTGTTCCAGCCGTCATGCGAGAAGAGGGCCCTCTATCTGCCGGCATTGTGGGTGCTGCCACTTTTGGAGCTGCATTCTGCGCTGACATCGGTGCCCGCCGCACCCGCGGGGAACTCGATGCCATGGAAATGCTCTCGATCGACCCTCACGGTCGCCTCTACCTGCCTCGTATCATCGGATCCACCATTGGCACAGCCATCTTGACAGTCTTCTCCACAATTGCCGGCTATGCAGGAGGCTGGTTTCTCATCGTCTGGATGCGTGACACCTCATCAGGACAGTTCCTTTCCGGCCTTGATCTTCTCATGGAACCCGCTGATCTTCTCTGGCTCAGCGTGAAAGGCATACTCTACGGAACAGCTGTTGGACTGTCCGCCTGCTACTGGGGAAGCCGGGCCGAAGGTGGACCAGCAGGAGTCGCAAGCGCTGTACGCCGATCCATTCTCACATCTTTCCCCATTGTGGTCTTCGTCGGCTTCATTATCAACCAGCTCGCATGGGGCAGCAATTCTGTCCAGCTCTAAGCGGTAAAAAGCCCGCGGCATCAAAGCCACAGAACAAGCGCTAGAGTGAAGACAACGCAACTATCCCAGATCAACGGAAACGATTGCACTCGCTCTCTTCACCGCGCCCAGTGTCAGCATCGAAAACAACCTCAACAACCACACCACTGACAAGCACGCACGAGACAGGTGCAATACATCAGATTTGTTACGCAGAGATGCCGAACACAAACATCTCTGGCTTCAACACAACACGCACCTCTTTATCAGATCTCGTCACACTCTTCGCGACACCCACACATACGATAAAAAAGCTTGAAAAAAGGGCGAGAACACTCTCTTCGTCTGCCATCACACAGCACAGACAAGAGGAAAGACGATATGAGCGACATCGATTTTCCTGCCCCGCCACCAGTTTTCACCGGATGTCTCTCCGCCAACGTGATCGGAGAACAGGGAAAGCCGCAAAGAATGCTGGGAAAAAACGCCCCATTTGAGATTGAAGTCTTGTGGGAAGTGGGAGGGCATGCGGCTTTTCTTGTCACTGGATCTTGGAAAATCGAAGCGTTTGCAGAATCACTCGGGCCTGGAGAATCTGCTTTCCTCGGGCAAACAACAACTCCCATTACGAAAGCTCCTCCCGATACATGGACAGTGCGACTGAATGTCCCTCCGGATACCCTGACACCAGTTTCAGGGGTCTATAAGATCTTGGTCGTTCTCAGCCATATGGATGTCTTTGGAGAAGAAACCCCTATCTGCGGCTTTACCGATGGCCCAATTATCAAGGTCCGGAAATCGTGACAAACCCTTCTGATCTGCAAAAAAATACAGAAGACACTAGTCCTGGTTTACAGGCTTCCCCAAAGGATCCGAACTCCCAAAAACACAGGGTTTTTTTTCAGCAGTTTCAATTTCAGGTACCTCCAACAGAAACAACCAATAAGCTCACTCTCATCAAAGGCATTAACAGCACAATCGAGGCCCTTTTAAATTGTGCGGGAGTCCGCTCCTACCGGCAGCTTCTCCAGCTCACTCCTATGGGAATCGCCGAGCTTCTCTGCGGGCTGGAAGGTATTACATGGGAAAGAATCGCCAAAGAAAAATGGCTTACACAGGCCGCTAATTTAGCAGTCACAAGCGCCCTCTCTTCAGAAAAAAATACCTCTACAGCCTCGGAAAAACGTCCCGTAGAATATTTATCCCCGCTACAACGCTTTCATTCCGAAGTGATCGATTCCCCTGATCCAGACAGCCCCAGCCTCACCCCGGAACACCCCACCCCGGAACATGCCACGCACC
>DEIU01000024.1:0-30800 GCA_002352645.1 Acidimicrobiia bacterium UBA2766 | reverse complement strand
CATGCCACGCACCACACCACCCCGACAACAGAACACACCACCTTGGAAAAAGAACAAAGCGACCTGGCCTTACAGCCTGAAACACAAGTTTCTTTCACTGTACACGTACGAAAAGGGGAGAAAGGCAGCGTCACCCGCACAAGTGCGGTCCATATAGGAACAGGAGCCTCGCAAATTTGGGGGGAATGGCCCGGAGAAGAACTTCTCCGTTTTCTAGAGGATCATGCCAGTATCTCTCCCCGAAAGATTTCGTCTCACAGCTCATCCACGGAAGAGACTGCGCATGCAGATACCGACGCAACAAACGAAACGCACGCGGAAGCAGTACCTGCATCTCTCATTGCCCTTGCTCTCATCCGTCATAACCGAGGCATCATCAGCTCCGGCTACCCAATCGACTTGCAAGTTGCTTTCTCCGGACATATTTTCTCTGCCGATGCCCTATCGAACAGCTTCTCTGATCAGGTATGCCAGGAGGGAGCACCACAGCTTCATGTCGACATCTCCATCTATGCTCGCCCCGTCGAAGGCGGACAAAGCACAGAAGTTGCCACGACAAGCGCATTTACTCATTCAACGGAATATATTCGATTCTCATTACAAACCGAGCCACTTCCCGTTGACATCTACCTCATTGAAGCAGCAGTCGCAGTCTCCTTGACGCAAGGGGATTGGAAAGAGGCAATTCTCGATACCCTTCCAGACCTCACCATCACGGTTGGACCCAATGTCGCCCAAACCGACCGCCCTTTGTCAGCGCGTGAACAGATCTCTGCTCTCCGTTCCCACTAGCCGATTTTCTCGCAAAACAAAAGTGGCAACAGACCCGAGGTTTTCCCGTTCCATCTGATGATATGGCGACACAGGAAAAAGGAAGAACAGAGATTATCAGTCCACTTCCCAGTTTTCTACGCGCAGCGTCTATATACAGACACCTATATTGACCATCTCAGCAAATCTGCCAGAGCTCGAGCTACGGGCGCAATAAAGTCATTATCATCAAAGTAACCGCTATGAGAAGTCGGATTCCATGACTGCATTATTCCCCCCACATTGATGGCCAAGTCTTCGGTCACAGCCTCGTCATATGACCTACTCAAAGATTTTAGTGGATACGCAAGAATATCATCAGGGTCATAGAAGTTCAGCCATTTTGCGGCACTCTTCAACGACTTATCCAGGGAGGATGGGGGAAACTCGATACTATTAATCTCCTCGGCCGGATAGGCCAAGGTAAAGAGAGGAATCTGTCCTCCCGCTGTGATTAACAATGCGAGAGAGTCCATACACTCGAAAGATGTCCAGTTTTTAAAATTGGACCCTGGATACCCGCTGCATTTGTGCTGGGCGTCCCAAATATAATTTGAAACTATATGAGCACCCAGGGAATGCGCAATAACCGCAAGTGGCTTCTTGTCACTTCCGAGTTCTTTCCGCAAAGAGGCGAGATTCTCCCGGATCATCTCATGAATATCCCGGTAAATCGTCTCATGGTGACGCCCCGTATTATGGTACGCTGCCGCATCTCCAACAGCGTTCACGACGAAGTGCCGCATACGATCCCACCGCAAAGAGCCAAGCTGCATACGATCCCACATGCCATTTTGGCGTTCCGTGAGTAGGTCCGCCCACCATGCAGACCGCCACACAAAACTGTCTGGATCCACCCCCGACCTTCGCATGCGCCGTTCCAGGTTTTCTATTAATTTTCTCGCGAAATCCGGCCCTGGAGATCCCACTCCGTGCACAACTAAAATTCCAACATCCCCCGCCATTGTTCCCCGTTTCATACATGGCGATTTATGAATTTTTCAAAGTACTATTTACTAACATACTCCACCTAAAGTTGGCCTTAGGCAGCGTTTTCACACAAACAGCAAGAAAATTCTCTTTCCTGTGACAGTCCCGATACCCCAATATCTCCTGAAAAAATACCTTTACATAGAACAGCACACCTACACAAAGCCCACGATATACCTCTAGCCTCTCCATAGTCTTCATGTGATCACAAAGGCAGCAAGTCCATGCCATGTAAAGATTTCCCCCTTTCCCACTCGCTGCTGCAGAAAGGGGAAATGTGATGCATCTTGTAAAATATCCCGAAAAAGAGCTGCACAAGTATTTTTCCCAGCCTCTTTTCTTCACATTCTTTTCTCGTTGCACTATCTACGCGCTGATAAGTGCCTGCATTCTTGTTGGGTGCAGTGAAGATCACACAAAATCAGATCTCACCAGTATATTTACCGAAAATATGGGAAAAGATACCAGCGTATGCGTGGCAGGCAGCCTGCAAGAGGAATACGAGGAAAACACTCTCAAAAAAATCCTGGCCGGTGAAGAATCTCTCCCTGAAAGGGAACTATCAAAAATTTTGTTTGAATGCGCCAGAAAAACCAGAAAAGACGACAATCCCTTCCGCGAGCGGATTGTCAGTGGAATGATGAATAAAAACAGGATTCCACGCGCGCAAGCCGAATGTCTGGCCGACGTCATGATTCAGCAGTTCACATGGGAGGAATTCATGCAGATATCAGGAGAGTCAACAGAAACACCCACCGAAAACAAACAGCTCTTCACGCGTATTGCCAAGAAATGCCTCACCCAGGATATTTCCTAGAGTTATCTCCACAAAGCTTCCCGCAAGCCCATAACCAAGCAGTTCTCCACAATGAAGAAAACGTCAGCATTCGCACTCTCTCGCCGCCGCCTGTTGCGCCAAGGCACTTGCCTCACTGCAGCAGGTGTCCTCGCAGCTTGTTCCTCAGAGGACCCGGAGGCTCCTGCCCCCACAACCCAACCCCTGCGCCTGCCCCTGCCATCCTCTGAGAAAAAACACTATCGACACAACAGTTCGCCTCTCACAAACGTGACAAGCGAACTTCCCATACAAGGCTTTATCGCCCCTGGTTTTGAGGAAGTACTAACAGCCTTCGAACAGAACTTCCGGGAACATGGCGAAATCGGTGCTTCTGTCGGCGCGTACTGGGGCGGCAAGAAGGTAGTCGACTTGTGGGGAGGCATCGCCGATCCTGCCACCGGAACCCCCTACACTGCCGAAACTCTGCAGATGGTGTTCTCCGCGTCAAAAGGCCCCACTGCCCTCTGTGCCAATATTCTGGCCGATCGTGGAGAACTCGATATCGATGCTCCTGTATCGGATTACTGGCCAGAATTCCAGCAAGCGGGCAAGGAAAACATGCCGGTACGTTGGATTTTGGACCATCGAGCCGGCCTGATCGATATCGACAAACAAATGCGCCTGTCCGATGTGATTGAGTGGAATCCCGTCGTGCAAGCACTTGCAGCCCAAGCACCCTTGCTCGAACCAGGCAAAGAATCGGCTTATCATGCCATCACTTTTGGCTTCCTTGTGGGAGAGATTGTACGCCGTGTGAGCGGAAAAACTCTTGGCCAATTCCTCGAAGACGAAGTAGCTGCCCCTCTCAACCTCAACATGTGGATTGGGCTCCCACCAGAAGCCCAGAGCCGCGTCGCCCAACTACTGACCGAAGAAGCCGGGGGGAAAACCGCAGTAGATTTCCTGCTCGACATCTTTGCCAATTCCAGCACCCTCCTTAGTCGGGCGCTCGCTTCGCCAGGTGGCGCGTTTGGAGACGAGTTGTATCGTGCCCAGACCTTCGGACCGGACATCCAGAATTTCAACCGTCCGGAGATCCTTGCCGCGGAGGTTCCGGCAGCAAACTGCGTCACGACAGGAGTATCTCTTGCGAAAATGTACGCGTCTATTGTGAGCGGGGTTGAACGAGAAGTCCCCGGCAGAGAAGGAACTTCTCCAAAAAACCCTGGATCTGAAAAAAATGGCGCACCAGAAAAACAGCACCAAACACCAACATCAGAACAGGAGAGAAAACCGAAAAGGCATCCTCGCATCCTCTCCCCTGCCCAGCTTGCCAAAGCCACCATCTCCAAGAACTCCGGCCCCGACCGGGTGCTTCTCACCAGCACTCCACAATGGGGCCTTGGCTTTATGCTGCTTGGCACACAGCGTTTCGGCCACGAAGGTATTGGCGGGGCCATTGGCTGGGCTGACCCGGAACACGAGCTGGGCTTCGGCTATGCCACCAACTACTACATGTTTCCCGCTCTCCCCGATGCTCGCGCGAACTCATTGCGTCAAGCCGTCTACAAAGCCGTGAAAAAAGCCCGCTGAATCATCACAATATCGGCGCCCGCTCCAGAGGAAATCGCATTCCCCCTCCGTATGGGCCCACGCCCCCTCTTCCAAGGAATACCCTCTCTCTTTCAGGGGTTCTCCCAAGAGAAGACTGAAACGGAGACAAGGTGACAAGCGCGCAAACAGGTAAAAAATCTGAGGAAACTCCCCTCCCATCGACCCCCCTACCCACAAAAAGAAACGAGGTATTTCTCGAATACACAAAAAGTATCTGTCCGATCTGCAAGGATGTTCTCGACGCAGAAACATTTGCACAAGACAACCAGATCTTTCTTCGGAAACGCTGCCCCGAACATGGAGAGTTCACTGCCCGCACGTATGGTGATGCCGAGGCCTACTTCGCCACCATGCGTTACAACAAGCCAGGCACTTTTTCACGCGAAACCCAAACAGAGGTAAAAGACGGTTGCCCTCTTGACTGTGGACTCTGCCCCGAGCACAAACAACATGCCTGCCTGGGCCTTATCGAAGTCAACTCAAATTGCAACCTCGACTGTCCGGTTTGTTTCGCTGATTCCGGTACCCATCAGCCCAGCTCTTTCTCCCTGACACACGCCCAAATCGAAAAGATGCTCGATACTTTCGTCGCGGCCGAAGGCGAACCCGAAGTCGTGATGTTCTCTGGAGGAGAACCGAGCATTCACCCTCACATCCTGGATTTCATCGCGCTTGCGCAAGAAAAAGGCGTAAAGCGGGTTGTGCTCAATACCAATGGCATCAAACTCGCGCACGACAAGGGTTTTGCCCGCGCCTTGGGAGAACTTCAACCTGCCATTTACCTGCAGTTTGATGGTTTCGATGAAGCCACTCACCTGACATTGAGGGGCCGTGACCTACGGAAGGCAAAACAAGCCGCCCTCGATAATTGCGCGGAAAATAATCTCTGGGTCAGTCTCACCGCAACCATCGAAAAAGCCGTCAACGAACACGAAGTCGGAAAAATCATAGAGTTTGGCATGGGCCACCCCGCCGCGCGGGCAGCAATCTTCCAACCCACCACCCACGCGGGCCGCATGATTGGCTTCGACCCAACCACCCGTCTCACGAACCCCGACATCGTGGCCTACATCTGCGAACAACTCCCCGCCTGGTTCCGTAAATCCGACTTCTTTCCTTCCCCCTGCTGTTTTCCGACATGCCGCACGATTACCTACACAGTCGGCAACGGCAAAACATGCATTCCCGTCCCACGCCTCATTGAAATAGATGATTATCTCGATTACATCACGGACCGGGTCCTCCCCGACCCCGACGACCTACGCGGCGCACTCGAAGACCTGTGGAGCGCCTCGGCGATACCGGGAACAGCAATCACAGACGAGCACATCTCCTATTTGGAAGACTGTGCGGCCTGCGGTATCACGACTCCTGCCATCCTGGACGACCTGGCAGATCAAGTTTTCATGATTGTGATCCAAGATTTTCAAGATCCCTACACCCTGAATGTCCGACAGCTCATGAAGTGCTGTGTCGAGCACATTACTCCTGATGGCCGGCTTATTCCCTTTTGCGCGTACAACTCAGTCGGCTACCGCGAACAAGTACGCGAACAGTTGACCGGGGAACCCATGCCCTCGCTTATCCCGAACGCCGGTGAGCCGGCCCCGCTCCTCACTCCCACGCCTTACGGTTCCCAAACCGCAACACCCGCAACAGTGCACCTCACACAAGCTCGAGCAAAGAAGGATCACACCACAGCGAGAAATCGCACAAATACTGGGAAGAACCTCCGATGAACAGGACCCCAGACTCTTCTCCTGTTGCATCCCACCCCAATAGCTCCTCCCCACACACTTTCGATGAGAAGCCGGCTGCCGGCAGGGCCGCTCGCGGTCTTGCCTCCAAACCAACAGATTTGGATCAGTATGCAAGCCAGCCCGCCAGTTCATTGGGAGAAGACGACCTCAAGTCATGCTGCGCGTCCTTCTATCAGGAGGATCTTGTGGCAAAGGTTTTGGGCGAGAGTTATCACCCAGGAGGACTGCGCCTGACGCGCCGCCTCGGAGCCGCGCTCGACTTACAACCCGGTGAAAAAGTCCTCGACGTGGCATCAGGGCCAGGCACAACGGCTTTCCTTCTGGCACGGGAACGACAGGTCGAAGTCGAAGGCATTGACCTCGGCCAAGAAACTGTCGCAAAGGCCACGGATCAGGCAGTTGCCGCTGGTCTTGACGGCAAAGTGCACTTCACAGTGGGAGACGCCGAACGCCTTCCCGTTCCTGATGCCTCTTTTGATGTCCTCATCTGCGAGTGTGCTTTTTGCACTTTTCCCGATAAAACCGTAGCAGCAGGAGAGTTCGCGCGGGTCTTGCGCCCTGGTGGTCGTCTCGGCATCACCGACGTCGTGATCGACCCGAATCGTCTCAGTCCGGAACTGCGATCCCTTGCCGCCTATGTGGCCTGCATCGCGGACGCCCGCCCGCTTCAGGCCTATCAGACCCTGCTCGAAAGCGCGGGCTTCGAGATCACCCAAACCGAAACACACGACGGCGCCCTCGCGAAAATGATTGATATGATTGGGGCGCGTCTCGACCTGCTCAAAATGACAGAAACCCCGCTGCTTGCCAATGTGACCTCTGCAGAAATCACGGCACGCGTCACACAATGCCGCACTGTTGTAGAAGAAGGCATCGCGGGTTACGCCCTCCTCACCGCGGTAAAACGCGACGAGATCAGGCCACAAACAAGATAAACTGTCTCGCTGCAGAGATACATAATTCGGGAAAGCCTCTCCGGCAAAAACCCGGTCGAAAAAACAGGATACCCGATACTGACGCGGAGCTTCTCCAAAAAAGATAAGCTTGCTGATCACACTCTCCTGCAATGCGCGCACGCGATCCTTCCCGCGAGCAAAACGAGGAACGCAATGGGCCATTGGGCACTTTTCTTCCGCGCTCTCCAGGAAATTCACAATTTTCTTCGCACACTCCAGGAAGCCATCCTGCAAAGCACAACCCAGGTGCATCCCGAGAGAACTTCCGAAAAGGAAGTTCCAAAGAAAATCATCCCGAAGGCTGCGGAGAGTGCTTCTCCAAAGCCTTCCGGCGAGAAGGACTCTCCGGAAAAAAGCCTGGAGACACACAAAGACAGCTCCACTGCACACCGTCAATCCGGCACGGCGCACTCCTTGCGCTTCTTCCGCTTCGACTTTCCTGCAATAAAACAGCTCCACAACCCCCCCATGCAGCAGTCACACGCCCCCCTCGCACCCGCATATGTCATGCACAATCCCAAAAAGTGCTATCACATTGAACAAATCGCCAGGGCTTCCGGCAGATCATCCCGGGAAATCTGGACCTGGTACGGGCGAGGAGGCCCAGAGTTTTGTCCTCTCCCGTTTCCTCTCCTACGCACACGCGACCTCGGCCCACTCTGGAGCAGCGCCACAATCGAACCTTGGATTGTCTGGCAGATCAAAAACCAAAAAATCATTGACCGCATCAGGAAATCACCACTTTCTCTGCCCGTCCTCCTCCCAGGCGCCTGTCCCCACCCCAAAAAAAACCTCCGAGAAAAAAGGAACGCGACACACATGGGAACGCTCTATCAAAGAGCAAAACAAAATTTTGCAGAACTCGGCGAGACCGCCACTCAGACTGACCTTGCCAATCTCGCGAGCGACTTTCCTTGGCTCATCCAACACGCCGCCGGCCTTGAAGAACTGCCCGACTGGCTTATTGACCTGGCAGACAATCTGACACTCTCGTGCTTTTGGAACGCCTTCGACATTCCAGTTGCACGCATACCTCCCACAACGGCCGCAGGCATTTTTGCACATGGCCTCTCCGGCCTCTGGCAGCATCGTTCCGGCACACTTGAAAACGCGATTGCGCGGACTGTACGTGCTGCCCGTTCCCCACTTCTCCCAGCCCGCGCCCGCTCATTCCTGCACCTTCGCTACGCGTATTCACTGCGCATCCAAAACAACTGGCACATGGCTTCCCCCATCTTTTCCGCACTTGCCGAAAAAACAAAACTCTCCAAGCAAGAGGCCGAAAACACCCGCGCAACAACAGCCTCGATTTCCACACAAGCCCAATACTGGCTCGCCGACACCGCACTCGTGCACGGTAAATTCCGCACCGGCCTGGACCTTCTGCCCTCCCCCGAGCACACCCCGCTACTCGAAGGCGACCATCACATCGACATCGCGTGCATTCACCGAGAAAACGCCCAGTTCGACAAGGCAATTGCCGCCTGCGAACAAGCGATTCAGCACGCCCGAAGAATCGGCTCACCAGGCGCAAAAGCCGAAGCACACACCTACCTTGCACACGCAGAATGCTGGACCGAACCAGAAAAAGCCGGCGCCCATGCCCTGGACGCCATAGAGGAAAACCAGCAAGTGGGAAACCTCGTCGACCAGCAACGCGCCCTCGTCACACTCGCAATCGCGAGCTCTGGCAGAAAACCCAACGAAAACGTGGAAAAAATCCTCGACGAAGTCACCACGATCTCCCAAAAAACAGGCAACCAACTCGGAAAGCAAAGGATCATTTTCGCCCGTGCCTGGCATGCTGCCGTCACAAAAGACATCCCGTTAACGAGGAAGCTCATCACACAACTCGAAACCCTCACCGAAACCACGGGAAGCTTCCCCCATTGGGCTGACATCGCACGCGCCTGGTGTCCAGAAACAACAATGGAAACCAAACGGCAAACTGGCCCAGACGAATGGATCGACGGACACAACGAAACCATGCGCCGCTGGCGCGCGACACTTGCAACCCGCCAAGCAGCAATACCCTGAACAACCCCACGCCCCACTCACCAAGGAGACAGCAAAAACCGCTAATCAGCAAAAAACTCTAAATATTCACAAAGAACGCAAAACACGCATAAAACACGGGAGGCGACTCCGTCTTTCCCCCAACACCACAGGCCCTCCCTATCTCCATCCCGGCACTACCTCTGCGCGTGCGCAGGAAAACTCCGGCGATCTCCTCTTGCGCACTTCACCCACATCGGAAAGCTCCTGCTCTGCCCTGCTCTGCCCTGCCCTGCCCTGCCCTGCGGAATTGGCAGCAAACCAGAAAATAGGAAAAACAACACAAACCAATTTGGCTATTCTTCCAGGGTGAACCCAATACGGAAACAATTGCATTCACTTTTATTCCCCGCCGGCATGACAAGTACCGCTAACTGGGCACTCTATATCGCGATCTGGGGTTATGTACCAGAAGAGTATGGCAATGGCAGCAATGACGTCGTCCTCCTTCTGGGCGGGATGCTCACCGGGGCTCTTCTCGCCAGCCTCATAGCTGGTCTACCAATTGATCGTTTTGGACCACGTCGCGTCCTTATCGCGGTCGAAATACTGGCTGCCCTCATTGCACTTGCCACCATACCTCTGCTCTCCACCCATATGCTGCTCGTCGCCCTTTGCTCCTTCACAATGGGCATGGCATCCACAGCCGCCGTACCGGCTTTTCAAGCCTGTGTGCCTCTTCTGTGCGGGCCCTCCGACTATTTACGCACAAACGCCATTGTAGAAGTGGCAAACTCCCAAGCCATTGTGACAGGACCTCTGCTTGCCACAGCCTGTGCGACCACTCTCGGCACCCAAAGCACTTTCTTCTTCGCAGCCGTCCTTCATCTCTTGGCAGCAAGCACTGCACGCCGTCTCCCCTCCCACGACGCGAACACTACCCGCACTACACCCGGAGCCGCACCGGACACAGCCAAGACAGACCGGCAAAACCCAACAAAACCTGCTGCTCTCACCCAAGAGCACGCAGGGAACTCAGCGAAAAAAGATCACACGAGACAAGAAAGTGCGCCAGAAAGCAGCACGCAGTATGCACACCTGCCGCAAGACGCCTCGGGCGCGACACAAGATGACCTGCCGGCAGAGTACGACAGCGAAGAAGCATCCCTCAGGGAAGTTCTTGCCGGCTTCAGCTTCGCCTGGCGTACCCGGCCTGTACGCCGTATCTTCCTGCTTACCGGCACGACCTACGCCCTCTGGGGGGCATACGAGATACTCGAACCCGTGTACGTCATCACGTTCCTCGACCGCTCCCCCGACGTGCTTTCTCTCCTACAGGCGGTCCTTGGGATCAGCATGCTTGCCACAAACCTCTTGATATCGCGTTCTCTCGTGCCTGCCTCCCTGCAGAAATCCTCTTTCCGTGTCCTCGGAGCAGCAACCGCCATTGGTGGACTATGCGCCGCGCTGTACACCGGAACCGATCTCCTCTGGGTAGCTGTGAGCGGGGTTTTTCTCTGGGGAATAAGCGTGGCCTTCTTTGAAACCTCAAGAATCACGCTCCTTCAAGAAGAAACCCCGCAAGAACTCCACGGACGCATACTCTCTTCTTCCCTTCTGCTCGACACGGGAATGGGCATCGTCATGATCCCTCTCACCTGGACACTGATCCGTGCCGCAGGCCTACACCCTGCTGTCTTCCTCATCTCTGGCTTCACTGCCGCAATCGGCCTGCTCGCATGGGCACGCCGTCCCAATACAAAAACAGACAGACCTACCGGCACACCACATCTCGCGCAGATCCCGCTCCCCGAAGGCAGTAGCACACAATAACTGCCATCTCATGAAAAAACTGCAAAGCAAACAGTCTCAAGCCGGTTTCTGTCTTCCCACCCTCCCGGAGCCTGTCGTGTCTGCTGCACAATGACACCAGGCTCCCGCAACCCCGCTCCCACAACCAAGCTCCGAGGCAAAAAAACACTTCACACCATATTTCACATTTATATACTTAGGCCGATGCGTTCCCATGCCATGCGCCGGCTGCTGCTCCTCCTCGCCTACAAAAGCACGGGAAAATGGTTTTTCCATTTGAGCATCTGGATCTACATCCCGCAGCAGCAAGAAGACACCGTTGGCAGTGTGGCCATATTCATGGCGGCCTACCAAACAGGCGTTCTCTGCGGACTTGCCTCAGGCGTATTCATCGACTGGTTCGGCCCACGCCGTGTCCTGATCGCTGCGCAATTCGTGGCGGTCGCTGCGTTTTGTACACTGCCTTTCCTGCTGTCGACGGGGCTCCTCTCCATGTCCCTTTGCGTCTTGGTCTACGGCACGGCACACGCCCACACGCTTCCTGCAGTGCAGGCGCTTGTTCCTCGTCTTATACCCCCACAAGAACAGCTCCGCGCCAACGCAAATGTGAACGCAGTTATTTCTATTGCCACCATCTTTGGGCCTCTGCTCGCTGCCAGTAGCGAAAGCCTCTTTGGCCTCACCCCTTGCCTCTGGATTGGAGGCCTCTGCACCTTGGGGGCAGGACTCCAAGCCTGCCGTCTCCCCGCACCCAGTCCGGCAAAAAAACACACCTTCAACAGGGGGCTCCCAGGAAAAACAGGCCAAGACAAAACAAGTGACACAAAAAATGACACAGAAAGTGACACAAGAACTGGCAAAGAAACTGCAGGCAGAATCGCGACAGTCACCCCAAGAATCCACAACCAAACAAGAAGCACGACGAAGCGGAAAAACGAGCATGCCTTCTTCTTCATTGCATTAAAAGAAGGCATGCTCCTGATCTGGCGGACACCAGCTTTACGACACCTTTTCTGGATTTCAAACTGCACCTTTATCTTCTGGGGTGCCTACTTGGTGATCGAGCCCGTCTATGTGGAGGAAGTACTAAAAGAGTCACCTTTCGTTTTCTCCCTCATGCAAGTCGCCTTTGGCGCGGGAAGATGCGGTGGCGATCTCTTCCTGGGCCGCGTGCAACCCAGCACATTTACCGGTCTTCGCGTCGTGGGGGGTATGGCCGCTATAAGCGGAGGGTGCGCCATGCTCTACACAGGTACGTCGATCACGGGAGTCGCCCTCGCGGGGAGCGTTCTTTGGGGAATCGCGACTGCCCTCCATTACACGCCAAAAATAACCGCACTACAGCAGGAGTCTCCCCAACCGTTCCACGGTCGCGTTTTTGCCTGCAACACCGCCTTGAACGCGTGCACGCAAATTGCCACCATTCCCGCGTTTACTCTTCTCATCAAAACAATTGGCGTGCAAGAAACGGCTTTTCTCGTCACAGGCTTCGTGATCATCAGCTGTAGCGCCCCGCTCTGGCTGTCTCCGTGCAGAAGAGGAGAAGGCGACAAAAGAGGAGGAGGCAGTGCAACAGTGGCAGCTGCCTCCTCAATAACCAGCACAACAACTGCCACAACGCCAACAGACAGCAGACTGCAAGAAAGTCCAGCCCAAGACCGACAACAAGCTGACACTGTCCGACACGGCCGGTCACAGTCCTGATCACAGCCCCGGTCACAGTCCTGACCACGGCTTGGTACATGGCCTGGCTACAGCACATGCACCACAGGGCTCAGGCAGTGAGCACAACCTTGCCGCAGACACGGCGCTGCGCGATCTCATCAAAGGCCGCGATCGCTTCTTTCATTGGAAAAGCAGCGTGTACTACGGGCTTCAGCTTGCCGGCGCGATACCAGGCGAGGATCTGGGCACGGGCATCCGCAATCGCCTGTGGTGCATGCATGAAATAGCCCGCCACATTGAAGCCGACAACCGAAAAATGTTTTACCAGCGCGCGGTTCACTGCAAGGGTAGGAATCTCACCAGAAGCAAAACCCACAACAAGCACGCGCCCACCCCAGGCAATGCACTTCGTGCTGCGAGTGAAGATCTCTCCTCCCACAGGCTCAAACACCACATCGGCACCGCGCCCGCCTGTAGCACTCTTCACCTCCTGCACAAAATCGCTTTCCTGATGGTCGATCACGAGATCGGCACCGTTCTCTCTGCAGACACGGGCTTTCTCGGGACCGCCCGCCACAGCAATCACACGGGCACCAAGCGCCTTGCCGACCTGCACTGCAGCCAGCCCGACCCCGCCCGCAGCACCCTGCACCAACAAGGTCTCACCCGCTTGCAATCCTGCCCGATGTCCAAGACCAAGGCAGGCAGTCTCATACGTCACACGCAAGATCGGGGCATCAGTATCAGACACATCATCAGGTACAGCCTCAGCAACCATATCAAGGGCCGCCATCTGCTCTGCACAGGCCCCGACAAGTCCTCCTGCCACCACACGGTCTCCTGGCGAAAAACGGCTCTTTGAGCCGGCTTTGAGCACTACCCCCATCGCCTCACTCCCAGGTATGAAAGGCAGTGGTGCTTTAATCTGGTACTGTCCCGCAACCGAAAGCGCATCCATAAACTGAAGGGGCACCGCTTTCACAGCAAATACCACTCCTGCCTCAGGCAGCACAGGCGCAGGAATATCTTCCCAATGCATCACCTCTTGGTACGGCCCATACTCATGCACCTGCCAGGCTTTCATGTTCCCCCTCACTCATTTTGAACTCATGTTTTCAACGCGCCCCACGCGTGACCTTGTCTCTGTCTGCGCCTCATCAGTGACCACATCTGCCTAGGACAAGGCTTCATAGTCAGCCTTCGCGTCCCAACACATATCCAGGGTCTTTGCACAGGGTCTTTCTTTCCTCACCTTGGCAGGAGAAGCCCCTCCCCCGCAACGAGAGACCCAAACAAACCCGCGAGCACCCACACAAACCCAGCCTCACTCCATACTTCCTCACAGCACCCTTGCAAGAGCGTTTCTCTCTGCCGCGTCGCCGGCAGTCTCATCCGCCAACGCGAGAGCTGCCATTGCCGCCATTGCCGGAAAAAGAGCATCGCCTACCGGCGAAATCGCGTCGACACATCTGCTGGATACACCAAGGTTCGATACCGCAATGCTCGACACCGAGACTGTACACCAGGACCCTGGATCGGACTATCTGTCTTGTACCGGGAGCGGGTTGCGGCTTGAGCGCGTGTCAGAACCGAAACGTTCGATCTCGCGGGTGAGGTTGAGCGGACGAGTGCCGACTGGATCTGTCACTGGGTCATACAGCTCGGGCGGCACAAGCCACATCAGCTCAAACTCTATCTCGTCTGGATCAAATGCGTACAAAGCCTTTGTGGCGCCATGGTCGCTTTCACCAACGAAGGCATCGGCAGCTAGCAGGCGTTCCCGGTAAGTCGCCAGGTCACGAAGGGTCGGGACTTCCCAAGCCAGGTGGTAGAGACCAACACTTGTACGCCCTGCGGCGGACAGAGCGGCACTTGTCCCAACTGACATGAAACCAATGTCATGGTCATTGTCGGAGTCGGGCGTACGCATAAAGGCCACATGCCCTTCAGGATCCGCAATAATCGTCTCAAAGCCAAGCACTTCTTCATAGAAGCGCGCCTGCCTACGGGCGTCTCGCACATAGAGCACCGCATGGTTGAGTCGGACAATGCCCATATTCCCCCTCTTCACCTTGGAACTCTCCTAATCGCAGTCCTCCAACATGCCCCCAAACACGCTCAGCTACCAGGGACAAATTTCTGGCTCTCGCACCGCTCGAAAGAACAACGCCTGAACAACGCCTGGTGATATCCCTGTTGTGCGCACACGAGACTGCCTTCCCCAAGCCAGACGCAATGCCGGCTCCGGAAACCTGTCAAGATCGCTGTTCTTTCCAGGCACGCCTTCCCAAACACATCTGGCCATGCAGATCTGGGTATCTGAGGTACTTTGTCGGATTCTTTGCACACTGCGCGAAGCGCACGCAGCCCAAGGGCTCACCGCATCAAGAACGTCTCGCAACCGTCTCAATCTCGATCGTCACTTTTTTGGGAATGTGAGGCATTGATCCGACTCCAAGGGCCTTGCGGTCTACTGTGGCGACCGCTAGAAAAGGCACTGCTGTAATATCGGCAGTGAGTGCGTCATCTGCTTCGGGGGGAAAACTGAGTGAAAGCGAGACCGAAGCTGCCTCACGCACGGTGAGCTCACCGGCGAGTTCCCAGCTCTCAAGGCTCTCCGTCACGCCACTACCGGAGAAATGAAACTCGGGATGGTTCTCCACATCAAAAAAGCTATCGGAACAAATGTGCTTGTCCCTCATTTTGCTCCCCGAGTCGTAACTCGCGGCATCAATACGCGCATCCACCTGCACATCTTCCAGTGATTCCCCAATTTGTACCTGGCCAGAAACCAGCTTCATTGTGCCCTTCACAGGAAAAACAAAAAAGGTTTTCGCCTTGACCCGAATCACTGTCTGTTCAGGGTCAAGCGACCAGGTACCAGACCCGAGCAGAGCTTCTTTTGCTTTCGCAGCAGACACGGATACAGTTTCCACAGCACACCTCTTTCGGAGCAATTTTTCTTGCTCTCTCGATACTTTCCCGCGAGCTTCGCTCGCCAGGTTCTTCTCGATGAGCAACAATCTGACCCCACCATATCATTCAAATTTGAATTAATCCATGCTATTCTGTAGTGCATGACAGCTTCCCCGGAATGGCTCTCCTTCCCAGAGCAAGATACGTGGCGCGCCTTCCTTCAGGCAGGTAACCTCCTCACTGCCCAACTCGAAACAACTCTCAAAACCGCGCACAACCTACCTCTCTCCGACTTTGAAATCCTGCTCATCCTCTCGGAGGCCCCAGACCACCGCCTCCCCATGAGCGAGCTTGCCACCCAGACCGTCCTGCAAAAAAGCCGTCTCACCTACCGCGTCACCGCACTCGAAAATGCAGGTCATGTCATACGCCAGTCCTGCCCCGATGACAAACGAGTCATCTGGACTGTCCTAACCGAACAAGGCTTTGCCTTCCTCACAGCCGCTGCCCAAACCCAGCTCGCACTGGCCCGCACCCATTTCACCCCGTCTCTCCAGGAAAACGACCCAACCCAGCTCACCCGCTTCTGCCAACGTCTCATCGCCAGTCTCAAAACCCCACCATCCGCGTCCGTCTGCGAAACCCCTGGGCCCTGAACACAGACTGCACCCTCTCGCCTCCGAACTCGTTCCAGGTCTTGTCCGTGGACACATCACGGACATCATCGCGGACATCGCTATCGACCCGCGACGAACGTCAGTAGGGGGTCCTTGCACAGACTCGACCCAAACCCCCGACACGCTGATCTTCTCCGACAAACCAATTCTTCCCATCTCACACCAGATGCACACCACACACAATCCACAACGCGCAACACTCTGGGACAAGCTAAGCTGGAAGGTCCCACGGAAGGAGATGGGCATATGCATGAAAATGTGCAGCCCGGGGAGCACAAGCCGTGGGACGACTGGCCGCAACCGACCGCGCTTTTTCTTCACACTCTCGCGGACATCGCCCAGGCCCTTGATGTCCCCCTCGACGACACACAACGCTGGCACCAAGAGGGAGCACTCCCCCCACCAGACTGGCACACACCACCACTTTGGCATGCAAAAACGATCCTGCCTTGGATCGACAGCATCAACCAGGTCACACAAAAAATCGCCGAAATCCTCTCTGCCACAGAACCCAACAGCATCCTCTACCAGGATGAATATCCCGGGGAGCTTCCCAACGCACCCTCCAAAGACACCCCACACGACGACACCCCCGGCACACCGTCGGAGGATGCCCCACGCGACATCCCAAACCACACCCAGCGCGACATCCCAAACGACGTCCCACAAAGTATCCCCATGGATATTCCCGACACGCATCCCGGGCAAAATCCCGAAAACACACCGTCCTCCTCACACACAAACAAAAAAGCCAAGCACACGAACAGCAAAAAACAGTCGGCTTTTCCTCACGGCATTCCCTTACGGACTCTCGGTTTTCTCGGCATAGCAGACCTCGCGCGGCTTCTTGGGGACGACCCCACTTTGCTGCGACAATGGTTTTGTGACGGCTGCCCCTACCAACCCATGCCTCATCCTGACCTCATCACAAGCACTGGCAAGCCCTATTGGCTTGAGGACGGCAGTATCGTGGACTGGCTCGACACCGTCACACACGCCCGCGGCACGCCCACTGCCGAACCTGACACGCAAAATCCGCCTCTGCCGGCACAACCCTCACAAGCGCGCGATCCACAAGAAAAATTCTTTACACCACGCCAAAAACTCAGCGAAACTCACAAACAGCGCAAGAAAACCAGACCGCATAACCCACGAAATAAGCCTCACAAACAGGAAAAGCACGGCAGAGAAGAAGTCCGCCCACTTTCTGATCGTATCGAAAAAACGGAAAAACCCTGCCTACAGGAGACAACACCTGGCGAATTACTGAGTCCGGATGATGTCGCATTGCTCATCCATTGCCCGCTTCACCTGTTGCAACAGTGGGCCCTGCGCGGCACTCCCTGCCCGCCTTTCGACATCGTCGACACCCAGGCGTCTCACCACGGCTACTGGTACCGTGACACTATCGACCCGTGGATACGCGGCTGGCTTTCCCACAGCGCATTACACAACGCACACACGATTTCCGACGCTCCCAGCACTCCTGCCCTGCCGAACAAACTCAGGCCGGAAAAGTCCCCCAGCAACCCCGATCACGTGCATATGTTGCGGACACAGAAAGGAAAACTGGTGAGTATTATTTACGAACAGGCCAAACAAGACTTTACACGCCTGGGAGACACCGCCGCACGCACCGACCTTGCCACTCTCGCGCACGACTACCCACGACTGATCGAGCATGCCGGCAGTCTCAACCAACTGCCGAATTGGCTTGTTGATGCCGCCGACCGTCTCGCCCTCGCAGGCTTTTGGAACGCTTTTGACTTCGCAACTCATTTCGCCTGCAGTACGAGCATTCTGACGAGTCACGCGGTCCCGGACCGTTCTCTTTCGAGTCATGCTCTTCTCGAAAGCCGGCAAAACACGCCGGAACCAAGAAGAAAAACCTCACAGGCAATGGCCTTTGCGCGCGGGCTGCACGGGTTCTGGCTTTACCGCAACGGCACTCTCGAAGACGCCGAAGCTCACCTTGCACACGCGGTTCGTTCCCCTCTCCTCCCACAAAATGCGCGTGATCTTTTTGCCCTCCGCAAAGGTGTCATTCTTCAGCTCTCCACAGGATGCACGACAGCCCTACCGGATTTTATGGCCCTCTCGGATAGAGAAGGTTCGATCGGCATACAGGCCCGGTATTGGATCGCCTGCACAAAACGCCTGCGTGCCGACTGTCTGGATGGGCTCAACCTCATGCCAACTCCAGAAGAGTTACCCGCTATTACCGGGGATTACCACATTGGGACAGGCTGGTGTTATTCCACCTGTGCCCTCACCGACAAGGCAGTGCAAGCCCAGGAAAAAGCAGTGGAGTATGCTCGCCTCAACGGTTCGAGTGGAGCACAGGGAGAAGCCCTTTCCTATCTTGCCTGGGCGGAATCCTGGGATCACCCCGAAGCTGCACAAGTCCATGCACAAGACGCAATACGTCTGGCGCAAGCACAGGGGAACCTGCTTGACGAACAGCGCGCGCATGTAGCATTCGCCATCGCGGCAGCGGGAACAAGCCCCACAGAAGTCGTCGAGACTGCGATCGAAAAAGCTGCTGCTCTCGCGTACCAAACAGGCAATCGTAGAGGAAGTTTGCGTACAGTCTTAGCACGAGCCTGGCATGCTGGTGTACACAACGACAACATTCTCCTCAACCAACAGATCGAAGAAATCGTCAGTCTCGCGAGCATCCTCGGATCTGAGCAGCACTGGGCAGACATCGCGCGGTCCTGGCATTCCGGCGAGACACACGACACCGCCGCCCTTGCAGCCCGCTGGCAATGGCTTGATGGTCCCGAAGAAACCATGCGTCGCTGGCGTAAAATCCTGAGCGACCGACAAGCCCTCATGCAGGGCTGACATTCGGGGCCTCCTCCCTTGGTCGGGTCGTCAAGTGATCGGGTCGTCGGGCTTCACACCGGGGGGCATTGTACCCACGCGAAGTCGCTGCCATACTGCGTCCAGACTGCCGAACCTGTCATCACCACACGCGCGATTGCAGATCTTCAACGCAGAGAACCAAGGCGTTTGCGGCGAACAGCAGAACAACTGCTCTCCCAAGAAGGAAGCAGAACCTCAACAATGAGGCCACCACCTTCCCGAGGAAAAGCGGTAACACTACCTCCGTGCGCTTCAGCGACAGAACGCACAATCGCACCGCCTAGACCGTGACCAAATTGATTGTCGGATCTCCCAGTATCCGACCCCATACGATCAAGCGGAAAATAGCTGTACGATTTTTGCGCACAAGTTGTTTCTGCGCTTGCAGTAACTTTCGCAAAATCAGACTCTTCGGGGTTTTCGTCGGCCTGCGCACGAGCAGAAGACAGGCGATGAAAGGCCTGAAACACACCGTTTACTTCTTCTCCAGAGACAACAAGCCCGGCATTGCGCACAACACAGCGGCACATGCCGTCTTTGCTTTCCACGCACACATGCAGCCAACCGTTTTCGGGAGCGTTGTAGCGCAGCGCATTATCCACAAGATTCGCGATCATCTGCGCCAAAAGAGAGGGGTCACCTGCAGTAAACGCACTTCCCAAAGAAAGATCAAGGCGCACGCCTGCCTCATCGGCCTGCGCAAAAAACGAACTCACCACATCGCCCGCGAGTTCGGCCAAATCAACGCGTTCAACAGAAAGCATGGAGCTGCCACTGCGAGCCAGTGTTAAAAGACTGCCAATAAGACGTTCGCTCCGATCAACAGCAGCGCGAATCGAGAGAGCCCGCGTCTGCTCTCGTGCACTCGCCGTCGGGTCTGCAAGAGCGAGTTCCGCTTGCCCTTTAATGATGGAAAGCGGGGTACGCAGTTCATGCGAAACGTCCGCGCTAAAACGATGTTGGCTCTCAAACGCGCGCTGCAACCGATCCAGCATGGCGTCAAAGGCATCCGCAAGCATTTTCAGCTCATCGTCAGGACCTTCAAGGCGAATACGCTCATCCAAGGTCGTATCAGAAAGATGTTGGGCCGTCTCGGCAATACGATGTACAGGCCGCAGGACACGCCCTGCCACAAACCAGGCGGCGGTAACCGACACGAGGGAAGTCAGAAAGAGCGCCACCCCCGACTGTACGAGAAGCTGCGCAAGCGCCTCGTCCCGGATCTCCGTCTCGAGTTCCTCGATCGCATCGCTCAGAGGTAAGCCATCAGGAAAAAAACGGCGTCCAGCGTTTTCAAGGTCGTCGACAAAAGAGGACGGCACATCAACTGCTTCGAAAAAAAGCTCCACGTCTGCAGGATCGCCCTCGGTCAGTTCTCGACGTACAAGAACATAATTCACGCTCACCAACACCACACCTGCCACAAGAAAAAAAACCCCATACAAAATAGTAAGGCGAAGACGGGCAGAGGCTCGGCGCTTCCCTGCAATATTGCCGCGATACTTGCCTGGAGCTGCCGCAGTTCTCATGGTTCCCGCAGTTCCCACGAGAGGATCAGGATGCACGTCATCTGCCCGGCCTATCATGACATCACCCGATACCCCACACCTTTGCGGGTCTCAATCAAGGGCGGATCGCCCAACTTGCGGCGCAGCGTCATAACTGTGATGCGAATGGCGTTTGTGAAAGGATCGGCGTGCTCATCCCAGACCCGTTCCAGAAGCTCTTCCGCACTCACGAATCGCCCCGCTGCCGCCATGAGCGTCTCGAGCACACCAAACTCCTTCGGGGTGAGACGAAGCTCTCTGTCGCCACGCCAGACCAGATGACGCGCCGGCTCAAGCACAAGGTCATCTGTCGTAAGTACCGGAGGAGAAAGGCTTACCGAACGGCGGGCAAGTGCCCGAACCCGCGCCACAAGCTCGGGTAGCTCATAGGGTTTCGGCAGATAATCATCGGCGCCAAGAGCAAACCCTTCTACCCGATCCTCAAGCGAAACAGAAGCCGTCAGCATGAGAATACGCGCCCCGCTGCCTTGCGCACTCAACTCGCGACATACTTCATCCCCGTGCACTCGGGGCAGGGCACGGTCCAAAACAATCACGTCATAGCCAGTGATATCTGCCTTAAAGAGTGCTTCATCACCATCACAGGCAATATCAACGGCAATAGCATGAGACCGCAGACCCTCAGCTATCACTTCTCTCAGTTCAACGTCGTCTTCGACCAGGAGCACCCGCACACTTTTCCTCCTTGACTCGCGCGCTCCTCTCCATCCCCACAACAAACCTGGCAAAGCAGGCCGTTCTTTCGCAGCAAGCAAGCCCTTGCGTTCATAAACCTCTCCACACAAGCAGCTTATGAGCACTTTGCAAGATCACTCCTCCCCGATCCGGAAAAGCCGGGAGGGGACCATACGAAGACCATATTCTGCACCCTCTATCCTGTCGACAAGCCCATAAGATCACAAGATAGACTGCACAGTCCAAGGGAAAACGTCCTCGGTCATCACACTATTTCAACAGTCGCTGCTCGCTTCCGTCAGAAGAAAAAAAGGCAGACAAAGGAGCTCTGACAAAGCTGTCGAAACTTGTGTGCAGTACTGACAGAAATTACCCAAGGGATCTCACCACATGGAGACGTTATACCTGCTCGCGATAGCAATACTCCAGTATCCCATTGCTGTCGCACCAGCATCACGCGTGACTCCCTTCCAGGAAAAACAAGAAGACCCGAGACACAAAACCATCAGACAAACACCCTCATACTTTCCTTCCCCTTACGGGACCGAGACAGAAGAATTTCCAACAACACACAAGACGGCACACAGAGCAACATACAAGACAGCACACAAGACCACACGCAGGGAAGAGCGAAAACAACGAGAAACAAGAACAGGACAGACAACAGCATGGCAATATCAGACACCGAAGATATGGGAAATAAAACAGGAGACGGTAGTGGGCGCCATGCACACATGCATGATCCCACACTCGCAGACGTACCTGGGGACACGCCTCTCGATGCACCTCCCGTAGAGAACACACTGCTGCTAGGAGAGCCCACACACACATCGCAAGGCGATGCCGGACTTCTTCCCCCGGACCAACCAAAAACCAAAAAATTTGGGAAGGCACGCCGACCAGGAATCATCATTGCCGCTATTGTCGCCTTCCTTCTCCTCCTCGACTTCGGCTTCACGCTTTTTGCCGAAGTGCAAGCATCAAGCGAAATCCGCAAATATATTGGCCCGAATGTCTCTGTCAACATCCACGGCTGGCCAACTTCTTTTCATCTTCTCCGAGGGAAGATCCCCTCTGTCACAATGACCGCAACGGATATCCCTTTTGGAGACTGCAAGGCCCACATCTCACGCCTCGTTGTCGACGCGCACGACCTTGAGATCGAAGACCGCTCAGAACGGCAATTCTCTGCCTCCTCCGTCAACTTTCGTGCCAGCATGAACGGCCAAGAACTCTCCAACATGGCTGAGTCTTTTGTCATAAAAGAGCTTCGCCTTGTGGAAGACGAGATCCACATCGTCGTCGGTGCCTTCATTGCCAGAGTGTCCTTCGGCGCCACCATAGAAGCCCGTAACAATCAGCTTGTGCTCCGTGCCACAAAAACTCCGGTAGGCATCCTCGAAGGACGCGAATACACCATGCCAAGCAGCTACTTTCCCGATGGAGTCAACATAGAAAACGTCAAGATCGACAACAATGTCATGCACATGGCGGGAAGCTTTGAGATCGGAAGCGTGAACGACGACATCGAATGGGAAAACACCTGCGTATGACATTCCGGCCCTTTCGAGCTGCGCCCAGGTGTAGTTCCGGCTTGGAGAAGCATGTCCGCTGCCCACGTCCCCTGCCGAGAACAGGGATGTCGGTACCGCATCCTGGTCATTTTTTGCAGGCTGGGTAGAGTTCCTCGTCTGGGGTTTCCGATATTTCCGCTCCCCAGTCCTGCACGAAAGACACGCGATCCCCGCCCGGGACCCGCAGGCATTCGTGCGCAACCAGAGAACGCGCTAGGGTCCTGAAAGATGTTTCCCGGACCCACCCTTCTGGGACGCGGCCTCGTTATTCTGCCCGGTCAAGACGTTCCCCCAGCCTTTGCTTCAGCGCCGCGTGTGTGCATTGACGAAGATGTTCTTGCGTCTCCTCATGATGCTGTACGGCGCTTACATCACTTCTGGGCAACGCGCACACCGGCAGTGATAGAGTTCGCAGTTCCACAATCACTGCTTGCGACAGCACAAACCGAGCAGCAAGCACCCTATGCCCTGTCTCCCGCCTTTGAATTCGCCCAGGAACGCCTGCACTTTCTCGTATGGGCAAACAACTATGACATGCGCAACGGGAACCCTGTTTGGTGGCGTACCCGCAAGGCGCTGCGCCTCGGGGCAACCGACCTGAACGGCGAAACTGCCGGCGACGTACTTGTGCATGGGGAAGCTGTGTGGTGTGATGGTGGCCCCCGCGGCCCTCTTCCGCTCGATATCCCGATTCTGCATAGAGAGTCAATCGAGCGAGGACGGCTTCATGCCACCGGCCCGGCTGCTACTACGCAGGCCCGGCTCGCACCCGACCAGCTGGCCGCAGTGCAGCACCGCTCAGGAGCGGCCCGTGTGATTGCCCCCGCAGGTTCAGGCAAAACACGGGTCCTCACGGAACGCCTGAAGTATCTTCTCGGCACACGACAGGTCGAAAGAGAAATCGTGACGACGGTCGCCTATAACGCGAAGGCCGCGGAAGAGCTGCGAGAACGTTGCCTGGAATTTTCGCCCAACATCCGCACTATTCATGCGTTGGGCCTCTCCATTGCCCGTCAAGCAGGTGACTTCAATGTGATAGAGGAGCGCGAAACGCGCGCGCTGCTCGACAGCATGGTAGAAGCCCAGCGTCGCCGGAACCAGGACGTCCTCGCCCCCTATATTGAAGCACTGTCCACGGTACGCATTGGACTTCGACCCCCCGAGGAGATTGAAGCCGAGCGCGACGACATCCCCGGTTTCACCCATGTGTACCAGCGGTACCGTAAAGCCTTGCAAGAGCGTCAAGCCCTGGACTTTGACGAACAGATATATACGGCTATTACTCTTCTCCTCACCTCGCCAGAGCTCCGACGTCAGGCGCAGGCACGGGCACGCCACCTGCTTGTCGACGAATTCCAGGATCTCACTCCGGCCTACTTGTTACTGCTCCGCCTGCTCGCAAGCCCGGCCTATCAGGTCTTTGGGGTGGGTGACGACGATCAAGTGATCTACGGGTATGCAGGGGCGACCCCCACTTTTCTGCTGCGCTATGAGGCTTTCTTTCCCAACGCCGCTCGGTATGCGCTTGAAACCAACTATCGCTGTCCGAAACCTGTTGTATCCGGAGCAGTCAACCTGCTTGCCCGGAATAAGGTCCGGGTGAAAAAAAACATTCTTTGCGGGCCCACGGCCGACGACAGCCCAAGTGCACTGCAAATTTATCGGCTTCCCAATGCAGAACTGTCCACAGCTCTGGTGCGCGTCATAGAAGAGTGGCTCGCGCAAGAAACTCCCATAGAAGAAATTGCTGTCCTTGGCAGGGTGAACAGTGCACTGCTCCCCGTGGCAGCAGCATGCGCAGAAAAACAGATCGACGTGCGCACAACCCTTGACACGGGAGTGTTGCAACGCACAGGGTTACGCGCCGCACTCGCCTACTTGCGTATCGGGATTTCCCCATCCGAAATTCGCCGCGAGGATCTCCTCGAAACCGTGAAAAGACCGTCCCGCCGTTTGAGCCGCCCGGTCTTGGAACGTCTGAGCCACCAGCGTATCTGGTCGAGAGAAGAACTCGCCCGACTCGCGGCATCTCTTGACGAACAAAACGGCGAACGTCTCGATGCCTATCTCAGTGATATCAACATGATTGCGCGCGCCGTGGCGCAGGCCGACACTACCGCCGTACTCCACACTATTCGCAGCCGTGTTGGCCTCGACCGCGCACTCCGACTGCTCGACGGAGGACGTTCGACAGCGGACCGTTCCACACACCAAGACGATCTTGACAGCCTGTTGCAAGTCGCCGCCATCCACCCCGATCCGGCCACTTTTGAATCCTGGCTCCGAGAGATACTCTCTCGCCGTCCACACGGTCCGGCTTTACTCTTGTCGACCATACACCGGGTAAAAGGCCGGGAATGGGACCGCGTTGCCGTGTTTGGTGTGCACGACGGCCTTTTACCCCACCAGCTGGCCGGCAATATCGAAGAAGAGCGCCGCGTGTTTCATGTGGCCGTGACACGTGGGCGTGTTGCAGTCGCGATCTTCGCCGACAAAGCACGTAAAACCCTTTTCTTACACGATTTAGAGGGAAAAACGCTGCTCCCGCACGCCAGGGCGGCAGCAGCTGCAGCCGCTCGTTCTCGGCCACCCCGGACAGACGGCCCTACGGACAGTGCACCCTTCTCTTCTGAAACTTCCCCGGCAACTGACGTATCGCAGCGCAACAGACAGCAGGCAAAAACCTCTCTCCAGCAAAACACCACTGCAGACCCTTCGGGAAACCGCGACGCCGACCCGGTGACCGACAAGATACGAGAAGCGCTTGCCGCCTGGCGCAGAACACGGGCAATTCATGACGAAGTTCCCGCCTATGTCATCATGGCAAACAAACACTTGGAGGCAATCGCGACACGCCGCCCCAGCACCCACGAAGAACTCTCCGACTGCCCAGGAATCGGCCCACAACGCCTCGACCGCTTTGGTGACGAAATCCTGGAAATTCTCGACACCATCACACGGGCAAACAGCCAAAAGACAGAGAAGACATCCCAGGATTCCCGCCAGACAATATCCGGCACACGCCGCACGACACCTCCGACCGACACCCCAACCGACACCCCAAACAAATCTCGCCAGACGAAACCAAGAAAAAGCACTCCTCACCCAGAGGAAATATCCGCGCAACAACCTCCCTCCCACACAGCTTCAGATATTCCCCTCCCCCCGGAAAACAGCACTGCAACCACGACCACGTCAGAAAATGGTGACACCGACCCGGTGACCGACAAGATACGAGAAGCGCTTGCCGCCTGGCGCAGAACACGGGCAATTCATGACGAAGTTCCCGCCTATGTCATCATGGCAAACAAACACTTGGAGGCAATCGCGACACGCCGCCCCAGCACCCACGAAGAACTCTCCGACTGCCCGGGAATCGGCCCACAACGCCTTCTCCGTTTCGGAGATGAAATCCTTGCTATCATCAAAGGGACAATGGAAACGAAAACCATTGTTCCCTCATAATGGGCACCGTAACTGAAAGTCAGAACATGTCCTTCCGGGAAACGCAGCTTGCGGAAGAGAGACCAGCGCAATGTCAGCGTGAGCTGGAGAAAAAATACTTCGAGGTGCGTCAGGCAACACAAGACCTCGGATCTCCCTTGGAAATCGAAGACTACGCCATCCAATCCATGCCTGACGCCAGCCCAACCAAATGGCATTTTGGCCATACAACCTGGTTTTTTCACGTCTTTGTTTTGGAAAACCAAACCAAAATCGATTTTGCGCCCTTCCATCCTCAGTTCAAGATACTTTTCAATTCGTATTATGAAACCGTGGGCGAAAAACATCCCCGCTCTCGCCGTGGACTTCTCTCACGACCCACCATAAACGAGATACAGGACTATCGAAGGCATGTCGACAAGGCCATGCAGCGGCTCTTCGTGAGCAGCGACCTCTCTGCCAAATTACTTTCCCTGATCGAGGTCGGGATACATCACGAACAACAGCATCAAGAACTCATCTTGACCGACATCAAGCATGTTTTTGCTTCAAACCCGCTCTTGCCTTCATATCTGCCTGCTTCCCTGGCCACCGACGCAAACACCCAGAAAAAGACGCAACAAAAGACCACAGATCCTTTGGAACCACTCTCATGGACGGCACATGACGGGGGCGTCGTGCAGCTTGGCCATAGCAGCAGCGACTTCTCATTTGACAACGAATCGCCCCGCCACCAGGTATTGCTCACTCCCTATCGTATTGCAAACCGCCTCGTTACCTGTGGAGAGTTTCTGGAGTTCATCAATGATGGCGGTTATCGCTCACCAACCCTCTGGCTCTCCGATGGGTGGGCCAGCGTACAACGTGAAGGATGGGAAGCCCCAGCCTACTGGAGGCAAGACAACGGAAACTGGCAACTGTATTCTCTAGAGGGAGCGCGTGAGATTGACCTCAACGAGCCTGTCTCCCATGTGAGTTACTTCGAAGCAGACGCTTACGCTCGTTGGAGCGGACACCGTCTCCCTGTCGAGGCAGAGTGGGAAACAGCTGCCAATGGCCTCCCAATCGAAGGAAATTTTATGGAAAGCCATGCTTTTCATCCTGTTCGTTCTGGTGCAAGCACAACAGATCCCAAGCAATTCTTTGGAGACCTCTGGGAGTGGACCGCAAGCCAGTACACGGCATATCCAATGTACACAGCACCAGAAGGTGCGCTCGGGGAATACAACGGAAAGTTCATGTGTAATCAGTTTGTTTTACGGGGCGGCTCATGTGCCACACCGATTTCCCACATACGCAAAACTTACCGGAACTTCTTCCCTCCTCAGGCCCGCTGGCAGTTCAGTGGGATCCGGCTCGCACACGACGCCTCATGAACAGGATCTAGAGTAGGTCATTGCCTCTACAACACCTCATGCAGTCTTTCCCGGCTACTTCCCTCTAAGGCATTTTTCAAGGTGTGATCCGACCCAACACACGCATATTCGCTTTTCCCTCTCTTCCAGCCACCCCAAAACAGTGCGCTTCCTCAATATCTACGAGAACAGGCGATGTTTTACTGAAGTGCAGTCGCTTACGGAAAACCAGGCAAAAATTTGCAGATCGTTTGAGTGCATCGTACGGAGCAGTCTACGCTCCCAAAACGGGCTTCTTATTCTCCCCTTTTTCTCATACCCACACTCTGCATACTTCCCTGGATCTCCCGAAAATAAGGACAGAAATCGACAACTCCTGCGAACTGTCTTCCTGCCAAGCAGGGTTCCTCTTCATAACTTTCCCTATTTTGTCCACAACCCAACAACCCGCGAAAGAAAAGCATCATGAGCACATCCTTCACGATTGAAGTACATACCGATAAAGAAGACTCTCTCGACTCGCTCCGAGAAGACGTTCTCACGGGACTTACTTCCCAACCCAAGGAGCTTCCTCCAAAATGGTTCTATGACAAGCACGGATCTGACCTTTTTGAGCGCATCACCCGACTCGACGAGTACTACCCAACGCGGCGCGAACGCGAGATTCTCGAAACACGTAGTCAGGAGATCGCCGCGCTGAGTCAAGCCGAATCTCTCGTGGAACTCGGCTCAGGCACAGCGAAAAAGACCCATCTCCTCTTGAACGCACTCGAAAAAACAGGGCAACTCCAAGAATTTATCCCGTTTGACGTGAGCGAAAAGACCTTGAGGGAATCTGCCGCTTTGCTCAATCAGCACTATCCCAGCATCAGCGTGCACGGCGTTGTCGGGGATTTCCAACATCACCTCCCCTTTCTTCCACAGTCACAAAACAACAGCCCCCGTCTTATCGTCTTTCTTGGTGGCACAATCGGGAACTTCAAACCAAAAGAACGCATCGCTTTTCTGAACCAGGTGGCGAGCGGCATGAAGCCCAAAGACACTTTTCTACTCGGCACCGATCTCCTCAAAAACAAAGCACGCCTTGAAGCGGCCTACAACGACAAAGAAAACATCACTGCCGCCTTCAACAAGAACATCTTGCGCGTGGTAAACCGAGAGCTCCAAGCCGATTTTGCGGTGGAAGCATTTGACCATCTGGCTCGCTTCGATCAGAAAAATAGCTGGATTGAGATGCTGCTACGTTCTACCCGACACCAGACAGTGCACATCGGGGCGCTTGGCATAAAGGTGGAATTCGCGGCCAACGAAGAAATGCGGACAGAAGTCAGCACAAAATTCACGCAAGAGACTGTGAAAAACGAACTTGACGAAACCGGCCTCAAACTATCTGAATGGTGGACAGACCCAGCAGACGATTTTGCCCTGTCACTCTCCCATCTATGCAATTCCACTATTCTCAGATAACACAGGCATTCCGCAGACATAACCATCGTGAAAACGCAGCGATAGAGCAGGAGAAAAACCCCCGCAACATCGAATGCGGGATCAAAGGTGAGTTCAAAACTGAAAAAGAGCACACGCAAGAGAATGCCCGCGAACATCGCAAACTCAACTACTGTAATGGACAAATGACTGTTGCGCCCCCTGACAACAGGACCTCCCCAGATCCATCAGTCCCTCCGACTCCCCCAGGAAACCCCGAGACAGAGGATGCTTCACAAAAGACATTGCTCTCCTCGGCCTGGTCTCTCCTACGTCATATAGGACAAGAATTCAGCGAGGACCGCGTCACAGCCCTCGCTGCAGAAATTGCCTATTTCGGTATTCTCAGCATCCTTCCCACCCTGCTTCTTTTCACCACAACCCTGCACTTCCTCGACGAAATCTTCGGCAATGACGTACAACAAAATGTGATTGCCGAAATCGAAAAACGTGTCGCCGATATTTTCGGAACAGAAAACGATATCGCGTCAACAGTCACCGAGCTCTTTAATGCGCAACAGGGCAACGCCCTCACCGTCGCATTGCTTGTCACTTTGTACTCGGCCTCCAGAGGATTTTACGCAATCATCCAAGCCCTCGATATGGTGTACGACTTGGAAGAAACTCGATCTTGGATCGCCACCCGCCTGCTTGCTCTCGTAATGTCCATCACATCCGTCCTCGTGTTCTCGCTCCTCCTCGGAATGATTACGATTGGCCCCCTGCTCGGGCACGGAGAAGAAATCTCCGAAAGATTTCACTTCGGGAAAACCTTCACCATCTTCTGGGATTATGCGCGCCTCCCCTTCGCGTTCAGCATGATGGTCGCCTGGTGCGCCACCCTTTTTCATGTCGCGCCAAACCATCAGAGCCCCTGGCGATCAGACCTCCCTGGTGCCATCCTCGTTGGCTGCCTTTGGATAGGCCTTGCCTCGGGTTTCGGCACCTACCTCTCCCTCTCAGGGGGAACAAACACCATTATCTCTGGCCTGGGTGCAGGAATCGCGGCCATGCTCTTCCTCTACTTCACCAGCATCATTCTTCTGATTGGCGGAGAACTCAACGCAGCACTCTGGCAACAACAAACCCCTCTCGCAGCAACAAGCACGAACAGCGACCCCACTGCCTCCGCACAATTCTGGGAAAAGGCAAAAAAAGCTCTGCCAAACCCCCTGAAAAACAAGAAACAGCCCACCCCCAAGGCACACAACCCCGAGACCGCCACCCCCGATACCCACACCCCAGACAAAGCCGTCCCCGAGCGCACCCCTCCTGCCGCAGCACCCCCCTCCCCCTCCACAAAAAGGACGCAAACGATTTCCCACACCAAAGAAACCCAGCTTCACCCGGACGAACAAGAGCCCGGCAAAACCCAAGAACACACAGACCCCAACTCCGAAAACTGACCAAGAAAAAACAACACTTCAGTTCCCGTATGGAAAGACCGGACCCCAAAGGAACCGGACCTGGAAACGCTGAAAGCGCCGGACCTCGAAGCACCGGAAGTCCTGGGCCTGGAGGCGCTCGACCTGGAAGAACTGACGAATCGGGTATATTTTCTCTTCGGTCAGTCCGGTATGTCAGATGTTTGTGAAGGTGCAGGTGATGCCGGGCTTGTGCAGTTTTCTGCACAAAACACTGTCGGACAGGCTAGGGTGGAGGCCCCCACGGATGGAGAGAAGCCTATGGCAGAGCCTGCGTTTCCGCCTTCCGGTAAGCCTTTTTCGTGGGACGACTGGACGCAACCGACCGCACCCTTTCTTTGGACTCTCGCGGACATCGCCCACGCACTCGGTACCGACCTCCCCACCGCAAAAAGATGGCACGACGAGGGGAACATCCCCGCACCCGCCTGGGA
>DEIU01000052.1:68730-68936 GCA_002352645.1 Acidimicrobiia bacterium UBA2766 | reverse complement strand
CTCTCACCAACCCTGCAAATGACCGCACCAACTGTCTCTCTCTTTTTCCCCTTCTCACCCCAACTTTCGCAGGCTCAATCCCCAGGCAAAAAAGGATCGGTTTTCTTCTCATCAACTCAACAGTGCGACACGCCGTAACATAGAAAAAGGAAAGGTTCACCAAAGAAAAAAGACCGAGCGCCGACCTGTCTGCAAGACCTGTCTGC
>DEIU01000052.1:63912-68676 GCA_002352645.1 Acidimicrobiia bacterium UBA2766 | reverse complement strand
GACCTGTCTGCAAGACCTGTCTGCAAGACCTCGGTAGGAGTTCATCAACCCAAAGACGACCAAAAGGCGACACAGATGAGAACGCTCCGGAATATCGCAGCACACTTTCTCGTCATCCTTGGCGTTACCGCCGCTTCTGTTGCCAACATCACCTGGTGGGTCAGTCATTCTCTGCTCGACGCGCAAGAGTTCTCAAGAACAGCCTCCGATCTCCTCGAAGTCCAAGAAGTCCAAGAAGTCCTCGCGTCAGAGATCGTCCAGAAAATCGGCATAGGCAACAATCCGGAAAACTCTGCAAGCCTCACAAGCCAGGCAGAAGCAGCGATTCGCCCGATTCTGGCTTCCGAGGTCTTCTCTCGCCAGCTCGAAATTACCCTCGAAGAAATGCACCGGTCACTTCTCGGGAACTCTTCTCAAACCGGAGACACAACATCACCAAGCGTTTCCCTCATTCCCGTGCACCAAGAAATCCAGACGGCCCTGGAAAACCTTGACCCTCGCCTCGCTGAAGCAGCAAAAAACATCGTCAATTTTCCCGCCCTCGTCCTCCCCGGAGAAGATCCACTCCGCATTTTTTCCCGTGCCGCAGACATCGTGCGTACAGCCCCACCCATCTCTCTCTTCATTGCAGTGACTGCTTTTTTCACAGCACTCTGCATCACCACAAACCGCCCCAGAGTATTACGCGGGATAGGGCTCGGATTACTACTGACAGTCTTCATTCCTCTGACCCTACGTTTTCTGCTGCCTTTCCTCGTGACACAGGCCGCCCCCAACACAACATTCACAACCCTCGCAACCGAATCTATCGCCATTCTCACAAGAGGCCTCGTACGCCAAGCAATCCTCATCGGCCTCATCGGCCTACTTTTTCTCATAAGCAGCTTTGCCTGGCGCCCCCTTCTCGCATTTCTCTCTGCCAAACAAAACCCCCACTCCCCCACCCCCCACATGCCGCTTTCACCCCCCAATGCCCAAACACGCCCACCACAAAACACCCGCACCAACACCAACACCCGCCCCGACACTCCCACCATCACCCGCACCAACCAGCAAAAACTGTACAGACACCCCGGCCATTCATCTGCCCACACTGCCCCCACATCCGTCGACATCCCCACAAAGCACCCCACCGAGGGATGGGGCCCACAACGCTATTCATAACTTTGCGCGAGTTTTCCCGTTCTTGTGTGGAAGCCAGTTCGTTTCGTGAAAGTGGATTGGTTTACGGGTCGGAAGCGACCCAGTTTTCATAAAGGATCGGTTCGTTCCATGCAAGTGCGTGGATGTCTCCCTCGTCGTGCCATCTTTTTGCGGGGGGAAGGTCGATGCCGAGTGCGTGGGCGATGTCCGCGAGAGTCCAGAGAAAGGGTGCGGTCAATTGCGTCCGGTCATCCCACGAAAAAGGCTCACCAGAAGGCGGAAGCAGAAGATCTGCCATAGGCTCATCCCCATCCGTGTGAATCTTCCCCTCTAGCCTGTCCGACAGCGTTTTGTGCGAAAAACTCGACAAACCCAACATCACCTGCACCTTCGCAAATATCTGACATACCAGACTGATCGAAGAGAAAATACAGTCCATCAATCAACACTCCCAGATCCGGCGCCTCCGGCTCCGGCACTCCCAGCTCGGGCATCTCCGGCTCGGGAGCTTGCAGTTTGTCCTCTCCCCGATCGCTGGGAGGATCAGGGTTTGTGTTTTCTGGGAAGAAGAGGTTTGCTCGCTCGTGGGACATATTCTCTTTATCGGTTTCTGGTGGGGACAGCGGGCAATATATTGCTATGAGTCAAGAAAATTCGCCCTCTTTGGTAGCTGGTTCTCTCGCCCTCGGCACGTCTGATGGGCTTCTTCTTGAAGCCGTTTATACGGTTCCTTCCCATGCGGTTGCCAGTTTTGTTTTGTGCCATCCACATCCTGAGTTTGGCGGGACAATGCAGGCTCCGCTTCTTCTTACGGTGGAGCAAGCATTGCTTGAAAAGGATTGTGCTGTGCTTCGTTTTAATTTTCGAGGAACGGGGAATTCTGAAGGGAGCTTTGCACAGGGGGAGGGAGAAACACTTGATGTGGGTGCGGCTGTGGGAGCGGTTGATCCTGCGCTTCCTCTTATTTTAGGGGGGTGGTCTTTTGGCGGAGGAGTTGCTTTGCGGTTCCTTTCTGAGAATCGCGCAGGAACTGAGACTCGAGATGTCGCAGCTGTCGCAGCTTATGTCGGGATCGCGCCTGCGATGCAGTTTGCCGGCAGATTCGAGAAAACGGTGTTGCAGGAAATCCGCTCGTTGCTCCTGATCGGGGAAAAAGATCAGCTGGTTTCTCCCGAGAAGATTCGGGCGCTTGCAGCAGAAGCGGGATCAAAAAACGAGCTTGTTGTCATGAAAAATTGTGACCATTTTTTTCTCGGGAATTTCGCAAAGAAAGCCGCGCAAACGGTGGCTGCCTTCACTCGTGCAACGCTCACCCTGTGACTTGCGACCCAGGGCCAGATCCAGAGCCAAAGGCAGCGCATCAGAATATGCGACCCTCTCGCTCGCCTTCTCCCCACTCATTGCAGAAAGAAAACCGTAGGCAACACGTACAACAAGATCTGTCTACTGGCAGATTCGACACAAGTCCAACGGTTTTGGCAGCAGTGGCGATAGGGGGTGTTCTGGGCGCAACCTGTCGCTATAAGATCGCCAATCTCCTTCCCTACCAGGATGGTTTCCCTCTTGCCATCTTTCTTGCGAACGTGACGGGAAGTTTCCTTCTCGGCGGGGTCGTGGGATCTCCTCTCGCGGATACACATCCCAGACTGCGCGCCTGCCTTGGGGTGGGAGCACTCGGTTCGTACACTACTTTCTCTACCTTCGCTGCAGATACACGACAATTATTTGCCGGGGGATCTGCAATGCTCGCAACTTTTTATCTGGTCGCCAGTATTGGGGCAGGAGTTTGGGCAAGTGGTATTGGACAGCAGGTGGGAGGGCGCATAGAGAAAACGTCTTCGCGGGAGGAAACACCTCTGGAAGCGACAAAAAACGGAAAAACTCAGCACTCTTTCGAGACACAAGGAAAAGCCCTGAAATGATACTCTTGGCCGTCGCGGCGGGCGGTACTGTCGGAGCGATCTGCCGTCATTTGACTGGAGTTTTCTTCCGTCGCAGACTGCGAAGTGCTTTCCCTTGGGGAACACTTACCGTCAATCTGGTGGGAGCATTTTTTCTCGGGTTCTGCGCAGCAAAAGCAACAAAGGGAGAAATCGGGGAAGAGGCTTTCGCCTTCTTGGCGACCGGTTTCTGCGGGGCGTTCACCACTTTCTCCACCTTTGCGTTAGAGACACAGAGGCTCCTCCCTACAACACGAAAACACGCTTTCATGTACATATTGGTTACTGTTACAGGAGGAATTCTCGGGAATGCCATTGGGGAGATTACCGGCGAAGCATGACGCTGCGAAAGCATAATTCCAGAAGAAGACTGCCCTTTTGCATTAGTTTTGGATAATCTCTCTCACAACACTCAAAGCGACGAAATCAAACGAGGGACCCCTCCCAGGACATGTCACTCTTCCTGAATCATTCGTCTCGACAAAAAAGTAATGACACATACGAATATTCGACCCCTGCATGCCCCCTTTGGGGCACACGCGACCGGAGAAAAGATACCCCCGCCAATCCTGCTAGCACGAAACACGACCAATGACACTGCTCCCCCAAGGATCTTTCCTCCGGCAAAAACGCTACCGTGTCGACGGCTTCCTGGGACAGGGAGGATTCGGCATCACCTATCGAGGGCATGACACCCTCTTCAATGAGCCCGTCGCCATCAAAGAATATTACCCAAAAGAATGGGTAACTCGCTCCGAAACAACAGTGACATCACTCTCCCATCACCGCCCCTCCTACAAGCACTTTCTCGAGAAATTCATCAACGAGGGGCGAGCGCTCACCCGCTTTCGAGAAGTGTCTTCAATCGTGTCGATCCGAGATGTCATTCCAGACGAGAACGGCACTGCCTACTTGGTCATGGAATTGGTCGAAGGGAAAACCCTTACCCAGACCATCCTGAGTAGAGGGGGAATGCTCAACCAGAACACCGCCATTTATTACACGCGAGAGATCGGGGGCGCCCTCGCAATCATGCATGGCACCGGGATCATTCATCGGGACATCTCCCCCGACAATGTGATCATCACTCCCGACAATAAGATCACACTCATCGATTTCGGATCAGCACGCGCATACGCCGAACACACTACCCAATTGACCTCAGTCTTCAAACGATCCTACGCCCCTCCAGAGCAGATGACCGCCGACCCATCCCGCCACGGGCCACCCACCGATATCTATGCTCTTGGCGCCACTCTCTATCGCATGCTTACCGGCAAACTTCCCGCGTCCGGCATGGAACGGGTCGCTGCAACAATTCTCAACCAGATTGACCCGCTCATTTCTCCTCGCCGTACAAGGCCAGATCTTTTTCCAGAAGTCGAGCACGCGATCCTCACTGCCCTCCAACTCACACCAGAAGACAGACCTCCCACAATCCCAGCTTTCCTCGGCATGTTTCCCCGCACCGCCGAGTCCACCACAACAAGCTCTCTCCCAAGCCCCAAAAAAGCCGACCACGAAACCTCACGAAGCCTCATTCCTCCCTCCGTCCCTCCCTTTCGACGTGTCAACAAACCATCTTTTCTCCAGAGCGGCCCCCTCAGCGGGCCGCTCAGTGAACCACTCAGCGGCCCCCACAGTGAACCACTGAGCAGCCCCCACAACAGCGCACCCAACG
>DEIU01000052.1:0-63790 GCA_002352645.1 Acidimicrobiia bacterium UBA2766 | reverse complement strand
ACCACGAAAAAAACTGGGAAAAAATCCCCTTTGGACACAGCGGTTCCGCAATATCGCGATCGTGACTGCTACTGCAGTAGCCGCCACAGGAATAGTCGCAGCAGTCTTCTTCCTCGCAAATGACGAAGACAAAGCAGCAAACTGCGCAGCTTCCGCTCCCGCTCCCATTGTTTCTGGCACTGCAGGCACTCAACGACTTATCGCCGTAGGAGTAGACGCCGCAAAAGGGGATTCCGATGCTGCAGTCTGGCTTTCAGACGATCAAGGCCAGAGCTGGCGACGGGCAGCTCACGACGAAAATGTCTTAGGCGGCCCGCTCTCTCAACGCATGGGAGGAGTACTTCTCATCGGAGAACGGCTTGTCGCTGTGGGCTACGACTACTCGGGGAGTTCCTCTGGTCTTGACGCAGCGGTCTGGCTTTCAGATGATTTAGGCGAAAGCTGGCGACGCGTGCAAAAGAAGCAAAAGGTTCTTGGTGGAGACGGCACGCAAGCAATGTACGGAATCACAAAAACAGGTAATTGTCTTATCGCTGTCGGTGTTGCAGGAACCAACGGAGAAAAAAACGCCGCCGTATGGACCTCGCACGACCAAGGCGAAACTTGGCAACGACAATTCGACGTGGCAAAAGCGGGTTCATCATACGAAATGCTCGATGTCGTGCAGTCCGAAAACCGCCTGATCGCAGTCGGAACCCAGCGCGAAGAAAGAGATCTCAACGGAGCAGTATGGGTCTCTGATGACAACGGGAAAAGCTGGTCCCAAATAAAACAAGACCCTTTTGTCTTGGACGGGCCAGGAGTACAGCGCCTACACACTGTGAAACGTCTAGGAAGCACAATCATCGCGCTGGGAGAAAACTGGAACGGAGAAAGAAACGAAGCAGCCTTGTGGCGAGCCGACAAAATGGGCAACATCTGGGTACGTACAAGTCCTGAGGAAACCGTTTATCAAGGAGTTGGACTGGTCGCCAATAGTGTGATTTCCACCGGCGACCGGATCATCGCGGTTGGAGCACGTACCAATCAAGACTCACACGAGGACGCCGCCGTCTGGATCTCGACAGACAAGGGCAAAACATGGGAACGGCTGCCCGATGAGACGGGAGTCTTCGGAGGCAACAAGTCCCAAGAGATGACAAGCGTTGTTCTCGTGCAACGCCCCATACCTTCTTCATAGATACCCCGCACATACATGAGTGCAAAGAGAAGGACCTTCCCCACAGCCACAATCGGAACATGCCCAAATCCAGTGCGTCCCTCAAGAGAAAAAGCGCCTTGGCAGAGGATGCAGCTTTCAAAAAGGAGACATCCTTAAGAAAGGTCCACAAGAAAAGATCCACTAAGAAAGATCCACAAAAGGCAAGTCCACAACCTCTACCGCGACACGCCGTCCACGCAGATCAATGCTGAAGGGCACTTTTGCGCGCTGCACCAAGGCCAAACCAATGCCTCGTTCCAGCAAAGGTGAAAAACCACCACTGCGGATTATGCCGATTTCTGCTTCCTGCGCGTCGAGCACGACGCTACCTGCACGCAGCGGCCTGCGCCCCTCTCCCAAAAGAGCTACTCGCATACGAGGCACACCGGCCTCTCGTTGTGCGCGCAAGGCCTCTGCTCCTCGAAAGTCTCCCTTACGAAATGCCACAGCCCACCCGAGGCCGGCTTCCAAAGGTGAGGTCTCCCGGTCAATATCGTTCCCCCAAAGGGGGTATCCCATCTCAAGCCTGAGAACGTCACGGGCAGCCAGCCCGGCAGGACAACCACCCACCTCACGCAAAGGAAGCTGCAGAGCATCCCACAAACGCGTCACGCTCGAGGCTGGAGCAACAATCTCAACACCGGGCGATCCAGTGTAGCCAGTTCCAGAAAGAACCCCTTCACCAGCAAAATCAAAAGATGCCAAACGAAAACGCCCCACGCTCACATTGGGAAGAACGCTCGCC
Organism: Acidimicrobiia bacterium UBA2766; assembly: GCA_002352645.1. Classification (GTDB taxonomy): domain Bacteria; phylum Actinomycetota; class Acidimicrobiia; order UBA2766; family UBA2766; genus UBA2766. The sequence goes on along the minus strand of DEIU01000052.1, from coordinate 61,844 downwards.
AGTACTTCCGCATAACGCGGCCCCTGCAAAGCCAAAATGCCATACTCAGCCGAGACATCCTCCACAACAAGACGAACCGGCCCAGGCTGTCTTGCCTTTGCAGCGACAATTTCGGCCACTACAACATGCACATTCGCTGCGTTGGGAATGATCATCCAGTCTTCTGCGGCAAGATGGAAAATGATGAGATCGTCAATCACACCACCATCTGGAGCACAAAGCAACGTATACTGCGCAGCTCCCACGGGGGCTTTCTCAATATCATTCGTGAATAGGCCCTGCAAGACCCGACTCGCGTCAACGCCCCGCACAAACACAGTACCCATATGGCTAACATCAAAGATGCCACAGGTCTGTCGGACAGCACGACATTCTTTAAGTGTGCCTTCGTACTGGATCGGCATCTGGAAACCAGCAAAAGCCCCCATTTTTCCGCCAAGTTCTCGATGCCTCGACGCGAGAGCCGTCTCTTTGAGTGCGGCTTCTTGAGAAACGCCCATCACAACCTCCTTGGCAAGCTGGTCTTCATTCTCGCCTCAGCACTCGGCCCCGGGCTATTCCACAGTCCTTGCCCCTGTGACGTAGGCCGCCCTGCGCGGTAGTGATGTTTCCGGAACAGTCACCGGCACTCATGGGTGCAACAGCGGGGCATACAGTTCTCGGCAGCACAGTCCAACGCGTGCTCGACCAATCTCTCGACCGTCTCCCGACTGTCTCTCGACCGCATCTCGATTGTCTTCGGGGGGTCCACAGGAAGACGTTGCCCAAGACCACGGATCTCACCGGCAAGAGCGGCACCGTTCAGCCGTCCGCGGCACGTCTTTCGCCCGCTTCCCTGGCCGTTTGCTTGTCAGGGAAGGCATTGTCGAGGTCGGCTTCTTCTCCGGGAAGGTACGGAGAAGGTGAAAAATGGGCGATGGCGCCGTCAAGGTCTTCGTACATTTTTTCGAGGGCAAAGCCGAATACCACTTGGCCACGATCGAGTAATGAAATAACCTCATCTTTGGAACGACATCCATACACGTTTGTGCCGTCAGAAAAAATGCGCAGTTCTGCCGCACGAGCCCTTAGGTGTTCACGGATATAGTCGAATGCGGTTTCGATCCGACTGAGAGACACTCCGGCGTCTCGTAGGCTCTTGACTACTTTTAATTCCAAAAGGTCTTCATATGAATAGCAGCGTTGCGTGCCGGATCCGTGAGCTGCAGCGAGGGAAGGGGTCACGAGATCTTTACGCGCCCAGTGGTCAAGCTGCCGGTAAGTGATCCCGACAATTTTGGCGGCTTCAGGGCCGCGAAATGCACCTTTGACTAGGCTCATATGTTCTGCTGCACCGTTTCTTTCCGCGGCCATGGCGATGTTCCTCTCGCCCTGTATGTGCACCGTGCTCGCTCTACTTTCCTCCTAGGAGAAAGCAGACGGAGACAGCAGACCTTCTCAATGTGCAACAGTGCTCCACATTTCAACAGCATCATCCGAGAAGGTGGCAACAAAGAAATATCATGCCATAATGCCGGAAAATGTGGAGCGAGCAACAAGCGCGGTCGTTCTCCCGTCCCACACGATTTTTTAGGACACATACAGACTATACGAAGGACACTGCACCGTTTCCTCTGAAAAATCCTCTGAAACTCGGAAAGCTGAAAAACCCAGCGAATCCTCAAAACCAGAGGTGATCATACTTGCGTCTGATCACCTCTGAATCAGGAATGTACACCAGAAAAACGGCAATACATCCTACGGAATTATCTTTGTAATTGGTCCACCAAAACCGCACTGCTCGAGCTTGCAGACACCCAAGAAAGTTGGGTGTGATTTTGACGGGTTAAAGCTTGAAGTCTTCCGGTTTGATGCCCTCAAGAAAGGTGCGGAACTGTTCGACTTGGCTTTCTTCTTCGTCGTCTTGCAAACAGATGCCAGCCTTTTCGAGTACTTCTTCTTCTGCGAAAATCGGACATCCTGCGCGAACAGCTAAGGCAATCGCGTCAGAGGGACGAGCGGAGACGGTAAGCTCGTCATCGTTGCGAACAACAACGAGGTCTGCGTAGAAGGTACTATCTCGTAATTCTGTGATCACGATACGGCGAACGTCGAGTTCTGCAGCAGTGAGCAGGTCCCGCATGAGGTCGTGCGTCAAAGGTCGGGGAGGGACCATCTCTTGCAGGGCAAAAGCTATTGCTTGCGCTTCGAATCCACCAATAAAGATCGGTAGGAAACGCTCACCATTTGCCTCACGCAAAAGGACAATCGGCTGGTTGCTGGACAGCTCTACCCGGACCCCGACGAGAGACATCTCGATAGACATGTACCACCTCCGTCGGATTGCCATGTGACGTCGCCCCCTGCAACGCCAGCGGACACCCCTTTGAGAAAAAGGGTAGCACAGCGAGAGACAGATCACTCTGGAGGAGAAAAAGTCTTCCATGGCGTACTAGCGAAATGCTTCTGCAGTCAGGTTGGGAGATCCTTCGAGGACAGAGATGTCTTCGACAAGGTAGAGGGCAGGCAGGTTTCGGTAGAGACCCTCATAATCAAGACCATATCCGACCACGAATTTGTCGGGGATTGTAAAACCCACAAAGTCTGGCTCCACTTCGACGAGTCGTTTTCCTGCTTTTTCCTTGTCAAGTAGACAACAGACTCGTAGTGATGCTGGTTCGCGTTCGCGTAATGCGCCGAGGAGGTAGTTCAGGGTGAGGCCACTGTCGAGCAGCCCTTCTACAAGAATGACATCATATCCAGCCACATCGAGAGAAAAGTCTTGGCCGACGCGCACGACGCCGGAACTGGATTGTCCTGTTCCGTAGGTGGAAATCGATAAGAAGTCGACTTTGCAGTTCAAGGCAACAGAGCGGATGAGGTCTGCGGTGAAGGTGAGTGCTCCTTTCAGGATTGAAAGAAAAATGGGGCACTTTCCTGTGTAGACGTGGGTGAGTTCCTCTCCGAGTTCTTGTACTCTTGCCTGTAGAGCTGTGGCTGTGACCAGGCATTCTATTTGCGGCTTCTTCTGACCATGATGCTTTGAAGCGGGATTTGCTCCTATTCCGCCCGATTCGCTCATCGCCACTGTGCACGCCCCTTCAGAATTTTGCCGCGTTTCGCGGTCTTTTGCATCCCGATTGACCAGCTCAAAGAGTACCGTCCGAAAAGGCCTTGCTTTGTTTATGCTCTTTGTTGCGTGTCAGATCGTATGCGTGTTCGTTTCGTCAAATAGCGTTCGAGAAGAATTCCGTGCAGTTCTTTTGAGAGACGCACAAGCTCAGCATTTGCCTGTTCAGCTTGTTCGGCGCTTTCCACAGAGTGCTGTGCTTGTAGGGGCGCCACAACTTGGTCGAACAAAGATGTTTCTCGATCTACGGCTTGGCGAAACATGCGTAGGTGACGTGCTTCTACGCCAAATTGTGTGAATGCCGCAGCCAGTTTTGCGACAGCGAGAGCATACTCGTCGAAGACATTGTTCCCATCGGCTTCCATCATATTTTCTGTTCGCGAATGTTCCAGGAGGCCGTAACGTTCCAGTTCTGCGATTTGTGTAGGGGAAATACCTGACGCGTCGGCAAGTTCATTTCGGCTCATTTTTGCTTCTGCCGGGAAAGAGGCCTGGTCTGAGTTCCCGGAAAGACGGGCAGGCGCTTCCCCTGCGCCGGCCGCGGCTCCTCCTTGCTCCCATGCCTCAAGACGGCGCTTAATGACTTTGAGAGGCAAAAAACGGTCCCGCTGCTCACGTAAAATAAAACGAAGACGTTCAATATCGTGGCGGTCAAATTTCCGGTAGCCGGACGGCGTCCGGGCAGGGGTAATAAGACCTTGGCTTTCGAGAAAACGGATCTTCGATATGGAGATGTCCGGGAACTCTTCCAGCAGGACGTTGAGGACTTCGCCGATCGTGTGATAATTGCTCGGCTCGCTCACAACGGCTTACTCACTCCTCAAGAAAAACGATCACATATTTTCCAATGCGCAGCTCGTCGTACGAACGGAGCAAGGCCTCTTCAACGCGTTCTCCGTTAACGTAGGTGCCGTTCAAACTGCCATCGTCTTTCACGCAAACGCCAACCGCGTCACGGATGACTCGTGCATGTCTTCTGCTCACGGTGACGTCGTCAAGAAAAAGATCAGACTCTGGGTGTCGCCCAATGAGCACTTCCCCTTCCGAGAGTACGTATTTGCTTCCTGCGTTTGGACCTCGCTTGAACAGAAGGCAAGCAGGAGAATCTATCCCGAGCCGTTCTTCCAAGATCTCATGTTCAACCGTGTCATACTCTCCGATCGAAAAAAGAGCGGTGGTGTGAGGGTCGACCGGACGCAAAGGTACCCCGCATTTACTGCAGAAATTCGAGCCAGATGAATTTGCGTTACCGCAATTGTTACACGCCATACCAAAAGCTTAGAGAGCTTCGTCACATCGAGCAACGTCCAGCGACGAAAAAAAACCGACAAAAAGCATACTTCTGGCGAAACTTCAGGAAGCTTCACGCCTCATTCTGCCTCCTCCACATAAACACGGTACTCATTTGCGGTCATGAAGGAAGTTTCATCAAACATAACTTGAGGACGCACTTCCACAAGCCACCCCTCCCCGTAAGGATCCTCATTCACAAGTTGAGGATCCTCTTCAAGCAGAGAATTGCATCCTACTATTTTCCCGGTCACAGGCGCATAAAGATCCGAAACCGACTTTGTAGACTCGATCTCCCCAAAAGATTCTTCTTCCTTCACCTTGGCGCCTATGTCAGGCAACTCCACATACACAACATCACCAAGGGCATCTTGCGCATAATCCGTCACACCGACACGCACGAGACCGTTGTCTAAGAGACGCGCCCACTCATGCTCTTTGGTGTAGCGCAGATCGGACGGAAATTCCATCGAACACTCCGGACGATTCCGAGGTCATACAGAGAAAAGGCGCGCACTTTTAAAAAAGCACGCACCAAGAACGCGGACTCCCAAAGACTCCTGTCAAAAGACACAGGTCATGCCAGAAAACACAAACCCCAGACTGAACAAGAAAGCCAGGGAAGCCTCGCACGCGGCTCCACCTTACTCAAGTCATAGGCCTCGACAGGAAATTGCCTTCTCCTCGCGCACCGCTCGTACGCGCCTCCGTATCAGCGAGCAATACCACCAACAATATCCATAATTCGATGCCGGTAGTTCGCAGCAAGGTTGCGTGCTCCCAGGTCGGTATCGGCTTCCGCCCAAACATGAGAGATCGGCTCTTCAGGGTCGGGCAGCACAAGTCCCCAGTCATTCCCGAAGAAAGCCTTAATCCCATCGATGAGTTCCACATGCCTCATATCTGCTTCCTCCATTAGGATACGCATCACTGCGCCCTTGCACTCCCACGGGGTCGGGACCTCTTCTTTCACCACATGCACCTCGGGAAGTTGGGCCACGATGTCAGACAGCCGGTCAAACCGCTGTCCCAACAGGCTGAGCAGCACAACAAACTGAGCGAGACCATCGAATCCATGCAAAAACCCAGGAAGCACGACACCATGCTCCCCCATCGCAAGCACCGCGTCTTGCGTGCGAAGGGTCGTTGACAAGAGAGATGCAGGAGAAGTTTGCGACCAGATCACCCGGCAACCCGCCGCAGTCGCGAGACGCGCCGCGTGACGAGTCGTGCAAACGGGAAGAATAATCGCTCCACCCGGATTTGCCTCGGCCATGAGACGCACATACAAAAGAACCGTGGTATTCCAATCCAACGCGTTGCCAAGATCGTCAATGATCTCTGCCCGTTCGCCGCCCTGGTCAAAACGTATGCCAAAGTCACTGCCGCTCGCTCGTACTAAATTCCCAAGACGCGCGGGGTCCTGCGGGACAGTCACAGGGGCACTTGTTGTATACGGATTCAGGACAAGCGTATCGGCAGGGAGGCGGCTCAGCACTGAAGAAAGCGCAACCGACCCTGTACCCCGGTCACAATCCAAAACGACTTTCCAGGAACGGCGACCCACCAGCTCCATGTCCACAGCACGCAGCAAGGCATTTGTATAGAACTCTTGCGCACGCGGAGGATAAGAGATTTCTCCCATTTCATCTGGATGCGCGCGGCGAAAATCCTCTCGCGTAAAATTACGCTCGATCTTGCGCTGCGCAGCATGGTCAAGATCAATACCATCAGACGTAAAAAAACGGATCTCGATCATGCGCGGGTCATCATCAGCCCGTCGTATCGTGACACCACCGCCATTTGTACGCGCCTGAAAACGCGTGAGGGGGACAGATGCCATTTCAAGCTCTTCCGCATTCACACCGGTCGCGTTCAAGCCCGCCATAAAAGCCCGCTTCAAGGCGCGCGCTGCCCTACTGCCATCCCGGCTGCAGGTCACAGTGGCGCCCTTTTTGAGCGTGGAACCGTACGCCATAGCGAGACGCACCGCAAACTGTGGAGTCATATCCACATTGGCGAGACCACGCACACCACGCCGCCCAAACAGCGAACGCGGCACCTTGCTCTCCCACACCACCGAAGTGTTGACAATGGCGCCTGCCTCAACATTCTTGAAGGGATAGATCTTGACTGCCTGATTCAAGTGCGCATGACTTCCGATCAAGGAGCCGTCCCCCACGACCACATCAACTTCAGAACGCGCGCCCTCTCTGAGGTCAGCACCCTTTCCCACCACAGTTCCCCGCAAAGAAACCCGCGCCCCAATCGAGGCGTTCTCATGCACAATGGTACGTTGGATCTGTGAGTCTGCACCGACGACCACATTATCACCCAAGACTGTGTACTCTCGCAGCCTCGCCCCGGATTCAATACGGCAGTTATTGCCGATCACCACAGGCCCCTCAATTGCAACATCGGGGCCAATAAGCACATCAGCGCCTTGCCAAATATGATCCGAGACCTGGAAACCAGGAATCTCCACTTCTACTTGCCCGTCGAGCACGTCCCTATGCGCTTTTGAATATGCCTCAATATTGCCGACGTCTTCCCAATAGCCTTTCGCAACATGCCCGTGGATTGGCAAACCCTGGGCAAGAAGTGTCGGGAACACATCCTGACTGAAATCGCTGGGACGGTCCGAGGGAATAAAGTCAAAAATCCCCGGTTCCAAAACATAAATACCGGTATTCACAGTATCGCTGAAGACCTGCCCCCAGGTCGGTTTCTCAAGAAAACGCTCAATCGTCCCGTCTTCTTTCGTGATCACGATGCCAAACTCAAGCGGGTTTTCCGCTTCATACAGCACAATCGTGGCCAGTGCCCCGGAAGACTTGTGGGCTTTCACCACTTCTCCCAGGTCAATGTCGGTCAGAGCATCCCCGGAAATCACCAAAAAAGTATCGTCAAGCATGTCACGAGCAAGGCCAACAGAACCCGCCGTGCCCATCGGGGATTCCTCCACGGTGTAGTGCATCCGTACGCCCAAATCATCCCCATCACCAAAGTAATTGCGGACAACATTCGCGAGGAACTGCACAGTGGCAATGACATCTTTGGCGCCGTGTTTCCGGCATAGCCGAATCACATGCTCCATCATCGGAACATTTGCCACAGGCAACATGGGCTTTGGGGTATTCGAAGTCAACGGACGTAAGCGACTTCCTTCGCCCCCCGCCATAATCACGGCTTTCACCCGACTCTCCTTTCGAGTTTTCCTACGTTTTCCCGATACCGCGAGGAATATTGGCGGCACGCTCGCAGGAAAACCATTGCACAACTCTTGGTATGCGTCGTGCCCGCCTTTGCCCTATCCCACACCCACTGCCACGCTTGCGTCGCCTGAGGAAGCGCAAGATACGCCAAGGCGACATAGAATCAAGCAAAACACGAAGCGAGCGCAAAACACTCGGACATCTTCCATCCGGGCATCTTCCATCAAAAAAAATCACAGGTTTCACCATTGCAACCGTGCGCACACGCAGCACACCGTTGTCTGCGAATACCGCCCACTTATCCTGGTACGGAGCCTGGTGCAGAAGAACGCGCAGAAGCAATCGCCGCCCTCCCATCGCTGAAGTATTGGAGATTGGTAAGACTTCCCAAAAAAATCCCTGCAACACCACAGGCATAGCCTTGAAACAAAAGCCAAGAACGCGCCAGTGTGCCTGGGTCAAATGCTTCTGCCCCCACAAAGGCAGGCAAGGAGAAAAAGACAAAAGTCGCGGCCACCTTTCCGATCATGCGCACAGCTATCTGCACTCCCGCGATCTGCAGATAGATTGTCCAAAGCGAAACGGTAAGTTCGCGCGCGAGCAGTAACACAATCAGCCAAACTGGCACAAGTCCCTGGGTGACCGTCCCGAGCGCGCCGGCCAGGATAAGCAGCCGGTCCGCAACAGGATCCATCATGGTGCCGAGATGGGAAACCTGATCGAAACGGCGGGCAATCTTGCCGTCAAAAAAATCTGTCATGGCAATAAAGCCATACAAAAAGCATGCCGCAAGATATCGCTCATCAGATAGCCAAAGCAGAAAAACCGGCAAAAGAGCTATCCGCGCAAGAGTGAGAGCATTCGGAACGGTCCACATGCGATTTGTCGGTACCGGAGATAAAAAACCGGACTTTTTCTCTTTATCGTCCAAGTTTTTCTCGCTCAAAGAGACCTCCGCGTCCCGCCAGTTGCAGGAAGCGCTCTCGAAAAGATCGTGCAGTCGGAGCGTGTCCAGGTCGACCACCTGCACACAAGAAGGACATCTTCAGCCTACAGCCTTACGGGAGAAGACCAAGAGCCAGAAGTCCGTCTTTACTAAGACAAAAGCACCCATGTGGTCCTCTCCCAATCGAGAAGATCTCACAAGACCTCAGAAAATCACCTAGAAAAATAGGAAAATCCGGATGACTCGCCAGGCCGGACTACCAAAAAAACACAAGAAAAAGGACACGCGGAATTCTTGAAAGCTCCGTGCAACACAATCTCGCCCTCAGGCAGTCCCAAACCTCAGGGGCTCGCCCATGCAAAATCTGCGAAAAGCAGCAGGGTTTCCTTCTGTAGACCTCCCCCCCCACTACTGACCAGGAAATACTCAGTACTCTGATCGACCGGGAGAACCCCGGCAGATCCCCACAATTCCCGCGCGACATGCAGAACCATGTAGAACATGGGAGCAGAAGAAACGAGCCTTCGAAAGAAGATGGAAAAACCGACAGAAATGCCTGCAATTACAGACGGGGTTTTATGGTCGGGCTGGCCGGATTTGAACCGGCGGCCTCTGGTCCCCCAGACCAGTGCGCTAACCAAGCTGCGCCACAGCCCGTGTACAAAAAACAAAGAGAAAAGCAGCGAGTAACCGTTTACCGCTTCGGTGCAAGTCTATCATGCCAGAAGCATCAGCCCCAGAGTACGCGCCAAGAGAAGAGCCACCCACACTTGTTCTCCAGGTCCGACAAAGCACCTTCCCCTGCTTTGGGGGCAAACGATGCCATAGCCAAATGATAAAATTGCAGTGAGCCGAGAAGAAAAATGGGCTGGAGACAAGATGGCGCGTGAAAAAAACACCAAAACCAGCAATGAAGCCGATGACGAGGCCGGCAGCCACGCCTCAGACAGCGCAGAAGAAAAAAAGCTGGGCGGACACAAGGCCAAAAAAGCTGCGCGGCGCCTCCGTAAAGAAGCGCGACAGGTAGAAAAAAGTGCGCGACAAGCCGCGAGAAACGCAAGAAAGCAGGCGAGAGCCGGGCGAAAAAACGTGAGAAAAGCGAAAAAAGACGCAAAAATTCAGGCTGCTACCCTCAGAGAAAAAGCGAAAGACATCCTCAAATAGTTCCGAAAAGCATTGCACGACAATCCCCTGAGAAAGGTGTCTTTCCTTCCGGTCCAATTGCCCCTCACCAGGGTTGTAGCACAGGAATCCCTGTGCAGCACCCCCAGGCAGATTTCTCCACGTGCCGCACCTGCCCACAAGGCCAACTGAAAACCTCTCAAAAACGGTCGGCAATCCACCCTGCCATCTGCAGAAACCGCCAGCTCAGATACACACCCAAAGCGCCTAGCAAAAGCTTCAAGTGCCAGGGAGCTTTCGCCTCTGCCCCGTCAAACACGGGAGTATCCATCAGCTTTGTTTCCGGGGCGTCTCCCGAGCCGCAGGCAGGGCAAGGCCCTGTCGGTTTCGGCCAAATCCAGCCACACTCCGGACACTTCCGTGGCATGCTCCTGCTCCCTTTCTTCCCCGTCTTGCTCTCGTTTTCCGGACTTCACGCCTTATGATCCCATAGCCCTCCAGCCACACCATCTGCGCAGCGTATCCCGAGAGATCGGTTCATCCTGAAGTATCCCGAAAACAGAAAAAACCCCTGCCGCTTGCCTCAGGTTTTCTTCCCTAAATCGTGATTTCTTCGCTTTTTCCTCGATGGAAAAGGCTTCACTGTTCCCTATCCGCTCTTCCTGCCCTGCCTCCTGCATGCCCCTTCTTTTGCACGACATCCATTAGGATGATGCTGTTTCTTTGTCCTGTTGCTCTTTCGCATTTTCTCCTTGCTCGCGCGCGGGGAACCACCCACGGTCCCCTCTCCGAATACCCTCTCTACATGCCCCCTCCGGCAAAGTCCTCACAAAAAGCCTTTCCCTGCCCAGGACATTTCACACCCAACACATACATCACATTTCATGTGCAGAAAAATTGCATGACATAAAACCCAAAATAAAAAAGGAACTTCAGGGCAAGGTGCTTCGTCTGAGAAAAAGAAAGAACTACCAAAAACGAAACCGAGGAAAAAGGGTGAGCAAACGAAGGCCAAGAAAATACGGTTGGAAAAAATACCGTTCCGGTCTCGCGGCCTTTACTCTGGCCGCAGTCGGACTAACCACGTGTGAGAGTGCGATTCCTTCCGCGCAGGCGGCAGAATCCTTGCAGCCCTTCGCGACCTGTGAAGGTTTCCTTCAGCATATCCAGACAGAAACCGCGCAACGGGTAGGACCTTATGGTCTCGCCGACGTTTCAGGAGGCGGTTTTCCTCTGGCAATTCCAGAAGAAGCCATCGTCTTAAATGAGACGGAAACCAGCGGTCAGACAACACGCGACAGTTCGTCAAAATCGAACGAAGACGCCGACTTTTCTGGCACCAATGTGCAAGAAGCCGGTATCGACGAACCTGACATCGTGAAAACTGACGGCAAACGCATCCTCGTTATTACCGGAAACAATCAGCTCATCTATGTGGACACGGCGAATGGCACACCGGTGCAACGCGGCATGCTCAAGCTCGACTGGGGCTGGAATCATCAGCTTTTCTTCCACAAAGACCAGGCCCTTCTTCTCTCCCAAACACATCATTACCCGAGGGAAGCAAAACCGGACTCTCCCGACAGCGGACAGGGCAGGGACGAAAGCCGTTCGAGCAGGATGCCACTTGGGACGGCCTCAACTGTCCTTACTGCAGTCGATCTTTCGGACCCTGACCATCTTGCCATCACCCGGAAACTCCATATCGAAGGCAGCTTGTTGACCGCTCGCCGGCATGAGGAGATCGCACGCGTCATCGTACAGTCTCCACCACGTCTGCATTTCTCTGCCCCGAGCTCGCAGGAAGGGCCAGACGTCACAGCGGCAATCGCGCGCAACCAAGAAATCATTCGGGCATCAACAGTTGATGACTGGCTGCCCCACATCACCATCGAAACCCCGAGAGGCAGCGGATCCGAACACACGACACGTCTCGCCGTCGACTGCGACGACGTGATGCATCCTCCCGAATACTCTGGCGCTTCAGCACTGACTGTGCTCGCGATTGACCTTGAAAAAGACCTCGAACCCCACCATTCCTCCGCCATATTGGCGACTGGAAATATCGTGTACGCCTCCCCCAATAACTTGTATGTAGCATCTAATCCTTGGCGGGAGATTCCCCGACCGTTCGAAGAGTCGGACATTCCCTCGTTACCCTTCCCTGAAGAAACCCCCACACTTTTCACACGACTGCACCAGTTCAACATCTCCCAGCCTGACGACACCATCTACAGAGCATCAGGCAAAGTCAGCGGGCGGCTACTCAATCAATTCGCCCTTTCAGAACATGAGAATGTGTTACGCGTCGCCACAACCGTTGATGATTTCACAAGGGATTCCACACAAGAACCTGTGAGCTTCGTCACAAGCTTCAAGCAGAAAGGCGACTTCCTCCAACAAATCGGACAAGTAGGAGGCCTCGGACGCGGGGAACGTATCCACTCCGTACGATTCCTCGGCGACACCGGCTATGTGGTCACCTTCCGCCGCACAGACCCGCTCTACACCATCGATCTCTCAGATCCCACCAAACCAAAAGTGACCGGAGAACTGAAAATCGAGGGTTATTCAGCCTATTTACACCCTATCGATAGCGACAACCTGATTGGGGTCGGCCAGGATGCCACGCTCGAAGGGCGCACCCTTGGTACGCAAGTATCTCTTTTTGACGTCTCCGACCCAAGCCAACCGCGTCGCACCGCTAAATACACCATGGGGAAAGGCACAAACAGCGAAATAGAGTACGACCATAAAGCATTCCTCTACTGGGCTGCATCGGACATGACAGTCATCCCATTCACTTCCTACCGGGCAATGCCACGACCCATGGAAAAACCAATAATCGCACACACAGAAACCGAGGAACCGCTCCAAAAACTCACGCCAAGTAGCAGCCCGCCAGAACAAACAGGAGATATTCCCCCATTCCACCTCGTCGCGGGAGCAATCGCACTCAACGTCAACCCTGACACGGGAATCAGCGAACGGGCCACACTGCTCCATCCGCAAGGACACTATTTCAGCGGCATCCGGCGTTCCCTTGTGATCGGAGACGTCCTCTATACCGTTTCCGACACAGGCATTATGGGCAACGACCTCAAAGAACTGCGCCAAGTCTCCTGGGTGGCATTCTCCCCCTAAAACAACACCCCTCAAGAAATAGACCGAGAAACCCTGCCAGGAAAGACCCGCTCTCCCGCTAAGCCGGAAGAAGCGGGTTTTTCTGTGCGCGGCACGGGAAAACACACAAGAAACAGTCGTTCTCCTGGTTTCAAAGACCCCAAAAATCATCAGAGACCGGGGACTCTTGTCGCATCACACGTGTTAACGAGAAGGTTTCCCGGCTTTGACTTGCACCTTCATTCGCAAGGGAGTGCCCTTAAATCCGTAAGCGCTACGGATTGTCCGATCGACATACCGGAGATAGTCGGGCATGAGACGGTGTGTGGAAAAAAGCATGAAAAGAGGGGGTTCAGCACGCGGCTGTGTGGCATAGCGCACACGGGGACGGCGCCGCCCGGCCATTGGGTGTGGATGGCGTGCTTGGGCAGCTTCCAGCAGTCGCACAAGATCAGCCGTTGACACACGTCGCCGGTATTGCGCAAGCACAGCGGTAAGAAGATCGGGCAAACGCTGTACACGCTGGCCAGTAAGGGCAGAAACCCGCAGCATTGGAGCCCAATCCAAAAAGGCCAGCATGTCCTCGAGCCCTTCCTCAGTCGTGGCTCGCTCTTCTGGCGTTGCGAGATCCCACTTGTTGAGAAGCACAATACAAGCAGTTCCAGCGTCAATGATCTCTGTCGCGACTTTCTGGTCCGCCGCCACAACTCCAGCAGACGCGTCAATCACCAGCAAAGCAACATCGGCCCGGCGTAGCGCCTCGATCGCACGCACCCGGCTGTAATACTCGGTTTCATCGTCAACACGCGCACGGCGGCGCAGACCCGCAGTGTCAACAAATCGGTAAGACGTTCCCTCGAGGTCGATCAATGTATCGACAGCATCGCGAGTAGTACCTGGACTGTCGTGCACTATCGAACGTGGATCCCCCACAAGACGGTTAAAGAGAGTGGATTTTCCGACATTCGGTCTGCCCACTATCGCCACGTCGGCGACAGTTCCGTCTTCGTCTGCTTGTGCCGCTGTCTCCGGCAAAATAGCGATAAGGGCGTCAAGTAAATCCCCCGAACGCCGACCGTGCAAGGCCGACACAGGAAAGGGATTTCCCAGCCCTAGACGGTGGAAACTTCCAAGATCCGCCTCCTCACCTGAATTGTCAACCTTGTTGACCGCGAGCAGAGCAGGCTTTTTTGACGCCAAAATGAGCTTGCTTGCTTCCGCGTCTTCTGCAGTAATCCCGACTTTGCCATCCACAACAAATAACACAATGTCAGCGAGGCCTATTGCCCGTTCAGCTTGTGAGCGCACGGCCTCCGCGATGCTTGACTCAGGGCGCGCCTCCCAACCTCCCGTATCAACGGCAAGAAAAGTGCGATCACCCCAATCGACGACACGCTCGCGGCGATCGCGAGTGACTCCTGGCAGTTCTTGCACAATCGCTTCACGCCGCCCAAGAAATCGATTCAAAAGGGATGACTTCCCAACATTGGGCCGTCCCACAATCGCCACTATTGGCAGCTTTGCCGTCTGCGATTCTGAAGTAAAGATGGCAGAACGAGTTGTTTCTTCGGTCATCTCTCGGTCCTCGTTCCCATCTTGGGGTTCATCGTCTCACCGCAGCACATAAGCCCGACGCGTCGGAAGTGACTACACGAAGGGGGGAGTCGCTTCCTGCGGCAAGTTCATCCAGGGTCATCCCATCAAGGGTGCGTCCCTCATGGAACACCACGTCGGGCAACACAGCCTCCATACCGGGAGGCAACGTCTGCAAGGCCTCAAGCAGGTCGACTCCAGCAAGGAGGCCGGTTACCCCAATATTTCCACCGAAAAAACGGTTGGGCACAACGACAACTTCCACACCTTCGAGAAGAAATTCCTCCAGCAAAGGGGTCACAACTGGCGCACCTAGCGTACTGGTAAGAATGGCAGTTCGGGATGCTTGCCGTGGCGCATTGACCGGCCTTCCTTCGAGGCGATCTGATCGATAACCCCAAGGTGGCGCGGCAGTCGCCGCAACATTTACTTTCGATTGCGTACAGTCCAGCATGGCGTGCGTGCTCTCACACAATCGCCTCTCCGGTTCAGCAGACGGCAACGCCTCCCGCGGCACGTTTTGTGCGCGCACTTGTGCAAGCACGCTCGCAAAATCGTGCGTGAGCGCGGCAGCCATGCCGATACCGTTCTCATACTGCGGAAAATCTTCATACTCGGCTGCCGGCGGAAAGGGACGTCCGGCCAGGAGATAGAGCTCGTCGGAACCAAAGACAAATCGTCGGCCCAAACGCTGCATGGCAAGATCACCAAAGTGGGTGATCGTATCAAGCATACGCCGGGCGTCGTCCGGAGTGGGAGGACGCAAACCTTGCTCAGTACTATGGTCGCTCACACCCAAAGGCACGACTCCAACAGAAGACAGCTCCGAAAATCCCAGGAGAAGATCCGCCAAGGTTTGCGTGAGAACCGGTCCGTCATTGGTTCCAGGGCAGCACACAATCTGGGCATGTACCTCAATACCATGATCCAGGATGGCACGCAGCCAGCGTAGGCTCATCCCCCCTTTTGGGTTCCGGAGCATCCTGGCCCGCACAAAGGGATCTGTCGCATGCACGCTCACATTTAATGGACTGATTCTCTCGTCTATGACCCGTTCCAAATCAACTTCCGTAAAGCGGGTGAGTGTCGTGAAGTTCCCGTACATCGCAGAAAGACGATAGTCATCGTCTTTCAAGTACAGACTCGGACGCAACCCTTTGGGCAGCTGATAAATGAAACAAAACTCACAATGGTTGTCGCAGGTCTGCACACCATCGAACACTGCCTGATCCAGCTTCGCGCCCGTCAGGGCAGCTGCAGGGACCTGTCGCCCGTCGGAGAGTTCCGCAAAAGTGTCCGGGGAAGCCGCCAAACGCGCGTAATCAAGCACATCACGAGGAACCACCCCTCCCAACGTGCTGATCTCGTCTCCTCGGCGCAAACCTGCAGAACATGCCGGGGAATCAGGAAGTATCTCCGCTATCTTGATACGCATCCGCAAAACAAACCGATGTCAAAAACACACGAAAGAAAAAAGTACAGCAGCCAAATTCTAGACAAAGACCATCAACACAAGCCCGAAAATATCTGCAAAAAGCGTTACAGAATCAGGGTTCCTCGCAACAGACGACCAAGATAGTGACCTATTCTGCCTGCCTGTAAATTCTCGGGGCTTCCACGGAAAAAACCCATGTTTGTTGTATCGTCCACACGCAGTCACTGCCTGTGCCACGAAACACACCGGTCCCCTCTCCCTGGGAAAAAGCGCAGGCACAGACTTCTGCTCGCGTTTCTCGCTCAAAAATATGCTGAAATCCAGTGACTTCTCTCAAACCAGAACAAAACCTATCTGGATTCTCACACGGGGAACCCAGCAACATCGCGCACATCAACAGGAGGATGCGCATGCGAGCATGGAAAATACACACTCCAGGCCCGGTCCATTCTCGACCGCTACAGCTCGTCGAAGTACCGACCCCCCAACCAGGACCGGAAGAAATCCGTATTGCAGTATCCACATGCGGGGTCTGCCGCACTGACCTGCACATCACCGAGGGCGACCTTCCCGTGCACCAGCCGCACGTGACACCCGGGCATGAGGTCGTGGGCCGGGTCGACGCGCGAGGCAAAAACGCAGAACGGTTCGCCATTGACGAACGCGTGGGCGTCCCCTGGCTCCGTTACACATGTGGCACATGCCGCTATTGCTCCCGCGGCGATGAGAACCTCTGCCCTTCAGCTCGTTTCACAGGGTGGGATGCCGATGGCGGATACGCCGACTACACCATTGCGCATGAGCAATATGTGTACTCGATTCCAGACACCTTCAACGACGAAGATGCTGCAGTACTTCTTTGTGCGGGCATCATTGGATACCGCGCACTCATGCGAACAAATCTCCCAGCAGGCGGACGGCTCGGCCTGTATGGCTTTGGAGGTTCCGCCCACCTTGCCGCCCAAGTCGCGATACATCAGGGCGCCACTGTGCACGTCATGACACGCCAGCCTCATGCCCGCGGCCTTGCTCTCTCTCTTGGAGCCGCCTCTGCCCAAGAAGTCGACGCGCCACCTCCTGAACCGCTCGACGCGGCGATCATTTTCGCTCCCATCGGCAGCATTATCCCGACAGCCCTCGAAGCCCTCGATGCCGGAGGCACTCTCGTACTATCCGGGATCCATATGACTGCGACCCCTCCGCTCGATTACCAGCACCATCTATTCAATGAAAAAAACATACGTAGCGTCACTGCCAACACGCGAGCTGACGGAGAAGCTTTCCTGCGCCTTGCTGCAGAGATCCCTCTACAAGTCACTACATCTGCGCGTCGTTTTGAAGATGCATTGCAAGCACTCGACGACTTGAAGCATGGAAGATTTGATGGAGCTGCGGTGTTACATCTGGAATAAGGTAACATGAAGCTTCCTCGGAGGCTCTGCGCACGCAAGCACCTCATCAGCGTCGTGCAAGAAACTCCCCTATTCGATTTCTGCTTTCCTAGCGCATACAGTGAGGAAAGAAAAACTCTCGTCCAGTTTCTACAGTGACCGCAACAGCGAAAGGACACTCATGGAACGCTCAAGCAAAGAAGCGATCCAAGAACTCGTCAACAGCGAAGCTACGATATGCGTGTCGATTTCCCTGCCCACGTCCGCTAATCCTGATCAAAATCAGCAAAACATCATAGAACTCAAGAATCTTTTACGCAACGCCGAAGAGCAGCTCTCCCTGCTCAACCTTCGCCCGCATGAAACACAAGAAATCCTTGCCCCTGCCCACCATCTTCTGCAAGACATCACCTTTTGGCGCCAATGCACCCAAGGAGTTGCACTCTTTCTGGCAAAAGAATTTTTCCGCTCCTACGCAGTCACACCACCAGAAAAGTCAGTTGTCGTCTCCACTCATTTTGTTATCACGCCTCTGCTCGCCTCTTATGCAGAAGAAACATATTTCCATCTCGTCACCCTGAGCCGGCAGCAGGCCCGTTTGTTCCAAGGAACCACCGAGACACTACAAGAGATCAAGCTTGAAGGAGTCGCAGGGGGAATCGAGCAGGCTCTGCAATATGACGACCCAGAACGGCAACTCGAATCTCACCAGATAGGTGCGCAAGGAAAAACTGTGCCGCCTGTGATCTTCCACGGTCATGGCGCCGGCAAAGAAGGAGAAGTGCGGAAAAAAAACCTCCAACGTTACCTGCAAATTGTCGACAGCAAAGTAATGAACACCATCGCGGACGGCACCACTCCTCTGGTGCTCGCCGGCACTACCGCGACAACTGCCGCTTACCGCTCAGTCACCAAACACTCTTCCATCCTCACCCCGTCCATCGAAGGCAATATCGACGACCTGCAAACCGCAGAACTGCACAAACAAAGCTGGAATATTGTTTCCTCTGCTTTGCAGGGAAAACAAAAAGCTGAAAATGAACGCTATGAACAACTCGCAGGAACCGGGCAGACCCTCGACGACCTGCTCCTCATCAAAAATGCAGCAGAAGAGGGACGCGTTGAACTGATTTGGGTAGCCAACCCATCTTCTTGGAACGCGCACACCCCCTCCGAAAAAGTCCTCTCCCCCGAAGACCAAGACCTGCTCGACACCACCCTTCTCCACTCCTGGAAAACAGGAGCAGAGATTCGCGTGACAGACGCAAAAAAGGTTCCCGGCACAAAGGCAATCGCAGCAATTTTGCGCTACTAAAGCAATAAAATATTTTGCAGGAAAGAAAAAGATTCTGGCTTTTTCTTTCCTGCTCAGCGTTTCCCGGTGCCCCTCTGCTGCAAAAGACCATCAGATCTTGGCGACAGCAAACGTTCCACTGCCCGTAGCACATCAGAAGCCAGCAAAAGGCCTGTCACCTGACCCGACTCGTCACCGACCGGCACAGCACGCCTGCCCTCCACACCAAGATGCGCGAGTGACTGCTCAAGCGAGTCTTCGAGACCGAGCAGAGGAACACCGTCAAGGTGAAGTGCACCGACACGCTCTTCGGGGTCAGCGCGCGCGACAGTATCAGCGGACAGCATCCCCAGATACTGGTCTTCAGCCACAACAGGAAAATCTCGCTGCGCTCGGTGATGCAAAAGAAAATCGAGTTCGCGTACACGCAAATCCGCGTCAAGCACTGCTGGATCAAAGATCATGACATCGCTCACCGCCAAAGAACGCGCCTTCAGGTGCAAAATAGTGCCGGCTTCCTCAGTAGAAGCCCCAAAATAAATAAAAACCCCAATAACCACAAGCCAGAAATTCAGTAAAACACCCACAAGAATCATGGCAACAGCCATACCCCGCCCCATAGAAGCAGCTTGACGCGTGGCCGACTCTCGATCATGCTTCCGCTCAAGCAGCGCACGGAATACTCGCCCTCCATCCATAGGAAAGGCCGGAAGCAAGTTAAAGCCTGCAAGAAAAAGGTTTGTCCAGGCCAAACGGTGCAACATGCCGCCATCCAAAAAATCAAACGGCCAGAGCGCAACATTCCCCACCACAGCAATAAACGCAAAAACAACCGCAAGAGCCAGGCTCATAAAAGGTCCGGCAGCCGACACAAGCAGCTCATCCCGCCAGTTCTCGGGCAGATCCGCCAACTTCGATACTCCACCAATTGGCAACAATACAATCGACTCGACCTTGCCACCACGCCGCTGCGCCACCAGACTGTGTGCCAACTCGTGCGCAAGCACACACGAAAAAAGCAGCACAAGCCAGAGAATTCCCGAAAAAGGATTATCGGGATCAAGGCCGTAGGCAAAAAGAGGAACGAGCAGAAGAAAAGTCAGATGAACACGGATTTCTATTCCCGCAATCCGTCCTACTAAAAAAGACCAGGCTCGACGTTTTTTCTCCATTCGGTCCTCCATCTTGGTCCCCCATACGCGTCTCCGAAGCACCACTTACAAGAAAGCACTCTCTTACAAGAAACTACTCTCTCTCTTGGCATTGCCACCCTCCCCGCACACAGCACACCTGCACTACTGCAAAGATACGGGCTGAAAAGACACTGGCCTTCAGAGGTCTTTCGATAGAACACTCTTTTATACGAATGCTCCCGAGACACGAAAAATTTCTCAGACAAAGATTCCCGTGGGATTTTTTGCAGAATCCCCAGAAAAACCCACAGCAGGCGCCTGTAGAGTGTCCCCTGCACACACCCTCTTCCAAAAGAAGCAACACAGCACTCGCAGGAGTTCCATGTTCGATTTAGCAGAAGTCGTACCTTGGGGACGATCTCTCGCCGAATACCGCAGAATGTTCGCGCTCACGCCGGCAGACGAAAAAAAGTCCATCTTGGGCTGCGCTGATGGCCCTGCCAGTTTCAACGCAGAACTCTCGGCAACCGGCGGCCATGTCGTATCAGGCGATCCGCTCTACCGCTACCGTCACGACAAAATCGCAGAGCGCATCAATGAAGTGTTCCCTCTCGTCATCCAGCAAACCGCACAAAACCAGCACGAATTCGTATGGGGCGACCTCATTCCCAACATTGCCGCCTTAAGCGAGATACGACAACAAGCCATGGCAGACTTCCTGACAGACTACGAAAAAACCTGCACACACAACGGCAAAAACCAGCGGTATGCAGACTGCGAACTCCCCCGGCTTCCCTTTCCGGAAAACACCTTCGAACTGGCACTTTGCTCGCATTTTCTCTTTCTCTACAGCAAGCACCACACTGCCCGCTTCCATATAGAGTCCATCGTGGAACTGACTCGCGTCGCCTCCGAAGTACGCATCTTTCCCTTACAAGAACTCGGCAGCCGACCCTCACGCCACCTCAACCAAGTCATCACTACCCTTCGTTCCCACGGATTCACCGCAAAAATCGAGCGTGTGAACTACGAATTTCAGCAGGGCGGAAACCAGATGCTCCGCGTGTACCCTCCCAACTCCTCCCCAATACATGCCACTCCCAGCAAGAGCAGGCAAAAAAAGAGAAAAAAAGCTTTTGCAAAAGAAAGTCCGTGACACCTCACCTGACACACTCTCAAGTGGCCCAGACATCGGTCATGGGAACGGTGCCCCGTCAAGCAGCAGCACTCTCCAAAAAGTGCTTCGATTTTCCACTTCTCACACCAAAAATGCGTCTCGGATATCCTCCTACCCCTTGTGGGAACGTTGCATGAGCGATCGCCCCTGCAACACTGCAAAACTCCACAAAAACAACCGATCCGCAAAAACCAACCGAGTCGCCTTCCGCATTGCCATCAACAACGGGGATCCCACACACCCACACGCCTGCCTCCACGCGGGTCACTCTTCACTGAACGCGTCAACTCCGCGGATTTTGGCCACCCAATAGGCAGGGAAAGCCGCTCCAGCGCACGCCACCACAACAGTCAGCGGGATAATCAGGAAAAGGCCGGCAAATTCCCACTTGTAAAAAACGGGAAAACCGGAAAGGGATTCGGCGATTGAAGAGGCGAGACGGTGTGCCCACACTCCTCCGATCGCACCGAGCAAGGCCGCACCCAAAGTCACGGCAGCCACTTCCACCAGAACAGTCATGGCCGCGTAGCCCGGCCGTCCGCCAATCGCGCGCAACAACGCGAATTCTCGTCGACGCTGCCAAATCATCGAAACCTGCGCGTTCAATACTACGAGTGCCATGACAATGAGTACCACCAGCTCGATTGCACGCAAGGCCGCGGTCGCTTGCACGGTGGCCGCGGCAGTTCGGTCAACTTGCAGCGCGCCGCTCACCACGTACACGGGGAAACCGGTCTGTCCGGTAAATTCCTTGACGGCAGCCACCGCGGCATCCTCGGGAACGGTTCCATCAAAAGCCAGCTCAATAAAGCTCACTCCAGGCCTGGCGTACCAGGACTGTGCCCGCTCAAGTGAGGTAGCAACCAACCCATTTGGCCATGAAGCCGAGGGCACAATATCCACTACTTCCACTGTATGGGGACCAGACGGTGTCCTCAACACAAACGAACTGCCCTCTCTCACGTGGAAGCGGTCGGCAAACTGCGTCGAAATAATCACCGCGTTCTCATCGAAAATTCGATCACGCACCGACGTGTCTGCGAGGGCATACACTGGAGCCAAGCTTGTCGGGCCACTCACTCCTTGAAAAAGAACCCGATCGTTCTTGTGTATCACGAAAGTAAACTGGCCTGAGCCTGTCACCGTCACACCTGCAAGCTCGTCGAGTTCAGTCGTCCAGCTATCGGGAAACAGCACATTCGCCGGCGCCTCGTCGCCCGAACTTGTATCGACAAGCAAAGGAAGTTTCGTCAAAGGTTCCAAAGTCGCACGCATCGTCTCCACCTGATTACGCGCCAATCCATCTGTCATGACAACCAGGGTGAGCGCGACACCAATCACGGTCGCGCACACTGCGGTGCGGCGATGACTCGAACGCAATGCGGCTTCTGTCACAAGCCAAATGCGGGGCAGGCGAACAGCAAGAGCAGTCGCTCCGGCAACAAACCAGGAACTGACGCCGGAAGCTATCCCGGCAATCCCAATAATGACCAGCATAACTGCGATAACCCCTGTCCACTCTTCCTCAAAAAGAGCAAACAGGGCCGCCAGGACAAGTGACAACACGCCTGCGCCACCCAGGAATAGTCGCGATTTCTGTTTCTCCGACAAGCTGCTCACATCAGCTGATCGCACCGCCTCCGCCGGTGAGATAATCGTGATACGACGTGCTGCAATACCCGCACTCGTCACCGCGATCACAAGGCCAAGCAGGCTCGTCAAAGGAATCGACCACCAGGCGGGAAGAAAACCAATCTCGACCCCGAACGCCGACACCAAAAAGGGCGGCAACTGACTCACCGTAATGCGCGCCATAATCAGACCGGCACTCGCACCAAGCACTGCACCAAAAATCGCGACCAGTGAAGATTCCAGCATAAAAGACAACATCAGTTGGCGGCTCGTCGCCCCAATCGTGCGGAGAACCGCTAATTCGCGCCGCCGTCTCTCGACACCAATCGCAACAGCATCAAAAATCAACACACCAGCAATCGCGAAACTCGCGCTTCCCGCGAGCAGGATCGCGAGCCGAATCGGGTCAGCCACAGCGGACACCTGATCGACACGAATCCCTGTTTGCGCGACAGCGGCACGACCACCCAGTTTTTCTTTCACCGTCGAGGCAAGCGCATGAGCAGAACGCGACCCATCACCCACAACAAAGAGGCTGTCGGCACGGTCAGGAAGGTGCAGCAACCGCCGGCCCGCTTCAAGGTTCGTCACCACGAACCTGCCCCCATTAAAAGAACGGGCTTCTGCCACCTCGATCACACCAGCGGAAGAGATCTCTTGATGTCCGCTTGCTGCAGTATAAAACTCGTGCACGGTTGCCATTTCCGCGTCAAAAGCCGGGCCGAACAAGAGCCGGCCATCCTCCAAGTTCGACACCACGCGGACAAGAAGCTCAGAAGAAAACACCCCCTTGAGCGCCAGCACACGCTCGTCCACACCCACCAATATCGTGCGCTCACCGTCAACAATCACCTGTGATGTGAGCATGGGAACGACAACTCCGACACCCTCCATGCCAAGGACTTCACGCGCGAGTTCTTCGGTTACCCCACCGTCTACATTGCCGAGAACCTCGACGTCTGCGCCTTGTGCAAGCTGATCAGAAAATCTGTCGATCGATCCCAGTAAAGAGGAATGCAAACTTGCCACCGTGACCGTCAAGGCCACCGCAAGCGCAATCCCAATCGCGCCGAGAGCCGACCCAAAGCGGTGACGCCAAGCCGACCGAAGTGCATCCAGAATCATGCTCATCTCAGCCGCTCTCTCGCTGGGTTCCTTCGTGCAGTTCCCTCATTGGATTCCCTCGCCACTGCGGCAACACACGTCGCCATTCACGCTGGGAGAGGTACACCATCAACAAAACGGATACTCCTGTCCGCAACATCAGCTGCCTCAAGGGAATGGGTGACCATCACAACGGTTCCGCCACGGTCATCTACAACTTGGCGGAGCAGGCGCAACACGCTTCGTCCGGTCTCCGAGTCAAGGTTGCCAGTGGGTTCATCAGCCAAAATCAGTGCCGGTTCAGAGATAAGGGCACGGGCAATTGCTGTCCGCTGCATTTCCCCACCGGATAATTCTCGCGGGTGATGTTCTGCCCGTTTCGCAAGGCCCATGAGATCGAGCATTTCTTTTGCACGAGTACGCGCGACAGAACGCCGCGCCCCATCCAGCGTCAAAGGAACTGCCACGTTCTCCCATGCGGTGAGAGTGGGGAGCAGATTGAAAAATTGAAAAACAAAACCAAGGTTGCGACGCCGAAAAACTGTTCGTTCCGCCTCCGACAGTTCGCCAATGTCTTTGCCGCCCACACACACCTTGCCGCTGTCCGGCCGCTCAATCCCACCAAGCACTTGCAGCAAGGTTGTCTTCCCGGCTCCACTCGGCCCTGTGATCGCAACAAACGATCGCGAATGAATCTGCAGCGAGACATTTCGCAAGGCATTCACTTCATCACGCCCGCGCCGAAATGTCTTATTGACATCAATGAGAACCGCTGCCATATTGACGGCCACTGCAGCTGGAAACTTCCCTATCGAAGCTGCGTCATCAACAGATTTCATGAGAGCATCACCAATCTGTTTGCTCTCACTTCAAGGAAGAGTCTTTTCGCAAAATAGTCACGCTCTCTGCCCTTCCCTCGCGAGAGAGCAGGCTGGAAACGCGGAACCTCTCCGCGCATCGCCCGCAAGGCCTCTGCAAAGACTCTCAAGAAAATCCCAGAGAAACAGCCACAAGAAAAGCCACGCAGAAGAACAGAATTTGCATTACGAGAAAAAGTAGATCGCGCAGAGAAACCTGCCAGATCCCACAAGAACACAGTCAATCTCTTCGGCAGAAAACCGGCCTGCCCCATAAAAGAAACATCCTTGTCCGCAAACTGTCGGGCCCGCCGCACTCCTGTAAAATATGTTCTCGACAAAGCACCGCATGCTTCGCACATTTCACAGTGTTCTTTTGCTGTGCAATAGAGCTACGAAGAAATTCTGTTTGCGACTTTCTTCACAAACAGGGTAGTTCTAAGATCACAAACATACAAAATTCTCTTCTATTGGATACACCCCCGACTTCTCCAGCAGAAACTTCTTCCCCGCACCCTCTCCCCAAGGACCCTCCCGCCGGCAAAAACCTGAGAAAAGATACGTTCCCAAGTTCTCAGAAAGGTGGAGAAACTTTCCCCAGGTAGGATTTCGTGACTTCACCTCTTGGGGAAACGATCTCTTCTCGCCATTCCCCCGCAAAATCAAGCCGGCAAGCCCTGTGCAAAACAAGAGAAACATGGCATACCCAATGAGGTAGCCCAGACAAACAAACCCTTTGCCATCTCCCATCGCGATACGTCTTCCGTCATTTACGTCATGATCCAACAGGACACCCCTCCCGCCTCACTCAAACGTCCTTATTCGTCTCCAACCACAAAACATCACAACAGCAGCAATGAAAATAACGCAAGAATTTCTCAGCCCAAGCAACACTCAGAAGACAGACAAACCAGAGGAAACACTCGAATCAGTAAACCGAAGCAAGTACTGATCCTGACCAATCCTGACCAATGCGAATGTGCAAACAGCCATCAGAAAGAACAACGACCGTTGGATAGCGCTTTACAGAAAGACTGAGGCTGCCCCGATTACACGGACACCTGCCTTTTCAGGGCAACGTTCAGAAACGAGACCAGCTTTTCCCCGAAACAACGTTCGCAAACGAGACTGGACACCTCAAGGTACGCATCTGGAGTCATTCACCGACCGGGACGCCAGAGCAGTCAAAGACCAATATGGCAGCGCAAGTTCACTGCCTTCGGGGCCGAACAAGACCTGGGCAGGCGATAGCACCTAGCTGCGTACCGGGGAGGGCCGGTTTTTCTGGCCATACTGATCGACGGGCATTCCCGCCAGGTCATCGGCCGATCGGTCGCGACACGCACGCGCACACACACCAAGCTGGCGAAGAACCGAGATGGAAAGGACATATTGCCAGCAATGGAACCGAAAAAACCGCGCAAAAAGATACCGGTCTCGAAGCGAGAGCGTGTCCAGTGCGCAGTTTCCAGGAAACAATCTTCGGAAAGTACCCCCCATTTACTGGGGGGTACTTTCACGGAAATTATGGGGAGGTCGGGAGTTCTTCGTCTTCTTTGCTGATAACTTCCACAAGATCACGGGTTCTTTTCTGTTCGACCCGCTTTTTAATATTCAAAAGCTGTTTTCTCTGCATGACCGCCTGACCAGAGTCCAGCACTGTATGCGCCATGCTCACAGCGAGCGGGTGCGCCGAATAGGCCGTTCTGGTTCGCACAATCAGGCGTGTAAACCGTTCGTCAGCGGGTTCAAGAATAAACACCCAGCTTCGGCGCAAATAGACTTCCGGCAGGTCACTATCTGTCACAGACTTCCGTTCTTTCACATCCCATGTGCTCAAAAGTCCAAGCGCTTTTTCTTGCTCGCAGGCAACCACTTGGAAACCCTTGCCTTGTGATTCGGTCGCGATCTGCGCGGGAATCATTCCTCCTGCTTCAAAGGTTTGGAAGTCAGGAATGATCTCGTCGGCACTCGACACACCCTTATTATCAAGCATGTCAAAGCTGTACCACCCGGCTCGGCCAGTGCCCATCTGCACCAACCACGGCCAGATGTCTGCTGGAGTGGCGTGGATTGTAATGGCATTTGTAGCTGTAATCTTCGGGTCAGGCACAAAACCGTCCCCAGGCAAGTGGCGAGAAATTTCTTCTTCTGAAGCACCCCAGTTACGTACCCGCGGGTGAAGAACCTTGAGGTACAGACCTATCAGTGCTGCTATCAAACCAACACGTCGTAATTTCATCAACATTCCTTCCACGGCAGATTCTCAGGGCGAGCTCCCAGAACCAGCAAAGAAGGAAAACGGGTCAGATCTTGGTCTGCAACCTCTTCTCGCCAGTGCCAACCTCAACGCCTCCCGAAAAAGTCTTTGAAGGTCTTTCTCGAAAAAACACTTCGACAAAAACCTTCTCGGGAAGCCCATCGCCCTATTCAAGCCTCCATATGGGAAAAGAAGACTCGCTGAGAAAAGCCGGAAAACACAATCTTACGAAAATGAAAACTTGCTGGTTTCCATTCAACATGCCTTGCGCCACAAAAGGAAGAGAAAAAAGTCCTCGAGCAGTAGCCTACTTGCCCTTTTCTCCTACTTAGCCTTCTCACCAGCTATTTCATAGTCCCCTCATGGTGATTCCCAAAGACTCGAGCGACCACACCAGGGTCACTGCGCAGTGTAGCCACCATCGATCACAAGCTCTGTCCCTGTAATAAAAGATGCAGCATCTGAGGCCAAGAAAAGCACACCCTGGGCAATTTCCTCTGGCTGACCGACCCGCCCCATAGGAGTCATCATGCCAATACCGGCCTTCACCTCATCTGAGAAAACTTCTTCCACCATTGGCGTGTCAATAATCCCAGGATGTACAGAGTTAACCCTGATCTCCTCCCGGGCATATTGCACTGCTGCCGTCTTCGTCAAAAGACGCACGGCCCCTTTTGTGGCGTGATACGCGGCAGAAGCACCACTGCCGATCAAGCCGTATATCGAAGAAATATTGACGATCGACCCGCTTCCTGCACGCCGAATCGCCGGCACCGAGATTTTCATCCCCAGCCAGGTGCCTGTCAAGTTCACTGAAAGCACTTTATCCCAGTCTTCGAGAGAGGTGTCCTCTATCCCGCCCAGCCGTAAAATCCCTGCGTTGTTCACCAAAATATGCAGGGCGCCGAAGTGCTTCTCCGCAGACTCGACCGCTGCTGTCCAGTCTGCCTCATTTGTCACATCAAGCCGTATGGCAAGCGCTTCGCCGCCTCTTCCTCGCAATTCTTCCGCGAGCGCCATAACCTGATCTTCGAGCACATCGCCAAGCACAACTTTTGCCCCCTCTGCAACAAAGAGGCGTGCCTCGGCAGCACCTTGCCCACGAGCAGCTCCCGTAATCAAAGCCACTTTGCCCTGCAAACAACCGGTCATATCCGCTCCTCTTCAAGGATTTTCACAAAGGAAAAAACTTCTCCCGCTTTCTATTGGAGAACTCACACTGAAGTCCACTCCGCATCTGGCCCCGGCTCACCATTTTCGCGGTTCTCCCTCGTCCTTCCAGGAAGTTCTTCCATAGAAAAAAACATATTCACCACAAGAGGCTCCCCGCAAACAAGACTTCATTGTGGTTGGTTGTGATGCGTTATGGGGGCAAGACCCCGTGTTCTCACCTCAACACACAATCTTTCGTGCTTGGCTGCACTTTGGCAACGCGACCACGCTCTTGCCTGCGCGCAGCCCTATGAGCTGCGCGGCAGGAGAACCCAAGCACGGCCTCACGTGCTCGCACCTCACCCGGAGATTCCACCCCTCGTTCCTCACGCGTTGTACGGCACGAAAAACGGAAAAAGAGCACATAGCCAACGCCGGCCACACGCCAGGTCAGCTCTCCTCTCGCACCCAGCGCCATGCTGTCCAGCAACCAACAATGACACCGAGGAAGAGAAAAGCGAGAGTGAACTGCACTCCACCGCCCGTTTTGTTATCAAGCCACACGCCAAATGCTGTTCCCAGCACCGTCGGCACCGTCACCGACCATCCCACCAAACCGAACATCCCAAACCATGACCAGACTCCGACTCGTTCCCGCCGGGCACGCTGTTTTCGTGCGGCTTTTCCCGCAATCGCACGGCGAAACTCGCTACCAGGATCTCGATCTTCTTTGTCCTTGCTTCGAGAGTGCTGTTCCGTATCCCGCGGTTCACGGTCTCCAGAACCAGATTCTTCGACGACTTCCCCAATCATTAAACCCTCTGATTCTCTTACGTGCCGAATACTAAATCCTTAATATTTCTACATATTGGCTTTTGCGCCCTCGCTCCTCACAACTCCAGACCCTTGGGGATTTTCTCCAAGCTGCCTGCAAAGGGGTCGAAAAAAAGAACGGTTAAATAGGCTCGTCCAGTTGGACCGCCCGCTGCAAAAAGTCAGCTTCCAACCGTAACAAAGCCCCTTTTGCCGCCTGGTCCCGTTCTGCAAGCTCTCGAAAGGTTTTCTCCATTGAAGGTCGTAACTCCCCAAGATTCGGACCGCGTACCGCATGTGCGACTGCGAGGGACACATCTGCCCCGCACTTCACGAGAATGCCATCATTCACTGCGAGAAACGTCTCGCCCGCGTCTGACTCATACGAAAGCAAACCAGAGCCAAGAACACTGACGTAATCCAGATGGCGCGGCAAAAAACACATCGATCCATGCACTGTCTCGACAATCACTTTTGAGACTTCTTCATCAACTTCCACATGGGTCGGGAGCAGCACGCGTAAACGCATCAGACAATCCTCTTGTCCCGTGCGTGTTCTCGCGCCTCGTCCACATTCCCGATCATATACAAAGCCTCTTCAGGCAGGTCGGCAAACTCATCGGACAATATACGTTCACACCCTTGCAGGGTCTCCGCCAAGGACACGACACGTCCGGGTTGCCCAGTAAATTGTTCGGTCGTAAAAAAAGGTTGGGTAAGAAAACGTTCCAGACGGCGGGCACGCGCCACTATCTGCTGGTCCTCACGGGAAAGTTCATCTAATCCCAACATGCCAATAACCGTTTTTAATTCCTCGTACCCGGCAAAAGTCCGGCGCACTTCTCGAGCAATATCGTAGTGGTTTCTTCCCACAATCTGTGGTGCAAGCATTTTGGAGTCTGAACGAAGTGGATCGATAGCCGGGTACAAACCTTGACTTGCCCGTTCACGCGACAAAACAATCGATGCCGAAAGATGCCCAAACACCTGGACTGCCGCTGGATCAGTAAAATCATCGGCCGGAACATACACCGCTTGTACTGAGGTGATCGCGCCGCTCGTTGTACTCGCGATCCGCTCCTGCAGCTCTGCGAGTTCCGCTCCCAGCGTGGGCTGGTATCCGAGACGGGAAGGAATCTGGCCAAGTAGCCCTGACACTTCCGATCCAGCCTGCACAAAACGAAAAATGTTGTCAATAAAAAGCAGCACGTCCTGGCGAAGATCATCTCGAAAATATTCGGCCATTGTGAGCGCGGTATGTCCGACACGCAAACGTGCTCCGGGCTGCTCATTCATTTGGCCAAAAACAAGCACAGTGTTTTCGATGACACCGGCGCTGCCGAGTTCTCGATACATCTCTTCTGCTTCGCGGCAGCGCTCTCCGATACCGCAAAAAATACTCACTCCCTCGTGCACGCCCGCCACATTGTGGATCGTCTCCGTGATCAAGACGGTTTTCCCAACGCCTGCGCCTCCGAACAAACCCGCTTTTCCCCCGCGTTCCAAAGGTGCAAGCACATCAATCGCTTTGATGCCGGTGACAAAAACCTCTGATATCGTCGTTCGCTCAGTAAAAGCAACAGAATGTCGGTGTATCGGCCGTCGTTCTACCCCAACCACTGCCTCCCCGCCATCGATAGGTTCCCCGAACACATCAACAGCTCTGCCCAACAGCTCCGTTCCCACCGGAACGACCGTAGGCGCCCCTGTTGTCTCAACTGGATCTCCCCGACTCAACCCCCATGTCGGGACAAGCGCCACTGACCGTACCGTTTTGGTATCAACATGCGTCATCACCTCAAGACGAATGTCTCGGTTGTGTCCTGCCCGCAACTGGTGACGGATCTCCGGCAGCTGACCAGGAGGAAAACGGCTATCCACCACACTCCCGCGCACGGCAACAACTCGACCTTGACCTTGATTTTCGCGTTCAGTCTCGTCTGTCATCGCATCACCTCAAAACCTGCAATCACGTCGAAGAGCTCTTCTGTCACAACGGCCTGTCGTCGACGATGATATGAACGCCGCAAATCTCCGAGCCGTTCTTCCAAGTTCTGCTCAGCAGCAGCCATCGCGCGAAACCGGCTGGCATGCAACCCGGCCATTGACTCCGCAAAAGCCCGGTGCAACAAGATAAAAAGACGCTGACGCACAAGCGCAGCGAGAAGCACTCGCCAGTCCAGCGCGAAATCGGGAAGCATCCGAGTCGGCCAAGGCGTACGTGCAGCCTCCTCGACCGAAGTGGTTGCAAAAGGCAGAAGCGGAAACGCGCTCGGTTCATAGGACAAGACACTATGACCAGGACGAACATGGCACAACAAAAGATGCTGCAGCCCGGCAGTACGCCACACATCGATCTGTTGCAACAAGCGATTCACACGATCGGTAATACCTTCGGCTGAGCCAGGTAGATCAAAAGTGTCCATCACAGAGTATCCAGCCGCTTCAAGCTCTCGGGCCAACCGGCTTCCCACCGCCACATGAAGGCACTCGCCCATACCAAAGGCTGACTCACGCAGGGTTTCCCCCACACACGACACAACACGCCGGTTGAGGGACCCGCACAGCCCCATATCAGAACCAAAAGAGATCATGACGCGTGCCGTCACGTCAGGAATCCTGTCCGCAGAAAAGACCGGCACAGAGGCAGACCTCAGAGATACCATTTGCCGATTCGATAGGCCATTCGACGCCGCGTCGAGAACCACGAGGGCATGAGGGTAACGCCGAAGTAGTACAGAAAAACCAAGCTCATTTACTCGCACAAAAGTATCGAGAGAAGCAACAGCGATCTCATACTGCCGGCGACTCACTGCCGACAGGCTCTTCATTGTCCCGACAACAGCGTGCAACTCTTCGGCAGTCTCAATCTGTGTCCGCAGCGTCTCAAGAGTTTCCACTGTCGTGTTCCCCTGTCGTCACAGACGTGGGAGCCTGCGCATAAAGATCAGGACGCCAGCTACGCAACAATCCCCCGGCCTTCTCTCGTACGACATCGATGTCCGCTTCATCGAGCGGGCTACCCTCCGCAATACGCCCAGCAAGCGGCCCCAGCTCTCCGGGAAGACCGGCAGAAAGAACCGCCTCAGCCGCGGAAATCTCCACAAGGGGAAGGGCATCAAAAAGTCCACTCGTGACTGAGAGAAAAATTCCCATCTGTGAGAGAACATCCAACGGCTGATACTGGAATTGTTTGAAGACCTCTCGCACACGTCTTCCCCGCTCAAGTGTGCGTTGTTTTTCCGGTTCAAGACGGGCACCGTAGCGCGTAAACCGTTCCAATTCCTGAAATTGGGCATACGAGAGGCGCAGGTCAGCAGTCACAGCACGATACGCAGGAAGCTGCGCTTTCCCCCCCACACGCGAGACAGAAAGACCAACATCCACTGCCGGAAGAAACCCTTGCCGAAAAATCAAAGGAGACAGATAAATCTGGCCATCCGTAATAGAAATCAGGTTTGTCGGAATATAGGCAGCCAAATTTTGTGCTTGCGTCTCCACAATCGGAAGCGCCGTAAGAGAACCACCGCCTCGTTCTTTCCGCAAGTGCGTGGACCGTTCCAACAAACGAGAATGCACATAGAAAATGTCCCCAGGATATGCCTCACGACCTGGAGGTCGGCGCAAAAGCAGAGAAAGCTCCCGGTAGGCACGCGCGTGATGCGTTAAGTCGTCATAGACAATAAGCACATCGCGGCCTTCTTCCATGAGGCGTTCCCCCATCGACGTCGCCGCGTAAGGTGCAATAA
This sequence comes from Acidimicrobiia bacterium UBA2766, assembly GCA_002352645.1. Taxonomy (GTDB): domain Bacteria; phylum Actinomycetota; class Acidimicrobiia; order UBA2766; family UBA2766; genus UBA2766. Next base: position 29,449 of record DEIU01000052.1, on the reverse strand, counting down.
AACGGTGCCCCGCAGTCTCCTCCCCACTCGCCATCATGACAATGCACGATTCCATGACCCCGCCCCGTTCGAGCTCGGCCACCACACGCGCGACTGCAGAGGCTCGCTGCCCAATAGCGCAGTACACCGCAACCATGTCGGTGCCACGTTGGTTCACAATCGTGTCCACCGCGACCGCAGTCTTTCCCGTTTGTCGGTCACCAAGAATGAGTTCGCGCTGTCCACGCCCGATAGGGAACAGGGCATCGATCACCTTCAGACCCGTCTGCAGAGGAGTCGTAACAGGTGCCCGCTCCATAATCCCAGGAGCCGGGCGTTCCACAGGCAAACGGTCTGTCGCCCGCACCGGACCCCGACCGTCCAAAGGCCGCCCCATCGCATCGACAACACGTCCGAGCAGGGCATTTCCCACGGGAACGTCGAGCACACGACCGGTACGATGCACTTCGGCACCGGCCTCCACACGGCTCGTTTGGTCAAACAAAATAACCCCAACCGCGTCCTCATCCAAGTTGAAGGCCATACCAAGCGCGTCACCGGGAAAACGCAACAGTTCCTCAGAACGCACACCGGGGGCTCCCTCGATTTCAGCCACTCCCCGGCCAACCGAGCGCACACGCCCCACTTCACGTAGACCGATCTCGACTTCGTGCTGATCAAGCGCCATTGCAGTCCGGCGAAATGCCCAGTCCACAGCAGAACGCATATCTGCCCTCGCAGTAGAAGAAAAAACACCGTCAGAGACTTGTCTCTGGGTTTTCCGCATTCTCCTCCTCCCTTTTCCCAGACTCCCTGATGCGGGCTTGTTACACCCTCTCAACCCACCAACATACCGACTTAAGCACTCCTGTGGGAAACAAACCAGAACACCAAAACCAGAACACACAGACAGAACACCAAAACCAGAACACACAGACAGAAGGGAAGACAGTCGGAAAGCTTGGCCTTTGTCTCAGACCAGACGCGATCAACCCGCTCCATCTCCTCCCCTGCACACGGCAGGCACATGGCAAAACAGCCTCACGGCACAGTACTCACCCAGCTCCTGCAACATCAGACATGGGATTAACAAGCGTCAGACGGGACCGGCATATTTTCAGGAACCTGCACAAGGAAACAAACGGGTTCCCTCTGCACTTCTCACACTGTCTCTGAAAACTAGTCAATCTTTATCTGCCCGCTCTCTCGAAAGAGATCAGAGAATTCCCCCGCAAGAGCGTCGAGATAGTCTGCAATGCTCCAGCTCACCGCGTACCCGCCTGCACGGAGCTCCAAACCACAGATGAGAGCAGGATCCTCTTCAAAAGAAAGCAGGAACGCCTCGCGCGCGAGTAAGACGCTTAAAGAGCCCCGGATCTTCTCTTTTCGATCTGCGCTCACCGGAAAGGCCGTGCGTACTATCACCGGACCTCGCGCCTGCAACAACGCGTCATACGCAAGACCACCCTTTGTATTATCGTCCTTTACGCCGTCCTTTGCGCGGTCTCTTTTGCGGGCTATCCCACCGTCCATTGCCCTCTCGTCTTTGGCAGTGTCTGCTCCCAGCTGGGTAAGAGCCATTCCAATAAAACGGTCTTCAAGCTCAACATCCGCCAGATCGGAGAGCGCCCGCCGGCTTACTTCGTACACCTGTTCACCGGAACGGCGTGCCAGTTCCCGCAAAAAACGGTCTTTCTCCGCGCCGAGCGCACGCAGCCAGCTTTCATGCATAGCCGCGACATCTGCTCCTGCCTCTTCAATTAAATCGGCACGACGCTGACCGGCATCTCGGCGCGCCTCATCGAAAAACTGTTCGCGCTGTCGATCCAGTTCTGCCGTTTTGTCCCTGAGCCTGTCTGCTTCTTCTTTGGCTTGGGCACGACTCTCCTCAGCTTCTTTGAGACGCGACCCAATCCGCTCTTCACGTTCATCCATCACAGCAACGATCCGGTCAAAAAGCAGAAGTTTCAGGGCAATAACAAGAACAAGAAAATTAACGATCTGTGCAAGCGTTGTGAACCAGTCAATGAGCATGATCTTTGTTCTGCCTTTTCCCAGTCCTCCCCAAGTGCAGCCCTCTCAGCTGATTTCGCTCCAGAAAGGGTTCGCAAAAAGAATGATCATCGCGACCACAAGACAATAAATTGCCGTGGACTCGATCATGGCAAGACTCACAAAAAGAGTACGGGTAATTGTCCCCGCCTCGTCAGGCTGCTGTGCGATCGAACGTAATGCCTCGGCAACAGCACGAGCTTCCCCAAAAGCAGGGCCGATCGAACCAATAGCGATCGTCATTCCCGCGGTAATGATGGAAACCATCCCGATAATCGTTTGATCGTCCATAAGCTTTCCTCGCGTTTTCCTCAAGGTAGCTTTCCAGAGGACTTTCCCCAGAAAGAGAATTCCGAGGTTTCTCCAAAAAATTTTCAGGAAAGAAAAACCTCACTGATTTTTACCGGTCGGTACTGGGCTTCTTCTGAGAAAGAATGGGCCTCAAAAGAACGCACCTGCTGCCCCTTATCTCCTGTTCCTTGCAAGTCCTTTTTCTTGGATGATCTTTTTTTCGGTCCTGCTGCCCTGTTTTCAGGCCGCACGACTCTGGTTCAGGAGATCCTCAGAAGAAGGGTCAGGATCGACACTCCCCGAAGAACGGGTAGCTTCTCCCGATGCCATGTACACCATAGCGAGCACAGCAAAAATATAGGCTTGGATCATGCCGGTAATCAGCCCCAAGACACTCAGCACAATAGGGATAAAAAGTGGGGCAATCGACACCATAACCGCCACAATTTTCGCGCCGCTCATCACGTTTCCAAAAAGCCGAACGGCCAAAGACAAAGTACGAGAAAGCTCACCCATGATGTTGAACGGAAGCATCATCGGGTTGGGTTCGATGTAACGGCGCAAGTACGTGCCAATGCCTTCGTCAATAATCCCAAAAATCGGCACCGCCACAAATACACAGAGAGCAAGGGCAGTCGTCGTGGAGAGAGAGGCTGTCGGGGCCACATAGCCAGGCACGATGGAAAAAAGACTGGAGACCGCGATAAAGAGAAACAGTGTTCCCACAAAAGGTAAATAGATGTTGGGATTACGATGGTGCCCAATCTCATAAATTTCTTGCCGAATGTAGGACACACAGACTTCCAGAAGGTTCTGCCAGCGAGAAATCCGCGTCTCATGAGAAAGATGCCGCGTGATGAGCCAGGAGGCAAGCACCATGATGAGCATGACCATCCAGGTAAAAAGAAGGGTGGCATTCACATGGGCAAAACCCCATTCCCACAAGATCTCTTCGTCAGGTGTAAGTTGATCGAGCTTCATTTTGCGGGTTCTTTTTGAGATCGCACGCGCTCTTGTCGAGCGAAGGTCACAATATCGCCGGGGTTTTCCCCAGTTATTTCCACCGCATCATCAACAGTCTCGATCGGAACCCCTCGAGAAGTTTCCAGAATGTTAGAAGCCTTTCTCTTCGATCCGTTCCGCAGCTTCTCACGCGAAAGGTCTTGCTTGTTCTTTCCCTGAGCATTCTTCTCCCAAGGAAAAGTCTCCGATAAGCGGATACATTGTGTTCTCGCAAGCAGAAGCCCCAGCAAAGCAGCAACTCCGCGTGACCAGTGCGCGTTCGCTATCCAGATGAAACCTGCAACAAGAAGCAGATTGCGAAGAAAAAAACTCAGAACGAAAAGTAGCTCATTGCGACCACCGGCACAAAGCTTCCCCACAGTCCAGGCGAGACCACCGAAAAACACCGCCCCGAGCAGGGTTCCTACTGCCAATCCCACAAAAAGGTCCAGCCAAATCTCATTCACGGTGTACTCCGGTAGCTGCGAAGAGTCTTCAAATAGTTCACCCGCTCCCAAGCCGTAGGATCTCGCACAGCATTCTTGCTCACACTCGCTTTCATTTGCGTCACCGACGCATATTCGTGTGCAGCAAGCCAGTGTACAAGATTAGCCTCAATATCTTGTACTACTTCCACGCCTTGTTCAAGAATGACCGAAGCGAGCATCGCGACATCTGCTCCCACAAACAGAGACTTCAAGACATCAAAATGCGTGTGCACTCCCCCTGTTGCTGCATATGACACATCAATCATGCCATGCAAAAGGCCAATCCAGTATAAAGAGAGGCCCAAATCCTCAGAACGACTGAAGACCAGACTCGGTACCACTTGGAGCGTCTCGAGATCTAGATCTGGCTGATAAAACCGGTTGAACAGCACAAGACCGTTGGCGCCGGCAACAGCAATACTACGAGCAACTGCAGGCAAGGCACTGAAATAAGGACCGATTTTCACGGTGAGAGGAATACAGATTTCTTCCCGAATTGCGCGCACGAGTTCGAGATAACGATGGTCGACTGCTTCGGCATTCAAAGACGGATCAGCGGCGACGAAATAGACGTTCAGTTCAAGAGCATCAGCTCCTGCTTCCTCGACACGACGCGCGTAATCTACCCACCAACCAGGTGTGACACCATTCAGGCTCCCGATAACCGGTATGGAAAGCGCCGTCTTTGCCTCCCGCACAAGTTCCAAATACTGTTCGGGAATCATGGAACTCGCAGAAGGCAATGAAAAGTAGTCAAGAGCTTCGGGATGTTCGTCTCTCCCGATGTCAAGTAAGCGGTCAAGTTCCATCGCTTCCGCCACAATGTCTTCCTCAAAAAGAGAAGGCAGCACGACAGCGGCAACACCTGCTTCTTCAAGATCCCGTAATGTAGCGATATCTCCCGTAAGCGGAGAAGAAGAAGCAACAAGAGGAGAACGAAGTCGTATCCCCAAATAGTCGGTCCCAATATCGACCTGTCCAACTGCACTCATTGCAGTTCTCCTTCTGCATCGGGCATGCGCCGCTCGACATCAGCAAGCTGTCGATAAAAATGCAGCCGCTCGTCAATATCACGTTGGGCCGCGGTGAAAAGACGTTCCGCCCGTTCCGGGTCACGACGCGCGAGCATGGAGAAACGTCCTTCAGCCGCAGCAAAGTCACGAAACGAGATCTTGGCATCATGGGAGTCCAAATGGAAGGGGTACTCATGCTCGCCAAGCCCCGGGTGGTACCGGTACAAGGGCCAGTATCCGCTGCGAACAGCATCTTTTTGGTGAGACATTGATGTCTCCATATCGATTCCATGCGCAATACACGTGCTGTACGCAATAATAAGAGAAGGACCGTTCCAGGCATCGGCCTCCAGAAAGGCTTTCACTGTCTGGATGTCATTCGCGCCAACTGCCACCTGCGCGATATACACATCTCCATAGGCACTTAAAGCGATTCCCAAGTCTTTTTTCGGTGTCGACTTCCCCGACATCGCAAATTTCGCAACAGCCCCACGTGGAGTGGCCTTTGAAGCCTGCCCGCCTGTGTTCGAATAGACCTCCGTATCAAGCACTAAAACATTAACGTTCTTTCCTGAGCCAAGCACATGATCGAGTCCTCCGGCTCCAATGTCATACGCCCAGCCATCTCCTCCCACAATCCAAATACTCGTAGGATCCAGTTCTCCAATCACACTGAGAAGGCGACGGGCAACACCAGCCTTCTCTCCGCCAAGCGTTGCCAAACGCTGCTGCAGCTCATGCAACCGATCCCGTTGTGCAACAAGCGCCTGTTCATGTGCTCGCCCATCTTGTCGACCATCTCCAAAGCCGAAACCCAACACCGCCTGGGTAAGATCTTCGCCCACGGCAAGCGCCAAGTCCTGCAGTAGACGACGCGCCTCGTCATGGAGACGACCCCGAGCAAGTTCCATGCCCAAACCAAACTCGGCATTGTCCTCAAAAAGGGAGTTGGCCCAGGCAGGACCCCGCCCCGCAGCATTCTGTGACCAAGGCGTGGTGGGAAGATTGCCACCATAAATCGATGAGCATCCTGTGGCATTCGCAACAATCAACCGGTCCCCAAAAAGCTGGGTTAAAAGCTTGAGATAAGGGGTTTCCCCACACCCGGCACAGGCCCCGGAAAACTCAAACAAAGGCTCACGTAGCTGGGAGCCTTTCACACTTGCAGCATCAATGAAGTCGGGCGGAAGCTCAGGTAGTGCAAGAAAAAAGGCAAAGTTTTCCCGCTCTACAGCACGCAAAGGGGCAGCAGGAACCATGTTGAGGGCCTTGCGTTTTACCTCTGCTTTGCTGTGGGCAGGGCAGACATCAACGCACACGCCACAACCAGTGCAATCATCAGGTGCCACCTGAATCATAAGTTGATGGTCCGCTACTTCCCGAGAACGAAACGGCTTGTGCGCAAAACCCGCAGGCGCGTCTCCCAATACTGCGGGAGAGCAAATTTTCATTCGGATAGCGGCATGCGGGCACACGATCGCACACTTCCCACAATCAATACAGAGGGAAGGTTCCCATTGAGGAAGCTCATGGGCAAGCATGCGCTTCTCCCAGCGAGCCGTTCCTGTAGGAAAAGTACCGTCAGGGGAAAAAGCACTGACCGGAAGAAGGTCGCCTTCCCCAGCCAGCATGCGTGCCGTCACACGCTGCACAAAATCAGGCGCCTGCACCGGCACCACAGGCCACCGCTGTGTCTGCGCTGTGATTTGAGTCGGGAGAGAAACTTGCGCCAGGTCGGAAAGAGCGCAATCAATTGCCTCGAGATTGCGCTCTACCACGACTTCCCCTCGACCGGCATAAGTCATACGCACATGATCTTTCACCGCGGCCACGGCCTGATCCACTGGCAATACGCCGGAAAGAGCAAAAAAACAAGGCTGCATCACCGTATTGATCCTGCCGGCCAAACCGGCCTCTCGCGCCACCCGATGCCCATCTACCACCCAAAGCTGCAGTTCTTTCTCAAGGATCTCCTGTTGCACCTCGAGAGGAAGCTCGTCCCACACTTTCTCAGCGCTATATGGGCTATTGAGTAGGAAAGTCGCGCCTTTCGCAGCGAACCGCAGTACATCTATCCGGTGCAAAAAAGAAAACTGGTGACAGGCCACGAAACTCGCTTTTCTCACCAGATAAGACGAGCGAATTGGACTAGAGGAAAACCGCAAGTGCGAAACAGTGACCGCTCCTGATTTCTTCGAGTCATACACAAAATAACCCTGGGCGTGAAGATCAGTATGTTCTCCCACGATTTTCGTAGTGGATTTGGCAGCGCTTACTGTCCCATCTGATCCAAGCCCGTAAAACACCGAACGAATCTGCTCGTCATCGGTCGAAAAAGTCTCATCCCACGGGATACTTGTTCTCGTGACATCATCAAAAATCCCAACCGTAAAAGAATGGCGTGGCGCTGTCGCCAGCATGTCAAAAACGCCCTTCACCATTGCCGGCGTGAACTCTTTTGAAGACAGACCATACCGCCCACCCACGACAGACAGATTCCGTCCCGTCTGCGCCAAAGCACATACCACATCCTGGTAGAGAGGTTCACCGGGAGCACCCGCCTCTTTCGTGCGATCGAGCACCGCTACTTGCAGCGTCGAAAGTGGCAATGCGTCCACAAAAGCCTGCACCGGAAAAGGGCGATAAAGACGGATCTTGAGAAGGCCGACACGCTCCCCTGAGGCAAGTAGAGCCCCGATTGCCTCTTCAGCAGCCCCACAACCAGAGCCCATGAGGACGAGAACACGTTCCGCGTCAGGAGCTCCTACATAGTCGACAAGTCGATACGACCGACCGCAACTTTTGGCAAAGTCTGCCATGGCATTGGCAACAATTTCTGGAACTGCCGCATAAAACGGGTTGACTGCCTCACGCGCCTGAAAAAAAACATCGGGGTTCTGGGCAGAACCCCGCAGCACAGGTGCTTCAGGGCGAAGACGGCGAAAACGGTGCGCCAAAATACTGTCTTCATCGAGAAGTGCCCGCACATCTTCATCCCCTAGCAAACGAATCTTGTTGACTTCGTGGGAAGTGCGGAAACCATCAAAAAAATGCAGAAAGGGAACACGAGATTGCAGGGCCCCGGCATGCGCGAGAAGCGCGAAATCCTGTGCTTCTTGCACCGAAGAACTCGCCAGCATCGCGAAACCCGTACCACGTGCTGCCATCACATCACTGTGATCACCAAAGATCGAGAGCGCATGCGTTGCAACACTGCGTGCCGCCACATGAATCACAGCAGGAGTCAATTCTCCAGCAATCTTGTACATATTGGGAAGCATGAGAAGAAGGCCCTGCGACGCAGTAAATGTGGTCGCCAAAGCCCCCTTCTGCAAGGCACCGTGCAAAGCTCCTGCAGCACCACCTTCGCTCTGCATTTCGATAACTTCAGGCACAGTCCCCCATAGGTTCTTCTCACCTTGGGCACTCCACAAATCAGCAAGCTCGCCCATCGGAGATGCCGGGGTAATGGGATAGATTGCAATCACTTCGCTGAGGCGATGCGCAACACGAACGACCGCTTCATTCCCGTCAATACAAGACCAGTCTTCTGTCATGCTTTTTTACCCCTCATCGCCCGTTCAATTACCTATTTCCTGCCCCCATGCCGCATCTCGACATGAAACAAGAAAAACAGTTTGTTTCCGGCTATAGACTTCGAGGTCTCCATCCCACAAGAAGGCTATTTCCCCGCAATACCACTACCTATATTTTTCGATCTTGCCCTCTTTTTTGCTCATTACTTTACAGTTTTTTCTCCCTATTTCTTTCCCACACTCCCCCATATAATCACCTGCAGTCATGTTTCTATTTCGTAGACATTTCCCAAAATAATCTCTGACGGAAATACCACACACAGCACTTACATATATGAGAAAGAAAAGGATTTCAAAGGGCGTATAAGAAACCTATATTAGAGGCAGTAAAATTTTGCCTTTTCCTCGCTTACCAGCGCTTCACCAAAGACAAATAGACCGCTACGAAAAGATCGCTACGACAACCTCTTTCAGGTGTCAGTTCATAACAACGAAAATCAAATCTATTTTGCCTCATCACAGTAGCAGTCTCGCACGAAATCCGAGAAACATTCACAGAAACCCCAGAAAGAGTAAAATCCGCAGCTTTTCCTGTACTCAGTCTTCGATGTCGGCAACAATCGCTTGCGGCCTCTCACTCCCACTCGTGATATCAACACGACGTGAAGTAACCGTTTTATTCAGAGGAATCATGACGGTCAGTACTCCATGATCAAACATTGCTTCAATCTTGTCGATATCAAGTGCCTCTCCAATCAAAACCTGCCGGCGAAAAACACCTTGACCTCGTTCCTGACACAGGAGCTCGTCCCCTTTTTCAAGGGAATACACACGCTCGGCACGCACTTCCAGCACATTCTTATGAGCGGTGAGCTCAATCGTTTCAGGGGGCACACCAGGAAGATCAAAATGCATAATCACATGATCAGACCGACGGTAGGCATCCATGAGAATTGCCCCATATTGGGGAGTCCCAAGATTAGGAGAAGACTGTTCAGAGCCGCGGAATGGATCCCAACGCATCAACATTTTATTTTCCAATCCTTCATTTCAATTTTTTTCAATTTTTTTGGCCTTTTTCATAGTTTTCCAGCTTACAAAAAGGCCTTGTCCACGAGCTTTGAAGCACAGCTTTTCATAATCATTTTTTCTTGTGACGACGATGTCATTTCCACATCAATGACGACCTCTCTTCTCTCAGATTTTCCTCACTTCTTTTCTCTATCGCCTTTGTTATTCACGTACTCATTGTCCATAAAAGTGGGGATTCCAGCTAGGTGTTGTGACACAAGTAGCTCACAGAACAAGCACTCTTAATATTTGACAAAAGTACTTGGCATATAGGTATCTTTCGCATATCTTTACTCTATCCTCATACGAGAATTTGCACATGAAAAAAGGGAATTGCCGGACAAGAAAAAATCTCCTGGATAGTATGCGAGTTACTTTCAGCAAAAAACCCATATGCAAACCCGGATCCATGTCGTCGATCCAAGGAACACCGAGAAAACCGGAAGTGCTGTCCTCTCCCCGCTCATCCTAAAGCTTCGACTGCAAACTACAACAGAGCCTTTTGTCGGCTTTTGACAGGTCGTTCGCACATGGAGAAAGCCATTATCCACTCGAGCGAAGAAGCAGCTCGACAGGGGCCAGTACTACATGGTCTCGCAAGAGTCGCCCAAGGACAAGACCCTCTTCATCGTATCCAAACATCTGCAGTGTGGCAAAAGTTCGACACCCCGTATTGCGGAGAAAAATAGCGCGAGCGGACGAAAACAAGGATCCGCACTTTCCTCTCTGCAAAGTGCCCCTCCATCAAACAAAAGAAAAAGTAGCAACAGAGAGCGACAGTACCCTCTGGAGAGAGACACAATCACAAAGAGTGACGAAAGAACCAGGGGAACTCTTGTGAAAAGAAAAGGACGAAACACTCTTCTCACGACAGATACTTTGCGCGAGACTCGAGAGATTCCCTATTCTGGAAAAATCTTCCAGCTTCCCAAAACCCGGTCTCTCGCATCAGTACCTCCTCCCTCTGTGAACAGGGTACGGCCTCCCAGACCATCGCCCCAGTCCATCGGCTCAATATCGCTTTCCTGCCAATCCACCCTACAGAATTTCCGAAACAAGGGAGCAGCATGGCCGAAAATGACATTCTCGTCGCTGAAAAAATTCGAAAGGTGTATCGCACAGGAGCAGAGGAAGTAATTGCGCTGAACAACGTGAATCTTCGTATGAAACCCGGAGAATTCGTCGCGGTTATGGGTCCTTCGGGCTCAGGCAAAACCACCCTTTTGAATTGTCTTTCCGGCCTTGACGATATCGACAGCGGAAACGTTCTTGTCGATGGTCGCAGCATCCACGCGATGGAAGACAAAAAACGCACACAGCATCGTGCAAGCACAATGGGCTTCATATTCCAGGCATTCAACCTCATCCCTGTGTTCTCTGCCACGGAGAACGTAGAGCTTCCACTTCTCCTCGCAGGAAGCAGCGAACACGAAGCACGCCGGCGCGCCCAAGAGACACTCGATCGCGTCGGGCTCAGTCATAGGCTGAACCGCCGACCGTCAGAACTCTCCGGGGGAGAACAACAACGCGTCGCAGTCGCACGAGCCCTCGCCGGTCATCCCAGAATCGTCTGGGCCGACGAACCAACAGGCAATCTCGATTCCGAAACAGCAGCGCACGTTATGGAATTACTCGATGAATTGAATGCTGATGGACTTACCATTTTGCTCGTGACTCACGATGAAGGAATCGGGGCCACAGCGCACCGCATCATCCGCATGCGCGACGGGCGCATCGAATCTGATGAGATTGTGCAGTCTGCTCGCCCTCCTGCGACGCATGCCCAAACCCAGGCAAAAGAAACGGCGCCCAAAGCCGGCAGTAAAGCAGCAAATGGAGAAGGAGAAAACGGGTGAACCCATTCGTTCTTCTTCTCACCGCAGTAGTCATCCTGCCTTTTGTCTGGATCTTGCTTCGACAACGAGTTGTGCGACGCCTTGCGATACGGAATGCCCGTCGCCGTCCCACAGAAACAGCTCTGGTCATCTTGGGATCCCTCTTTGGCACTGCCATCATCACGGGTTCCCTGGTTGTTGGCACTACCCTTTCACGTTCAATTCGCCAGCAAGCGTACTCACAATTGGGTCCGATAGACCTTCTCGTATCGTCGAGAGAACCAGCTGAGTACGACACTTTAGTACAGAGTTTGGCAAATCTCGACGAACACGACGATGTTGACGGTGTGCTCGCCTTCTCGACGCTTCCTGTTTCCGTGACCGCGGGAAAAGGAAATGAGATCCGGTCGGCACCCCGCTCTCTCTTGATTGAGGCAGACCTCGCCAAAGCCAGGGAATTCGGTAGGGATCCTGCGTCCACTGGCATCGAGGGGGAAACTCCACGAGATGGTGAAGCAGTCATTACCGAGAGTCTGGCGGAAATGCTGGAAGTCGGGCCACAAGATGAGATTTCAATTGTCCTGCTCGGCCAGACGCTTGATCTGAAAGTTGTGCGGATTTTACCACAAAAAGGTGTGGCGGGCTTCGTCCCGAATGCCATCGCTTCTACGGGAGCCAACGTTTTTATCACGCCAGGACGCTTGGATTTAGTCCGGAAAACTATGGGAGAAAGAGAGACCGAAACGCGTGAGCTTCCCCCGGAACTTCTTGTTTCTCTCCCCCAATATTATGTGGCCATCTCGAACAGGGGAGGAGTAGAAGAGGGAAACGCCCTCACCGCACAGGTCACAACGCTTGTCGAAGAGCGCACCACCAATCTCAATGCCACAGTGCAAACAGTGAAACAAGACATCCTCCGCACCGCGGACGAAAGCGGGGATCGTCTTAGCCAGCTTTTCGCTGCTATGGGCACCTTTGGGGCTCTCGCAGGGGTGTTGCTCTTGGTGAATTTGTTTGTGATGCTGTCTGAGGAGCGCAAAACCGAATTGGGTATGTTGCGAGCCATTGGCATGACTCGCAGGCTTCTGGTTTCCACCTTTGCCGCGGAAGGCTGGGTATATGCCTTTATTGCCTCCGCTATCGGAACTTTTGCCGGTCTCGGCCTTGGTCGGATCATCATTTTTATGGTGGACCGCGCCATCGCACAGGTGGGCGAAGAAATCGGTCTACAGCTCATATTTTCTTTCACCTGGGAAAGTATTGGGCTTGGATTCGCGCTCGGGCTTGCAGTCTCGGCCTTCACCATCGTTGTCACAAGTTTGCGTATCGCCCGCATCAACATCATCCGAGCCATCCGTAGACTGCCGGAACCACAAAACGACAAGACAGCACCGTGGGTGCGGGCTCTCGGCGCATGCGGTGTCATCGCCGGTGCCGCAGCCACTGTCAACGGATTTGTCAACACAGAGCAGTATGGAATCTTACTTGGTCCAGTGCTCTTTTTGGTTGGCCTGCTTCCTTTGGCAAAAAGCCGGTTTCCTTTCTCGACCACTGTTCCTCTCGCAGCCCTTCTCGCCATGATCTGGGGAAGCCTGGCTTTGCGCGTCATGCTTGAAGACCTCTTGGATGAACCTGACATTGGTCTGTTCATTGCCCAGGGGATCTGCCTCACTACGGCAGCAGTTGGGTTTCTTACCTACCAGCAGGAGAGAATTGCACGGACACTTCGCCGTTTCTTCCCCAAAGGAAGAACGCTTTCGCTGCACATTGGCCTGGCGTACCCGCTCGCCCGTCTCTTCAGGACTGGCCTTACGGTCGCCATGTACGCTCTCGTTATTTTTACTTTGACGTTCGTGACGGTACTCTCTCATGTCATTACGGAAGAATTACACGGAGCCACAACAGAACTCTCTGGGGGATACGACGTTTTAGTCCGTTCTTCTCCAACAAACCCTGTGCCTTTTGATGAGATACGCGAACTTCCCGAGGTCAATGGAGTGGCTCCGATGTCACTCAGCCCAGTGCAGTTCATGCAAAAGACGCCTGCACGTACTTCGGAAAGCAGCGAGCAGCAACCGACGTTCTGGTTCCTCTCCACTTTTGACAAACGATTTCTGCAATCAGAACCGCCGACTTTAAGTGACCGCGGGGATTTTCCTTCAGACAAAGCTGCATACGAAGCAGTGCTTTCAACACCAAACAAGATCATTGTCGACCCGCTTTTTATGGCATCTTCCCTGCGCACACTCGGGCCCATCGAAGTCGGATCGACTCTGGTCGCGCAAGATCTCCGATCTGGGGACACAATAGAAGTCAGTGTTGCGGCCATTGGAAGCACTGATCTCGTCCTAAACGGGGTTTTGACAAGTCCCCAAACAGCCGAGGCCCTTTTTCACCTTCCTCCGGTACAAAGCCGCGCCTATGTGGTTCTCGACAAGAACACCGATCCTGAGGCATTCTCCCGTTCGCTCGAAAAGACGTATACGGCAAACGGTGCAGAAGTCGATCCTTTCAGCAAAATGGTGGATGATGCCACTGCCATCGAAAATCAGTTTTTCGAACTCGCACAGGGATATCTCGCACTAGGACTTATTGTCGGCATTGCCGGCCTAGGGGTCGTGATGGTACGTGCAGTGCGAGAACGGCGCCGCCAAATTGGGGTGCTCCGCTCCCTTGGTTTCCAGCCAGGCCGCATCGGACGCAGCCTCATTGTCGAAGCGGGCTTTGTCGCACTAGAGGGAACCTTCGTGGGCTTGGTACTCGCAATCGTCACGTCCTACAACATCGTGAGTAGTACCGATTTGTTCGGAACCACGATCAGTTTCTCCGTCCCTTGGATGGAGATCTTCAGGCTAGGAGCAGCCACGATCTTTATCTCATTGGCAGCAACAGCAGGACCAGCGCGGGCTGCCTCACGCATTCAGCCGGCAGTCGCCCTGCGAATGACCGACTAGAGAAAACACAACCGGTCACGCGTGTGGAATATTGCCCAGCCAACGGGCATATTGTGGACCCGTGACCGGTTCCTCATCAACATCCACATTCCATCCCGTCTCACTCCCATGCATCCTCACAAAAAACCCAGAAAAGACCTGCACACCTGCGCCTAGACGCGCTTCTCCTCATCGGCATTCTTCAGAATGGCCTCACGTAAATCCGGCATTAAATAGGGAGACATCAAAGCGGTGATCGCCCTTTTATAGGATTTCTCCGCCAGCTCTTTATCGGAAAAAAACCCGGCAATCTCCAGACTCGACATCCCATGAGCAAGACTCCAAAGAACATCACACGCCTCTTCCACGTTCTGGATCACAACCATCCCAGCATCAACACAGCGCTGCACCGCCCTCACGAGAATCTGAAAAGTGATCTGCTCGTGGACACCTTTCATACCGTACATGTATTCCATCATTTGCCCACCGAAAAGAAGCATGTAAAAGGAGGGATTCCCAATAGCGAACTCACGATACGCAAGACCGATTTTATATAAATCCGCCAGAGGATTATCGGTATCAACCACTCCTCGAAGACTTTGCTCGAAACGTGCCCACCCTTCCGCGCAAAGTTCTTTTAAAAGCCCTTCTTTCCCACCAAACCGACTGTAAATCGCAGTAGTCGACACCCCAGTTGCTTCAGATACGCGCCGCACCGAAAGAGCAGAAGAACCTTCTGCTACAAGAATCGCACAGGCTGTATCAAGAAGAGCGCTGCGTTGTGCTTCGCGCTCTTCTTCAGTTGTGATGTAATTGCCACGGAACTTTGCCATCCAAACAAGTCTAGAACATACAAAAAAATCGAAACAGTGTTTTGAAATGAACACGTCCGGCAGTATGCTTGCTTAGATTTTGTAACAGTGTTACATAATCTCTTACGGTTCCCCGCAGCAGAGAACCAAGCACACGAAAAAAGCGAGAAGCCATGCGTGACGCCCCACCCCAGACAACCAATACACACTGGTCAGAGGACATACTTGAGACCGATGGTCCTATAGATAAAACCCAGGGGAATCTTCCTCCAGACCTCGTCGGAATACTGTACCGCAACGGACCAGCCAAAAATAAGCTGGCAAACCACCTTTTCGATGGCGATGGGGCGCTCCGTGCCGTACGATTCGCACCTGACGGGACCGCCTCTTACCAATGTCGGTACGTCCAAACCCCTAAGTATTCACGAGAACAAACCTCAACAAAACCACTGGTCAGAGGGTTCGGCACACAGCCCCCTGGTGGCATACTCCGCAATGCCATGCGCGGATCTCCGAACCAAGCCAATGCTTCCAACACAAGCGTCATGTTTTCGAATGGGCGACTTCTCACCTTGTGGGAAATGGGACTCCCCTGGGAACTCGACCCCGATACGCTCGAGACGCTCGGAGAAATGAGCTTCGACGGAGCGCTTTCCTCCCGGTCGACCTTCTCCGCGCATCCTCGCAATGATCCTGTCACACAAGAAACCTACAACTTCGGCATGTCATACGGCCCTCGCAACCGTATCGATACTTACCGTATCGACCGGAACGGACGTCTTTTTCCGCTGGCTCGAACGCCTGTACCGGTATCAGTGATGAATCACGACTTCGCTCTGACAAGCAAGTGGGCAGTCTTCTTGCTCGGCCCAGTCATATTCAACCCTGTTCCATTGCTCACAGGGAAAGCACCCTTTGGGAAAGCCATGACCTGGAAAGGCGATCACCCCACTACCATCCTGCTTATCCCGCGCGAAGGCGGGAAGGCTATCGTCTTCGAGACCGATCCTTGGTTCCAGTTCCACATTGCCGGCGCGTTCGACGACCAAAATGAGATCGTGGTCGACTTCTGCCGCTACCCGGAATACACCAACATCGACAATGCTCTCACTTCTTTTCGCTCGATAGAGGATGACTACGTCCTCGACGCGACCCTCTGGCGCTGTAGGATTTCTCCGACTCGACGCACCCTGCAATCCACGCAGATCTGTCCCATCCCCATGGAATTTCCTCATATGGACACGCGGTTTGCCACACAAGCACAACATTTCATCTACGGATCTTTTTCCACAGATGTTTCTCCTAGTAGCTTCGGTTCGGCAATCGGTCGCGTCAACACCGACACCGGCAAAACCGATCTTTGGGATTTCGGTCCCGCATGCGCGACAAGCGAACCCATATTCGTCCCACGAAAAGAAAAAACCACATCCGACAAGATCGAAAATGAGGACGGCTGGCTCCTCGCCTTCGTGTACAACCATATTGAGCACGCGACAGACCTCGTGGTACTCGATGCCGCGAGACTTGAAAACGGAACAGTGTGGGTAGGCCGCCTCCCACACCATGCCGGCATGACTTTTCATGGTGTATGGCGACCACACGCCTGAGGCCGGCTCCCAAATAGGCGAAGACGCGAGTGTGCTCGCCTCACCAAGCTGGAAAGACGAGCACGCTCTCACCCCTGTCACTTTCGAGGGAATCCGCACCGGCAGTCTATTTGTCGCCTGACAGAAAAAAGTTTTCCCACTTATCAGACATCAACCCAACACAGAAGAGCACGCGAAGCGGGTCTTCGCCTCTCACCAAATAGAAAACTCTCAGGGCAGATCAGGGAAAGAGGAATCTTGCGTCGGCACCTCCCACATTTCCAGAACCGATGTGTCAGATGGAGACCCGGTCCAAGTAAAAGCCCCCGTATCTTTTGTCGGTGTCTCAATCGTGGGCCAAGGAGAAGAGGAGATCTCTCCTGTTTCAGGAAACACGAGAGAAAATTGCAAGGAAGAAGATACCGCCCGAGCATAACGCTGCAAGGTTGAAAGTCGACAGTCCAATTCCCCGCACTCAATATCAGAGACATTCGACTGGGTCGTACGCATCTCGGCCGCTACTGCTACTTGAGTCATGCCAATTTCTTTGCGGCGCTGCACCAGCATCGCTAATAAACGCCCACGTTCCTCGGCATCGACAAGGCCGTCTTGCAGCGCATCAGGAACGACAGTACTAGGACGCCTTGAACGCTCAATGTCACCACGGCGATCGGTCATGAGCCTCCCATTTCAACACATAGTTCTTGACTACACCACATCAAAAACCTGAATACAGAACCGAAACTTCCTCAAAAACGCCATACAGCAAACACAGCTATTTTCTCGATATCACACCAGGGTGTTCTGTTCTATGCGCATGTCTATTCTGAACCGCGCAGAAAGATTCGACATACACACCCCAAGCGCCTGCCCTACGCAACAAACACTATCCATTTACTACCTGCACCATGGCGAAAACAGCGCAGTCCCCAATATGCAAAAAGACCTTTCCCTAAAATCTCCGTTGCTGAGTCTGTGCGCATTCTCGCGATACAGCACAATGCCCAACAAGAATGACAAACAGGACATTTTTCACTGTCCGACTTTTTCAGAAGTAGGGAGAAAAATATGTTCTGTCTTGTCTTCTTCCCGCCAGAGTTCCCTTCAAGAACACTCTCTCTTACTCGTACCATTGGACATTGGGCAGGCAATCACCTGCTCGGTGCATGCTCTTCCCACGCACACAGCGCAAGCTTGCCGCTCAGGTGACCTCTCTCAGGAAAAACCTCACGAGGGAAAAACCTTGCCGCCAACGCGCTCTGGGGAGAACTGGTATGCAAAGAAACCATAAAGGAGGAGCACAGAAAAGAGCATCTCCCTCAAAGAACCAGCGACGAACACTCTCTAAAATATCAGTCCAAAGGAAAAATAAAGATCCAAGAACCCCGCCAATTGCCAGGAATAAGGGAACGAAACCGCAGAAGAACAAGAAAAAGACCTGAAGTAAACTGATAGAAAACTTTTTCAGACTCTCTCTAGAACATCAATGCAAGACTGCAAATGCCCTCGAAATTCTTCACGAGCAGAAGAAGACAAACGAGAAAGCATACTCTCTTCGATTTCCGCTACCAGGCTCTCACTTGCACTGACAACTTCTCTTCCCTTTTCCGTAAGATAGGTCTTTATCACCCGTCCATGCCCTGGATGCACACGCTGAATCAACTCTGCTGCCTTGAGATTCGAGAGAATTCCGCTCATCGTCTGAGGCCGAACAAAACACCGGCGCGCAATCTCTGCACCAGACAACCCCGGATCTTCAGTCAAAACTAACAAGATGGCATATTGGGGGGTCGTCAGACCAAGATCACGCAGCGTGTCATCCATCACTCTCCGCAAAAGGTGCTGTACCTGTTTCACTAAATAGCCAACTGGCTTCACATCCATTACGCCAGTCATCATCGTCCCCCGTTAGCTCTCTTCAGCTTCCTACAAGAACAAAAATCCCCTACAAAGTAAAATCCCAAAAGATCTCCCCAGCTTGCCAACAGATCAATTTCGCGCCAGATTCCCGCGTTCGTCACAGAATTGTAACAAAACTTTAAGAAAAAAACATGCGAGGAAAGCTCTGAGAAAGTCCGCTCTTCACATCGCAGCCAAAAAGAAAATTAACACTAAATATAGACCACCTAAAACACAAAAAAAGAGAGAAAGTGGAAAAATCTATTCTTCGTCTCTTCCCACAAAATCTACAAAGAGCATCGCACCACACACTTGGATACTTCAGGCTCCTCGTTCACGCTAACAGTAGACAGAAAAAAGGTTTCCCGCAGACCACCTCTTTTAGAACTTCTTCTCATGCCAATTCTATGGCAGCAATTCATGCACAGAAACCGCATACCCACTAGACCTATGCCAAATATCACGGTCCCAGGTAGAGAATCGCTCCCGGATTTTATACCCTGCCATCTCCGCAAACTCATCATATGCATCTAGCGTCAACCTATCCGCCTGAAGTTGGAATCCGGCGATAAGTAGTCCACCCGGAAGTGTATGGGCGCCAAGACGAGACAAAACTGCTTGTTCAGACCCTTGAGCAAGGAAAATCATGACATTTCCAGCCATTACAATACAATCAAACTTCTCCTGCTCCCCTCGCGTATTACGCAGGTCAAGCGTTGCAAGATCTGCTGTCACCCATTGCATCTCCGGCGCTTTTTCCCGAGCAACAGACAGCATGCGTTCATCAAGATCTGTCCCGAGTGTCGCGATACCCCGGTGCGCAAGCTCAAGCGCAACCCGACCGGTCCCGCATCCGGCATCAAGCACTCGGCGTGGCGAGTAAGACTGCACAAAAGTCGCCTCACCATGCACATCATGTCCCGCTTCTGCCAGCGATTCGAAACGAGCGTCATAATCTTTTCCGTGTAAAGAACGTGAAGATAACCAGCGAGAACTCATGTTTTCCAAGCTACATGCCCACACCCCACTTGACAGAATAGACTTCTCAAACCAGCATTCTTTCCATTTCACAAAAAATACAATTCCCATAAAATAACCACACCCACCCCATAAAGGCCTCCTCTCTCCTCAATCCTCACAAGACCCACTTACCCCGTCTTCACCCATATAAACCAATAAAAAAGCCGACATACGACAACACGTCGTTTCCTTCTGATTCCTCCCTCATCGCTTCCCTCCCAAGATCCACTCCGTACACACAGAAGCTGGACGATCAGGAGAAACAACGCAGTCCCGCAAAAGCAAAAGAGAACCTTTTCAGGCTCTCCACCTCTGCCTTCACGACAGCTACCCACCCATTTCACGATCCAGGCAGCTATGGAAAGCTCACACAACCAATCGAGACACGCACATTAAAATCAAGGAATATGCATGACCCAGAACACACCGTTCCTGACCTTTCCGGAGAACTGGACAACAGGGCTTGCCATTGTGGCACACCCCGACGACCTTGAATACGGGGCAGCAAGTGCTATTGCACGCTGGACACACCAAGGTAAAAATATTTCCTATTTACTTCTCACCAAAGGAGAAGCCGGCATCGAGACACTTTCCCCCGAGGAAACAGTCCGTCTTCGTGTCGAAGAAGAAATACGCAGTGCCGCCGAAGTAGGTGTCACACACGTGGAATTTCTCGATTATTCTGATGGGGTAATCGAATATGGCCTGCAGCTTCGCAAAGATCTTGCGCGCGCTATTCGTCGCCATCGCCCCGAAACAATTCTCTCCATCAACTACCGAGAGAACTGGGGTCTTCCCGGCACATGGAACATGGCAGACCACCGGAATACCGGACTCGCACTTCTTGACGCAGCCCGTGATGCCGCCAACCGTTGGATCTTCCCCGAACTACAAGAAAAAGAACAGCTTGCACCCTGGAAGCCTCGTATCGTAGCTTTCAGCGGTTCCCCGCAAAGCACTCATGCAGTCGACGTCAGCGAATGGATAGAGAAAGGGGTGGCCTCTCTCCAACACCATAAAGCTTATTTGGACAATCTGGAGGATCATCCAGACCCAGATTTTTTTCTTCGTTCTCTCGCCGCAGACGCAGGCACACACTTCGGCTGCGAATACGCCGTCAAATTTGAAGTTTTCACTCCCTGATATCCGTCCCCACCACAATCTTCCTTAGACGAAATATCACAAGACCACCAAGTACCACAAACTTCCATCACCCTAAAAAACAGGCTTCTTCTCATCTTCTACTCTGCCTGGCCTTTGCGTAATCTTTGCACCAGATCTACCTCCTCTTTCCTGAGTGGGTCTCATGCAAGATTCGCTTGCACACTCATGCTGCAATTACCAATACAAAGGGGCGCGCCCCTTTGCCGCGCCCCTCGCCGGAAGAAGAAATCGTCTTCACGGTGCACTTGAAAAACGCACTGTGCAAAAAATTGGCATGTCCCATAATCCTCGTTCCCTCCTGGCTCCCCTCCTCTTTTCATGCACCATACACACAAACACCTAAAACACCAGGCAAAAGAGATCATGTGAACGGCTCTTCTCTCACCGACTTCACTTGGAAACGCGTTCCCGATCACCAAAAAGTCTTCGGCCGGAAAAAAGGATTTTCTCTTCTCCGCAAAAAGAGTACAGAAATGTTTGATGCCACCTCGCTGGGAGAGAACAACGTCCTCGTCGTTGGTCACGCCGGTCCCCGCAACAAAACAAAAGCCGCTGTCTGGATATCCCACGACAATGGGGAAAACTGGCAACGTCAAGAAATCCCCCAAACCACAGGCAAAAGCCCCGGCTCGCAAACCATGCGGGCTGTCACCTCTCTCGGAGAAAACCATGTTGTGGCCGTAGGGCAAAATACGGGCTTTCCCGCGGCCTGGGTATCGACAGACGGCGGCGACTCATGGACGCACGCCCTTTTCGACAAGAACCCTGCCACAGCCCTCCCCCCTGCTCCTTCACGCCATGCCCTCTCCTCCGGAACCCTGAGACCCACTACCCGAAATCAACAAGTTGCCCGGCCCACCCCACATCCCCTCCCCAAAACATTCCAAAACCCCCAATCCTCCCAGACACAGGACAACAAGACCTCTGCACAATCCACACAGCTCGCGCAACCTCCTCTCCCGAAACCGCAAGAAACACAGAGAGAAACAACACAGGGAATACTGCAGGCCGTTGTCCATGTCGCCGGCCAACGGGTCGTCGCCGTCGGCCACGTTCCCATCTCCAAAGACGGCAAAAAAAACACTGTCGGAAAAGGTGGGAACGGACAGATCTGGGTCTCTGCCAACGGAGGAAAAAACTGGCGTCCCATCCTCGAAAAAGACACAGTCTTCAGTCAGAGTGCCGTCCTCTGGGATATCACTCATGTGGGGGGATGCCGCATGGTCGCCGTCGGCCAACACTGGCACCACGGAGGCGTATGGGTTTCTGACACATGCGGCGACTCTTGGAAACCTGTTCCTCTCGATAAAAAGACCTTCAGTGTAGAAAGCACATTATTGGGAGTGACCTGTGATACAAGTGGACGGGTCATCACAGTAGGCAGCGCAGACAGACATGCTGCAATCTGGGTATCTGACGACCGCGGCGACTCCTGGAACCGCATCAAAACAAATCACAACGTCATCCGCAGCCATCAAATCCTCTTTTCGGTCACAATGTTTGATGACTGTCAAGTGATCGCTGTGGGACAAGATCGAAACAATGGAGCAGCTTGGACATCCTCAAACCGGGGCAGTAGCTGGAAGCGCCTGAAAATCCAACAATCCATCTTCAGTGGCGAACACGAATCCATGCTTTCCGTCACCCCCCTGGGAAATCAACAGATCCTGACCGTGGGAAGCGACGGTCCATACGCTGCCCCCTTTGCCGCAGTCTGGACCGGTGTCCGGACATAGGCCTCCGCCTGCGATGCCACAAGCGAAGGCACACACAATCACACGGCTGGACGAGCGAGAAACAGCCTGCCACAGGCGACATCAACCCCTCTCACCGGCAGAGTCACCCGCAAAAGCAGAAAACAACCCGTTTCCGGGACCCATTTCCAAGATCGAACACGTTGGCCCTGTCACCAGCGGGAAATGCTGCCGACACCGCGCACAGAACGATGGACAATCGGGTTACCCAAGTAACGCACATTCCCTACCCCAGAAATGCTGATGTCAAGCTCTTTCGCAGCATTCACCACAGCCTCGCCTGCACCGGAGATCTTGACAAGTCCTTTTCGGGCTGCAAAGTTTTTACCCGCAAAATTTCCCGTACCGGAAATATTGAGAACAAGATCGTCACTCTTTCCGGCCACTTCCACACTGCCCGCACCCGAGATCGACACATCGAAAGCTTGCGCATCAACTCCTCGAGCAATGAAATTCGCGCTACCAGAAACATCGACACCTGTAAGATTCGCAGCAGTAATCCGGAAAACGATCTTTTTTACGCCGGTAATCCTGACTCCCGGTCGCACTCCCAGCTCAAGTCGCCCTCCTCGTACTTCGGTCGTCAACAGGTCCAATACATTATCGTCGGTCTCAATCTCGAGCGATTCCTTCCCATTGACGTCGACAATAACCTCACCAGGCACTTTCACAAGGATCTCATCAAATCCCCTCACCTGGCGTGATGCAGTCGCAAGAATCCCCGATGCCTGTACAATCTCTCTTGCGCCGGTGGGTCCTTCTACAAGACCTTCGGAAATCTCGCCTGAAGCAGAAGACCCAGGGGACTCGTTTTCAATATCGCCACTACCTCCTGTGAAGTTCGCGTTGACCTCACCGTCGTCTCCACATGCACTGAACAAAAAAACTGGGAGCAGAAGACCGAGCAGCCATCTCCGGTCCCGTCCTGGCCTCTGCCACCTCTCAGAACCCGTTCTTTTTCTCATCGTTTCCTCTTTCCCACGCCCACTCGTCGTAATTCGACTCTCAGGAGAAAGCCAGAATTTCTGCAGGTTTTTCTTACACGGTGCCCGCCAAGACAGGCGACAGCTCATCTCTTTTCAACATTGAGCATGAAAACAGACAATCTTCCCAGGGGGAGGACTCCCCTACCCACCAGCGTCAACTCGGGGATCTTTCGACATTCTTCCTCTTGTCAAAGCATCGTGCGCACCAGCACAGTTTTATGCCATCCCCGTCTTGTCCCAGACAAGTACTCACAAAAACCCCAAAAAATCATATTTTTCCCCTTAAAAGACCCATAAAACCAAAAAAATACACCAACCAAACTGGCCCAACATCCCCGACTTTTTTGCCCGTACCCCCCAGGACCCAAAAGACCTCAGAACCGAAAAACCCGAGGACCCCCACAAGAAAACATCTGGCAGAATTATCACGGGGCAACGCCCTCCCGCGCTCCACGCAAGGCCCTGACCTCCACCAATGCCCTATCCCAACCTCTCTGCAAAACCCACCAGCAGAACCCGGCAAAAATCTGCCCCAAACTCTGACTTCACCTTGGGGTTTTCTCTCCTTGGGGAGGCCATCACGCATACCGCCGCGTTACCCTGAAAAACAGTACGCTAGCTACATGATCGCTTTACAGAGATCATCACGTTTGCCGTCTTGCGCAAGCAGGGAAATATACAACGGGTTTTTCTTCGCCAACAAGAGAGCACAACAGACAGGAGCAGCTTCTCGACGACATGGCTGAAGCCACGGCATCCGCGTCGCCGTGTTCCCTCATATGTCTGATCATTATGTCTGGCCAATCTGCCTCGTCATTTTCGACCACGACCCCCAATGCCGAGGAAAAACTCTCGCCCTGTCTGATCTGCAAGCCGAGATCGGACTGCCGATCCGTCTCGCCCATGCACCGCCTCGCCTTGTAAAGAAGGAGTGCTCTGGCACTCCCGAAAAAGGCAGGGTCACGGACACAGGACAAGCAGGAAAGAAGCGCGTGTGAGCACAATCGATACGTTAGTTTTTGATCTCGGAGGCGTTTTGTTGGACTGGAACCCGCGGTACCTTTACCACGGCATGTTCGAAGGAGACCACAAAAAGATGGAGTGGTTTCTCGCCAACGTCTGCACTACTGAGTGGAATGCCGAACAAGACCGAGGCAGACCTTTCACGGAGGGAGTACGAGAAGCAAAGCAACGCCACCCTACATGGACAGTCCATATCGAGGCATACCAGCACCGCTGGCCCGAGATGCTGGCCGGACCAATTGCCGGGTCTGTCAACCTGTTACACACACTCCGCAGAGAAAACTGCCGTCTTCTCGCGCTCACAAACTGGTCTACCGAGACTTTTCCGTTCGCGCGAGCAGAACATGGCTTTCTCGACTGGTTTGAGGGCATTCTCGTCTCTGGAGCAGAGGGGCTCATCAAACCCGACCCAGCAATCTTCCAGCTTTTCACGCGCCGTTACGCAGTTGACCCCTCGCGCGCTTTGTTCATAGACGACACGCTCGCCAATGTAGAGACGGCGCGAAATTGTGGTTTTACTGCCGTTCTCTTTCGTGACCCCGCACAATTACAGGCTGACCTCGCAGCGCATGGCCTCCTCACAGAAAAACCGAAAGACCCACAGCCTCTGTGAAATTCACAACAACACCACACAGAACAATCGCGAGATCATCACAACGAATATTTTTCCCAGCTCAAATGGGTTTTCGCCCTCGCAGGAGGCAGACTCCCACCTGCCCACCTGCCCACCTGCCCACTCCCACGCAGAAAAGCAGCCCTTTGCAAAGTGCAACACACCCCACCATTCCGTCTCAAGGCAGCAAGGATTTTGTCTCGATCTCCACAGCAAGGGCGCGATGATCACTTACGGGAAAACGGCGCACTTGCCTACGGCTCACGTGCAGGTCGTCCTGGTAGAGCACATGGTCAATCTTGCGGTAGGAAAAGCGGCGGGGAAAAGTCGGCATCCAGCCCGCAGACGCAAAACCCGCCGCGGAAATCGCCGCGGAAATCTCGCATTTGGTGCGGTTCAGGTCGCCAAGAAGGACCCGAGGGGAAGGCAGGTCCATTGCAAACGACAATGCCTGCAGAAATTGAGCACGGGACACATCCTTATCGGTACTGAGATGAGTTGTGACCACTGAAAGACCGCCTGTTTGCCCTACAAAACAGGAACGTGGCTCGCTTTTCCCATCGAGTAAGCGCATCTCGCCTTCGATCGGAAAACGCGACAACAGGGCATTGTCAAACGTGAAAACACTGCCGTCAGCGTTCGTTCCAGTGTGTCCAAAGGCCGGCATCATCTGGCATTTCAGGTGTCCAGCAAGCATGGCACTTTGGTCAACACGACCAGAACGCCCACACCCATTGTCGAGTTCTTGCAATCCCAAAATATCGGCACGTAGTTCCGCACAAGCTGCCGCTGTGGCATCGAGGTCCACCTGGGTATCCTTGCCTGCCATCGTGCAGTGTTTCACATTAAAGGTGGCAACAACCCAGCGCATATAGTGCCCAGTTCCCTGCGAATACTCATCTCGCCAAGTACAGAAAACAATAACAAAAACATATAAAAGGCACGAGAGAACCCTGGGACAGTAGACCGTCTTTTTCCTCATCACACCAGGCCAGGGCTTGACCAGAGCAAAACACCGGACACAACGGTTTTCCCGCGATCCGCGACAACAACCCGGGCTACCTGCACTCCCTCCCACCCCAGTCCGCACTCCCACCAACAACACCAAACGAAATACCGAACGAGATGGGATCTCCTACGAAAACCCCATAAAAAGCCCGAAAAACCAGTTCCACACCTAAAAACCAGAGAAAACGGGCAACAACTCCAAGGTCACAAATTGCATACCGAATAGGATCTAAAACTCACAACCCAGTAAAATCACTCAGCAGAGCTGGTCATCGGAGAAATCTTATTTTTCTGTGATGAGTCTGCACCGCCGTTCCCCGTAAACCGCGCGCTCGCCGGACTCCCCCTGTCTCTGCACACAACGGGCATAGTTCCGGCTCCATACAGCACAGTGAAGGAACACAAATGCGGAAAGTTTTTCGGGCTCTGGGACGGGTCATCAACCGTCACCCGCAGCGAGTGCTTGCGCTTGTTCTCATCGTGGTCATACTTACCGGAGTGAGCGCCAAAGGTCTGCAGATGGAGACCTCCCAGGAAATCTTCGTCGAAAAATCCAGCGACGCCTACAAGGACTACAAGGACTACGAAAATACATTCGGCGGGGATCAGATGTTCCTGCTGATTCCGGGGACACCAGAAGAACTCGCCTCCCCCGACACACTCGGTAGCCTGCTTGCCGCGCAAGAGACACTCGAAGAAATCGATGGCATCGACGCAATCCTCAGCCTCATCACCTTTCTTCGTGCCACGGCACCAGATGACGACGTGCTGACCCCCGGTTTCGCCGAAAAGACCATCTTCACTGCAGACGGCACGATCACCCCCCGACTGCAGCAGCTTTTTCTGCAAGGTCACACGATCATGGCCATCACCCTTGAGGGAGGGCTTGATCTTGACGAGCAGATGGACCTCGCCGAAGACATCGAACAAGCAATCAAAGCAACCGATCTACCCGAGGAAGCCTTCGCCATCGGCACCCCGATGCTCATGAACGACATGACCTCGAGCATGACAGGCGACATGCTCACCACTGGCATCGTTGCCGCCGTCCTCATGGTCCTCGTCCTCTATCTCGTTTTTCCTGTGCGGCGACGACTACTTGCCTTGCCTGTTGTGCTCGTCGGTGTGCTTGTCGCTTTCGGCACTGCCAATCTCCCGGGCGTAAAGATCCCACTCACCATGATCACGATGGGTGGTCTGCCTGTGCTCATCGGGCTCGGTGCCGACTTCTCCATTCAGTTCCAAAACCGCTACGAAGAAGAAATACGCAACAAACGCCATGCCCGGGCCGTCATCGATACAGTTGCCCGCATTGGCCCCAGTACCCTTATCGCCGTCATTGCAACGAGCGTTGGCTTCTCGACTCTGCTCTTGTCGCAAGTGCCCGCCGTGCGCGACTTCAGCACTCTGCTCATTATCGGGATCATTTCCCTGTTCGCAGCGGCCCTCTTTTTGCTCGTCCCGATCATCCACCTGCTTGACCGCCGAAAAAATGGCAACGGCAGCAACGACCTTGACGACGAAAACAACGGAAACCTCGAAAACGAAGGCACCTTTGTTCCTGATACCGCCTCCCAACACGTGACAAACGGCAAAGAAAAAACCAGCAAAACCGGATTTGTACCGCAAGTGTCCCCGGCAGAAGGCAACGGAAAACCCGCAGTCACACCGACCACCACCACGATGCTCGCCCAAGGCACAGAATCCGACACAACAGCAAAAGCGCAAAACCAACAAAGTACCGAGAAAGACCTCGGGGGCTTCGTGGTCTTTCTCACAAAACTCTCAGGTTGGTCGATCCGCCATGGGGTCGTGATCATTGGAGTGAGCAGCTTGCTCGCCGCTGCCGGCTTCGTTGCCGACAGCAATCTCACCGTACAAACCGAGCTGAAAAAGATGATCCCCTCCGACACACCTGCGGTCGAAGCCTTCGACAGGGCAAGAGAGGTGATGGGCAGCACCGAACAGCTCCCCATCATGCTGATCGCAGACGACGTCACATCACCCGAGATGATGAGCTGGCTCACCGACTTTGCAGAACGCACAGTGCAAAACTATCCGGAAATCCTGATGTCAAACAGCGTGCTCAACCTCATCCCAGGCGAGCAAATACCAAACTCCGAACAATTCAAGGCATTACTCCAGTTCATGCCGGAAGAAATCAGCAACTCGCTGATCACCCCGGACTTCAAAAGAACCACAATCACTTTCGCGCTTGACGAGATCTCTGCCACGAGAATGGCTGAAGTCCTCGACAGCATCCTGAAAGACGCAAACCCGCCGGCTGGATCATCCCTCGCCGCCGGCGGCGCCATGACCCTCATGGCCCAAGGAGCAAGCAAATTCACTGAAGGCCGCGAAATCCAGATCATCCTTGGCCTTATCGGCGTCTTTTTGGTGCTCCTCGCCGTTTATCAGCGCATCCGTCGCGCCTTGATCCCAGTCATCCCCATCGCCCTCGTCACAGGCTGGTCATCCGGCGTCATGTACCTGTTGGACATGGACTTGAATCCCCTCACCGCCATGCTCGGCGCCCTCATCGTGGGAGTAGGCGCAGAATTCTCCATCCTCCTCCTCGCCCGATACGCCGAAGAACAATCCAATGGTCTCTCCCCGGAAGAGGCCATACAACGCGCCGTCGGCACCGTAGGCGCAGCCATCAGCGCATCCGCCCTCACCAGCATCGGGGGCTTCGGCGCCCTTATCGCCTCCTCCTTCCCTGCCATGCGCGACTTCGGCTTCCTCACCGTTATCAACGTAAGCTTCGCACTCCTCGCCACAGTCATCATTGTCCCACCCGTGACCGTCTGGCTCGAACGCACACGCAACCGCTCCTCCGCCAAAACCCCCTCCCAACCCGCCACAAGCCAAGTCAAAGTATAAGTAAGCAGGTGTCTCCTGGGCTCGCCCGGCGAGTCCTGGAGACCTTCCAGCCCCGCCCCCGCAGCCTGACCCGCCCCCGCCCGACAACACCACCCTGGCCCGCGCGGCCGGCACCCGCACCACAGGGCACTTACAAACCCGAAGGGCTCGTCAAGCTCGTCGCCCCAGCCGGGATACAGTTGAAAGACTGACCTCAAGCACAAGGCCGACTTCGATCGAGGTGACTTTCCCATCAGAAACCCCACGGAGATCAATCGAGCCTCAGAACCCATCCCTCCCATAGGAGAAATCACCAAAGCCGACTCTTCTGTACAACATCTCTTGCTTTGGGAAACCTCCTGTGATTCCCGATTCTCGGCATGGGTGCACAGACAGACCGCTCACGCACGAGGAAAAACAATACTTCGGATTGCATGCACTCCTGTTTCCTGTCGGTGATGGCATGACCGGCACCAAACAACCAGACACCAGACCAGACCTCCGACACCACCCCAACAGACC
>DEIU01000092.1 GCA_002352645.1 Acidimicrobiia bacterium UBA2766 | reverse complement strand
CGCTTTCACTCTCTGGGAGCGCGTTATCACTTTTGAAGAGCAGTTGGTTGTCGCGAGAAGTGGATCCTTCGCCTTGCCGGCTGTCATTGACCTCTACTTGAACCGTGGGTATTCCTTTGAGAATGGTTCTGAAAAGGTTCTCGGTATGAAAGACTGCAATGGCAACACCAACAAAGGCATCTCTGCGTTCTCCGATAGTTCCTGGCGGTAAAAGTGTGTTGTAAATGGGGTGCAGGAAGAGGAAACTTTGTTGCTGTTTTGCCTTTTGCGTGAGAGTGATTGCCCCAGTCGCGGTAATCTGTCCGGTGTCTCGTGCTTGTTCCACCGTCGCGCGCAATGCTGGGTCACTTCCCAGATCAAGTCCAAAAGTTTCTGTGTTTCTCTTTAGAGGTTCGA
Organism: Acidimicrobiia bacterium UBA2766; assembly: GCA_002352645.1. Taxonomy (GTDB): domain Bacteria; phylum Actinomycetota; class Acidimicrobiia; order UBA2766; family UBA2766; genus UBA2766. The sequence goes on along the minus strand of DEIU01000092.1, from coordinate 17,884 downwards.
TAAAGTCCACTACATAGAGGGTTTCTTCCGTCATCTCAGGATGCACAGCGAAGCTCGGATGGCCTTCTTCTCGTATTTTTTTCTCGAGTTGAGTTTTTTCTCTATCAGAGATTATTCGAGCGAATCCCAAGGCTTGCACGCTTGGGTATCTCTCAGGTGAGAGACTCGACGAGACGAAACGAGAGAATTCGCTCCGTGTTACTTTCTGGTTGGCAGTGAAGAGTCCGCTTACAGAGACAAGCAGGTTTTCATAAGTCTGTTGCCACTGTTCAATGTTCTTGACTGTCGTTTTTGCGTCTTCGGCGAAGACGTTTTCTTTTCTCGCGATATGCCTTTTTTCTGTCCACCATAGGACGCCTCCGTATACAACAAGACCGATCAGGAAAGTTGTGAGGATGAGAGCCCAATGTGTTTTTTTGTATGATTGGCTGCTTGTGGCCTCGATTCTTTTATATGCACAGGCCATTGTCTGGTTTCCGAGCGGGATGTAGTAGTTCGTGAACCTGACGTCTCTATAGGTTATGTTGCATCTGGAATATTTTCCTTCTGTTGCTGCAGCGAGCATGTCTTGGGCATGCGCTGTTTCTTCAAAATCAGGAAAAGACTCTCTGAGGGTTTGCCCGATGCGTGTTCCGAATTTGGTGCCGGCCGTGCTGTCTGCCAGATGATTTGCTCCGATAAGGCGGAGGTCTCCAGGGATTGGGCCGTCTGCCTGCCAGAACGCGACCCCATAAGGGATATCCTCCTCTGTGTCAGTGGGGTCTAGAATCATTTCGATGACCATTTCCCAGTTTCGACTTTCTCCTACTGTCGTGTATTTCTTCTTGTTCGGTCATGTCCAACGGCATATGTAGGAAAGCATGGGTTGGTGTAGATAATTTTCTTCGCCAACCGGACTTTGTGTTTCTGGGAATTTTTGGATTGTTGTTCTTTGGGGAAATTGGCGGGGCGAAGGTTGGCAGTGAAACTGTCCTTGGTCTGTTGTGGTTTGAAACTCCGCTGATTTTTCAGACGATTAGGCAGTTTGCGTATGAATCTGGGGAAAAATGAGCTTTTGAGATTCAGGAAAATGGCGAGAACGGGAATACAGTAGAAACATTGCATATCTGATACGCGCAGCTGAGGTGTGAAGCGATTCACGCCTTTTGCGCATGTTTTTTTGGACTGTGTCACTGTCCCTGCACGATGCCTGGAAGAAAGAGCTACCCGCCATGTCTGTTGCTCAGAATCCCAACTCTTCTTCCCCAGCAGATAATGTCGCTTCTTCTGCTGGGGCTTTTCTCCCTGAGGTGCATGATGACACCGCTGCTCGTCTTTCTCTGTATTACCGTTGGCACCGCCGGAGTTCTCCTTCTTGTACCGCGGAAAACGCGATGCTGCGATCCGCTGAAATCGCAGCAAAATGCGCGCCATGTGGTGGCTTTGGTGTGGAAAAAGGGCGAATTTGTGCTACTTGTATTGGGGCAGGGGCTTCCTTTCATGTGGAGGCGCCACCGTACCTTGATCTTGCAACCATCTCATATGACTCACCAATGCTCTCGGCCTGTTCTCTCTGTAAAGGCTGCGGTACTGTGCAAAATGTTTGCCCCCATTGTGAAGGGGAGCGTGAGTCTTTTCTTGTTGATGCCAGCTTCTTTGGCGGACCTGGCAGATGGACATGTCCTGTGTGTCAGGGGGAGGGAGAGATTTTTGCTGCATGCCCGCGCTGTTATGGTCCGGGAACACTTATTGAAGGCAGCGGATATAGTGCTTTCCGCTCGAATGTTGAAGCGTATGAGTTCTTTTCTGTGTTCTTCCTCCGTCGCGCGGAAGCCCCGTGGAGTGCGGAGAGTGGAGAGATTATTGTCTTTGAAGGAAAAGAGACCACCGATGAGAGTGCAGCCTGGCCGCTGGTTGTGCCGACAATCATTCACCAAAGACTGACTTGGGATCAGTTCGCGTATAGCGTGCTGGGCCATATGCGCGGGCGCCGCTTTGATCCCCTGACAGGTCGCTGGCGCCGCCGTAGCCTGCGTTCTTTTTTTCGGCGCCAGGAAACTTCTTCTTACCCGCAGCGCATGAGTGCATAATTGCGAGAATTTGTTGTCCCGCGTGTGCACCGCGTGTTTTTGAGTGCTGTTTTCTGTGCAGCGGGTGTGTTCTCGCGGTTTTCTCCATGATCACTGATCATGGAGAAAACCGCTGCTCTCACAAATTCGACTTGCCTTTTTCTCTTTTTGCTGTGCCGGGTTGAGAAGACGGGAGAAAATATGTTTTGGTCTGTCTGCCTGTCTTGTGGTGGGCAGAAGAACCGCATATTTGTGTTTTAGAGCGGGTTTTTGCCTGATAGCGAGGCTCTGGGGGCACCACAGCACAGTATGAGAAACGAAGGAATAGTGTGCAGAGGTGGCGAGGGGCGGAATCGAACCGCCGACACCAGCATTTTCAGTGCTGTGCTCTGCCGACTGAGCTACCTCGCCGCAGCAGAATGCAGTGGGCCACGAGATGAGTGACCAACTGCTGGGACATCATAGGGGATGAGAGCTTCGAGAACCTAAGAAAAAAGAAAGAGAGTTTCCGGCAGAGACGAGAAAGATGGAGAAATGGGCCCCATTTCTCCATCTTCACGTGTTTTCTTCAGCCTCGTGTTCAGTAGAAGGGGTTTTCTCCAGCAGCATGGTCAGTAACATCGACCACTTCTTTAATTTCTGAAATGTTGTCGAGGATCGCGGAGGTGATGCCTTGTTCGAGTGTGGCTTGCGCGGAACTGCAACCCTGGCATCCCCCGCCCATACGGATAAAAGCCGTTTCGTTCTCGACTCGGACGAGTTGAGCGGACCCCCCATGTGAAGCGATGTGGGGGTTTACATGCTGTTCGAGCAGTTGGTTGAGACGTTCTTCGAGATTCCCTTCAAGCTGAATATGCTCACTGCTCAGAGGGCTGGGCGGACGATTTGGGTTCAAGATCGTGAGTCCGTCATCGAGCAGATTGCGTGGTGTGTCGAGTGTGGAACCCCGGAGCTGATCGAGCTGGTCGATAGGGAGGATGATTTCGAGTTCCCCCTGCTGATAGATGTGATCATCTGCAGTGGTCTCGTCGAGCGGCTCAAAGTACAAGTCGTACGTGAAGTCGATGCCACTGGCGCCGACAATTTCGATCCGTAGACCGAGCTTTTCTCCGTCTTCTTCACCTTTTCGTAAGTCGACGAGTTTTTTTTGAGCTTTTTCAGTGACCTTGAGGGGAGTGCTGTCAGTGATGTTTTCCGTGAGGGTGGTCATAGTGACTCCATGATGGTCCAACCTGTTTGAGAAGAGCAGGTCCCGTTTGGTTCGGGCGTGTGGTCTCGTCACAGCGCGCTTCATCAATAATAGGCGTCCATAGCAGATGAGGATACGCTGGTCTGGAGGCGGGGTTGCCCCCGTCTTCGCATCAGTTCGCATCAGGGTAGGACGAGTTGGGTTGAGACGCGCAGCTCTTTTTTCGTTTCCTGTGTGCGGCTTGGGCTTTATGTGCATAGCCCTGTGCGAGGAAACTATTTTTGTCGGAACATGCGGCGTGTTGCCAGAGTTCCGATTGCCCCTGCAGTCAGATATGACAAGCCTTTTTTGATGTTGATACGAAAAAGTTTTTGAGGGTGAGCCTGTTTTTTTCTCAAGGTGAAAGGGCATGGGAGCATCCCAATGTGCAGACTTTCGATTGTGCCGCGAGAGTCCTGCTCAAAAACAAAGGGAACGGAAACGTTTTTGCAGATGCTGGTAAAGAGATGAGGATCCTGGGAGTCAGTGGGGGAGAGGCATAGGCCTTGGCGGAAAAGACCTATTGGACTGTGCGCCTGTAAAAATCCGCTTTTCGAGGAGATGTGAATTCTCCCTCCAAAAAGCTGTTGTGCCCGCATACTGGCTGTTGGAACTGGGTCTGGCGTGTAGGTTCCTGTGAAGTCGTCCCAAAGGTCAGGCCGCTCGGCAGAGGTCGCGCGCGCGAGAATATGGTTTGTCGGGTTTTCCAGGTGCAACATGGCGTAGAGGATTTGGCGCCCAATATGTTCGGCCCCAAAAAAGGCCGAAGGTGGCATGGACTGATTCGTGAGAACAACCACTCCGAGATCTGCTTCGGGCACAAGAAGCATAGCTGAAGAGAAACCCGGCGTATTTCCACCTTGGCTTATGAGGCGGTAAGGGCCGAGGTGAGAAAGCCAGAAACCGAGTCCTGCTGCCGGTAGGGAAGGGTGCATGCTGAATTGGGTTTGGAACATCTTTTCCAGCGTCTTTGCGCGTAGAAGACGAACCTGGTCGGGGCGAAACGCAAGTTCTGTACGAAATGGTTCTGCCGTGTTTGTAAGGAGAGTTTCGGCATAGCGGGAGAGGTCATGAACTGACGAGAAAAGACTCTGAGAAGTGCTGCCAGGAGAGAACTGTCGGCGGATGAGTGTTCTTTTTCCGTGTCGAGTCAGATCGTATCCCATTGCGAGATGGCCCTGCAGCTTGTGGATGGGGGCACATGCAGTATCTTCCAGGCCGAGAGGGCCCCAGATTGCTTGTTGCAGAAAGGCGGGAAGCGGGCTTCCCGAGAGTTCCTCAAGAAGATTGCCGATGAGACAAGACGCGCGGCGAGAGTGTGTCCATTGGATGCCCGGAGGTAGGACTGCTCGTGTTGGAGTCCGCGTCCCAGGGAAAGGCGATGTCAGAGTGGTCTGTGTTTTGGAAGAATTTTGTCTGGTGCGCAAAAGCGCTGAGAATGCTGCGAGAAGAGAGCTTGGTCTTGGGGGTCGTTGAAAGAGTTCTTCGCCGATGCCGGCAGTGTGGGTAAGGAGATTCCGCACACTGATGGCGGATGTTCCCGGAGGTGTCACCACACAATCTTGCCGAAAAAGCCTATTTACCGGAGTGTCCAGGTCGAAAATGTCTTCTTCCCATAATTGCATGAGAGCAGTAATGGTGAATATTTCGGAGAGTTCTCCGATCGGAAACACAGTATGAGGTGTGACAGGGACGATGGAATCGATGACTGCGTCGCCCCGACAGACGATGATAGGTGACATTCCTGGCCGGACAAGGGCAGCAGCGACTCCGGGAAGGTTCGACTGTAATCGTTCGTCGATCACGATTTTTTGAAAAATGTCTGCGAGTGTTTTATTTTTGGTCGTGGTCACGTTTTTGCTCCTGTAAGAAGAAAAGCGGTGGGGGAGGCTGTGGCACAAAGGGCTGTCCAAGCTTTTTCTTGACGGAGAGAACAGGAAAGTTCCTGTCAGTCATGCAGGCTGTCGAAGTGTGAAATGAGAGAGCAGCGGTCGAGAGCTCATAAGTGCTGAGGCAGTTCTTGTGCTGTGTGGGGGGATTTTCTCAGAACTGCGTGGGTAATGTGGCGTTCCCTATGAGGCATATGCTGTCAAGAGGGGTTGTCGCGAGGACTTTCCTGCTGGTGCAGTACGTGTGCTGTGAGGCTGGCTAAATTTTATCTTTGCTGATCGGGCTGGGTGTGTGACGATCAGGAGTATGAATGATATGATGAACAAACCTGAATAGCACCTGTTCTGAGTAAGTTCTTTGTATAGGGAGCATCTTCGGGTTTCTTTTGAGCCATGCTGTTGGGCGTGCCTAGGATGAAAAAGCTGACAAAGATTCCAAAAACTCGCGGAGAGGGCGAGTCTGGGATGTTTTACAATGCGATAATTTGCCAGAGACTGCTGTTTCATCTTTTATGCACATGTGCCCTCCTTTGAGAGACCACAGTGTGTTTTTTTGCTCGATGTCGATTAAATGCGGGAATCATGTCCGAAACAGTGGTCGCGCCTGATATTGAGGAACAAAAAGACGATCTTCCCTCCTATCTTCTTGCCCCAGACACTCCTTGGATTGTGATTGTCTGGAATGACCCGGTGAATCTGATGGGGTATGTCACATTTGTTTTTCAAAAACTTTTTGGATACCCCAGAAAAAAGGCAGAGAAACTCATGATGGATGTTCATGAGAAGGGGAAGGCGGTTGTCTCCTCTGGTACCCAAGAAAAGGCTGAGTTTGATGTGTATCGGCTGCATGCATATGGGCTTTCTGCCACGATGCAGAAAGCGGGCAAGTGAGTCCCGAATATTTTTCTCGAGACGCTGATGGCAAAGTGCAATGCGACATGGACGCTGCTGCCGTGGAGTTCACGCTTGCCCTCATGGCTGAGCTGCGAGACCTGCTTGACAACCCAGATCTTGCTGGTCCAGAGGTAGCCTGGCGTCTTGTGCCTGCAGCACACCCCGATGACCTTGAAGCAGAAGCGTCCTACCGTGCGCTTGTCGCGGATCAACTTGACCGAGAACGACATTCTGCCCTTGATACGGTTGTATCTATGCTGCGGGAAAATGCGGCAGCAGATGGTAGGGTTTTGGTTTCGCTTGACAGCGATGATATGGCATCCTGGATGCAATCCCTCAATCACCTGCGCCTGGCGTTGGGGACCCTCTTAAATGTGACCGAGGACGAAGATCTTTCGATTTCCGAAGAAGATCCCGGTTATGCTTCGGCAATAGCATATGATTTCCTTGCCCATTTGCTGATGAATCTTGTTGATGCCTCCGACTCTTTCTCTTAGTATTTTTTTCCGAGGGTTTTTTTGTGAGCAATCTTGGTTTTTGTTGCTATTCCCCATGAAATGGCGAGGTTGAAGGTTCTTTGTGCATAATCTTCGCAGCTTTTTACCTTGGAAAGATGAGTTTTCGAAGAGCGCGTCTTTTTTGTTTCGATTGTGATTTGTCAGATGCTTTTTATTGTGAGATCTCATGAATTTACAGGATAAAACCTTATTTCGTGGAGGCTCTTGCTTCTCTTCTTTTGCTTGGGCGGGGAGAGGTCTGAAGGAATCCCCGAGAGATACTCTATATTTTTCGGGTTTTTTGCCATAAACCCGTTTGGTAGTCTTCTCTTTCTGCAGAGAGAAAGTTTTTTCTCAACCGCGCGTATTCGCGAGTTTTTCGGCTCGTCGTGCCAGCTCAGGTGCCCGCAAAGCTTCGCAAAAGGCCCCGAAATCTTGCGATGGACCCCGCCATTCTATTTCTTCCAGGCTGCTGAGTACTGGAGGATCAATACGTAAAGTGGCGAGGTCGCGGAACAAAAGAGCGAGATCCATGTGAGATTGAAGGGTCTTGGCAAGACTTGCCGCCTGTCTGAGCGTCACCTCCCAGTTGTCCGCAGACTCTGGGATATTCTCGACATGTTGATAGCATGCTAGTACGCGCGAGGCCGACTTTGCTCCCCAGCCGCGTAGACCCGGGAAGCCATCGGCGCCGTCTCCTACGAGCCCCAGATAATCAGGTATTGAAGCCGGATGTACGCCGAATCGGCTGACCACTCCTTGCTCGTCTCGTAGGATTTTTTGGCGACGGTCAAGCTGCACAACCCTGTTGGAACGCACAGCCTGAGCCAAGTCTTTATCAGGACTACAGATAATCACTTGCTTCACAAGAGGGATGCCGGCGAGAACGTGTGCTGCCGACCCCAGGGCGTCGTCAGCTTCTCGCGCGACCATTGGCCATACGGTTATTCCCATTGCACGGAGTCCTGTTTCGACAAGTGCAAACTGCCCTCTCAGTACGGGATCAATATCTGAGCCGTCTTTGTAGCCGCTCCACATCTGATTACGGAAAGACTCGATCACATGATCAGTGGCGACTCCAATATGCGTTGCTCCTTCTGCGAGCAAAGACAGCATTGATGCAAGAACGCCGCGTGTCGCGCCGACGTCTCTTCCGCTTGTGTCTTCGTGTATGCGACGCTGTGGCGCATAGTGATAGCGGAAAAGCTCGTACGTGCCGTCAACAAGGTGTGTGTAAAAGCCTGTATGAAAAGACATGGGAAGAGTTGTTTTCTTCTTTGTTTTCGTGGGGTTATTTTGGGTTTGTCGCTTCTCGTGGTACTGAGCGTACTGATCTGGAGTTCTTAAGGTGGATGGTCACCAGGGTGCCTGCTTGGAGAGGCATCCTGGGGCCTGCGGCATTACTGGGGACATGACTGCAAGGAGACAAGCTCTGGCGGAGAAACCCGGATGGGACATCACCGTTTGAGCAGGAAGCAGAGGGTAGAGGGCCGATTTTCTCTTTTTTGGCTTCGACAACGAGAAGAGAGGCGGGTACTCGAGGGGTTTGCCGGCACCAGCGACAATTCTCTGTGACATTGGGTGTGCAGTAAACATTACTGCTTTTTTGTTGCTGGTTCTTTTCTGTAGGAAAAGTATGACGACTTCTGGAGGAGAAGCATAATTGTGGAGCCGGCATCTGCGGGGAAAAGCCGGTTTCGAGAAAATCAGGGCGAGGCATCGGACTGAAGCGTTACGAGAGTATGAACGACTGTGAGATATGTATGAGCGATTCCTTCGACACTGTACTTGACGGCATCGTTGACCTTCGTTCTGACACCCTGACTGTGCCAACTTCTGCCATGCGTCAAGCCATGTTCGAAGCTGTCGTAGGCGATGATGTGTACGGCGAAGATCCCACCGTGCGTCGCTTGGAGGCCCTTGCTGCACAGGCTGTCGGCAAAGAAGCCGCTGTGTACGTTCCTTCGGGAACTATGGGAAACCAGATTGCCTTACGTGTGCACACTCGCCCTGGAGTTGAGGTCTTGTGCGGGGAACGGATGCATGTGCGGCAGTACGAAAGGGCCGCTGGTGCGCAGAATGCTGGTGTGCAATTTCGTTCTGTGCCAGATGAGAATGGAGTGTACGATCCCGCCTTTGTTTTCGAGGCAAGCGAAGCGGTTGATTATCATTTGCCGCCGCTCGGTTTGGTGTGGATTGAAAACACGCATATGGCATCGGGAGGCACGCCTTTGTCGCCGGAGACGGTCGCTGTCATTGCAGAAGCCTGTCGTGTCTGCGGTGTTCCTCTCCATTGTGATGGTGCCCGTATTTTTAATGCTGCAGTTGCTTTGGGATGTTCCCCCACCGAGCTGTCTGCAGGATGCGATACTATAATGTTTTGCCTGTCGAAGGGGCTATGCGCGCCTGTGGGGTCGATCCTTGCCGGTTCAGCTGCGCTGATGGAAGTCGCGCGAGACGCGCGTTCTCGTCTCGGGGGTGGCATGCGCCAGGCGGGGGTGATCGCTGCTCCAGGGATTTTGGCATTGCAGACAATGGTGGACCGTCTGAGTGAAGATCACGCTCGTGCCAGGCATTTCGCGGAAGTGTTGGCAGATGTTTATCCAGGTTCTGTTGATCCCGAAAAAGTGTGCACCAACATTGTGTGCGCGCGCAAAGATCGCCTCTCACCTCATTTTTTGTCGCGTTTCGCGAGTCGGGGAGTACGCGCAGGCATGATCGATGCGCGCACTGTCCGGTTCGTCTTCCACAAAGATGTGAATGAGGCTGGTTTGGCACGGGCTGTGCGTGAAGTTCAGGCGCTTGCAGCAGAAGAGAACTGTAACTTTTAGGGGGTTTCTCTTTGCTGGAGAATAATGTCGGACAGACTGTTGTCTTCCAAGGATACTGTCTCCGCTTCTGTGCTGTTTTTCGCTAATGATTGTGGACTTTTCTGTGTCTTTACGGTGACGAGAGGATGCCATCCTGTTGTAGGGCTGTTTGGAGGAGCTGCAGGGGTGGACAAATCAATGGGAGGGATGGAGAGGACTGTGGCTGTTTGGGCTTCGCTATAGTTTTTCGCTGTTCTTAAAGGGAGGATTGGAGTAGGGGATGGTTGTGTTTCTTTTTCTGTTTCCCGATCCACCTGTTGAGATGAAAGAGGTTTACGAGTCTTCCATATGGCCACAGTAATACTCCCAAGGCCATAGAGAGAAGCCACTGGCCAGAGGAAAATGGCGGGTGAAGGAAAGAGCGCTCCTGCCCGTAGCAGACCAAGGCCGATGAGAAAGGGGATGTAATGGTGGTTTTTTCGTTTGAAGAGAAGCCGTCCTAATGCCCAGGCGCCTGCTGTATACCCAATCGCATAAAAGAGGGCAAGAGAAGCGAGAAGAGCAATGCCAAAGGGAGCACTCAAGAGGGAACGCAAGGCAACGAACGCGAGAGCGGGGATCCCTAAACCAGTAATTGCTCCGATACAGAACAATCGAAGAAAGCCTGTGTGACGGACGCCGGCCACGGCATCGGCACCTCGCGGCGCACAGAGAATGAGTAAAAAACCAAGAACAAGAGTTGAAATGCCGGCTGCTCCCCAAATCCCTTGCCGCAGTGGTCGGTCCACTTGCTCTGCGATCCATCTGCTATCGAGCCGTTGGCGCGTGCCGCCGATTTTTGCTCCTACAGCCACAGTAGGAATTTCTGAAAAGAGGAGGTCCCCTGATACTTCTGCTGTTTCGTGCAGCGTTATATGGCCGTTGAGTGCGAGTAGATTGCCATGTACAATTCCCGTGATTTCGACATCGCCGTCGAAAACATAGATGTCGAGTGCGGTGCCGTGAATCGCAACTGCTCCGCGGAGCACAATCACGGTACCGACGATGTCTGTGGGCGCTATGGTGACGTCTCCGGTTATGACGACGAAATTTTTTCGCTCGGGCTGATCGTCGGAGGCGAAAGGGCCTTGGGAAGGCCCTTCTGTGGGTATTTTATTTACAGTATTGGTGTTGATTTCGTTGCTGGTGTTGACGGGAGTGCGTGCGTCACTGGGCGCGGAGAAGAGTACCGGGACAGAAGCAAGGAAGAGAGCGAGTCCTGGAACAAGAAGAAGGAAAAAAAGGGGGGTTCTGTTCTCGTAATAGAGAAAGCGCATGTTCGGCATGCCTTTTCTGAGGGGGGTGTGCCGATCGCATGTTAGGGCGTTTCCCTGAGGGCAAACGCGGATGGCAGATGAGAAGAGAATGCGAACCATCCGTTGTCCACGCGGTTTCCCAGAGGAGCGACAGGCCTGAAAGGTGTGATTGTCTTCGAGCAGAATGCGGGGGCAAGCGAAGTAAGAGAGTGGTACAAAAACGGTTCGCTTGGCTGATTTTTCGGAAGAGAGGACTTGGCGAGGGCGGGCTTCCCCTGCTTTTTTCTCTTTATGGTACAGGTGGTATCCGTGGCAAGATGGTTTTGAACAGGGTATTTATTATGAAAACATTGAACATTTGGTTCACGCGAGTAACGTGTACGTGTGATGCAAACAGTTCGTAGAACCGATGTGAGTGTATTGGATGTCATTACGGAATGCTGTTCTTGCGGAATTGGGTCGAAACCCGGCTCGCGCATTCCTTGTGTATAAACGGCTAGATGCTGCTATTGGAGAGTTCTGGCACGTGAATGACGGCCATGTCTTTCAGATTCTGCAAAGTGGGGAGAAGAAAGGCTGGGTTGTTTCACATGAGGATGAGGAAGGCCGTCCTGTGTATGAACTCACGGGAGATGGTAGGACAATAGTAGAGGATTGGCTTCGCTCGCCTGATGCCGATGTACGTCCGCAACGGGACGAGATGTATCTGCGTTTGCGATACTGCGAAGGTAATCCTCCAGAGGGAATGCTTCAGGCTGTACAAGATCAGCTACATAATACGATACGGGCGGTGCGGCGATTGCGGCATCTTCTGTTGGATCTTGGCGATCCAGCGGAGAACCCGTCTATTGAGTTCGAGGTATTAGCGCTTGAAGGAGCGCTCAATCATTTTGAGGTGGATCTCAATTGGTTGAGAGAAGTAGAAGGAGTGTTGGAGGCCCGTCTTCCGTAAAGTACCTTTTTACTTTTTGCCTCGTGTTTGTTTTTTCAGGGACAGCGCTTGCCTACTTGATGTATAGGGTAATCTTTGTTACGGGCTTGCGCTGTGCCCTCTTTTCCTACTCGCTTGTTTTCGTGTTTCTCTCCGCGGGCGTCTTCTCTAGGGGAAGCGAAGACTTTTCTGTTGTTTTTGCTTCATATTGTTTCCTAGAGCGCGGGTTCGGAAGGGAGAGAGAAAGCAATATTTTCTGCTTTTGAGCGTTCAGGCTGCTCGGATTGTTCGGAAGTGGTGTTCTTGGGCAATTCGACTGGAGTACGCAAGAATTTTGTAAGAATATCCAGAAAGAGGGCAGGGTTTTGCTGCCACGGTTGGCGTCCTGTGTTTTCAAGGGTTGTATGGGCAGCCAAGGGAAAGCGTGCGCGCAGTTGGTCCTCTTCGTCTGTCAGTATTCCGTGTTCTCCGTGGAGCACAGTGACCGGAAAACCCGGTTCTCTCTTTGGATCAAGAAGAAGAGAAGACGCCCGTAGTAGTGCTCGTCGTGTTTTGCGCATGGCATCCCCGTTGATGCCTGCGAGCCAGTCTTGCGTGATGGGGGGAGGGGCAAGCTTCAATCCTGTGGGGAAAAATGCGGTTTCATGGGAAATGAGGCGTTGCGCGATCTTTCGTGTCGCGCGATCTCGCATTTTTTTTGGGCCATGGATGGCGATTGTCTGCCGGCTGGGTACAGGAAAAGGAAGCTTGCGCGTGCGGCGATGGAACGCGCGTTCTGCTTTGGACCAGTCTTTTCCCAGGCCGGCAATGGGATTGCAGAGGAAGAGACTTCGTACTCGGTGAGGTTGTTGCGAGGCATAGATCTGTGCGAGTAGGCATCCCCACCCGTGACCGAACAGGTGTACTGAGCGTTCTGGGGCGCAGGCTGCTCGCACGAATTCGAGGTCGTTTAGGTGATAAGTGAGACTATAAGTTTCGTTCGTAGCGTAGGAGTTTCCGCTGCCACGTTGGTCGTATGTGATGACGCGCGAAGAAACAGCAAGGCTTTTCGCAAGTGGAGCGAGATAGTCGGGAGTGCCCAGTCCTCCATGTATAAGAAGAATTGACTCGTCACCTGTGCCGTATACGCGGGCTTCGAGAAAAGCCCCTGGTACTGGAATAGGTACGACAGTCAGAGTGGGTTCTGTGTTTGAGGAGTTGGATGTGTCCACTGGGGACTCCTGCGAGAATGCGAAACGCCTTGCCTGGAGAATATGACCTGTTTTGTCAACATACAAGATATTTGGGGGGAATATTTGTATGTTGCATTTTTACTTGGACTGGGAGAGAGCCAGAAAACGGGTGGAGCTTGTCTTGGCGAGAACAGCCCAGGCGTAAAGAACCAGCTACTTGACGGTCTGGTCGCCTTCGTTGCCGGCAGTAGTGCTTTCTCTGGGGATGTCCAGAAGATCGTGCCACTTTGGGTCAAGTAAATGACGTTCCCACCAGGCGGAGATTTCGTCACGGCTAAAACGCCAGCGGTTTGAGCCTGGAAGGCGTCGTGCGGGGATAAGCCCTTTGCGGGCTAGGTCCCGCACTTTTTGGGGTGTTGCTCCGATCATTTCGGAGACCATTGTGACGTTCATGATTTTCGGGTAGCGGACAGGAGAATTTTCTGTCATGACGGCCTCACTTTAGTAGCCGTTTTTATTTCTTTCCATATGAGTTTGCATGGAAAGATTTTTTTGTACAAAGTTATTGTCTTTCCTGTGTAGTAGCGAGAGGAAATGAGTGGAAAGGGCAGGAAGCTCTTCATATTGCATTTTCTGCCGTGTGAAGAGGAAGAGCGAAAAACCATTTCAGTAGTTCGTCTTCTTGAAAAAGCCAGTCTCGGCGGCCTTCATCTCTGTGGGCAGGAATCCTGTTTTCTCGTGCCATCGAACGGATTGTTTTGGGAGTGATGAGGAGGAGCGCTGCTGCTTCTGGGCATTTGAGCCACTGATTTTCTTGAAGTGTGGAACTGAGTGATTCTGCTTTCACAGGACCTCCTTTTGTTTGTTTTCAGCTGAGAGTGCTGGTCAGAGGATTCGATTTTTCGGTTGTCGGTCCTGAACAGACCAATGACAGCAAGGATGCGAGACCTCCGAAGATCACCGAATCTGGAGAATACTGATTGGAGTCTGGTCCTTTCCGAAACTTTGTGCGCGTTTTTATTATTACGATGCCTGAAGTGATTGTGACAGCTGGAGTCGTCGGGACAGTATCCGCGGAGCGAGTGATGAATCTTTTCTGGATGTTGCGATAAGGCGACAGGAAACGAGAAGATTGGATTCGCTTGTTCTTCTTGAAGTCTGTGCCCCTTTTAAGGGAGGAGGACGGCGTGATTGTTCCAGAGTTGCCTGATGACCGTTTTCCATACACCCAAGATGGAAGATTGCCATTTGAAAGAGAGTGGGAATATTTTGTGCAGCGGAGAGATGCTGCGGAAGAAGCGCAGCAAGATGCTGCGGATGCTCTGCTTGCTGCGCAAGAGATGCGCGATCTCTATCTTGATGCGATGTCTTGTGGGCATCGTATGGCCTTACGGGGCGGGAATTGTTGTTTTTCCGGTGTAATTGTGGATGTCTATGACGCTTTGGCAGTGATGGACGATGACGATGGGCGTCGTATCTATATCAATTTGGCAACCCCGTGTCCTCCTCTTGCTTTGGTGCGAGTCGAACGCTCTCGTTCTGGTGGGGTTGAACCGTGGATTCGTTTCGGCGACATGAAGATGCTTTTACAGGGTTTGCAGTTATTTCCAGACAAACCACTTGTGGAAGTCTGGTGGTCTGCAGCACTCCATCGAGAGCAAGGATGGGTACAGACCGTTGGGAGAGACCATGTGTCGATTGTGCAGGGAACGTCAGGGGCGACACTCGTTCATTTGCCCTTGGAGCATATTTTTTTGGTTGTGACGCGTGTCCCAGATAGTGCGCTGCTCTTGTAATCGCTACGAGTACGACAAAAATCGAGAGATGGGCTAAATAGGTCAGATGGAAAGACGCTTTTCTGCCATGTTCCTTTGCCTTTCGGGTTTTTTCGTGCGCGTAGAGCGATCCGTGGGTTTTTGCTATCCGTTGTAGGCAGTTTCTTCTCCAGCCTGTTTCCTCTTTCTGTATATGCAGCGTCCGCAGTTGTGAGTATTCTCAGGCGGATAGTCTGGTAGTCAGGTAGAAGTTTGGTAAAGGTCCTAAAAGTTTTGGTCATTTGGACTGATTTTTCCTGTCTGGTTCCCTGTGGGAGACGCAGAGTCTTTTTTTAAGCTGAGATTTGACCGACTTTTCATGGGGCGTGTCCTGCTGGATTGCAGGTTTTTGTCCGGAATGATGTATTCAGAATTGCGTGGAGGCGTGCGGTGGAGAGAGAAGTTGTCCGGCTCGAGGATCTTGTCAAAGGTGATGTCATGCTTGCCGGTGGAAAGGGAGCGAATCTTGGCGAGATGTTGAGCGCGGGGCTCCCGGTCCCTCGCGGTTTTGTGGTCACTGCTGCTGCGTACCAGAGAGCGATGTCAGTAAGTGGTGTACGCGCAGAACTACAGCGGATTGCTGCTGACCTGGACGCGAATGTGGCAGTTTCGCTTGCGTCAGCATCAGAAGAATTGCGTGCTCTTGTGCATCAAGCGGGTGTACCGGATGAACTCGCCAAGGAAATTCTCGACCATTACAAATATTTGGACAGTACTGCGACCGAGCAGTTTGGAGTGGGTACTTTCCGGGGAGTCCCGGTGGCTGTTCGTTCTTCTGCGACAAGCGAAGACACAGCGGAAGCTTCTTTTGCGGGGATGAACGAAACCTATACAAATGTGTATGAAGATCTGCTACTGGATCGGATTGTTGATTGTTGGGCGTCTGTCTGGGGTCAACGGGTGATTGCCTACCGGGCAGACCGAGGTTTTACCGAAGAGCCGGCTATTGCTGTCGTAGTGCAAGAAATGGTGCAGTCGGAGTGTTCGGGTGTCATGTTCACAGTAGACCCTGCGACGGGTGACCGTGACCGTCTTGTGATTGAGGCTGCTTTTGGTCTTGGTGAAGTAGTGGTGAGCGGGCAAGTTGAACCGGACACCTATCGGGTCCGCAAGAGCGGACCAACCTTGCTTGATGTGCGGGTTGGCAGGAAAACCCACAAGATTGTGCGAGGAGATGACGGAGCTGATTGTCAGGTTTCGCTTTCCCCCGACGAAGTAGATGACCGAGTTCTGACGGACGAGCAGATTCTCGAACTAGCTCGGTTGGGTATACGAGCCGAGGCGCATTACGGCTTTCCCCAAGACATGGAATGGGGATTGGCCGGAGGACACTTACATCTGTTGCAGTCTCGACCGATCACGACGCTGCTCGATCAAAAGACAGCAGTTCCAGTACTAAAGGGCTTGGGTGCTTCGGCAAAGAGGGGGTCGGGTGAAGTCCGTGTGCTCTCTTCGCCAGAGGATGGGGACCAACTCTGCGCGGGAGAGGTTTTAGTAGCACCAATGACAAGCCCGGACTGGGTGCCCGCCATGCGCCGTGCTGCAGGGCTCGTTACCGATGGGGGCGGCATGACGTGTCATGCCGCAATCGTGAGTCGGGAACTTGGTATTCCCTGTGTTGTGGGGACTCGGACCGCCACAAATGTCTTACACACAGGGGATCTGGTGACTGTGGACGGGGCAGAAGGAAAGGTTTATCGGGGTCGTTTTCAAGATGAAAAGCATGTTCCGCGTATCACAGGAGGCGATACGCGCGGAGAGCAGGCCATCACGTTGGCTTCGAGTCTTGTTCCTCTTGGCACGCGACTTTATGTGAATTTGGCGATTGCAGATCATGCCGAAGAGGCTGCTGCCTTGCCTGTGGATGGAGTTGGCCTTGCGCGGGCTGAATTCATGATTACCGAGGCTTTGGGAGGAGAACATCCCCGTGCTTTGTTTGACAGTGGACGCGGCGGAGAATTTGTGTCGAATATGAGTGACTCGCTCTTGTGGATCACGCGTGCTTTTGCGCCGCGCCCTGTCGTTTACCGGACAACTGATTTTCGTACGAATGAATTTCGTGGACTTAAAGGAGGGGAGGCATACGAAGGCCATGAAGAAAATCCGATGATTGGTTACCGGGGATGTTATCGCTATATTCGCGATCCAGAGTTGTTTGGGTTGGAGCTTGATATGCTCGATCGAGTGTATGAGGAAACTCCGAACCTGATAATCATGATTCCTTTTGTGCGTACTCTGTGGGAGCTTGAAGCCTGTTTCGAGCTTATTGATCGTCACCCTCTTGGGCGCCATCGAGGTCTGCAGAAATGGGTGATGGCCGAAGTGCCTTCAGTGGTTTACCGGATACCTGAATATGCTGCTCTTGGGGTGAGTGGGGTTTCTATCGGATCGAATGATCTGACACAGCTCATGCTTGGCGTCGACCGTGATTCGCAAGTGTGTGCTGAACTCTTTGACGAGTCTGATGCCGCGGTTCTTGATGCAGTAGGTCGTATTGTGGAGGCGGCACATCTTGCCGGGATCTCTGCTTCACTTTGTGGCCAGGCTCCATCGAACAATCCTGTCTTTGCGGAGCATTTGGTGCGGGCAGGGATCGATTCTATTTCAGTAAACCCAGATGCAGTGCAAGCTGCTCGGTCAGTAATTGCCTCGGCTGAGCACCGGATTTTGCTTGATTTTGCGCGTGCAGCATCACGCTAAAATCTGTCTACTCACATGAATCGAAGTTTGAAGAAGTTTTAGGCAATAGCTTTATTATTCTGTTTTGGGCAGATAGCGTAATTCTACGTGAGTATTTTTCTATGTGATGGCAATACTGTGAATACTGCCGATAGAAGGGAATGGTTACTCGATTTTCTGCCTGTGGTGTTGAGGAAAAGTTTTGAGAATGACTCCAGTTCCTTCTTCTGAACAAGTGCAGCTTGTACGCGCTTCTTTCACCAAGATTTTGGGGAATCCGAAACATATTACCTTTGAGTTTTATGAAAATCTTTTTCGGGTGAGGCCTGATCTTCGTTCTCTTTTTCCTTCTGACATGACGGAGCAGCGTAAGAAGTTTTTGGATGCTCTTCGTATGCTCTTGGGGGCCGTACAGCGTCTCGATTCCATGGATAGAGCAGTGCGCACATTAGGAGTGCGTCATCGGAAAATGGGAGTTTGTCCTGCGTATTTTCCTGTTTTTCGAGATGCCTTTATTGCTGCTTTGAGCGAGGAACAGTGTGATGATTTTACGGAAGAGGTAAGGGTTGCATGGGGTCTGTGTTTTGACCTGATCGGGGAGAAAATGATGGCGGAGACTTTGCAGGA
>DEIU01000003.1 GCA_002352645.1 Acidimicrobiia bacterium UBA2766 | reverse complement strand
GTGGCGTCGGGACTGAAAACCGCGGTTCGTACGCTGTTTTTGTGGTGGAGGGTGTGGAGCAGGTTGATTGTGGTGGTGTTGGAGTTGTTGCTTGTGATCAGGGTGTTGTTGGGGTTGTTGTTCGTGCTGGTGTTGTTCATGGTGACTGCAATGAGGGTAATGAAGGCAACGAAAGCAAAGAGTGTGAGGGTGCTGAAGAGGAATATGCGGGGAGTGGGGAGTTTCCGGTGCTGTTTGATGTTGGTTGGTGTGGGCTTGGGGCGTCGTGGGATTGGTGGTAGGTCGCTCGGTGTGGGGCAGGTGAATGCTGGGTTTTTCGCTGGTATGAGGTTCTTGGTGTGGGGGAGTAGGTCGAGGAAGGCGGCGACTGTGGGGGGCCGGTTTCTTGGGGTGAGTTGCAGTGCAGCGAGGATTGCGTCTTCGGTTTGTGGGGGGATGTCGGGTTTTATTTTCGAGGGGGGGACGAGTGGGTCAGGTCGTTCGAGGGTTGTCGCGGTTGTGCGTTCGATGCTGGATGTGGGGGGTATGCCGGTGAGCATGGCATAGAGGGTGGCGGCGAGGGCGTAGATGTCGGTCGGTGGTCCGTGCCGGGATGGGTCGGGACTTATTTGTTCTGGGGGGGCATAGAACAGTTTGAAGACTGAGGTGAGTTTGCTGGTGTGTTCGGCGTAGGTGCGGGCTGATCCGAAGTCGATCAGGACGATTTTATTCTGGGGGGTGATCATCACGTTGTCGGGAGAGATGTCGCGGTGGATGATGCCGGCGTTGTGGATGGTGGTGAGGGCGTTTCCGATTTCTCGCGTGTAGTACAGGGCAGTGTCGTGGGAGAGTGTGCCGCCTGCCTGAAGGATGGTTTGGGTGAGGGTTGTTCCTTCGATCAGGTCCATGATGAGGTAGGCGGTGCCGTTTTCGTTCGTGATGATGTCGCGAATTGAAACGATGGCGGGGATTTCTTGGAAGTGGCTGAGGGCTTGTCCTTCCTTGATGAATTTTTTGAGGAAGTTTTTGTAGGGGTGCTGGTAGGGGGAATTTGCGGTGATGGTTGTGTAGGGGCGGGTGACCCAGTCTTTTGGGTAATACTCTTTGATGGCGACGGCTTTGTCGAAGAGGGTGTCGTGTGCTTGGTAGGTGATGCCGAAGCCGCCTTGTCCCAGGAATCCGTCGATGCGGTAGCGCTTGTTTCGGAGGAAAGATCCTTGGGGGAGGCGTGTCATCGTGTGTGTGTTTCGTGCTTGGAGAATTTAGGTAATAACGAGCACGAAGATGGGCTGTTTTTCAGGAATAGTCCATTGTTTTGGACGAATGGTTCGAGGAATTGGTTGTCCTGGTTTGGCGGACGAGGTTGGTGATGTGGTGATGTTGTTCTTGAGGTGGTAGTGCAGATTCTCGTGTTCGATGGGTGTATGGTAGCCGATCCTCGAATGCGGTTGGCGGGTGTTGAATCGGTGCTTGACCGAGCGGGTCAGGTTGTGTGGGGCTTGGGTTCCGGTTTTCTTTCGGTGTCGATGTGCGCTCGCGCTTGCGTGTGTCAAAGCAGGTTCCCATGGCAGTGTTTCTCCCTGCATGCTCTGGTTGCGCTCGTCGCTTGGACCGGACTCAAGCGCGTCGAAAGCGCGCCGAGTTCTGGAGAGGTGCATCGCGATTCGTGATCATTGCGGAACACTACCTTCCTGACAATTTTGTCCTGGGTCGCAACATTCATGCAGAAAGCATCAGCAATGAACTTGGTGCGCGTGTGATCCCGGGAGTGCGGGGAGTCTGTGGCCTGGAGATTTGCAGGGAGAGGGCGTGTTGTGTGTGAGAGGGGAAACAGGTGAAGGGGCTTTTTCGCCGCGAGTTTGCCTACCGTTTTCGTGGACTGTTTCCTTTTTCTCGCCCTGGAGTGGGTGTGGGGTGTGATGGGTCTTTTGCGAAACTCGAGGCGGGGCTTTCTGCTGCTGCTGCGGAGCGCTTTACGGTCCTGTCTGCCGATTATGACCTCTCAGGCTGGACTCGGGGGTCTCGCCTGCTTGAGCTGCACGAATCCGTCTATTTTTTGGATTTGTATGACTCTTTCGTGCGGGATCATGTGCGTGTACAGGATGCTGCCCGTGGGTTTTGTCGTGGTCTTGATGTGGGGTCGAAGAACTGGGCGTATCTTCTTGCGCTTGTGACTGCGTGGCCCGGCGCCTGGACCGGGGTGGAGATTGACGCGCATCGACGTTACGCGGATTTTTCGACACGTGCAGCGGTCGCGCGTGCACGGGCCGGCGGCTTTGCTGCGTGCCGGTATCTGGCTGGGTCGGTGATGGATCTTGGGAGTGCCGGCGAGGGGAGTGCAGGTGAGGGGAGGGGATTTGATGTCATCACCTGGTTTTTGCCTTTTGTCTGTGTAGACGCACTGCGGGCCTGGGGACTTCCTGACCGGTTTTTTGACCCGGCTGGCTTGTTGTCTCATGTGGCAGGCTTGCTTGCGTCAGATGGGGTGCTTTGGGTGGTGAACCAGGGAGAAAAAGAAAGAGCTGCGCAGCGGCTGCTTTTCGCGGAGACGGACCTGTGTTACGAGACTCTTGGCGAGATGGTATCTCCGCTTTCTCCTTTTCGCGCGCGGCGTTTTGGCTGGTTGGCCTGGAACGATGAAGGTTGACGCCGGCTTGGCGAGGAGGGGGGAAAGCAGTTTTGCAGGTTCTTCTTGTGGGGTTTGGTGTGTTTAACCGGGTTCTGTCTTTGGAGATGTTCTTTCTTCGTAGCAGGGAGCAAATATCGACCCGTCTGTGAGTTTTTTTATGAGAGTGTCTGTGGGGACTGGGCGAGAGAATAAATATCCCTGGGCGGTGTCACACTGGAAGATACGGAGTTGTTCAAGCTGTTTGTGGGTTTCTACGCCTTCGGCGACGACTTCAAGTCCGAGCGCATGTCCGAGTTCTATGACGGTTTTTACGATAGAGGTGTCTTCTGGGTTTTCTCCCAGCTCTTGAATGAAACAGCGGTCGATTTTCAAAATGTCGACCGGGAATTGCTTGAGATACTGCAGCGATGAGTAGCCGGTTCCAAAGTCGTCGATGCCGAGGCGAATTCCTAGTTCCTTCAGTCTTTCCAAGGTGTGGATGGAGGCACGCATGTCTTCCATGATGACGTGTTCTGTGATTTCGACACAGAGTTCCTCAGGAGATGTTCCCGTGTGTTGCAGGATGGATGCAATAGTGTCGACGAGACTGGGGAGTGCGAATTGGCGGGCGGAGAGGTTCACCCAGGAACAGATTTTTTTTCGGAGATTATGGGATGAGGCGAAAGAGCGCCATATGCTGGTTTGGCTACAGACCTGACGCAGGACTTGTTCTCCGATGGGAACGATGAGACCGGTCTCTTCTGCAAGCGGAATGAAGTCATTTGGAAAGATGAGGCCGGTGCGTGGGTGGTTCCACCGCACAAGGGCTTCGATTCCCGCGAGCGTGTTCTGGCGGAGGTCGATTTCGGGTTGGAAGTAAACAATGAATTCTTCACGTTCGACAGCAGCGCGTAGCTCTCGTTCTGTTTGCAGGCGTTGTACGACTTGACGGTGGAGTTTCGTGTCAAAAATCTCGTAGCGAGCTTTCCCGAGTTGTTTCGCTCGGTGCATGGCGGCGTCTGCGTCGCGTAACAAGGTGTCGGCAGCACAGTTGTGGTCTGCGTAGGCGATTCCCATACTGGCGTCTATATGGAGCTTGCCGTCATCTGCAATGAAGGGGCAGGACATGGCTTTTTGGATGGATTTAGCCATGTTGGTGGCG
Organism: Acidimicrobiia bacterium UBA2766; assembly: GCA_002352645.1. Taxonomy (GTDB): domain Bacteria; phylum Actinomycetota; class Acidimicrobiia; order UBA2766; family UBA2766; genus UBA2766. The sequence goes on along the minus strand of DEIU01000003.1, from coordinate 6,626 downwards.
TGTGCTTGTCCGTCTTCTTTTGTATGTTCTTGTGTATGCTGAGATTCGCAGAGGATGATGAATTCATCCCCGCTAAAGCGGGCTGCGTGGTCGTCTGGGCCGAGAAGAGAGCGGAGCCGTTCGGCCACGGAGAGGAGCAGATTGTCACCTGCCTCATGGCCAAGGCTCTCGTTCACTACTTTGAAATGGTCGAGATCGAAGAAGATAACTGCGACACTGCTGCGACTTTGACGCCATCGTTCGAGCGCGCGAGTCAGGATCTGCGTGAAGAGCTGACGGTTTGGTAGGCCTGTGAGTGAGTCATGCAACGCGACGCGTTCTTGGTCGAGTGCAATGGAAGCGAGACGCTGAGAGGAATGCAGATAACTTTGCAGGAGGCCATTTGGGGCAATTTCCTCTGTGTGATAGAGATCAAATGTTCCGAAAATGTTCCCAAAGGCATTCTGAAGGGGGACAGAGAGACAGGAACGTAAGCCCGTTGCCTGGATCACTGCTTTGTGTGCGCCGAGCGCAGGGTCGTCAAGCAGGTTTCGGCAGAAAACCTCCCGCCCAGAATAGAGGGTTCGGGCAGGAACAGGACCGTCAGGACTGATCTGGCTGCCATCGATGAGGGCGCGTAGCGGCTCAGGGAAATGTGGGGCGGCCGTAATCGCCACGCGGGTACCCTCTTGCAGGGTGACGGCACAAATAACGCCTGGGGTTTGTTCCTCGTGTGCCGCAATGATCGTGTGAAGGATCTCTTCGAGAGACCCCCGACTCACCATCAGGTCCATTGCGCGATGGTGTTTTGCCAGAAGTTTGTCGAGTTTGATACCTGCGAGGCTCACCGAAGAGGCAACAGGGGGAAGTGGAGCAGGAAGAACCAGCGCTGTGTCGGTGCTGCCCGGGACCTGTTGAAATTGGGCAAGAACGGGGAGGACATCCTGCGTCTGGATTGGGCGGGTGGGGCTGTTGCCCATTGTGGGAAGAAAATCCGGGGAGAAGGGTGAGAAAGTGGCGCAGAGTTTGACGATTTTTCCGTTGTCGGAGAGAAACTGCATGCTTTCGTGAGTGACAGTCTTGTTTTCAGTTGCGACTGCGGTCAGGGTTTTTTGCAGAATCTCTTGTTCTTCTGGGCTGACGAGATCAATAATCCGCGTTGTCGATAAGGCGTGGGGGGCTGTTGCCATCATTTCAGAAAAACGACGGTTTGCTCGTATCACCGTATGGTCGACGTCGACAATGGCGATTCCGGTGACTGCGTTGTCAAATATGACCTCAAACTCGGCCTGCGCGAGTGCCAGCTCTGTTACGAGAGAAGAATAGGGCGTTGTGTCCTGGGCAATCCATAGGAGGCGGAGCAGAGACGTTCCGTATGGACGTATCGGAACAATTGTGATGTCGAGATTGCGAGAACTTGGGGTGTTTTTGTCTGTTTTCTTGTGGGGAGAGTTGTAGGTCGATTGGAAGGCGTAAATGCCCGGAGCCTGCATGGCAATGTCGGCATTTTGTAATGTGCGTTTGGCCAGGACAGTGGGAAACAGCTTGGTCAATTCTGACGAGGTGGACACTGCGGAGTCAGGATTGGTGAAGTGCGCGAGGAAACGTCGCAGAGAGGCATTCATTTCTATGATATGCCAGCTTGTTTTCTTGTGTTCGAGCAAGGCAATGAGATCGGAAGTGTGATCAACAATGAGATTGGCTGTTCCGTTCCGCAAAGGGAGAGGAGAAAGCCCCGGTTGGGACAAAGGCTTTGCAGTTACAGTCTGTGTTGTTGATGATGTACTTGCTGTCATGTCTGTTGTCATACTTGCCGCTGTGAGCGCTGCAGCTGTTTGAGTACAGGCGCTTTCCTTTACTGAGAGGGAGTAGCCTGCACGTGTTTTCTCTGTTTGGGGATTCGGCTCGCGTGTTGTCACGCGGGCTGACCTCTTCTTCCTGCGACAGAAGTGCTGTGGTCTCCGTATCGGCGCGGGAATGGTGGGACGTGACCACAGAGGAGTTATTCGCGTGGTATGTGGAGAAAATGAGAGAGGGAAGCGCGCGGAAAGAAAGGCTGGTAATTGTTGAACACGCGTTTCTTGTATTCTCTAGTTCTTTTGGATTCTTCCCAGGCAGCGGGCCGTATTGAGGGAGGGAAAGCAGCGTGGATATCACAGGAAAATGTGGGAAAGGCCGGTGAGTTTTGCATGCAGGAGGGAACTGGTATGAGAAGGAGTTTTTTCTCAGAACAGCTGGGGGAAGCGTTGTTTTTCGGAATCGGGGTAATCCGGTGGAGGCGCGGCGGTCCACCCGCCTTCAGGATGCGGATCAGGGCATGTCTGTAAAAAAAGTGTGAGTTTTCCCGGGAGTAACTGGTGTTTTTTATTTTTTCTGACGGCGTAGGGAGCAAATTCTCCTGCCCGGACTGCTTGGCGCAAGGCCCATTTCACCGCGCCACGTCCGCCGTTTCTCCCATTTGAGGGCGGTTCGGCAACAGACGCTGCCCCATGCAGAAAAGTAATGGATAAACATCCGTGTTCCCACGCTTCGCGTGTCCATATATGGGTGATCCAGATGGCTGTGTCTGTCGAATACCCATGAAGATCAAATGAGGGATTTTGCTCATGCATATGTTGTGATAACCGCGCAGATCTACACTGTGAGGTCTCATTATTGCCAAAGATTTTTCAGGATGCCTAGTAGAGGAGTCTTGTGCAGTCTTCTGTGTGACGGCTTCACAGGGTGTATCCAGAAGAGACAAGGCTGTTTTGTCCGTGCAGTGAATTATTGTGTTTTACTCCCGCGATTGAGGAGAGTTGTGCGTCAGTTGTACCCTTTTCCACTTGAGATTGTTGATCCTGACATAGTGTATGCGCAAGAAGACCGTCCGGTTTTTGCGGACCGGCCTTACCTCCTTGTCAATATGGTGAGCAGTCTTGACGGAGGCGTGACTCTGGATGGGCGCACGCGCGGTTTAAGTGGGGACGCGGATAGAGAACTGTTTCATGCGCTGCGCATTTTTCCGGATGCGATTCTGGCGGGAGCGGGTACTGTCCGGGCAGAACGATATTGTTTGCCGTCTTTGTCGGTCGAGCAACAGCAGCAAAGACAAGTCCGTGGTCAGGCCCGGCTTCCTCAGCTTATTGTGGCGAGCGCGAGATTGGTTTTCGACTGGGATCTTCCGCTTTTTTTACATTCCTCAGATCGTCCCTTGCTGCTTGTGCCAAATGATGTAGACCCGGTCCGGCGTGAGGAAGCAACCGAATATGCTGATTTGCTGATGCTCAGCCGGTCAGAAGACGGGCAAGGGGTGGACCTTGTGGAAGGCATGCGAGAACTGCGTCACAGAGGGATCAAAGTCCTCCTTGTTGAAGGTGGTCCCTCTCTGAATGAGCGTCTCTTGTCTGCGGGGCTTGTGGACGAGGTGTGCCTTGCTCTTTCGCCGCTTCTTCTCGGGAGCGAAGCAGGGAAAGGCGCTTCTCGCTTGTTTGGGCATGCTCATCTCTTGCAACCGGTCTCTTTTTCTTTACAGCAAGTGCTCGCGCAAGATGACTTTCTTTTCCTGCGGTATCGCGTGAAAACCTGAAACACCTGCCTGGCAAAGGAGCGAGAAAAAACAGCGACACAGGTTTTCTACTGGGACTTTTGCACTGTCAGAGTTGCCTCAACCCTGACAGTGCAAAACGAGCGGGGCGAACTTTGGAGTGAGTCCGGGGTGACTCGGGACGAATTTCAGAGAGATCCCATGCTGATCGGAGTGCGAATCGGGATCTTCGACAAGGCGGTGCGGTCTCTTTTTTCTTCACGTTTTTCTGCTACTTCGTGGACGAGGAGGCGGTCAGTTCCTCCTTCTCGTCCGGGAGTGCCTGAGATCATGACAATCTGGTTTCCAGGGACGGCCAGGCCGGTGCGTACCGACATGTCATTGGCGAGGCGAATTAGTTCTTCTTGATTTGTCACTGGTTCCACCAGGGCAGCCTGCACTCCATGATGGAGACAGAGTCTACGTAAAGTGCCTTTGCTTGGGGAGAGCGCAAGAATCTGCGCTTTCGGGCGGAAAGACGAGACCAACCTGGCTGATCTGCCGGTTTGGGTGTGTGCGACGACAAGAGAAGCATCGAGGTGGTTGAGTACATCGACTGCCGCGTGCGCGATGGCGCGACCAGGTGTGGCCGTTCCTGCTGGTTCAGGCATTGAGCGAATGAGGCCGTCTTCTTGTTCTGTGAGTTCACATATTCGTACAAGTTTTTGTACTGCGCTCACAGGGTATTCGCCCACGGCTGTTTCGCCTGACAGCATGACGGCGTCGGTGCCGTCCAAAATGGCGTTTGCAACGTCGCTTACCTCGGCTCTTGTGGGTCGAGGTTTTTGCAGCATGCTTTCGAGCATTTCAGTGGCGACAATGCAAGGGCGAGCGAAGGCATTGGCTTTTTGGATAATGCGCTTCTGCACCACAGGGACCATGGCAGGTTCAATTTCGATGCCGAGGTCTCCACGGGCAACCATGACTCCATAGGCCTCTTGCAGGATTTCCTCGAGATTGTCGATCGCTTCGGGACGTTCGAGTTTGGCGATGATTGGGGTGTCTTGTTTGTGAGGAGGCATGGCTGCCCGCAAGCGCACAATATCGTTGGCAGAACGCACGAAAGAGAGGGCTATAAAGTCTGCTCCTGCCTCAAGTACAAGAGGTAGATCTGTGAGGTCTTTCTCTGTGGGAGAGCGGGTTTTTAGGCCAGTGCCGGGTAGATTGACGCCTTTGCGGCTGCCGAGGTATCCACCTTGGACTACTTGTACTGTAACATTTTCATTGTTTACGGAGAGAACTTCTGTCTCGATCAGCCCATCGCACATGAGAATGCGGTCGCCTGTCGTGACGTCTTGGTGGAGGTGCTCGTAATCTACTGGAATCCGGTCGTCTACTGTTTCGCTGGCATGAGAGCGCAGCACAATAATCTGACCTTCGGAGAGATTGATGCCTTGAGGAATGTGGCCGATACGCATTTTCGGCCCTTGCAGGTCAGCGAGCGTCGCAACTGGACGGTTGGCCTTTCGGATGACTTCTCGGACCTGTGTGACAAGCGCTGCGTTTTCTTCAGCATTTCCGTGTGAACAATTAATGCGGAATACGTCAACGCCAGCTTCGATAAGGGCGGAAATCTGTTGAGGACTCCGTGAGGCCGGTCCGATAGTGGCGATGATCTTGGTTTTGGGCATGAGTTACACCAGACATCGTCGATTTTTTTTCGAATACTTCCTCCGATTTCTCGGAAAAAATATCCGTCACCTGTATGACGATGATGAACATGATAAGGAACGTGAAAAACACAGATAGCTCAGATCCTAGAGGGAGAGAACGGGAGGTGTGTTCCTTCTTTTCGTAAGAAGGCCATCGGATGCTGGGCAGAAGACGTTTTTGCCCAGCTTTTTTTCTGAAAAAGCTTTTTTTCGCGCCGCAGGAGCAGGGAGAAAGCTGGGATAGAAGGGAAAACAAGATGGACGGAGAGCGGTTAGGGGCGTTTGGCTTGAGGTAGCCATACTCCAAAGGAAGTAGGGGCACTGGACAAAAGTCGAATGCTTCCACCAGTTGCTTTGAGCAAAAGGTAGGTGGCACGTAGCCCGATTCCGAAGCCTTTGGCGGAATGGACTCGTCCTCTGAATGCCTGTTCGATGATGATGGGATCAGTTTTGCCGGTATCAGATACCACGATGCAAATCTGATCCTTGTCGCCGGTTGTTTTCACAGTGATAGGAGGTTCGCCGTGTTGTACAGCGTTGTCGACGAGATTCGTCACGACGCGGTGCAGGGATGGGAGGTCAGTCCATGCAAGGAGGTTTTCCTTGCTGTCGTCGCAGTTGTTCCTGGAACCATCTGTTGTGCGCGCTTCTTCCTCCACCTTGTTTTCCGGGTAAAAATCGAGAGGGAGGACCTGTACGTCCGACCGGTTGTGGAGCAGGGTTTCGAGGCTCTGAGGAATAGGCACGGTAGTAAATTTGTGTACGAGTTCGCCATGTTCGATTGCGCTTATGTCGAGCAAGTTCTTTGCGAGCTCGTTGACTTGAAGACTGGCATTTTTGATTGTTTCTACCGCTACTCGTTGGGTTGTTGGGCTGGTCTGGCCAGAAAGAAATGTCTGTGAGCATCCAGTGATAAGGCTGAGTGGGGAGCGGAGGTCATGCAGAATGCCATCGAGATACTCACGCTGCGGTTTGTCTGCCGAGATCATCTGATATTGGCAGGCTTGTGTGTTGGAGGCAAGGCTTGACGTGAGGATTTGATCTGTCACGATGAGGAGCCCTTGGTAGAGGGACAACCTTGTGTCAGAGGAAAGATCGTTGCCAATGTCTTCCATAATGTGATTGAGGAAGGCATTGCGAGTGCGGAGGGCAGCGTCTACCGGGATACTCTGCTCTGGAGAGTTGGGTTGGGTCGAAAAGAAGGAGCAAGCTTTGTCGACAGCGCTCCGGAATCGTGTGTCATCGTCGTGTAAGAGGTCGATATAACCTTTGATGGCGTCGAGAGCTGTAAATTCAAGAAAACACAGTAGCTCCTGTCGACTTGGAACGGCACTATCGACTAAAGCTGGAAGGTCGCATTGCAGACGTTCTGTTGCAGAAAGCAGTATTTTCTGTATGTAATCGATATTGCTGTTTTCGGGTAACGCTGG
>DEIU01000049.1:11272-21913 GCA_002352645.1 Acidimicrobiia bacterium UBA2766 | reverse complement strand
TCCGCATGCTCGTCCGCATGCTCGCGCACGGTGAGAGACCAGAGATCCACCTCAGGGTCATGCTCCACACTCTCAACGCGCGCAGAAAAACGACACGAGGGAAGATGCTGGGCAACCCAACGGCAATAGGCGTCGAATTCGCGCCGTGGCACAAAAAAATTCTCGTGAAAGTAAAAACGGTACATCCTGCCGTGGCAGTGAAGATAGTTCAGGAAAGACCAGGGACTTGTCGGGTCAGCCAGGGTCACCAGGTCGGCCAAAAAGGGCACCTGCAGGGTTGTGCCGTCAATCAAAAGACCAGGGTGCCAAGAGAAATCCGGCTTTTGCTCAAAAAAAACGGCATCAATTTCTTTCTCCCGGTCGACCAAAGCCGCGAGTCCCAAGCCAAATGGCCCAAGTCCTACTCCCACGAGGTCATACACTTGCGTTTCGTCACGTGTTTCCTCACCCATTCGCCTGCTCCTTGCCTCTGCCCAACTTTTTCCCAGCGTTTCCTTCTGCTTCTTGCCCGATCCAGCAACCATGTTCCCCAGTTGTCCCGACCTCTTTTGTCGTCGCCTGAGACGCAGGAGACCCGGAGAAATCCTGTGCTGCTTTACTCTCCCGACTGCTCGCTGCGTCCTCAGTGGAGAGAACGGCCTGTGCGCGTTCTTGCCAGTCCGCCCGGCTGCACACCATCATCTGGGCCGGCTTGTCGGGGAACAAGACCTGCTCACCAGCCCGATAACCGAGATGACGGCAGAAGGCAAGCATGCGCTGGTTGCGCGCGTCGGGCTCACACACCACACGTTCTGTGCACGGATCAGAAAAAAGCATGCTGAGTACGGTGCGCCCCAAGAGACGAGCAGCACCCGTGCCAAGCAGATCTGGGGGACCAATCAGCACATGCCATCCCATATCTCCGGAACGAACCTCGGGCCACACAGTCGCAAGAGGGTCCTCTCTTGCCCGGTAGGTCTCCACATAGGCCATAGGACGGCCATCAAGTGACCCGATCCACGGGACAAGATGACGAGAAGCACACTGGCCTTTGAGATACGCAATCATGCCTTCACGAGAAACATCCAGCTGCCACCAGGGGAGCACATGGGGTTGTCGCATCCATTCATGCACAAGCTCAAGGTGTGTGGACACGCAGACGGGAGCAAGCTCCACAACTGTTTCCCCCGGGTTCTCCTCCCCCTTGTTGTTTCCTTGCCCGTGCAGCTCCCGAGCAGAAAACACCTGAGAGAAAGGGCCGAGGGAAAGAGCAGACAACGCACCGGACTCCGCTCCGGACGACATTGCCGTCCCCACGCGAGCCCGCGATCCAGCTTGCGATCCGGACAACGATCCAGCCTGCCGGTCAGGCAAGATTGTCATACCGACACGAGACTGCAATCCGGACAGAGGCAAGAAATCAGGCAAGGACAAGGGAAAAAGTGGCATCACTGTTCCTCCCCCGTTTCTGCCTGCTGCTTTTGCGGCTGCGGGGCTCCTGGAGCGGCCACTGTCGCAGGAACACACTGCTTCGCGTCTTGTCCGGCCCCGGCTTGCGCGAAGGGATTGTCGATTTCGACATAGACCGACTGGGTGGCAATATCGCCGACAAGCTCGTCCATGTCATGGAAACGAGTCCGCAAATTCCCTTTGCAAGGAAGTCGTTCCATGTCGAGCAGGCGGTCCACAATGGTGGCGGGGTAACGCGTTCCCCCAGCACGTAGAGCAGTCAGCTCGGTCCGCAAATCGGCAAGCAACACTTCTTCACCAATCAGGCCGGCAGTCCCAAAGGCATTCACCATGCCGAGCACCCCGTTCACAAAAACGTAATAAGTGAGGCGCTCTGCCGCGAGGTCTTCCGGAAAAATGGACTCGGTCGCCTCGCCCACTCCGGGCAGGTGCCGGCAGAGGTAGGCGTGCGCTGCTTCCCGGTGGAAGTAGCCCTGGCTGTCGCGGATCAGAAAAGAAGCCGGCCACCCGTCTTCCAATGACAACAGGGTGTTTTGTTGGTGGGGTTCAAAACACAGGCCCACCTCGCAGAACAGCCGCAGCAGCGGCAACACTGCGACCGACACGTACCGACCAAACCAGGCCCGGGCCACGTCCGGCACAGTGCGGCCTGTCCGCTTGGCCAGGGCACACACGATGGACGCCAGCCTGCTTTTTCCTCCCGCCGGATGATCTTGGACCAGGGTAGTGAGGGCAGTCACGTCCTCTCTTGAGGCCTTTCCCCACGGGTTCTCGCGCAACAGCACGGAAAATTCATCCCACACTTCACCGTCAGGTGCCAGGGTGAGATAGGCGGGATCATGCAACACACGCACCGTGGGAGCGACAACAGACGCGATACGACCAATGTCGGTCGCCCATAAGCAGGCCGCTTCTACTGCCCGGTCAAGCTCTTTTGCGAGCGTGACCCGCAGAGAATTCGTGATACGCACACTCAAAGAAAACTTGCACATAAAAGGCAGATTTTCTGCATACAGCGTTCGCACTGAAGAAGTCGGCGCAAACGACTCACCCATGAGGCCAAGATCACGCATGTCGCCACGGTCCACAAGCTCGCGCACCGCGGGACGCTGCAACAACAGACGAGCCTGCCAGGGGTGCAGCGGAAGCAGCCCCCATCCCGCTTGGTCGTACGCCAAGGCCTCGGCAGTACGAGCCGTGACCGCAGCAGAAGAAGCAGCACGAGAAGCAGCACTGCCCGAATGCACCTGCAAGAGGTTTCCCACAAGCTCGTGGGCGGGCGTTGGCAACGCAGAACGCCCCTTCAGCAACCCGGAGCGCACACGAAACCAGTGGAGAGGGAAACTCGTTCCCAGTTCAGGAGAGTAGGCATCCACATCAAGAGCGCCCATCTCCACCCGGCTTTTCGGGGTGGGATGCACCTGGTGTCCGAGCAAAAGGGCCTGTTCAGACTCGATAAAACGCAAGGGAGCAGCACCATACAGGCCTTCGATTTCCACGGCCCGCTGCACAAGAAACTTCTCGGTCAGACGAAGACTGTGCAAAAGACGCTCTTGGAAAAGAGCCGGGGCACCCCCACCTGTGCCTGTCAGCGTCAGCTCTCGCAAACACAGGGACGACAAGGTCGCGAGATCAACAGGCGCAGCGAACCCTTGCCCCAGGGACAAACGCGCTGGACCTGCAAACAAATGCCGCTGCGTGGGAGAAAAATAACGGACTCCCATAAAAATTTCTGCGTTCTGGCGCGGCAAACCCAAACGGATCACACGCTCACACCCGGTCGCCTTTGCGATCTCTCGTACACAGGAAAGAGAAGAAGAAAGCCCGGACGAAGCAAGCGCGGGTGAAGAAAGCCCGGCAGGCGAAGCCTCCGCCGACAAAACCTCCCAGTCACTTGTCTCTCGCAGCCAGCAGTTCAAAAAGTTTTGCTCCGCCAGCCGCGCAGCATGTGCTCCAGCATTTTCCTCGGTCAGACAGGGCACAGTGGATACCCCGGCAGGCATATCCGATCCTGTCTCATGTTCCACGGGCTCTTCCTCAGGCTGACCCGCCATCCCAACCGCTGTCTCCATGGTTCTCAAAGAAGTTTTCACAACTGCAGCATCAGAAGTGGTCTCATGCATCGGAACTCCCCTCCTGCCCAATCCTGTAGAAAACATTCCGATCGCCTGTCTGCCCACTCACCTGCTCATCCACCTTGACCACTCACCTGTCCATCCACCCCTGTGCACTTCCCCGTCCGGAACAACAGACACTGTCAGGGCGACGTATCCGGTCATCCATCCGACCCAGTCACAGATGGGCTGCCCTGCCTGGGCGAAAGAGCAAGAAGTTCGGCGTGCAGGGTTGTCGCCCTTGTCGTGAGCGTGGTGAGCAGACCCGCAATATCACTGAGGGTTGCGCACGGGTTGAGCAGGGAAAACTTGAGATAGACCGCGCCGCGATGGCGGGTCCGTCCCACAAGTGCTTCTCCCCTGGCATACAGAGATTGCTGCACTTGGATGTTGACTTCGTCCGCCTGCTCGTCCAACACATCCGAGGGTTGCCAGCGCAACAAAACCGTGTTTATTTGGGGCCGGCAGGCGAGGTGGAGGCTGGGAGTATCCTGCACAATACCGGCGACTTCAGCCGCGAGAGCAATCGTGTAATCGAGCATGGCAGCAAAGCCTTCTCGTCCCAAAGTGCGCAGGCTCACAAGCAACTTCAGCGCGTCAAAACGCCGCGTGGTGGCCAGAGACTTTCCCACAAGGTTCGGGATACCCATCGATTCCTCATCGGTGCGATCCAAATAGTCAGTGTGCAGGCGCAAACAATGCAGATTTTCACGGTCACGCACGAGAAAGGCGCTACAGCTCACTGGCTGCCAAAAGAGTTTGTGGAAATCGACAGTAAGGGAATCAGCCAGCTCAATGCCGGTCAGCAAGGCATGGTGTTGGGAACTGAGCGCGAGCGCGCCTCCCACAGCCGCGTCCACATGCAGCCAGGCACCGACACGCCGCGCCCGCGCTGCCAACTCTGCCAAAGGGTCGATACTCCCATAATCGGTAGTTCCGGCTGTCGCCACAATCGCCAAAGGCACATTGCCTTCCGACTCACAAGATGCAAGGGCATGATCGAGGGCAGGCAGAAGGATCTGCCCGGACTCACTGGCAGGAACAGCAACAACACAGGCATGCCCGAGACCGAGTACTGCCGCTGATTGTCGCACGCTGAAATGGGAGGTTTCCGAGCAGAAAACACGCCAGTGTTTCGCCTCGGCGGGAAGTCCATCCTGCTGCACGGTTCGTCTTGGAACATCCACATTTTCGACAGGGTTTTCGACAGGACCGCTTCCGGTAAAACCGCAGGTGTCACGTGCGAGAAGCAGTCCCATCAGATTCGACTGGGTACCGCCGCTTGTAAAAACTCCGTCGGCTTCCTCTCCCAAGCCGTAGAGACGGCAAAGCCATTGCACCACACTCATTTCAATCAGGGTGGCGGCAGGCGCCTGATCGAAACTGTCCATCGAAGCATTCGACGCGGTCAGCAAAGCCTCCGCAGCCAGGCTCGGTATCAAAGGGGGGCAATGCAAATGGGCCAGAGAAAGCGGGTCGGCCAAATGGACAGAGTGCAAAAGAAACGAAGGACCAAGCGCTGTGAGCACTTCATCGAGAGGAGTACCCTGCTCAGGGCATGGGTCCAGTTCGGCAAAAAGGGCGGCCAGCATGGCGGGGGAAGCCCCGCTTACCGCCCCTTCCGGCCAGGAAGAAGTCGCGGTCACAAGGGTGGCAACTGCATTTACAGCGGAGCGGTAGGCAGTGGTGGAAGCTGTGCTGCCATTCAAAAAAGAAGCCGCAAAATCAGCGCGAGCAGAAACGTCGGAAGCAGTCACGCCATCTCCCGCAAGACGACTGCGGCATCAAGCGCTTCCACGAAAATCGCACTAATCATATCGATTTGTTCTCCTGTCACGATCAGAGGGGGAAGAAAGCGCAGCACAGAGTTTTCACGGCCACCAGTCTCGGCAATAACCCCCCGGCGCAGCATTTCCCGTTGCACAACAGCAGCCATGCAACCGTCGGGGAAAGGCCGACCCGACCGGTCGAGCCTCCCCTGCGGGTTCACGAACTCCACACCGAGCATAAGACCCAAGCCGCGCACGTCACCGATCCAGGTGCTGCCTGGCGAACCACTCTGTTGCACCTGACGCAGCAGGGCCAAAAAGCGGTCCCCGAGGCGGGCAGCCCGTGCCGCAAGACCCTGTTTTTTCACAAAATCGATCGTGGCCGTGCCTGCTGCCATTGCCGTCGTGTTCCCACGGAATGTGCCCGCGTGCGCACCGGGGCCCCACACATCAAGGTCACTCCGGTAGACGACAACAGAGAGGGGAAGGCCGCCTCCGATTGCCTTTGACAGCACCATAATGTCGGGAACAACGCTGTTCGGAGGCTGGTTTTCGACACGGTTCCCCGTCTTGTGGGAAGACTGCCGATTGGAGTGGAGCCCATCGCGTGCGTTCTCCGGCGAGTTGTTGGGCGACTCGTCCGGCGATCCAGCTTGCGTCCCGTCCCAAGGTTCGGCCTGGGGTACATCGGTGGCATGGTCAATACCCCACATACGGCCCGTGCGTCCAAGGCCCGTCTGCACCTCGTCCACTATGAGCATTGCCCCGGTTTCTGCGGTGAGTGCACGGATCTCACGCAGCCAAGCAGGCGGAGCGGGGTTTACCCCTCCCTCTCCTTGCACCGGCTCCACAATAAGGGCCGCAGGGGGAACAACTCCCGCGTGCTGGTCACGCAAGACTGTTTCCGTATAGGCGGAGCAGAGGCCGGCACTCATGTGAGGAGTACCAAAGGGACATCGATAAGAAGAAGGAAAAGGCAAGAAGTGCACGTCCCCCATGAGATTCGGGACAGCACTTTTTGCAGCAATAGCGCCTGTGAGCGCGAGTGCACCGCTGGTCATCCCGTGATAAGCGCCATGAAAAGCAAAAAGGCTGCGCTTCCCCGTCACGGTTTTGGCGAGTTTGACTGCCGCCTCCACAGCGTCGGCCCCAGAAGGACCACAAAATTGCACACGTCCGTTTTGCGCAAGTTCTACGGGGAGCAGGTCGAACAAGGTCTCCACAAAAGCGTCTTTTACCGGAGAAGCGAGATCAAGCGTCTGCAGGGGAAGTCCGGAAGCCAGCACCTTGCCAATAGCCTCCGTCACCACGGGATGACCGTGGCCAAGGGCAAGGCTCCCTGCACCCGCAAGACAGTCAAGATACACGCGCCCGGCAGTGTCATAAACCTGCATACCACTGCCACGGGCAAGGACCAGGGGAAGCTTGCGAGGATAGGAGCGGGCGTTGGATTCACGCAGGCGTTGCCGCTCCAAAAGCTCATCGGTAAGAGCCAAACCAGCCTGTTCAGCGCGCTGCCCGGTCGAAAAGGTTCTCTCTTTCGCCCCATGCCGGCCTACAGGTTTTCCCACCCAGGCATTCAGTCCTGCCGCCTGCTCCGGAGCAGGCGGATCCGCCGGGGCAGCCAGATCCGGGAGTGAAGCCGGCGACACGTCCGGCGTCAGATCTGAATGCGTCTCCAAAGAGGAGGTCTGCGAAGACGCTGCGGCAGACAAAGGGGGAATCGTCGGAGAAAGAAGATTCGACATGGCTCTTTGTGATTGCGGAGAAGTGGTCTCCCTGTCGGTCCGCATAGGCGTCTCCTGGCAAGGGGGGTCAGGGCGAGCCACGAGCGCAAAAAGAAGGGGAGCCTTTTTGCGCCGGCAGCGTTGTCGCAAACCATTACAAAGACATTGCAATTAATATTGTTAGGGTATCCTAACTATTAATTGCAAGATAATCTATATAAAATAGTTTTGGGTACCAAAATACGCATATTGCGAGCAGGAAAAAGAGGGTGGGGGAAAAAGTGGGAACGAAAACTCCGCAAAAAATATCCAGGAACACCAGGCCAGATCTCGACACGCCCCCTGCCCCCCTCCCGGAACCGCAGAATTCCCGACTTCGCGCAGTGAACGTGCAACTTACCTACGGGCGTGAAGAAATCCTGCGGGACCTGAATCTCGATATTCCAGACGGCAAAATCACCGTCATCGTGGGTCCAAATGGTTGCGGAAAATCAACCTTGTTGCGGGCACTCTCGCGCCTGTTGCGCCCGCAGAGCGGACAAGTGCTGCTCGATGGAAAAATCCTCCATCAACAACCGACACGAGAAGTTGCCATGCGCCTTGGTTTACTTCCGCAAACAATGCCCCTGCCCACAGGCATCACTGTCGAGAACCTCGTGCAATATGGTCGTTACCCGCATGAAGGCTTGTTCCACTGGCGTACGAATGATGACGATGTTGCAGTAGAAAACGCCCTATCCCGCACTGGGCTCCAGCAATTCCGGCATCGTCATGTGGACACCCTTTCCGGTGGACAGCGACAACGCGCCTGGATTGCGCTGGCGTTCGCGCAAGAAACGCCCATCATGCTGCTCGACGAGCCAACGAACCATCTCGATCTCGCCCAGCGTCAAGAAGTACTCGACCTCCTGACAGATCTGAACCAGAGAGAAGGGCGCACCATTGTCCTCGTCCTGCACGAGCTGAACAGCGCCTGTCGTTACGCCAATTGGTTTGTGGCAATGAAAGAAGGCCGTGTGGTCGCCCAAGGACCACCCCACACGATTGTCACGGAACCCCTGATCGAAAAGATCTTTGGCGTTCCGGTCCGTGTTTTTACCGACCCCGTCACCCACACCCCTATCTGCGTGCCCATTCCTCCCCGAACCATCCCCAAACCAGCTGACCCATCTTGCCTGCCCACTCTCCAACAGATCGCCAAAGACACGCAAGAACACTCCGCAACTGCTGGTCCACACGCAAAAGAGGTCGCTCCTCCTGCCTCTCCCCTCCCGCACCGTCGGAAACAACCTGAAATTACCTCGATCGAAAAATTGCGCTGATTTAAAGAGGAAAAAATGAAAAAACGTCTTTGGTTTCTGCTCCCGCTCGTCTGCGTTCTCTTTCTCGCAAGCTGTGGCGACGATGACACATCGTCTGGTGACACTGGCACAAGAACCACCGACGACAATGCCCTGAAAGCAAATTGCGGCATTGTCGAAAACGGCAAGCGCCTGGTCTCACACGCGCTGGGAAAAACCAGTGTCAGCGCGCACCCCACCCAAGTGGTTGTACTCGATACAGCGGAACTTGACGCGGTCACGGCCCTCGGCGTGCAACCTGTAGGCGTTACCGAAGTAGGAGAAGGCGTCAACATTCCCGGCTACCTGCGAGAGACCGCCGAAAAAGCAGAGCGCGTCGGCACCATACAACAGCCGAACTTGGAATCGATTGCCTTCTTGCAACCAGACCTCATCTTGACGAGTGCAGTGCGTCACGAACCCATCCACGAACAGCTCTCCAAAATCGCGCCCACCGTCATGGCCAAAACAGTCGGCGCCTCCTGGAAAGAAAACTTCCTGCTCTTCTCCGAAACGCTCGGACAATGCGAGGAAGGCAATCGTCTCGTGCAAGAGTACGAAACACGAGCAGCGACACTGGGGCAGGACCTTGGGGAAAAACGCACCACAACTGAAGTCTCTGTGATACGCGCGCTCGGCGGCACCGTACGCATGTATATGAACGATTCCTTCATCGGGAGCGTCCTGCAAGATGTCGGCCTACCCCGCCCGAAATCCCAAGACAAAAATATTTTCATGGAGGAAGCCGGAATAGAGCGCATACCAGACATGGACGGCACTGTGATCTTCCTCACGAAATGGGGCGATCGTCAACCCAGGCTCGAACAACTACAGGCAAGTCCACTCTGGGACAACCTGGAAGCAGTACAAACCGGGCAAGTCTACGAAGTCTCTGACCAGATCTGGATGCTCGGAATGGGGGTACTCGGCGCAAATCGCGTGCTCGACGATCTCAGATCCGCCCTTGTGGAAACATCCTGACCAAAAGTCCTGCAGGCAATGGACCCCGAACACGCACACCCACAAGACAGACAAAAACCAGCACAGTCGGCTTTCCCCCCACAGGAAGAAAGCGGCCCGACACGACCGGGCTTGGGAGGACCCATAGCCCTTACGCTGGGGCTGCTCCTCCTCGTCTTCGTCGCCAGTCTCTGCACAGGAAACAAACCGGTATCGCCCTCACGTGCCATCACAGCCCTCCTGAACGGGGCTGACTCCACAGAACCCGTTGACGTGATCGTACGTACGTCCCGACTGCCCCGTTCCCTGCTCGCGATCATGGTAGGAGGAGCCCTCGCCCTCGCCGGAGGAGTCACGCAAGCTCTGACGCGGAACCCGCTCGGTTCCCCTTCTGTGCTCGGCATCAACCACGGGGCGTCTCTCGCTGTCGTCGTCACGGCGACCTTTGCTGCGGGAGGAAACTGGTCACAAACGGGCGCGGCCTTTGCCGGCGCCACTGCTGCCGGAGCGCTTGTCCTGCTGATCACCGCGGGAGGTCGGGGCACACAATCCGTACGTCCCCCGGCAAACCTTTCAGGAGACACCTCAACAGACCTTGCTGTCGCCGGGTTCACGCTTGGCACGTTGTTTGCGTCAATTGTTCAGATGATTCTGGTCCTCAACGAAGAGAGCCTGGAGGCATCCCGACGATGGCTCGCAGGGTCTGTCGGGGACGTTCCAACCTCCGTGTTGTGGCCCACGCTTCCTTTTATCCTGGTGGGCACTGCCATTGCATGCAGCCTCGCGCGTCCACTCTCCCTGCTCGCAACGGGAGAAGAAGTCGCACAGGCACTCGGGCAGCACAGTACCCGCGTGAAAAGTCTCGCTTCTCTCTCGGTTGTGCTTCTCGCGGGAAGCGCCGTGGCAGCAGCAGGACCGATCTCCTTTGTGGGATTCGCGGTGCCCCACGCGGCGCGCCGTCTTGTGAGCTCGCAAAATCCCTGGTCTTTGCCTTTTACGGCGCTCTGTGGGGCGGTTTTCCTGCTGCTCGCCGACATTTTTGCCCGCGTCGCCCTGCACCCCCGCGAGTTACCCGTCGGGATTATGACCGCCCTCGTGGGTGGGCCTGTCTTCATCATTATTGCCCGCAGAGAAAAAACGCCTCGATGAGTCCCACCGAACAACCCGGCAGAAACCCGTCCGCGCCCACACAGTTGCAAGATCTCGCTGCGCCCGCACACGAGGAAAGTCCTGGTCCTGGGGCAGAAAACTCGTCGTGCCTCACCACGACTGCCACGACTGC
>DEIU01000049.1:10249-11259 GCA_002352645.1 Acidimicrobiia bacterium UBA2766 | reverse complement strand
ACTGCCACGACACACAGTGGAGCATGTCAGAACACCCGAAGAAACCAGCAAAACCCCCGAAAACACCGGCGGATCGGCCCTTTTCGGGTTTCCACGCTCCTTGCCACTGCCGGTCTGCTCATCTTGTGCACGCTGCTCGTGATGCTGCACCTGCTCAACGGCGAATACCCCTTAAGCCCTCGCGAAGTTGCACAGGCGATCCTCGGCACAGGCGAAGCACGCGCCCGGTTCATTGTGGTCGAGTTGCGCTTGCCACGCCCCCTCGTCGCAATCGGCGTTGGCATCACGCTCGGCATGGCCGGCGTCCTCTTGCAAAACCTCACACGCAACCCGCTCGCTGCCCCCGAACTGCTCGGCGTGTCAGCAGGCGCAAACCTTGCAGTCGTGAGTACTGTCTACATCTTCCCTTCACTCCCCGCAGCAACACTGCTACCAGCCGCCTTGATGGGCGGGTTCATGGCCGCCGGCCTCGTCTTCTTCTTCTCCTGGAAAAAAACCTCAAGCCCCTCGCGTCTTCTCCTCACCGGCATCGGCGTCACCGCGGGAGCGCAGGCGCTCACCCTCGCGGTCATCACCACTGCCCCTATCGTGTACGCAAGTAGAATTGTCGGGTGGCTTGCCGGCAGCGTCTATGCAAAAGACTGGACAGACGCCAGACTCATTGGCATAGCCCTTGTCGTGCTGACCCCCTTGGCCTTCTCCCTCGCGCGACGCGCGGACCTCCTCACCTTGGGCGATGACCTCTCCATTTCGCTCGGCATCTCCCTCGAACGCACCCGTATCACCATTCTGGCAACAGGCGTGGCCCTTGCCGCCACAGCGACCGCCATCGCAGGCCCGGTCGCTTTTGCGGGCCTACTCTGCCCCCATATCGCCCGGCGCCTCGGCACTTCCTCCACTGCCGACCTGCTCCTTGTGAGTGGCGCAGTCGGAGGCACCCTTGTGGTCGGAGCCGACCTTGCCGGTCGGGTACTCGCCGCTCCCACCGAAATCCCAGCCGGCGTCCTCGT
>DEIU01000049.1:0-10172 GCA_002352645.1 Acidimicrobiia bacterium UBA2766 | reverse complement strand
GCACCTCAAAAACCCCGACCTCCGGATCCTGTCACAAGCGTGCTCTCGCGTGCGCTTTCCTGGTCCCGCTGCTCCATGGCCAACCTTGTTTCCCGAGCCGTTCTCCCTCGCGCGCTTCCCCTCAAACAGACAATTTTTCCGCACTCACACTGCTTATATATAGTCCCGCCACGCACAGTCCCGACACCACAAAAAAGCGTGCACAAGAAGGATTCAGATCCGTAATAGCGCGCCGATACAACCACAGCCCTTCTTCCCTGCATTCTGCCGTTTTTCTCACCGGCAAGGGACCTCACAACCGCAAAAGACGGAGACCAAAATGAAACCTCGGAACAGCGCCTCTGCGCTCTACCGCTGGGCCGCCGGAGCAAGCATTGTTGCTGCAACTATTGGCGGCAACATTCCTTTGGCACACGCAGCCCCATCAACCTGCAATGGACGCACCCCCACAATCACAGGTACTGCGGCAAATGACATTCTCACCGGCACAGCCGGCAATGACGTCATTATGGGTTTGGGCGGCGATGACATCATCAACGGCCTGGACGGAAACGACACGATCTGTGCAGGAACAGGCAATGACATAGTGAACGGAGGCAGCGGCAACGACTGGATCTACAGTAGCACAGGGCACAACGCACTCAATGGCGACAGCAACAACGACATGATCATAGGCGGCGACGGCAACGACTGGCTTGGCGGCGGCCTTGGCGATGACACGCTTTACAGCAATGACGGTCACGACAGGCTGCACGGACACGATGGCCGTGACCGGCTCTTCGGTGGGGGTGGCAACGACATACTCAACGGGGGCGACGGGGGCGACGTTCTCCATGGCAACAGCGGCCACGACACGATCGGTGGCGACGACGGCAACGACACAATGAGGGGTGGTCCAGGGGACGACATCCTACACGGTTGGGTCGGGAACGACACGATCAGTGGCGACAGCGGTAACGACAGAATCTACGGTGACGACGGCAACGACAGAATCTACGGCAACAGCGGCAATGACATGTTGTACGGAAATGAAGGCGACGACACCATGAATGGCGGAGACAACAACGACATGCTCATGGGCGGCAACGGTTACGACACCCTCATCGGCAACGGCGGCGACGACACCATGAATGGCGGGGATGGGATCGACTGGCTCTATGGCGACGAGGGCAACGACACCATCAGGGGCGGAAACGGCCACGACATTATCAAAGGCAACAATGGCGACGACAAACTGTACGGAGAGGCTGGACATGATTCCCTTGACGGCGGCTACGGCAACGACAGCCTGTGGGGCGGCGACCACGCGGACATGCTGAACGGCTGGGTCGGCAACGACATGCTCTACGGCAACGCAGGAAATGACACGCTGAACGGTCATGATGGAAACGACACCATTGACGGGGGCGCCGACAGCGACGCAATCAATGGCGGAAATGACACTGACACCTGCATAAACGCTGGTGCCAGCATGGTCAACTGCGAATAGCCCAGGGCATGTAGCGCGCTCGCGCATCAGAGCACGGGAAGACCATCTGCTCCTCCCGCTTCTCCCTCGTATCCTGCTGCTGTCCACGACTTTCGACCTTCTTTGTGAGGCAGCAGGATACTTCGGGCCTTCTCCTGCCCATCGCTCAGGAAAAACCAGCAAATCGCCTGATTGACCGAGCGTCCTCTCTCCCAGCTCCAGGCGGGGCAAGCTCCAGGCGGGGCAGGGGCAAGGTCTCTACCGAGGACTCTTTCTGTTTGGCCAGATCATGAGAAACCACGATCTGGCCAAACAAATTCAGTTCCCACACACCCAAGAAATCGTGCCCTTGCCGAAACCCCGACCGAGAAAAAACCCAAAAGTAAAACCCCACCACAAACCCGCAATACACCCCCACACAGACGACTCCGTCATGGCCCCACGACAAAAGCTACTCTCAGCAGGACACGCACTGTGTGTCCGAGAGAACAACAAAACAACAATCCCGTATGGAGAACATGGCGCCTCGGCTTCAAACCCTCACGCACACAAACGGACCTGGCACAACGCTCCTGCTACGCCTCGCAGTTGGCGCGGTCTTCCTCTCGGAAGGCATACAGAAATTTCTCTTCCCCGAAAGACTCGCCGAAGGTCGGTTCGAGAAAATCGGCATCCCCGCACCAGAGATCTTTGGTCCTCTCGCCGCCACAGCCGAAACTGTGTGCGGGATCCTTCTTCTCCTTGGTCTTTGCACCCGTCTCGCAGCAATCCCACTCGTTATTCTCATGTCCCTTGCGCTCACACTCACAAAAGTCCCGATTCTCTGGGGCGGATCCTCTGACAAACCAGGAGCCGAGGGCTGGTGGGACATGGCGCACCAGTCACGCACAGACTGGGCAATGCTCCTCATTCTGATCTACCTATTTATCACAGGAGCAGGACAATGGTCACTCGACACCATGCTGCACCGCCGGTTTGTCGGCTCAGCCGACCCGACCCACTTCTCTCACTTCTCTCACTTCAGGCCACAGCACGGGGACCCGACAAGTAAAAACTCTCAGGAACAAACCCAGGAATAAAAGCCCTGTCACAAGAGCCCACCCCACAAATTCGCTGCACAAGTCGCGACACAGGAGAAAGACAATGAAAGACAAAAGAAAATAGTCCGACAAAAAAAGCTCGGTGACTGCAATTTCCACATGGTATCCATCACCCCAGCCCATCACCCCACAGTGAAGAAACCACACACTGCAGCGCTTCGCATAACACGCAGGCACGAAAACATATAGAAAAAGTACAAAAATATGAAATATGGTTTCGTTCTTCCCGGAGGAACAGCAACAGAACAGCTCGCACAAGCAGCCATCGCGGAAAAGGCCGGCTGGGACGGGGTATTCGTATGGGAAAACGCGTACGGAGTGGACGCTTGGACACTACTCGGCGCAATGGCGGCACAGACCGGGCAAGTGCGGCTCGGCACGCTGCTCACTCCCCTCCCCTGGCGGCGACCCTGGAAAGTAGCGAGTCAGGTGGTCACACTCGATCAGGTGTCAAACGGTCGGGCTATTCTGACCGTTGGCCTGGGCGCCACCGACCCGGAGTTGGGCAGTCTCGGCGAAGAAACAGACCGGCGCGTGCGTGCCGAAAAACTCGACGAAGGCATCGACCTGATGACGACGCTTTCCCAAGGCAACCTCTGCTTCACGGGAAAGCACTATCAGATCAACCTGGAAGCACGGACAGATCTTCCGGAAACCGGCCTGCCAATACAAAAGCCAAGAGTGCCCATCTGGGTTGTAGGCGCATGGCCAAAGCCAAAATCGATGCGACGCGTCCTGCGCTGCGACGGCATTATTCCCATGTGCATGGACGAAAACGGCTACCGACCAACAGTTCCCGACGACATCCGGGCCCTCCGGGAATGGCTCGAAGCACAAGGCGGCACACCGCCCGGTTTCGACATTGTGACCGACGGTGAAACACCCGCAGACGATGCCGGTGCAGCAGCCGCTCTCGTCACACCCTGGGAAGAGGCCGGTTGCACCTGGTGGATCGAAACCCGCTGGCAATTTTCACAACACAACGCAAAAGAACGCGCGCACGAAACGCAAAAACGCCTGGAAGCAGGCCCTCCCGTGAGCGTGCCCAACCGGTAGCACACGACGGACGCACCACAAGGCACACCCTGCGAGACCACATCTCACGAGAGCACACCCCAAGAACGAGTCGCGCAGAAGTCAAGAATTTTCCCTGCTTTGCGGTGATCTCACACCAAGCACAAAGATGAAGAAACCCCTGGGATCGTCTTCTTCCCGAGCTTTCGTGACACACACCTAGACATCAGTATTTTCCGGCTGAAAGTACTATTTCACCAGATAATCTGCGATAGTCATAGACAATCGCGGATTCTCTCCTGGCCAAAAGACTGGCCAAAAGACTGGCCGGAAGAAGGATGTCCCAATGACAGAAATAGCTATTCCCACGGAAAAAGGCACGCTTCCCGCCTATCTCGCGAAACCATCAGGGCAGGGACCATGGGCAGGGGTTGTCGTGATCCACGACATACTCGGCATGACCACAGACCTCAAACAGCAGACCGACTGGCTCGCAAGCGAAGGGTATCTCGCAGTAGGACCCGACCTGTTCCACTGGGGGAGAAAGAGTACTTGTGTACGCTCTGTCATTCGCGATGCCTTCGCGCGCAAAGGCAGAACCTTCGACGAACTTGACACGGCACGCAACTGGCTCAGCGAACAAGACGACTGCACCGGCAAGATCGGTGTGATTGGTTACTGCATGGGCGGCGGATTCGCGCTCTTGCTTGCCCCTGGACACGGCTTCTCGGCATCGAGCGTAAACTACGGACGCGTGCCGAAAAACGCCGCCGAGCTTCTCGAAGGCGCCTGTCCTATTGTCGGAAGTTTCGGCGCCAAAGACCGGTCCTTAAAGGGAGCGGCCCAACGTCTCGAAAATACCCTCACGAAAGTCGGGGTCGCACATGACGTCAAAGAATACCCTGACGCAAAACATTCTTTTCTCAACGATCACAACCCAAAGGACATGGCAAAGCTCACTTCAGTCATGATGAAACTCTCCGGCGGTTACCACGACCCCTCAGCACAAGACGCGCGCCGCCGCATTTCCTCCTTCTTTCACGAACACCTCACCTGACACAGACACTGGGCACAGCCTGTCGTTCCAGACAGGAGGGCCCAACTTCATTTTCGTTTCCCATACACGGATTCCGCGGAGAATTATCCACGAGAACGAGTATTCCCGTGCAGGACCCACCGAGAAAAGGAACAAATAACCGGGACCACGAATCCCGGCATAGCCATTCCCACGGCCCGTCGCTCGCGCGCGCCGGCACACGGCATCGCAGTCGCCTGGCTATTTCGTTCTTGCTGATCGCCACGTTTTTTCTGGTTGAAGCCATCGCCGGCTTCATCACGAACTCCCTCGCCCTATTGTCCGATGCCGGCCATATGCTGACCGATGTGATCGGGCTCGGTATGGCATTGACCGCAATCGAGCTCGCGACACGGCATGAACAGCGCGTCAAAGAAAACGGCAGATCGAGCCGGCACACCTTTGGCCTTTATCGTCTGGAAATCCTCGCCGCCTTCGTGAACTGCTTCCTGCTCATCGGGATCGCTGCGTATATCTTTATCGAAGCCGCACGGCGCTTATTCGACAACCCCGAGGTGCTCGGCACGCCCATGCTGGTGGTGGCAATCCTTGGCTTCATCGTCAACCTGGTGGCATTCTTTCTGCTGCGTGAGGGGGCAAAAGAATCCCTCAACGTGGAAGGCGCCTATCTCGAAGTACTCGCGGACAGCATCGGATCAGCCGGTGTTATCATCGCGGCCATCCTCCTGCAAGTATTTGGTTGGACCTGGGTCGACCCGGTCATTGCGGCTGCCATCGGCCTCTGGATACTGCCCCGCACCTGGCATCTCGGTCGACAAGCCGTACGGATCCTGATCCAGTCTGCCCCACCCCATCTCAACCTGCAAGAGCTGCAAACCGACCTGGCCGGCCTCCCCGGTGTTGTCGACGTGCATGACCTGCATGTGTGGACACTCACCTCGGAAATGCATACCGTTTCGGCACACCTTGTGATCACCGAAAATATTGACCCACACAGCGTGCTTGACCAGGCGCGCAACCTTCTTACTCGCAACTATGAAATCGCGCACAGCACCTTCCAAGTAGAGCCGGATACGCACACAGGATGCGCCGACCTGCACTGGTAATCACGCACACCCCACAAAAACAGCGCACCTCCCCGACACAAAAACTCGACACACACAAGCAAAGGGGAAGCCCGTAAGCGCGTACCGAAGCTCGAAGCAGAAACCCCTCGCCCGGTCTGCTCCCCAACCGAAAAGTCCCCTCATAAGCCCGACAAGACGAAAGAGACGGAGAGGCAAGAATTCCCACCGCCAAAACCACGCATACTCACTCCATCAGCTTGCGAAAACAAGAAAAATCCGATCTTGCGTCGCAAAAATAACGCCTTTACCTAACAATCTGTGAGAAAGTTCCCTGTCCTCCAACAACATCTAGTTGCAGTTCCCAGGTAGGTTCTTGACATGAGAGGGGCCTCCTGATGCGGTTTGGGTAACAAAGAATCCAGGCCGAGAGTCCAGGAGGCCCTTATGGGGCATCGTAATGCACGGCTTCCCCTCCGGGTAGACGTTTGCTCGTGAATCGTATTGAGCAGAAGGTTGGCAGGTCGCGCATGCTGCCGATTCGATGGGTGTGTCACGAGCAACCGCATGTAAAATGCTTCCGACGCCGGGACGCCGAGGGAACCACGGGTCTTGAGGACCGCACCTCGAGACCGCAGCACTGTCCGCATCGCACTCGGCCGCGTTCGCGACAGCCCTCAAGACCCCGGATGCCAAGCACCGCAAGACCCGACCCTACCGGCCTCAAACAAACGGCAAAGCCAAACGATTCAATCACACACTCAAAGAAGAATGGGCCGACGCGCGCCTCTACCACTCAAACGACCAACGACGCGAAGCCCTCCACAATTTCCTCAACTTCTACAATGACCAACGACCCCACACCGCGCTCGGCAGTAAATCCCCCATCACACGCTGTCAACAACCATGATGGGAACGACACCTGGCTTCCGCTTGGGAAAGCAGACAACATCTCCCGGAGAAAACACGGAACTCGCAACAGGCTGGAGAACAAAAAAGCCTGTCCGCCCGATAAACAACAAAAAGAAAGTCAACCAGGGGAAAAAAGCAACATGCCAAACCTCTCGTCGGACACAATCGTCGAACTTTTCAACCAGCAGGTCGAAACACACCCACAGGCCCCGGCCTTCCGTATAAAAAAACCAGACGGCAGCTGGGCCACTCGCTCCTGGGCAGACTATGGGGCAGAAGTTCGAGCACTTTCTCAGTCGCTCGCGCTTCACGGCATACAAGCCGGTAACAATGTCGCGATTCTCTCGGAGAACCGGCCCGAGTATTTCATCGCAGACCTCGCGCTCTTGACCTTGCGAGCTGTTCCCGTGCCCATCTACTACACGAGCTCAGCTGCGCAAGTGCGCCAGATCCTCTCCCATGCCGAAAGCGTCGGGATTTTCTGTGAGAACCCAACCCAACTTGCCAAAGTCCAGCAGGTACGAGGAGAACTTCCGCGTTTGCGTTTCCTCGCCGGCTTCACCGACAGCGCAGCAGAAAACAACGAAGCAGACTTTTCGCACGACCAGGAGCAGGCCCAGGACCACACTCACACCGGGGAGGGCCCATCCCGCGTGGAAACTCCACAAGCCCCGAACGAGCAGGCCCTTCCCGATGTTTTCGCCGACACTGTCTTCTACAAAGATCTTGTGGACAAGGGCCGCCGTCTCGACAAGGACAACCCAAGCGCCTATGCCACAGTCTGCAAAGAGGTCAGCCCGGAAGATCTCGCGAGCATCATCTACACCTCCGGCACGACTGGAGACCCAAAAGGCGTGATGCTCACGCAGGCCGGCATCATCTGGATGACAAACTCCGGCATCCAACGTACCGGAATCGGATCTCGGGGCGTGCCCTACCGAGTTCTGTCCTACCTGCCGCTCGCCCATGTGATGGCCCGCGGCATCGACCATTACGCCACAATCCGCTACGGGGGAGAAATCTGGTTCGGCGGCGGAGTTCCATCCCTACGCGAAGACATCGTCGCCTGCAAACCGACTCTCTTCACCGCGCCACCGCGCGTCTATGAAAAGTTTGAAGCGGCAATTGTCGAGCATTGCAACGAACTCGGCTTTCCGCAAAAATCCTTGGTACAAGCTGCGATCGCAAACGGGCAGCGAATTGTCGAAGCATACGCACAAAACACATCCCCCAGCCTGCACGACAAGCTTTTGCGGCCACTGTACAACAAACTTGTGCTCGCAAAAGTGCGCAGGCAACTCGGCCTCGACCAGACCGGCCCCGACATCTATACCGGGTCCGCCCCCATCGCGCACGAAACCCTCTGCTTCTTTTACGCCCTCGGACTTCCCCTGAAAAACACGTACGGCATGAGCGAAACCAGCCTCGCAATGACCATGCACCCACACGACACACAATCCGGTACACAGCACGGCACAAAATTCGACAGCGTCGGAACCGCAGTACCAGGAGGAGAACTCAGAATTTCCGATGAAGGCGAAATCCTCTACCAGGGTGAAAACGTCTTCAGCGGCTACTGGAAAAACCCCAACGCCACAGCAGACAGCCTGGTAAACGGCTGGCTGCACACAGGCGACCTCGGCAAACTCGACGAAGACGGCTTTCTTACCATCACCGGCAGAAAAAAAGACCTGATCATTACTGCAGGTGGCCACAATATTTCCCCCCAAGATATAGAAACCTCACTCACCGCAGACAAACACATCGACCAGGCAGTCGTCACAGGTGACGGACGAAAATACCTGTCCGCGCTCATCACCATTGACAGAAAAACCATCATTCAATCGGCTGCACACCAAGGAATCGATATCTCCAACATCCCGGCAGAAGAACTCTCCTCCCACCCAGAAGTAAAAAAGTTCGTACAAGAAGCAGTCGACAACGCAAACAGCAGAGTCGCCCGCTCCGAGCAAATCAAACGCTTCAAGATTCTCCCCAAACCATTCTCCATAGAAAACCAGCTCCTTACCCCCACCCTCAAAACAAAACGCGCCGCAATACAAACACACTTCGCCGACCTCATCGACACCATATACCAATGAAATCCCCTGCGATTCCCCGCAGGTAATCCTCTCTCCATCCCCTTGCCATTCCTGCCTGGGGCAGACAGCGCGGGTGCACACATACTTCGATCACGACTGATCAAGGAACTGGTACACCAGGCAAAACAGGGCCGTCATCACCCTGATACTCCCTCCTTCCCGTGAGCTGCTATAGTCATCTGCTCGCTACAGGAAAAGAAGAGCAGGCGAATCATCACACTTTAAACTGTTTTCTCACAGTGACTCAGGAGAGCATGGTCGGTCTTATCTGGCTTGCCAAGTTCGTCATCATAGATGACACAGTTTTTGCACTATCTTCGACTGTCTTCCACAGCATTCGCCACTTTTCAGAAAAAATAGTTCAGCGAAAATAGCCAGAAAAAAATAACTCTATTGGGGAATAATACTGCTTGCTCTTCTTCTCTTCACCCTCTCAATAGCCTTAACAGGACTGACAGTCGTGACAAATAAAACCCCAAAAAAACAAAAAAATGCACAGCGCCTCGAGCCCAGGATGCAGGACGACCTCAACCGATGGGTAGAGGCAGGTCTTATCAGCAGTCAACAGGCTCTCACGATCTCCGCATTTGTCGAGAAACAGGCGAACGAGGCACAGTCTGAGGCTGCACAACGGATGCCCCTCTTTGCAGAGGCAGTCGGGTATCTCGCCGGCATGCTGATCACCGGGGGGACTTGGGCGCTCCTTGGAATGTTCTGGGTTGAGATGAGCACTGCAGTACAACTGTTATTTCTCGGCACAGTGGCCGGGATCTTGTTTGTGGCAGGCGCGGCAGTACCCGAAAAAGCAGACCCCGCCTTCGCCCGGCTCCGCGCGGTCATCTGGCTCGTGAGTGTCAGCACGATCAGCGGGTTTGCTGGAGTTTTCGGCAATAGTGTTCTCGGGTTCGAAAGCCCTGAAGGCATCTTGCTCTTCAGCAGTACTGTGACTGCCGCAGCCGCCTTTGCGCTCTGGGGATTCAAACCCCGACCGCTGCAGCAGCTCGCAAGCTTCACATCAGTCGCAATCGCCACAATTTCTTTGATCGCCATGGGAGAAGGCAGCAGCGAAACAGTCGGTTTTGCCATGTGTGTCCTGGGAGCAGCATGGACCCTGCTCGCCTGGCGACAATTGGTTCCTCCGCAAAAAACTGGGTATCTGCTGGGAACAAGCACCCTGCTTGTAAGTGTGGCGGTTGCCGCCCCCTCAGACTTCGCGCACTTGTTCGGGCTGGGAACTGCAGTCGCACTCCTCGCGATCGCCACCATCATCAGCGAGGCATTCCTGCTTGTGGTTGGGCTGGCCGGCCTCTTCGTCTACACGCCCTGGACGATTTTCTACTATTTCAGCGATTGGATGGCAGGCCCGTTCCTCGCCATTCTGCTCGGCCTCCTGCTCCTCGCCGCCGCCCTGGGACTCTCGCGCATACGACCCCGCATCACCGAAGTCATGGAGGAAACCCGCTCCTGAAGACAGTG
>DEIU01000071.1:58878-74007 GCA_002352645.1 Acidimicrobiia bacterium UBA2766 | reverse complement strand
GACCCGCTTGAGGCACCTGACCCGATGGGTGCGGCTGTTGCCCATTTTCTCTCGCATGCAACATACGCTCGATTGCTTCAGTCAGTTCATAGCGCTCAGCAAGAACTGCATAGATCTTCTTCCCTGACACCCTGGCGATCTCTTCAAGCGCAGTTTTGTTCGTGGGGTCAGAAATCGCCACGAGAATGCCGTCTTTCGCGAGCCGGTAGGGCAAGGCACGATGCTTCCTGATCAGATCAACAGGTATTCCCGACATCGCCTGAGGTTGGCAAGAAACCCGTGCAAAATCTACAAACAGCAAACCGATCTGGCTGGCGTGCGCCTCCACAAGCTGTTTCTCGGTGACACGTCCTTCTTGCAGGAGAATCTGCGCAAGCGGGATCTGTCCAGTTTGTTCACGTTGAAGGAAACTCGTGGCCTCTTCCGCAGAGAGAATCTGACGTTCGCGCAACATCTGAGCCAGGCCGTGGGAATTCAGCATGAGGACCCCCCTCCTTCATTCGCATTCGCATTCGTATCGATCACTCGCATCGACTTTTTTCAAGACGTTCTTGAATATCGAGAAGTTTGAGGAGATTAAAGGTTTTTATGGTGCTCTCTGCCCTGACCGGCGGATCTCTGCTTCGAGCACCATTTCCCGAAAGCTCATTTTCTGTTTATACGGTGACCCGCATGACTTCTTCCAGGGAAGTAAGACCAATCGCAGCCTTCTCCAAGGCGTCATGACGCAATGTCTTCATGCCCTGCTCTATCGCGACACGTTTGATGTCCTCAGACCCAACCCGGTTCGTACAAAGGCGTCCAATTTCCTCTGTGAGTGTCATAATTTCTTGTATAGCAATCCGCCCCTTATATCCCGTATGGGCACAGGCAGAACAGCCAATTGCTCGCTTCAAGAGCGGCATCCGATCAAGGTCTGCCACGTTCGGCCAGCCAATTTCTCGCAATTCTTCCGGCGACGCCTCATAGTCCTGAGCACACTTGCGGCACAGACGGCGAGCAAGGCGCTGACCCAACACGGTGTCAACTGCCGAAGCGACAAGAAACGGCTCGACCCCCATATCAATAAGACGCGTCAAAACCGAGGGCGCATCATTTGTGTGAATCGTTGAAAGAACCAAGTGGCCGGTCAACGCCGCTTCCACACCGATACGTGCCGTCTCGGTGTCACGCATCTCACCCACCATGACCACATCGGGGTCTGCGCGCAGAATCGACCGCAGAGCCGATGCAAACGTCATGCCCGCTTTCGCGTGAACTTGTACTTGGTTGAGACCGGGATACCGTTGTTCTACCGGATCTTCCACGGTGATCACATTGGTCTCTGTCTTGTTCAACAGATTCAACGCGGCGTACAAAGTAGTAGATTTTCCTGATCCTGTTGGCCCCGACACCAACATTGCCCCATAGGGCAAAGCAACAAAACGCAAAAAAAGCCGCATATTATAGTCGGAGAAACTGAGATCCTCGACAGAGGTCACCCCACCACTCTTGTCGATAACACGCATCACGATCTTCTCTCCAAAGACCGTCGGCAAAGTCTCGACTCTCAGGTCAATCGGCCGGTTTGACACCTTCACAGAGATGCGGCCCGATTGAGGCACACGCCGCAACGCTATATCGAGGTCCGCCATAATCTTCAGACGGCTTACCGCTCCCGCCTGAATAGTCTTGGGAGAGCGCATGATCTCGTGCAAGACACCGTCAATCCGAAAACGTATTCGCACATCCCGTTCTTGCGGCTCAATATGGATGTCAGACGCGCTGTCATTCACCGCTTGCGTAATAATGAGGTTCACAAGCTTTACGATGGGAGCCTCGTCGACAAGCCCCCCATCCCCAATCTCGTCTACTGTCTCGACGAGTGTCGAGTCCTCGGACACTTCACCAGAAAGTGTCCCCATCGAGTCTTCCATACGATGGAAACGGTTAATCGCCTCGTCAATATCGGTTTCTGTCGCCAGGACGACCTTGATATCGCATCTCGTGACTGCCCGTAAATCATCCTTGGCGAGCACATTTCCCGGATCTGACATTGCCACGATCAAGACGTCGCCCTCATAATCAAAAGGGAAACAATGCAATCGCCGGCACATCGACTCGGGAATTGAGGACACCGCTAACGGATCAACCTGGACTTCGGTCAGATCTACGTACTCCAGGCCTGCCGCTGACGCGAGTGCCGTAATCAAAGATGTTTCGGAGACTCCGAGATCAACAAGGATTTTTGTGATAGGACGATCGACGCCGGAGCGTTCCATCGCCATAGCCTGATTTACCTGCTCATCAGTAACAATGCCCTTCTGGGCGAGAAACAAAAGAAGCTGCTCGCTTTCCTGAGACAAAGCGTCGCCTCCTCAGACCGGTGAGCATTTATCGCACAAAAAACACTCAGAGATTCTTCACGCCAGCGATAAGGCGGAGAACAAGACTCTTATCGAGATCGGCTCCAATATTCCCACCCTCAATATTTCTCTCGGTAAGTTTTCCTTCTTGCACGGCCTCCAAGAGATCCTTCTCCAGGTGGCGCGGGGTTACACCGTCGGGTGCACCACCCTCTGCCGGGGCATCTGAAGAAAAACTCGCATCATCGCTCCCATGATTCACGACAGAAACATCTTCTTGCGCGTTCTCTGCCCCATTCGCGCCCCTCGCGAAAACTCCGGCTTCAGGTGCAGCTTCGGTACCCAACACAGCTTCGGTACCTGACACAACTTCGGTTTTGGTTTGCACGACAGCTTCCGCTTCAGCCTCAGCAGCAAGTTCCGCAAAACTCATATTGGCACTATTGACTGTCAAGTCGCCGGGCATGTCCTCAAAAGGCGGGAGAACTTCCTCAGTAGTTTCTTCAGACCCTCCCGCTCCCACAAAATCAGCGACATCCCTGCCGTCCGCTCCAAGAGCAGCTCCCTGAAGGTTGGATTCGAGGTCAGTAAAAATAGGTCCGGCAAAAGCAGCGATACTGCCGGCGTTTTCGCTGTGCATCAAATCCCGGATCACCGCGAGTTTTTCTTCATTGACGAGATCTATCACACCCAAACCAAGCATGCGGTCCAGTACCTGACAGATACGAAACTCTGTCTCTCCCATTTTTCCGGCAAGTTCCTCAATAGAAATGCCGGGCGTAAGAGAAGCGACCAGACGCCATTCGTCCCGCTTCAGCTCTACTAGCTGGCGGTCTTCTGGTAGTTCGCGCAACAGCTCAACACCCATTGCAACAGAAGCAATGCGTTCTTGTAGTTGCTTCCATTCGCCGAGACGGCGTTTCGCCTCTTCGAGCAAGTCAGGCACAGGAAATACCCACACAGGACCCAACGCGTGTGCCTCATCCAGAAAGTGGAATTCCCCAGTTTCCCATTGCAACAACTTGAAAACTGTGTCCTCAATCCATTCACGTACAAAAATTTCGAGAATTTCGGCGTCCACACCATCGAGAGTCAGCAGTCCATCTCCCTGCGAAACACCCTCTCCCGTTTTTGTCAGCACTTCTCGCCACTGTTCAGGCTCGAGAATGCCTGACTTTACAAGAAGAGCACCAATACCGTCTTCTTCTTTGACAGTGGCATAGTAAATCTCGCCTTCAAAAAAATAGACAGAACCACGAGAAGTCTCCTTCTCAAGATGTAGCTCGCCCGATTTCTTACTGATGGAAAAGAGCTGGAAAATGTCTTCGATGGTGACAGTATCAAGCGACCCCTGCAACATGACGTCTCCATTCCCCCATCTTTCGTTTTAACTCCGCTCTACTGCACTCTGTTTTTTCATATTGCTTGGGCAAGCTTTTGAAAGTCTTTACCCGGTTCTTCACATCCAAGCAGTTCCCATGAGAACGCTGTGTAAAAAGTTTTTCTGCCGTTTTGTCTTGACAGACCGCGTCATACAACCATGCCAAAAAGGAAATTGCCTGCTCAGTAAAAGAAAAGCGGAACGCTCAGGAGCACAATCCGGCGGGTACACCGCAAGCATCTCGCTTTCATCCGACCACACCAGAACGGCCCGCAGAAGCTTCTGCTTTTCTGTCAGCGTCTTCGCTGCGGGAACCCTCATGGTCTTCCCCTCGAAGAGACCCGGATGTCCCTGCAGCATTATCTGTAACGAGATCTTGACGGTCTCGTTTTGGTTTCACCAGGGCTTCTGCAATTGCGCGGGCTGTCCCCTTCATCTCATAGAGCACAAGCCCAGCTTTTGACCCTTTCCCGGTCACTGCCACAAGTACGGCAGTCGGCCCAGCACCTATTAAGTGGACAGCCCCCTCTTCTCCTTCGATGAAGACATGTTCCATCTGCTTACGACCCAAGTCGTCGCTGGCCTTCTCTCCCAAAGAGAGAATGGCTGCACTCATTGCAGCAAGACGGTCCTCTTCCATATCAGATGGAAGAGCAGACGCCATTGGGAGACCATCCGCAGAAACAACTGCAGCACCTTCCACATCGTGACAAGCCTGTAGAAACGAGTCTAAGGCTTCCGCGATCAACTCCCCGCGGGTCGGCATCCCGCCTCCTCATCCTGTCGAACAATGTGGGTGTCGCCCATCTGTCTCAACATCGGCAAAGAAGCAGGCTCGCTTAAGCGTTCGATTCCAGCCGCACGCAGCATCCCAAAAAACCGGAACAGCATCTTTCCCGGCATTCTTCTGTCTTTATCGAAGCCAAGGTCTTCTGCCCTTTTTCGAGTTTGCCCTGGAAGATTTGTCCATAACCAAGCCCACAACAGCCACCGCGAACAGCGCCCACAACCAAGCCGAGAACAGCACGAGAAGCTCATATTCCAGGAAAAACGCACAGGACAGCAAAGGATCCAGTTACCAAATATGTCGAGACAAAACCCGCACGGCGCACCAACCGTGTACTCATGGAGTAGCAGGCGATGCTACCTCCACCTCATCACCCGACAGCGACGTCCTCAAGTGCACGTCGCATATCTGCAAGCGGGGCAGGAAGCCCCGTCCAAAGAGAAAATTGTTCTGCAGCCTGCCGGAGCAACAAACCAAGACCATTGTGTACAATAGCGCCTGCGGTCGCGGCACGTTCCAAAAATCCAGTGACAAGCGGGGCATAGGCAAGGTCGATGGCAACCTGTCCCGCAGTAAAAGCCAGCCCTTCCGGCAGAGCGTTCGCGGGGACACAGCTCACGACAATATCGCATTCACGCAACAGCTCCGGAGAGGTCAGGACCTCTCCCCGCTCTCCAACATGACAAACGACACGATGCGCCTTCTCCGGCGTACGATTCCACACGCGCAAAAGGTCGATCCCTGCTTCGCCCAGCCCATACGCAAGCGCCGTGGCAGCTCCCCCCGCCCCGAGCAAACCAACACGAAGACCCGCGCACTCAATATGAAGGTCCTTTTCAAGGAAAGCCACAAAACCCGTGGCATCAGTATTCGCTGCGCGCCATCCCATCTCGCCACGCACAAGCGTATTCGCCGCCCCAATCTCGCGCACCGCAGCACTGTGTTGCACCGCAGCACGACAAGCCGCTTGCTTCCAGGGCATTGTGATCGACAGACCTGCCACCCCAAGCGAAAAAGCGGCACGCAACACGCCCGCAACCCTCTCCGTCTCTGCGTTTTCAGCTGCGCCCCCTCCCTGACCTTCGAGGGAAAGTGGAAAAGCAACATATGCCCAGTCAAGCTCAAGCGCGGCAAAAGCCGCATTATGCAAAGTAGGGCTCAGAGACTGGGTTACCGGAGAACCGACAACACCTGCCACTTTCGTGGCACCGGAGACTTTTCCCAGCAAACGCCCCACAGTGCTTCCGGACAGCGCTGCGCCCCCGTCCTCTTCCCCCGCGCAAGAAACCGACATGGAACTAAAATATCCCTCGCCGCTTGGCATCGGCCTTCGCACGCAAAAACGCATCATAAGAGGAAGTGAAGGTATGCTCCCCGCTCGCATCAGTCAGCACATAGTACAGCCAGTCTCCCTCGGCCGGATTCAGAGCAGCCTCCAACGAAGCTCGACCCGGATTCGAGATTGGGGTGGGGGGAAACCCCGGCATACGGCGCGTGTTATAAGGATCCGTCGATTCCCAGTCAATTGCGGAAAAATCAGGATCCGGTCCAAAAGAATAAAGAAGCGTGGCATCAATCCCGAGCGGCATCCCACGCGCATGACGGTTATAGATTACCCTGGCGATTTTCGCACGGTCCCCATCAACCCGGGCTTCTTTTTCAACCATGGAAGCCACAATCACCACTTCATATGGAGTAAGCGCAAGATCAGCAGCTTTCTCTACAATCCCCACTTCCCCGGCTACCCTATCGAAGGTACTCACGAGACGGCGCAAAAAATCTTCCTCGCTCACCGTCTCATCAATCTGATAAGTATCCGGAAAAAGAAACCCTTCCAAATTGCCTACATCATCGGGCAAGTACACAGATCGGATTTCCCCCGATTCCAAAGCACCACGAAAGGCATCGCCACCCAGCAAGTCCGTTTGGTCAACTCGCTCAATCATTTGCGACAAGACCGTGCCTTCAGGCAGGGTGATCGCAGAAGAAATCCGGATCGGCCCCTGACGCAAAACATCGATCACGTCATCTATATCGGAATGCGCCTGCAAGGCATACATGCCAGACGAAATAGTACCAATACTTCGCACCCGCGTATAGAGACGAAAAGCAAAGGCCGAAGTAATGACGCCTTCCTCCTCCAATAAAGTGCCGAGGCGAAGCAGGGATGTTCCCTCAGGAACAGACATCATCACTTCCGAGCCGGGATTGCCAGGGTACAACTGTCGAAAAAACCAGAAGCCTGCCCCTGCGCACACGAGGACGGAACTTACAATAAGCATCGCAAAAATCTGCAACACACGGCGTTTTCTCGAACCTTTCTTCCCCGTTGAAGCGTTTTTTTCTGCTGCTTCCGCGAGTTCATCCCATAGCCCGTCACCCACCAAAGCATTGGCATGCTCTGCGTAAAAAGCAGAAGCATCCGGGGAATCCGCCGGAACAGGCCGGGCAGGAGAAGAAGGCTCTACAGCCAAGGGGGCCGGCGGCAAGATAAGCGTGTCTTCCAACGGATCCGGCTGGTGAGGAAAGTCTCTATAGGATGGAGGCAACCCAGGCCAGGGGTCCGTTCCCCCCTCATTACCGGGCCACTGCCCTGCCATATGGAAAGTCCCTCTGGCAACCATGTCCAAACTTTCTGAGACTTCTGACGATAGTTACGCTACAGACGCTACAGTCACGACACTGCGTTTTGATGCCGATCCAGCCAGCCTTGCAGAATCAGACTAGCTGCCACCATATCGACCGATTTTTTCCTCTTTTTATTGCGCACACCAACCTCTCGGCCTGCAGCATGCGCAATACGCGTCGTGAGTCTTTCATCGTACAGGCTAACCGGACATCCAAGAAAACGCTCGAGTTCTCCAGCAACACGTCTCGCCTCTTGTGCTTCCACTCCCTCTGTCCCGTCAGTACGGATGGGCAATCCTACAACAAGGGCGTCAACTGCGTATTCAGCCATAATAGGAACAAGTCCTTGCGCTAGAGAAGAAACCACACGGCGGTCAATCACCGTCAGAGGAACAGCGACCTTGCCATCGGGATCGGACACCGCGACGCCAACTCGCCGCTTTCCAAGATCAAGCCCAAGATATTTCACTTCGACACCTGGGTTTCCGGTCTCCAGTCTTCAAGAAAGGTCCGAGCCAAATCAAGAGCGCGTCCGACTTCTCCGCCTTTTCGTCCACCAGCCATAGCCGTATCAGAGTTGCGGCCAGTTCCACCGCCAACTGCCTTGGCTGCATCTTGTAAAATGTCGGAAGCCCCAAGTCCCTGCTTCTGCAGGTCTTTCGAAACTGAAGAAACAAGCGAGGCCTTCCCGCCAAAGTTAACGCCGAGCACGACGGCTCCGCTCCCCAAACGGCCCCGCAACTCCACTGCCATTTGTTGCAGTTCTTTTGGAGCAGAAACTCCTCGACAAACTGACACCAGGGCCTTCGCTCCAAGAAAAGACAAGGCAAAAGCATCATCGACCATATGCTTTGCCCTATCCGCAAAAAGCTGCGAACGTACAGATTCTAGTTCTTTGCGCTGCGAAGCAAATTCGCCAAGCCGTTTTTCCAGGATCTCTGGGACTTCCTCATCAGATGTGCGGAGCATCCCCGCGGCATCGTGCAACAAAGAGCGCCGGGTTTGCAGATAAGACAGCGCCGCTTCCCCGGTAAAGGCTTCCATACGGCGAATGTTTGAACCGATAGAGGACTCACTCACCACAACAATCGGCCCAATTTCTCCCAAACTTCGAACGTGGGTACCACCACAGAGTTCCACGGAATGGCTTCCTGCTTCGAGAACCCGCACTGTCTCCCCATATTTGTCGCCGAAAAAAGCGATCACGCCCCTCATGTCAGCTTCAGCTTTTGAAGTTTCCACGCAACACACCGGGTCGTTCGTGAGGACTTCGCTATTCGCGAGCGCTTCAACCTCTGCCATTTCTTGGGAAGTCACACCGGTATAATGACTGAAATCGAAACGAAGACGATCCGGTTCGACGAAAGAACCCTGCTGGCGCACATGCTCCCCGAGTACCTTGCGTAACGCCCAGTGGAGAAGATGCGTCGCAGTGTGGTGACGACAAATCCCGGCACGGCGAGACGCATCCACACTGCAGGTGACCGGGTCACCAACAGCGAGCCTGCCCGCCTGCAATTCCCCCTGATGCGCAGTCAGTCCACTACGCACTTGTTGCGTATCAAACACGGTAAACAAGGTGTCAGCAGCAACGATCCGTCCTGTGTCACCAACCTGCCCACCAGATTCCGCATAAAAGGGAGTGCGATCGACGATCACCTCAATTTTCACGGGACCTTCGGAGGCATCAGCCTGCGCGAGAAACTCTCCGTCTTTCAGCAGAGCGACCACTTGTCCATCTGCTTCTGTGGTCTCATAGCCGAGAAAGAGCGTCGAGCTGAGATCCGCAAGCAAAGAGGCCGCAGCGCCTCCTCCTGTTTCGGTTTTCGCGCCTCCCGCTGCTGTTGCCATTTCTCTTTGGCGCGTCATCTCCGCGTCAAAGCCATCCATATCGACCTGGATCTTGCGCTCGGCAGCGATCTCTTTTGTGAGTTCGATGGGAAAACCATAGGTATCGTGCAGTGCGAAAGCAGCGCTCCCTTTTAATCGTTCCCCTGCCTGCAATGTCGCAAATTCGTTGTCCAGGCTGGTGAGCCCACGGCGGAGCGTATAACGAAAACGACTTTCCTCATTATCCAGGATCTCCAACGTAACTGCCGCGTTACGTTGCAGCTCGGGATAAACCCCACGAAGCAAGTCGATCGTACGCTGGGCGAGAGAGGTCATGACCTGGTCTTTCACGCCAAGCAACCAGGCATGACGCACTGCCCTGCGAATGATGCGACGCAGCACATAGCCACGAGCTTCGTTTGAGGGGAAGACGCCATCAGTAAGAAGAAAAGTTGCAGAACGGCCATGTTCGGCAAGGATGCGTAGGGAAATATCAGAGCGATCGTCTTGCCCGTACACACAGCCCGAGGCCGATTCGGCAACATCAAGCACGTCGCGCAGGGAATCTACCTCAAAAATACTTTTACAGTCGTTCCGCACCGCAACAAGGCGTTCGAGGCCAGCCCCTGTATCAATATTTTTCTTGGGCAATTCTCCGACAATAGCGCCGGCCTCATCACGCAGGCTCTCCATGAACACAAGGTTCCAGACTTCAACATGGCGCTCATCGTCCACGAGCGGCCCACCAGCTTCACCATAGGCAGGCCCTTTGTCATAAAAGATCTCACTTGAAGGGCCACATGGCCCCGACGTCCCCATAGACCAAAAGTTGTCCTCACCGCTGCGCTGCAACCGAGCCGGTGACACTCCCACGCTGTCAAGCCAAATTTCCGCGGCTTCATCATCCTCGTGATAAACCGTGACCCAAAGCCGCTCAGGGTCGAAACCAAACCCTTCGGTCATAAGATC
The DNA here is from genome assembly GCA_002352645.1 of Acidimicrobiia bacterium UBA2766. Classification (GTDB taxonomy): domain Bacteria; phylum Actinomycetota; class Acidimicrobiia; order UBA2766; family UBA2766; genus UBA2766. Next base: position 64,067 of record DEIU01000071.1, on the reverse strand, counting down.
CCAGGACCAGGGAATCGCTTTTTCTTTGAAGTAGTCCCCAAAACTGAAATTTCCGAGCATCTCAAAGAAAGTGAGGTGCCGCAAGGTGAGTCCGACAATGTCAATATCCGTGGTACGGACACATTTTTGAACCGATGCAACACGTGAAAAAACGGGCTCTTCTTCACCTGTCAGATAAGGCTTGAACTGCACCATTCCTGCTGTTGTAAGCAAAAGAGTAGGGTCCAGCGGAATCAAGGAAGAAGAGGGAAGAACCTCATGCCCTCTTTCTTTGAAAAAATCCAAAAATATGCGGCGAACCGCTGTGGTGTCCATCGTCTTGCCTCGCGGAAGCTCCTCGGCGATCAATTCAGGAGAGCCGCGTGTTGTTTTCCCAGTAACACCAGCATCCGAGATGGCATGGCGCCTTTTCACCAATACCAACAGGGCAGGTGTGCTCCCAGTTGCGCTCCCTAGATCCAAGACTAGCGACAAACAGGTGCGAAACAGGTTTCACCTGCACTTCCCGTCTTCCTCCTGGCATAGATAAGATCCCCAAGACGAGAACCTCAGTACTGAACAGCCAAGACAGGAACAAGCGCGACATAGCACTGTTCTCACAGAATCTGCATGGGCACCGAGAAAAAACACACGTGAAGAAGAGAATCTTATCAAGAGAACACAGATTTGTCCGCTGATTTACCGTCTGACGCCCCATCTGAATCTCAACAAGCCTCGGCCGGCTTCCATTAGAAGAGTTTTCCGGTCAGTCGTCAATGTGTCAATGTGTCAAGTCGCCTCAAGGCGTCTCCAATGCGTCAATAGATTCTCACACCTCTCTCAGCGCGGCACTCGAGGCAGATACATGCCACCAAAAAGGCATACTCATGGAGACCCTCCGGGGAGCGCGTGATCGCAAGCCACGCGACAATAAAGGGCCGGCCCAGGGTCGACAACAGGTAGACCCTATCGAGGCACTCCTTATGAGGAGAAGAGCATCCGAGGAGAACATCTGTGATGTCAAAGCGGCGAAAAGAAAAAACAAAACGAGCTGTTCCTCCTTCCCATCCCGCAAACGACACAGTTCCCCTTCTCCGCATGCAAATCACAGCCTCCCGCCGCATTCTGCATAGTGCAGGACACCAGCTCACTCTGCTCCAGAACACAATCGCGGAGCAAAACCGACAATCTGAATTTCCTTCTGACAACGAATTAGAGATACTGGCAACAAAAGTAAAAAATCTTGGATCAACAGAGAGAAATGCCGAAGAACTCGCGCGTGTGATCGGAATGCTCGAAAGAAAAACCATAATCTGTTCCCAAACAGGACCAGAATATATCGCCACCAGATTACAGGATATTCTCTCTTCGCTCCGCCAAGCCCTCATCCTCATTCAGGACATACATAGATCGGACTACGCCACAGACTGGCCTGACACGCCGGCACGGTCGCATCAGTCTGCTTCACATGACTCTTTCATCCGGCGTTTTCTTCCTTCAAGCTGACACGCCGATGCACGCCCCCTGCTCTTCTCCCACATTGTTCGCTGTTCTTTTTATGCTTTCTGTTCTCCATGCAACATACCTATAGGCTTTTCGACTCACAGATCTACGGTCTCTCGGCACAGCGCCGTGGACAGCAATGTAGACAGTGCTGTCAACAAAAATTCCACAAGAGTACAACAACACTGCCACAATTTTCTCTCTCTACCGTTCCATACTGGACCGCCTTGGACATCGAACTGGGAAACCTGGCAAAACGACAGACTGTCCACAGCAAAAGGAAGTCGACAGTGGCCCACGCCATGCGAGCACAAGGCCGAAAAGACACTGCCCAACGATTTGCACGATCGTCGGAAACAGCATGTCATGTTGTGCTGCGCGCACCGGAACGACTGCCGAATTCCGTGGCTCGGGAAATCCGCACAGTAAAAAACGTCGACCTTTTGCAACGCATCGTTATTGTGCTCCCCCCAGAAACCTTACGCGAACAGTTCCGTCTCCGCCTCGCACGCGAGCTCGGGGGTATGGCCAATGTCGAAATAGTGACCTTGGCCCGACTCGCAAACCTTTTGCGTCCCACGGACGCGCAGCAAAAAACACGGGACTTTCTCACGCCGTGGGCAGAACACGCCATCATCGCACACGCTGCCCGTAAAACAAGCGGATACTTCGCTCCTATCGCGAACACTCCCGGCTTTACCCAAGAAGCAGCCTCTCTTTTCAGTGATCTTCGCCAAGCTCGTATCAACCCAGACGCGCTACGGCGCGCTGCAGTCACACTTGAGACTCGACGAAAACTTGCGAGTCTGGCGCCACTCTATGAAAGGGTCGACAAAACTTGCCCCACTTTGTCTTCCCCGGATGACATTTTTGAGCATGCAGACATCACGGAACTCACCAACGTGCCCCTCTTTCTCTATGGTTTCACCCCCACAACAAAAGTCCAATTACGTTTCCTCTCTCGTGCTCTCACCGTGACAACATTGCAGGTTTTTCTGCCTTTTACTGCTACAAAAGCAGATGACGCGCTTCACGAGGCACGTGTCTGGCTTGAAAGCCTTGGGGCTGAATGGCCGGAAACCCCACGACTCGCCATCTCACGTATGACGACACGCACAAAAGAACGCAGCAGCGCACAACAGCTGCGCACACACATCTTCAGTGAAGAAAACGACACGGACACAAAAAAACCAGCCAAGCCCATTCCTATTGACAACTCAACTGTTTTTGTCCAGGCAGCCGATGTCCTCCAGGAAACACGGGAAGCGGCACGAGCATGTCTGCGCTGGGCCGGTGCAGGCGTTTCCTTCTCGGATATGATGGTGGTTTTCCCGCCTCGTAAAGGACACAGTGCGCTCTTGCGTGAGACGTTCAGCCAAGCCGGTATCCCGCTTTGGCTGCACGACACTGATCCGGTCGCACATTCTGCGCTCGGTCGTCAGAGCCTGCAACTCGCGTCACTCGCAGGATCCACGTTCCCACGCGAAGACCTCATGGTCTTCCTCTCTGAAACCGACTTTCCACCCGCAACACTCGAAAAATTTCCCATGACACAAGTGTGGCGCTGGGAGGGTCTTGCACAAAGAGCCGGGATCGAGTCAGGTCCCGAAGAATGGTCGACTCGACTTGGGAGAATGACACCAAAGACGAACAGCAAACTCGACGCTGCCCTCGGAAAAGCCGAACAGGCTGCCCTACGGGAGTTGCAAAACTTTCTCGAGCAGTTCATACCCGATCTTGGCAGTCCGCCTTCGCGTGCCCTCTGGCACGAGCATCTCAGCTGGTTTGGAAAACGCCTCACACGATACGTGCACAGGGCAGACGAGATCGTAGAAATCCTCGAGAGCGTGGGCAGGGCCGCCCGCACAGCAAACAAGGAAACAGAGAAGATAACATGGGCGGACTTCTCTGCAAGCCTGCCCGTGATTTTGGACGTCGTACCCCAACCCACCACGAAAAAACCAGAGAATGCCGTCAGAGCAGGAGATCTCTCCCAGGCAGTCTTCGCCAACATACGAACCCTCGCCATTCTGGGCCTTGCGGAAGGCTGGATTCCACTTGCAATGCCCCACATGCCCCTTCTTACCGACAGGGAACGCCACCAGATTGCGCAATCCCTCTCTATCCAGTTTCCTCCACGCGCGCCGTCACTTCCCTCCCAACAGCAGAAATTCGTACTCGCGCTCCACGCGGCCGGAGAACATCTCCATTTGAGCCGCCCCTTGACCGACAGGAAGACCGGACGCTCGCTCCCTCCCTCTCCCTTCTATAACGCTGCCAGAATCGCCGCTTGTGCAGGGCAAACTCTGCAAGACGCAACAGAGTTTGCACCAGAGACCAACGCCCCACTTGACACCATTTCCCCCGCAACACCAAATGCCTGTCTGAACGGAAACGAACTCTTACGCCATCTTCTCGTGCAGAACCCGAGCGAGACACTCCCTGCCCTTGCACGCCGGCATCCCCAAGTAGCCTCAGCCCGATTGTCTTGGGCAAAACGCTGGCTCAGCCCACATCTCACTGAATATGACGGCATGGTCGGCCCCGAGGCGGTACAATCTCTTTCTCTCAAGCATCCGCTCCGTCAACCGCTCTCGGCAACCCGCCTTGAGACTTACGCAGCCTGCCCTTACCGCTTTTTTCTTGCACATATTTTGGGAATCAAAGAGAAGAATGTCGAAAGAGCGTGTCATGACCTCTCCAACCGAGACAAAGGCACGCTGATACATGAAATCCTGGAAAAGTTTATGCGGGCCAACAAAGGTGAACCCCTGACACCAGAAACAAGGAAGGAACGCCTGTCTCTGTTGCATCGCACTGCCACCCAGGTTTTCTCGGAATGGGAAGAGAGAAAAGAAACAGGGCACCCCCTCCTGTGGGAGCAAACAAAACGCGCACTTCTGACTGACCTCGAACGATGGCATGACATCGAAACAGCTTCCTACGATGCCACCTGGAAACCTATTGCCTTTGAAGTCGGATTCGGAAAGACACAAAAAGAGACCGGGGAGGACCCGCTCTCAAGCGACGCACCCCTCACCATTAGCAATGGCGAGTACCGCATGCGGTTTACCGGCCGAATCGACCGTATTGACATCTCAACTTGCGAAGAGACCCCGACTCGTTTTCGCGTCACAGACTACAAAACAGGGACACGCAACCCTTTGCACCGCAATAACGCCATCTCAGGGGGACGAGCTCTCCAACTTCCCGTGTATTTACACGCAGCCGCAAACCTGCTTGGGCACAAGGTCGAAGAGGGAGAAGGAGAATACGTCCACACAACCCGAAAAGGCAGCTTTACCAAGATTCGCTGTGAAGGAGCTCCGCTCACAGTCCTCTCCAATCCCTTCATACAGGTCATCACACAGCTTGTTCATCATCTTTCCCGCGGGGATTTCCACCCTGTTCCTCACCCCCACGGACATTGCAGCCATTGCGACTTTCTCGATATCTGCGACATCAGAAAAGAACACCTCTTCGCCCGCAAAGCACACGATCCCGATGTTAGAAACTTCGCCCGTCTCGCTCAATTTGACCGGCTTGTTAACCCAGAAGCTGCACCGACTGCATCGCACAGCATAGAGAAGAACATGGGCCGAAATAATGGATGAGCGCGAGTCCTCTTGGGAAATACCGCACTCCCCCCCACCAGTCCCTACACCACGCATCCCCCAACAGCCCCTGCACCACACATCCCCCAGCCA
>DEIU01000071.1:0-58766 GCA_002352645.1 Acidimicrobiia bacterium UBA2766 | reverse complement strand
ACCACACATCCCCCAGCCAGTTCCCACACCAGACCCCCCCGAACTCCAAAAAGACCACACTGGCCGGCAAGATGCTCCGCTCTCACCCTCCTCTCAAGACCCTCTTACACCAGCCCCGCGCCATGCAACCCTCCCGGAACACTCCGCCTTCAAGCCGGCCCAAGAAAACACGCACACTGCCCCACAAACACACGTCAAACCCCAACAAACCATGCTAAACTTCCCCGCCCCTCCCAGTGATGGAGGAAACCGCCGGCACGCGAGCACAAACCTGCGCGCAAACGCCTGTGTCGAAGCCGGGCCAGGAACAGGAAAAACCACGGTCCTCGTTGAACGCGTGCGGCAACTCATTGGCAGCGGACACACCACACTTGACCGGATAGCGGTCATGACATTCACGGAAAAAGCTGCTGCAGAACTCTCCGAACGGTTCGCCCACACTTTTCAGGAGGCCGCGCAAGAGGCTGCGCGACAAGAAGCCGCAGCCGGCAACAGCGAGGCCGGTAAAGAGGCCGGCAAAAAACACGCCCGGTACACAATGGCGACACAGCACCTCCCCGAAGCGTCTATCGGAACAATCCATTCCTTTGCCGCCACAATCCTCCGAGACCATGCAGTGAGCGCCGGCCTCGACTCCGCTTTCCGCATTACAGACCCCGCTGCAATTGAGCTGGAGTTCGCTCGCGAAACGCAAGACTGGCTCCACAGTCTGCTCGACACACCCCCGCAAGAACTACTCATCGCCCTCTCTCGCGGCATCTCGCTCACGGACCTGCGCAATCTCGCCAAAATCTTGTTTGCCCACCTCGACCTACTCCCTACCACCCCTTTTCTCACAAGACCCAAACCTGATATGAACGCGGTAATGCACGATATCCGCGTCGACATACAAGCGCTTGTACGCTTACGTGCGAAATGTGTCGCTCCCGATGCAGACCAGGGAGTTCACCAAATAGACATGCTCTCTCGCTTTCTCGATGCCACCAAAGGCCTCGAAAATCAAGAACTCGAACACCACTTACTCTTTCAGGGTCCCGAAAAGATCCGCAGAGTAGGCGCGATGCCAAACTGGCATCCTGCTCACGCCTGCCGGGAACAAAAAACTATCTGTGCACGGCTCGAGAAAAATCTCAATGGGTTCCGCAACGATCTGCGCACTGACGCGCTGTGTGGTGTGTTTCCGATTATCGAAGGATTCGTCTGCGAAAGCGCCACACGACGTGCACGTGAAGGCAACATCACTTTTGATGACCTGCTCGTGCGCACACGGGATCTCCTCCGCTCTCACCCAAAGATCCGGGTAGAGCTCTCCCACCGTTTTCGCCATATTTTGATCGACGAATTTCAAGACACCGACCCGCTTCAGGCCGAAATCATTGCCGCTCTCGTGACGCCGGAACAGGAGATGGGCAATCAGCAGCGCCTCCGCACAGAAAAACCTCTCTCTCCCACAGAAACCCAGACACAAGACAACGGCAAACTGTTTATTGTCGGCGATCCAAAACAGTCCATCTACCGCTTTCGCCGCGCGGACATGCACGTCTACGATCGCTTCAAACGCACTTTTTTCTCCGAAGATGAGATCCATCCACTGCGTCTCAATTTCAGAAGCACTCCCGACCTGGTGAAGTGGATAAACACCACCTTCGCTCCTCATTTCAATGAGGTACCGGGAATACAGCCCGCCTATACCCCGCTTCTTTCTGCTCGCCCAGATCCACAGTGTGGACATCCCATCGTGGCCATTTACGAAGAGACGCCGAGCGCACGCGTAGATGACGTGCGCATACATGAAGCGGCACTCCTCGCAGACCTCATCAAAGAAGCTGTCGAAACTGAATCCTGGCTTATTCGCTGTCCAAAGGAAAAACGCCGACCCGCAAAATATGGCGACATAGCAGTTCTTACTCGTAGCAGGACTGGCCTGATTTTCTATGAAGAAGCCTTTGAAGCACGCGATATTCCTTTCTCCCATATCGGTACAGGAGACAATAAAAAACGTCAAGAAATACGAGATTTACTGGCATGTTTACGTGCAATCGACAAACCCGACGACGGAATCGCAGCAGTAGCAGCCCTGCGATCTCTGGCTTTCGGCTGTTCAGACCGGGATTTACTGCACGCGAACCTCGAAGAACCAGGCCTCTGTCTTATGTCACGGCCAACACACAATACTCCGCCTCGAGTACGCTACGCACTATCGGTTTTACAAACCCTGTGGTCTGAACGAAAACTCCCCCTCACGCGTCTCCTTACACGCGTACTCGATGAAACTCACCTCCTGGAAACTGCCTTAACCCTCCCAAATGGTGAGCAAATCGCGGCAAACCTCATGCATGTTGTGGATGAAGCCCACACGTTCACCGATGCCGGAGGAAAAAGACTACGCACTTTCCTCACATGGATGACTGCCAAACAAAACGAGCCCAATCTCCCCGGAGATACCACTCAGAACGCGGTGCAGTTCTGTAGCATGCATGGAGCAAAAGGCCTGGAATTCCCGATTGTCGCGATCATCGACCTGTATCGACAACGGGCGCGCCGCCCAATTCTCTCCGTAGATCGTGAAAAACAACAACTTCACCTCCGTCTCGGTGCAGAAAAAACCGGTACATGCACTCCTCACTTTCACAAAGCCCAAGCACAAGAAACGCTGCACGTCGAAGCAGAGCTACGACGCCTCTTGTATGTTGCCTGCACACGCGCGCGCGATCGTCTTGTGTTCCCTCTCGCGATCCCCTCTCACTTTGACGGGAATAATGACCTGCTTGGGCTGCTTCTCCCAAGCCTGCTCAACCGAGACAAGACAGGAAGGCTCTCACCTGCCCCAGGTATTCTGGCCTTCACACCCATTACAAATACTGACAAAAACACCTCCGGCGCCGCAGAATTTCCTCCTCAAGCGGATATACCCGACTCTTCTGTAGCTGGACACGAAAACCGAGAAAAAAAGACAGTACGAGAAACCTCTTCACTTTTCGACCGCACCATTGCGTCATGGCACACAGGGCGTTCCACGCTCGTGAAAGAGGCTGCCATCCCGAAAACCAAGCGGATCCTGGGAAGCTTTGATGACTGGGATACCCCGGCAGACATCCCAGACAACAGGGGCCCCCAACCGCTGTGGGGTCCGACCGGACACGACAAAAAGCATGGCCTCAGCCGTGCCCTCCACCATGCCCTTGCCGCTCTCGACCTCACCACAAGTCATTCTGACCACGATATCGTCCAGCACGCTACAGTATTTGCCCGTCACTTTGACGTGGAAGACGCAAAGCAAAAAATCAGCAATATGCTGAAAAATGTACTGGGCAGCAAGGTTATACAGCGCGTAAAAACAGGCAGCAACACCGCTACCGCAGTTCCTTTCACTGTGCCGACTGCCGACGGAGGCGTAGTAGAAGGCAGGATCGACATTGTCTTCACGGAAAGAAACCGTCTCATCCTTGTGGATGTACGAACTGTCGACGAGCAGGCCACGGATAACCAGGCCATGGACGAACAGGCACGCTCACTACCACCCGAAAAAATACGAGAAACGATCGATGCCCTCCACTCCGAGATAGCAATCTACACGTACGCGATAGAACAGGCGACAGCGACTCCGGTCGAAGAATGTGTGCTGCTTTTCGCCGACTCCGGAGAGGAACACATCCTCGCAGGCACAAGTCTCGTCGAAGAAGGTCGGTCTCATCTCACGTCTCTTTCTCTCCCCAGCACCTCCCCAAACACGACAAGATAGAAGTTCGCATAAAACCCAACGCCCGCGAGAACACCTGCTCCACGAAAAAGCGGCAGGGTACAGAGAAGGAACTCCACACCTCAACTGCAGGGAGAGACAGGCCCGCTACAACCATCACTTGAGGTTGACCCTTCTCGCTCCACCTTTACGTCCAACAAGAGATGCAGCATCAAGTGACAGTACAACCTTATCGAACGTCATTATCGAACGTCATCGAACGTCGAGCACAGAGCCGGGCGCGCCGCGGGGCACGCGCCCTGCAGAAGCAGGGACAGGCCATTTTCCGCTCTCCACATCGGCAGCGGCGACAGCGAGCAAATCGCAGACCTCTCGCGATTTTGGGGCCGTTGCAAGATACACAACAGCCTGGGCCAGGTTGAGCTGGGCCTCGGGCAGCCCGACATGTTCGAGGGCCTGGGCCGCAGCAATTGCCACAAGTAGCGCCTGCGGATCAGCCATACCCACGTCTTCAGACGCAAAAATAATCATGCGGCGTGCAATGAAGCGGGCGTCTTCCCCTCCGGCAAGCATACGAGCAAGCCAGCGTAGCGCAGCATCTCGATCAGAAGCCCGCATCGCCTTGATAAACGCCGACGCGGTGTCATAGTGACTATCGCCTTTTTTGTCGTAGGCCACATAGGGAAGTTGCGCCACAGCCTCGGCCTCGACAAGGCGAACACAGACCTTGTGCTCTGCCTGCATTGTCGGCGCGCCCTGTGACGTAGGACTGTCCTGTGTACCAGTCTGCGTCGAGGCCATGGCAACAGCGGCCTCCAAAAGATTCAGTACGCGGCGCGCGTCACCCCCGGCCTTCTCGCACAAGAAAAGCAGGGCATCTTGGGTGACAGTCACTTCGCCGGCATAGCCACGTGCGTCGTCGAGGGCGCGGCCCAGCAAGAGCGCCAGGTCTTCGCTGCCAAGAGGAGCAAGCTTAAAAAGCAGCATTCGACTCAAAAGCGGAGAATTCACCTCGTACGCAGGATTTTCTGTCGTTGCGCCCACAAGAGTCAATAGACCGTTTTCGACAGAGGGAAGCAACGCGTCTTGCTGCCCACGGTGAAACCGGTGTATCTCGTCGAGGAACAAGATCGTACCCTGCCCCTGCTCCCCAAGCGAGCGACGTGCTCGTTCGAGCAGTTCACGCACGTCTTTCACCCCAGCGGAAACAGCACTCAAGCGCACAAAATCCTGACGGGTACGCAGTGCAAGAAGACGCGCCAAACTTGTCTTCCCCACCCCTGGTGGACCCCAAAGAAGCACTGACCGAAAGGCAGCATTCTGCACAAGCGCATGCAGCGGCTTCCCAGGGGCCAATAAATGGTCCTGCCCTATCACCTCGTCCAGCGAACGAGGGCGCATCCGATCAGCAAGCGGCGCGCGAGCTGCGGCTGCATCAATCGCGGCGGCGTCGAAAAGGTCCATACGCAGAAATCACCAGATGAGAATTATCGCTCCCTGCAACTCTCTCAGAAAAACGCACCATGACGACAGAGCAAAGCACAAGAAACCAGGAAAAACCTTCGCAAACGACCAGAGATCACGGCACGGAATGCCCGGGCAAAGTCTATGTGGCAGTCTTCCCGGCAAGCTGTGCCCTCACTTCTGGAGAGAGCAGCAAACCGACATCGTCGAGTTGCTGCACGGTCACGGGCGCCGGTGCGCCAGACAGAGGATCTGCACCTGACTGGGTTTTGGGAAAAGCAATAAGTTCTCGGATCGAAGGCTCATCGGCCAAAACCATAGCAAGTCGATCAATACCACAGGCAAAACCACCATGAGGAGGCACCCCAAAACGGAAGGCATGCAACAGAAAACCGAAACGGGATGCAATCTCATCAGCAGGCATGCCAATCGCGGCAAAAACTCGCTCTTGCAGGTCACGGTCATGAATCCGGATCGAACCAGAACCGAGCTCTACCCCATTTACCACCAGGTCATACGCGCGACTGCGCACCTCAAATGGAGCGGTCTGCATCTTTTCCAGATCATCTGGATGCGGCGCAGTAAAAGGATGATGCAAGGGAGTAGGGCCATTCTCCCCTGGTTCAAACATCGGGAACTCCGTCACCCAGAGAAGGGCCATGCCATCTTCTACGGCATGGCCGCGCGGAGCGGCTATCTCTACCCGCAAAGCGCCCAGGACTTCTGAGCAGACACGCGCCTCGTCCGCAACGAGCAGCAGCAGATCACCGGGATCTCCATGGAGCTGATTTCGCACGCCGGCAAGTTCGGCTTCCGAAAGAAATTTAGCGATAGGCGACCGCAATTTTCGATCGGCCTCTACCACCATCCAGACAAGCCCCTGGGCGCCGAGCTCTTTCGCCCTGACCGTCAACAAATCGAGTTCTTTCCGGGAACGACTGCCTCCCCCGCAGGCACGCCAGCCGCGCACTGCCCCCTTATGGGCAGCAGCAGCAAACGCTTGAAACTCGGTCTCAAGAAAAAGGCTACTGAGGTCTTCAATAGGAGCGCCGGCCCGGAGGTCCGGCTTGTCAGTCCCATAGAGACGTATCGCGTCATGCCATGTGAGACGGGGCAAAGGCGGAGTAAAGTGCGCACCACGCCCGCCAACCTCAAACGCAGCACCTACTGCTTTCTCAACCCATTGGTACACGTCTTCTTCGTGACAAAAACTGGCTTCCAGATCAAGCTGGGTGAACTCCAATTGGCGATCGGCACGGGCATCTTCGTCTCGCCAGCAGCGGGCAATCTGATAATAACGATCGAATCCTCCCACCATAAGAAGCTGCTTATAGATCTGGGGCGACTGGGGAAGTGCATAACAACTCCCGGGGGAAAGCCGGGAGGGCACAATGAAATCTCGGGCACCTTCAGGGGTAGAACGAATCAGGGTAGGAGTCTCGATCTCCGTGAAATCCTGTGACTCCATTGCCTGGCGGATACTGGAGACAATACGGGCACGAAGCTGCAAGTTCTGCTGGAGCCGCTCACGGCGCAAATCAAGAGAACGATGAGTCAGGCGGAGACGCTCATCCACAGGAGAATCGTCAAGGGGAAGCGGAAGAGCATCAGCTTTCGAGAGAGGCTCAAGCGCAGCCGCGACAACTTCGATCTCGCCGGTATGCAGGTCCGGGTTCACCGTGCCATCCGGCCGATGCGCCACTTTGCCCGCGACGGAGAGCACCCATTCCGCACGAACAGTTTCCCCTATGGCAAAAACACTGGGCGTGTCTTCCGGGTGCACCACCACCTGGGTGACACCATGCGTGTCCCGCAGGTCGATAAAAAGCACACCGCCGTGGTCTCGCACTCGATCTGCCCATCCGCACAGTGTCACTTGGACATCAACATCTTGCACACGGAGCTCTCCGCATGTATGAGTTCGCATCATGTCTGGTTCGTCCTTCGCGCAGTGCCCGCGCCACTTGTCTGTCAGAAAAGATCGGACATCGCACGGGAAGAGAAGGCGTTTTTCAAGGCGGGGCAAGAGAACTGAGAGAGAACGCCTCTCCTGCATGGCCGGTACCCGGTACAGAGGCTGAGAAAACGTCCGAACACCGGCCCATTACACACCTTGTCGCCTCGCCCGGAACAAACGTCGACCAACAAGTAGCTCATTCATCAGCCTGGAAAGTGTAGAAGAAGCGGCTCTCGCGCACCTTGCCATTTTTTCCTGGAGAAAAGCGCACGCCTGCTCTGGGTCTGGTCCAGATCTTCCCTGGGTCGACTCCGGATCTTCTCTCCCAGCCTGCTTGGCCTTCCCGGCCTGCTCAGTTTCCCTTGCCGGCTACACGGCAAGCCTTTTTCTCCGGCCCGTCCTGGAGGGGAAGCACATGGAGATATTTCAGGATTTATCCCCGCTATCCTGGACGAGTCTCACGACTCCCGCGCAGGGCGGACGCTTTTTCTCAGGAGACCCAGACTCATTTTCGTCATGCTCTCCCTGCAACCAGCGCGCCTCAAAGACCGATTCTATTTCGAGAAGAGAATTGAGAATCGTACCAAGAAAGGCGATATCTCCAACTTCAACATCAAAGTCGAGAATGGCAATACGGTCGTTCCCAGTCACAGTATGCGCCGCGCGAATATCCACATGATATTCCGAAAGGATCACGGTGAGATCGGCAAGCAATCCTGGTCGGTCCAGGGCTTCCACATGGATAGTGCGCAACTCTGGAGAATTGTCCCACTCCACCTCGATCAAACGGTCCTTCGCGGTCGCGGCATTCGTGCAATCAGTGCGGTGTACAGAGACCTCTCTGCCACGAGCGAGATGGCCTGTGACCTTTTGCCCAGGAAGCGGATCACAACATCGAGACAAACGCACAGAGATATCGTCGAGACCCTCGACGTGAATACCGAGCTCAGCTGCCGAACGGCTGCGCCGTACAGAAGAAGAACTCACACGATCCACAGGCCGCCAGCGGTAATCATGCTCGGTTGCATGCAGCAAACGCGAGACGACTGTGTCCGCTCGAAGATGCAGGTCGCCAATTGCGACATACAAAGCGCCGACATCAGTGTAACTCATCTCTTCAGCCACATGTTCAATTGCCGTATCCACCAGCACTTCTTCAAGAATCATGCCGGCGTCACGTAAAGCAGTGTCGAGAAAAAACCGCCCCCTTTGTGAAGATTCCTCACGACTTTCCCGATGGAACCAAGCCCGAATGCGGTTCCGCGCGCGCGGCGTGACGGCCTGAGACACCCATTCCCGGCTCGGCCCTGCGCTCTCCAATTTGGAAATGAAAATCTCGATCGTGTCCCCGGACTCCAGAGTGCTCTCGAGCGAAGCCAGCACCCCATTGAGTCTCGCCCCAATACAACGATGGCCCACTTCTGTATGAATGGCGTAGGCAAAATCAATAGGAGTGGCACCAGTCGGAAGAGTGATGAGATCACCTTTCGGAGTGAAAACGTACACTTCATCCCGGTAAAGGTCCCCTTTGATGGTGTCCATGAACTCGCCGGGATCTTCTGTATGGCCTTGCCACTCCTTCATCCGGCTCACCCAGGCAGAATCCGAAAGCCCATACGGATCGGCCATCGCGGGACGTTCGCCATCTTTGTAACGCCAGTGAGCAGCGATTCCATACTCAGACATCCGGTGCATGTCCTGCGTGCGGATCTGCACTTCGAGCGTATTTCCGGTAGAACACACCACCGTTGTGTGCAAAGACTGATACAAATTAAATTTTGGAGTGGCGATATAGTCTTTGAAACGACCGCTGACTGGTGTCCAGGTCGCGTGGATGGTGCCAAGCGCTGCATAACAATCCCGCACCGTAGGAACAATGATCCGGATGCCTATGAGATCATAAATCTCGGCAAACGAATGCTGGCGCGTCACCATTTTCTGATAAATCGACCAGAGATGCTTCGAACGCCCTGTGACCTTGCAGGGAATATGCGCCCCGCGTAATTTCTCTTTCACCTCAAAGACAATGCTCGCAAGCTCTTCCTGACGAACGTCACGACGCGTCTGTACAAGCCCCGCAATTTCTTTGTGCGCTTTCGGATGCAATTCTTGAAAAGCGAGGTCCTCAAGCTGCCAGCGGATCTCCCGGATACCAAGTCGACGCGCCAAAGGCGCGTAAATATCGAGCGTCTCTTGCGCAGTACGTCGACGCTTTACCTCGGAAAGGGGAGCGAGCGTCCGCATATTATGCAAACGGTCCGCCAATTTCACCACGAGCACACGAATATCATCAGCCATCGCCACGAGCATCTTCCGCATCGTGGCGGCTTGTTGCGCCTCACGCGTTTCGAAACGAATCCGTTCCAATTTTGTCACGCCATCCACAATTTTGGCGATGTCCTCACCAAAATCAACAGACAGCATTTCAAGCGAAACAGAGGTGTCCTCCACTACATCATGCAGCAGCCCCGCGATGATAGTAGTAACGTCCATACCGAGATCGGCCAGGATTGTGGCAACTGCCACAGGATGCACAAGATAGGGATCTCCAGATTTACGCACCTGGCCCGCATGGGCATCACGCGCGAGTGCATAGGCCTTCAAAATCGGACGTACATCACTGCCGGGATGGTGATGACGCACCAGACGAAGCAAAGGCGTGAGTTCCGACTCCCGCAGGTTCTCTCCATGCCGTCGCCACGGGAGAAAGTCGAACATACCACGGGGAGGAGAAACCACCGTGCGGTCAGGGCCGCCCGGCGAAACTCCCATATGCGGTAGCTCCAATTCCGATTTTTCCACTGGAGACTCTTTCATCCCACAAAAGCCGTAAGACTTCGCTCTCTAATAAAAAACAGGAAAATACGCCATAATTCCTGGCAATGAAGAGTGGTCCTCATCACACAACAGGTTTTTTCCACAAAGCCTCACCCACCCGGCGACACTTTTCACAGAAACCGTCTCGCTCCAATGTATATGCCAATCGCGCCAAATAAGGGCAATATCAGAGGCAGTCAGACATCAATCATAAACGACGAGAGAGCGGGCAGTTTCTGGCTGGGGCAATTTTTTCACGCCCTGCAAAAAGGCGAGCTCAAGCAAAAACGCGTAACCCACGAGAAGGCCACCCCGACGAAAAATCAGGTCCGCAGCCGCTGCTGCCGTGCCACCCGTTGCAATGACATCATCCACAATCAGACATTGCTGGCCAGGCTGGATCCCATCAGCCTGCATCTCCAATTCCGCTTCTCCGTATTCCAATAAATAGGAAATACTGTCCGTCTCTCCAGGAAGTTTGCCTTTTTTTCGTATCGGGACAAACCCCACGCCCATCTCAAGCGCGACCGCACCAGCCAAAATAAAACCTCTGGCGTCAATACCGCATACCAGGTCGACGTCAGCATGCAGCCTGGACAGTTGCTCAACCGTCGACTGAAAAGCACCTGAGTCACGCAACAGAGGCATAATGTCCTTAAATACAATCCCCGGAGTAGGAAAATCGGGAATATCCCGAATGTATTTACGCAAATCCCCACTGGATGCCATAGGAAAAATCCTCCGTACACTGAGTGTTCAGGCAAAAAGGCCCTCTTAAAAAGACCACTGCCGGCAACTCGCGATCAAGCATAGACGCATTCTTTACTCAACGGCGTTTCCGCGGCACACCTGTTGCACGCCCGTGCTTACGCGCAGATCCCGTCTTACCTGCAACGATCTTTCCCCCAGTTCGAGAGGAAATTTTCCCTTCACCAGACTTTTGAGATCCATCGTGCGTTTCAGAGATAGCACCAGAAGCAACAGAAGAAGAAGCCTCGCCCAGTTTCGCCGTATCAGGCGACCGCTTCGCCACAACCCATCCGTTACTCTTCAGTTTCGCCAAAATAGGCGACGCAAAGAAAATCGAAGAGTATGTGCCCGAAACTATCCCGACAAACAAAGCCAGCGCAAGGTCCCGCAAAGTCACTGCACCAAGTAAAGCTGAACCAATAAACAAGAGACTCGCAGCAGGCAAAACCGAAGTAATCGAAGTGGCAAGAGACCGGGTAATTGTCTGGTTCATCGACACATTTACCAGCTCAGGATAGGTCAACTTCTGACCAATAGGAGCCCTCTCGTTCTCACGCACCTTGTCAAAAACCACGACCGAGTCATAAAGCGAATAGCCCAACATGGTAAGTACACCGATAACCGTGGCAGGAGAAACCTGAAAGTCCAACAACGCGTAGACACCCACGGTCACCAAAAGATCGTGTAAAACAGCGGCAATCGCCGTCACCGCCATTTTCGGCTCAAATCGCAAAGAAATGTAGAGCACGACAAGCACAAGAAAGACCACAAGACCCTGCAACGCATGCCGGGAGACCTTCTCACCCCAAGAAGGCCCGACAGTCTGCACGCTCACCGCAGCGGCATCGACTCCAGCCGCTTCACCCAGTGCAAGTGTCACTGGCCGCGACTGTTCGGCAGTGAGTTCCCGTGCTTCGACCCGTACGCCGTCCCCAACTTCTTGAAAAACCACCGTTCCAAGGTCAAAAGAGGAGAGAGCATCTTGCGCGTCTACTGTCGTAAAACCCTCAACCTCAACTGCCCAAGAAGTTCCTCCCTCGAATTCAATCGAGAGATTCAAACCATTGAGCACCAGAGCCAGCGTCGAGAACAAGAGCGCAATGCCAGAAATGGTAAACCAGATACGCGCCCGGCTCACAAAATCCACATTAGTGGAACCCCAATAAAACCGGGCCCACTTATGACCAATCCCCTCTGGTTTCCCTGAAAGTTTCTCCGGGCCCTTTTCTGGCTCCTTCGAGTCCTTTTCCGGTTTCTCCGGCTCCTTGGGAATACCGTGATCCGCAGAGGTCTTTTCCACGGAACCCTCTGCAACCTCCCGCTTACGGCCAGTGGTATCCGTCACGTCACTGTCCCCATTTGCAGGCGCGTCTTGCGACACTGCTCCAGAACTCCCGGAAACCTCAGCAGTCTTCTCTTTCATGCCGTCCCCCCGAGTTCAGACGGACGGGCCCAGAAGAGAGAGCGCTCGTCTTTCAGGGCTTTTGTGCCAATCAAAAGAAGAGTCGCGGGACGGGTGAAAAAATAGGCAATGACAAGGTCGAGCAGGGTGGACACTCCCAGCATCAACGCGAAACCCCGCACCGATCCAACGGCCAGCATATAAAGCACACCAGCCGCAATCAAAGAGACCATGTCTCCGGCCACAATTGTCTTCCATGCCCGCTGAAACCCACGTTCGACTGCGGACCGCAGCGAACGACCTTCGCGTAGTTCGTCTTTTACCCGCTCCATAAACACAATCGCGCTATCAGCATTCAAGCCAATCGAAACGACCACAGCAGCAAGACCCGACAGCGTGATGGTCATGCCTTGATACTCACCCATCAGCGCCAAAAACAAATAAATACACACGCCAAAGAGCAGCAGTCCAGCGAGGAGAATGACACCAAACACGCGGTAGAAAGACACCACAAAGCCAGCGATAATCACAAAAGCAATGGCAGCAGCTATATACCCTGCATTCAATGAATCCTCGCCAAGTGTAGGACTCACTTTTTGTACATTGGCATCATCAAGATCGAACTCGACGGGAAGCGAACCGTAACGCAACACAAGAGCAAGGTCCTTTGACTCTGCCTCTTGGTCCTCGCCCTGGCCCATGGTAATGACGCCACCCCCGCTGATCCCGTCGCCACAGCCGACCGATTCAGATACTTGGGGAGCAGACCGCACACGGTTGTCAAGCAGAATCGCGATCTGACGTTGGGGAGAACCTGAAGGTGCACACGCTGCTTCTCCGGTCAATCTCTCGTACGCCTTGGCCCCCTTCGCGTTGAAGTCCAAGCGCACTTCCCACTGCAGTCCAAGCCCGTCGGCAATCACTGCAGTCGCCCCGTCTACGTTACTGCCAGGGATTTCTGCTGGACCCAACTGGTAGAGAAAACGATCGCTCTCATCCGCAGAGCACACCCAAATCGCATCGGACTCGGGAGTAATCTCCTGCACAGGGGTAAGCACAATGTCCGGCGGAAGGGCACGCCCATTACAGGAATTCACACCTTCAATAAGTTCCTCCGCCTCGGTATCCGCCTCTTCGCCATCAGGAGGCTCTGCTGGGGAATCATCAGAAGGAGTATCAGCATCCGCATCAGTTTCTTCTTCTGGCAAAACGGGTTCAGGTACAGGAGGGCCAATCTGGCCAGGAAAAACAACAGGAGAAAAAAAAGCGGGCGCAGCCTGTTCCGCAAAGAAGCCCGAAGACGAGTCTGTCGTGTTTCCTTTGACAGAAAACAAAGCGTTTTGCCCGGTTATCTGAGTCTCGGACGTTCCCTGCACACTGCTCCACAAGCCAGGCACTGCTGCAGCAGCCTGGTATCCCTGACTCGGGGCAAATGCCTTGAGCGGCTCATCCTCCCCAGTCTCGTCCGTATCAGATTCGGAAGGAGTGTCCTCGGAAGTGCCCTCAGGAGTGTCTGATGGGAGATCCCCGTTTTCAGGAAGGTCGCCAACAAGATCCTCTGGATCAATACCGAAATCAGATAGATCAGAAAGGCTCAGTAGAGATCGCATATCCACCACACGCCGGAATTCCAACCGTGCAGTGGTCCCGATAATATCGAGCGCGCGCGCTTCGTCTTCGAGACCTGGGAGCTGCACAATAACAGCATCCCCCTCAACAGCCACTTTCGACTCTGCGACACCAAGGCCGTCAATCCGGTCACGTAACACCTCAACGGCCACCTCAAGGGCATCATCGTCGAAGTCTCCCTTTGGCACGAGCTCGACTCCCAAACCCCCCGCCAGGTCAAGACCAAGACGAGGCACGTGGCCAGCGAAAACCGTCCATAAAGACAGGGACACAGTCACAACAAAAGCCATGATCAGCGTGATTTTGAGGCGGCGCCTTTTTTGTTTTCCCATCGTCTCCTGTTTCACACGTCTGCAAAGAAGAAAATCAGCAGGGCTCATGCCACGCTGTGCCGGCAGTGCCCCCCAATGGAAACCCGATGCCGGGAGAAAACCTACTCGTTCTGTTCGGCATCATCGCCGATACTGGCCTGGACGGTTTCGTCTCCCTCGACTATGTCATCCTCGGCATCGTCGAAATCCTCTTCTTCTTCATCATCATCAAGTCTTCGAGAAATAGCGGTACGCAGAAACCGAATCTGGGATCCGTCATAGAATTCCAGAAGAACGCTCCGGTCATCGATCTCTACGACTTCTCCATACATGCCACCGATGGTGATCACGTCATCCCCGGCATCCAAATCGGCCAGCATCTGCAATTGTCGTTGTTGCCGTTGCTGTTGTGGCCGTATCAAAAGAAAATAGCCTATAAGCACGAGGAACGTAACAAAAACAAGGGTCTCCATGAGAACTCCACATCAGAATGGTGCCAGTTTTCTGGAAAGCTCCATCTCACGCCTTCTCTCAGAAAAGAAAAAACCGCAAGCTCGCACGGAACTTCAACCAGCGACACAACCTCACTTGTGATCCGTCCGCTCCGAAGCGGAAAAACACAAGCCAAACGAGACGCGTCTTTTGAACAATACCTTCGCAGAAAAAGCAAAAGCCGAGCGCAGTACCCAAATCCTGCACAGCATTTGAGACACTCTCGCGCGGCGCTTCCCCGAACGTCTCGAACGTCTACCGAGAAATCACAAGCGGAATTGCGGCCCTTCTTCTACTGGAAGATCCACATGCAACAGCTTGTAAGCGGCGGGAGTAGCAGTCCGGCCCCGCTGAGTACGGACGAGGAATCCTCGCTGTAGGAGGAAAGGCTCGATCACGTCTTCGACAGTGCCCGGTTCTTCCCCGAGGGAGACGGCCAAAGTTGCAACGCCCACGGGACCTCCCCCATAGACAGTAATGAGCGTCCTCAACAGTTCGCGGTCCATCGCATCAAGACCAGAAGTGTCGATTCCAAACAAATCCAGACCTTCACGCGCCACACGTTCGTCTATTTTGCCACACGCGCGCACTTGAGCGTAGTCGCGCACCCGGCGCAACAATCTATTCGCGACACGAGGAGTACCCCGCGCGCGGCAAGCGATCTGCGTCGCGGCACCTGTCGTCACCTCCACATCGAGAATACTGGCGGAGCGCAAAACAATCTCTGCGAGTTGGGGGGGCTCATAAAATTCGAGTCGACCCACATAGCCAAATCGATCCCGCAAAGGCGACGTCAACAGGCCCGCTCTTGTCGTCGCCCCAATCAGCGTAAACGGCGGAAGATCCAGACGAATCGTACGTGCAGTTGGTCCTTTTCCCACCACAATATCGACCGCATAGTCTTCCATTGCGGGATACAACACCTCTTCAACCTGACGGGAAAGGCGATGGATCTCATCCACAAAGAGAATATCCCCGGCATCCAAGCTGGTCACAATGGCAGCAAGGTCACCGGGTCGCTCAAGTGCCGGACCAGAAGTCTGACGCATCATCACCCCGGACTCCGCCGCCACAATATGTGCCAAGGTCGTTTTGCCAAGACCAGGCGGTCCGCAAAAGAGTAAATGGTCGACTGGTTCGTCCCGCTGCAACGCAGCCTCTACCAGAATATGCAGCTGTTCCTGCACAGCACGCTGACCTGTGAACTCGCGAAAGACACGCGGACGTAGCGCACGATCATACGCAGCCCTCTCGGAAGAGGCATTCTGCTCTTCGTCTTTCAGGCCCTCGTCCGGGCCCTCATCCAGGTTCGCGTCCTGAGGGGAAGAGAGCCCACCTCCTGCCCCATCCTTTGCCCCCGATATCTCCCCGACAAGTCCGTCTTCGGGAAATGAATCTTCGGAAAACGCGGATTCCGCCCCGGCAGTCGCAGACTTCTCCCAATCCGGCCCAGCAGCAAAATCAGCATGCTCCGAAGGGGTGTGCGCAGAGCCTTCTGCCCCCATCATTCCCTTCCTCCGAAAACACGCAAGGCAGCGCGTAACAAGGCACTTGTGTCTTCTTCCTCCGGCAAATCGGTCAAAACACTAGCCACCTCCCGCTCTGCATAGCCAAGACTCACGAGCGCTTCGCTTACCTCCGCGCGATCGGCCGACGCCCCGACACGCTCCATTCCCCCCCAGGACTGCCCGAGCAGACGGGGTCCCAGCTCAAAAACCAGTTTCTCTGCAGAGCGTTTTCCGACTCCTGGGACAAGAGTGAGCGTCGCAAAGTCCTTGTCACACACAGCACGCGTAAGCGTTGCGGGCCCCAACACAGACACGCAGGCCAAAGCTACTTTTGGCCCGACTCCCTGGCACAGCAACAACAACTCAAAAAGGTCACGTTCTTTTTCTGTGGGAAAACCATAAAGCGCAAGCGTGTCTTCTCGCACATGCTGGTGCGTAAAAAGACAGCAGTCCTCTCCCATACCGCCAAGAACCGCAGCAGGCGGGACAACAACTCGATAGCCCACCCCATGCACATCCAATAAAACTTCTGTTGCAGACCGTGACAGAAGCGTTCCTGCCAAACGCCCAATCATCTTCTTCCCTTCTCAGTTTGACGCGCAGTCTTCTCCGCGATCAGGCAGCGCTCCTCTCGGAGAAGCCGACCTGTTTGCCCCCCATCCGGCTCTCTCGGACCATCCAAGCCATCCAGACACTATCCAGACCATGCCAAACCCAGCACTGTCTTCTTCATTTCTCTTCCGCCCTCACACGACCCAACGCCTTTGCACGACGAATATCACGCGCCTTGTCATCTTGAGCGATCGCCGCTGCCACTGCAGCATCAAACCCACGCCGCACACCCGCGGGGTTTTCCCCCACAGTAGCGGCAAGAGATCGCCGCATTCCTCCAGAAAAAACATGACAAATCGCCACTGCAAGCGCATCAGCAGCATCCACTTGAGGAAGTTGAGAAAGATCCAGAAAACGGCGAACTGTTTGGCGGACCTGCTCTTTTCCTGCCGCCCCAAAGCCTGTCACGGAGGACTTCACCCTGGTGGGCGTATAGACCGACACAGGGATGGAGCGCTGGGCCGCAAGCAGCTGCACAACCCCCGTAAGCTGCGCCGTCGTCATGGCGGTGCTGACATTCGCGTTAAACAAGACTTCCTCAAGCGCAAGCCCAGAGGGTTGATACTTCAGAAAAATCTCCTGCAAGGCATCATGTAGCGTCAAGAGGCGCGCCGCTCGCGAAAGATTGCGAGAAGAGCCCAACGTGCCATAGCCCAGTACTTCCGGTTTCTCACCAGAAGATGCCGGCTGTGCAACTCGCAAAACTCCCCAACCGCAACGGGTCAGGCCAGGATCTATGCCCAGCACTGTCTCGTACTCTCTCAGATTTTTGGCAGAAGACACCGAATCGAACATACGTGCGAGTCTAGTCAAAAAACCGAGAAACTCCTGTGACGGCAGCGCGCAAGACCCCCGAGCCGCAAAACCCTCCATAACACCAAGCCAAATCCAGGCGAAAAGTTACAGACAACCGCGACAGGCCAAAAAACGCAGGACACCGCGTCTTCCCGCACGTCAGGAAAGCTGGGCCATCACTTCCTCGGGAATGTCAAAATCAGCATAGACATCCTGCACATCGTCGAGGTCTTCCAAAGTTTCGACAAGACGAAGCACCGTCAAAGCTGTTTTCTCATTCACGGGCGTGGTTTGCTGAGGAATCATGGTCGTATCGGAGGACTCAACGGGAAAACCCGCCTCCGTTGCCGCGCTCAGGACTGCCCGCAAATCGCTCGGCTCGCAACGCACTTCGTACAAATCGCCTTCTGTGAGGACATCTTCTGCACCCGCATCCAGGACAGTCTCCAAGAGATCGTCTTCTTCGATACCCTCGAGCGGAATGGTCAGCACGCCCTTCATTTCAAACTTCCAGGCAACAGAGCCTGGTTCGCCCAAGCTTCCGTTGTTCTTTTGAAAAGCGGAACGCACATCAGATGCGGCCCGGTTGCGATTGTCGGTCAACACAATGACATAGATCGCGACACCACCAGGACCGTACCCTTCATAGGAAGATTCCTCGTACTGAACTCCCTCGAGTTCCCCGGTCCCGCGTTTAATGGCACGCGTGATATTTTCCATCGGCATCGAAGCAGCGCGAGCTTTCGCAATCGCTGTAGCAAGGGAAGGGTTCGTATCAGGATCCCCTCCACTCTCGCGGGCTGCCACTTCAACATACCGAATCAGTTTGCCAAAGAGTTTCCCACGCGCGGCGTCTTTTGCGCCCTTCTTCCGCTTGATTGTCGCCCACTTGCTGTGGCCACTCAACTTCTCTCTCCTAATCGGCCCGCCACTTGTTCCAAAAACAAGCGATGCACTCGGTCATCATCAGTAAGTTCGGGGTGAAAAGTACACATCAGCGCCTGCCTATCCCGCAACATGACCGGCTGTTCATTGTGCCAGGCAAGCACGCGAATTCCCTCTCCCCACGACACAACACCGGGTGCCCGAATGAACACAGCCCGAAAAGAGGGTTGGTCAGAGGAGGGATATGCAGGAATCCCCGGCAATCTTTTACAAGTACGCTCAAATACGGCTTCGCCACCTGGCATGGAAACACTCTCTGGAAAAGAAATCAAAAGATCCCGTTCAAAAGAATCGATCTGACGGCCATACCAGTTCCGTCGCACAGAAATATCGCAAATCTCGAGGGGAGGCCGATCATTACGAGCTGGGTCGCGTATCTCCCTCGAAAGGAGAATAAGCCCCGCGCATGTCGCGAGAACCGGCAAACCAGCGCGTAAATGCTCTTGCAAAGGAGAACGCAGGCCCGAACGGTCGAGCAAGGCCGCAATCACCGTGGACTCTCCGCCTGGCAAAACAATCCCGTCGAGACCTTCGAGATCGCTGGGAAGTCGCACACGGCGCGTCCTCGCTCCACACGAAACAAGATGCCGGGCATGGGCATGGACAGCGCCTTGCAGCGCAAGCAAACCAATAAGGGGACGTCCTTGAGAAGTTGCGTCTTCTTCGTTCACTTCACACGCGGGGCTCGTCAAAAAAACCATGCGGTTTGTCTCTTCCGAGCACACTCGCTCACAACCTCACCAGCCCCGGCCGGCAAAACGGTCTTCTGTCGGGATCTCAGGCATCTCCATCCCGACCATGGGAGCACCGAGACCCCGGCTCGCCTTCATCACCATAGCCAGGTCATCATAATGAGCGCACGCTTCTACAATTGCAGTGGCACGTGGGGCTGGATCGCTCGATTTAAAAATGCCAGATCCGACAAAAACCGCTTCGGCGCCGAGCTGCATCACAAGCGAAGTGTCTGCAGGGGTCGCAATGCCACCCGCGCAAAAAAGCGGGACCGGCAAAGACCCCGTCCGAGCCACTTCCGTCACAAGCTCGAAGGGTGCTCCCAAGCGTTTTGCCGCACTCATCAACTCACCAGAGTCAAGCGTGGCGAGACGGCGAATTTCCCCGATAATGGCACGTAAATGGCGCACCGCCTCCACAATATTACCTGTACCAGCCTCGCCCTTCGAGCGGATCAGACAGGCCCCTTCCCCGATACGACGGAGGGCTTCACCCAGGTCAATCGCCCCACAGACAAAGGGCACAGTAAACGTCCACTTGTCGATATGGTGCATCTCATCAGCAGGTGTCAGAACTTCTGACTCGTCAACATAGTCGACCCCGAGCTCCTGCAAGATTTGCGCCTCAGCAAAATGACCAATCCGACATTTTGCCATCACAGGGATTGAGACCGCTCCCATGATCTCCGCGATCAGGAGAGGATCAGACATACGCGCCACGCCCCCATCCCTGCGGATATCCGCGGGAACACGCTCCAAGGCCATTACTGCACATGCCCCAGCGTCCTCGGCAATCCTCGCCTGCTCAGCGGTGACGACATCCATGATGACGCCCCCTTTCAGCATTTCCGCCAGGCCGCGCTTGACGCGCGTTGTTCCATGAGCGTGTTCAGCTTCGGCCACGACAGGTCCTTTCTGGAAGTTCCTGAGAGTTTTTCAAAAAGTAATTCTTCCAGTCACCATACATTCCCGCATAGAACTGCGAAAACACATTTTCCAGAAGAAAAGGGAACGCTGCTGCGGCACTGCAACACGAGCACCGTCCCCTGGGGCCTTTCGCGACAGGCCTCGAGCGACCCTCCCATGAGAAATCTCCAAAGAGGAGGAAATATATTGAGAAACAGTACGAATGTCAGGGAAGAGGACGCCCCTCGATTTTCCAGAGAACCTCGATCCGCTTTTCTATTGGTGGATGCGTCATAAACAGACGATTCAGACCAGTGCCCTTCTGTCCTTTCGCCATATCAAGAGGAGACTCAATCCACATGTGGGCTGTCGCACGAGACCTATTGCGCACCACAGTTGAATCTGCTGCCAGTATTTCGAGCGCAGAACGCAATCCTGCAGGGTAACGCGTGAGGTCAACGGCAGAGGCATCAGCGAGTTGTTCCCGCTGACGAGAAACAGCAAACCGCATCAATTGCGCTGCTATCGGGGCAAGAAGTAAAAAGAAAAAAGCAATGAGAGGAAGGATGCTTCCTCCTCCATTGTTTCGCCCGCTTCCTCTCCCCCGCCGCCCTCCCACACCGGCTCCACGCAACCACATGGACCGGACCGCCCAGTCAGAAAGCAACACAACCGAACCTACCAAGACAGCCACAACAGAACCTACAAGAATGTCATAGTTCCGAATATGGCAGATCTCATGTGCTAGGACCCCTTCAAGCTCGTCCCGGTTCAAACGCTCCAATAAACCGGTCGTGACTGCAACGGTGCCGTGACTGGGATCACGTCCCGTGGCAAACGCATTCGGGGCAGGGTCCTCAATAAGAAAAACCCGCGGCTTCGGCAGTCCGGCAGCAATCGACAACGCCTCCACAAGATTGTGCACCTGGGGATATTCGTCTGGGGTTGTCTCTCGTGCGCCACTCATCGCCAGAGCAATCTGATCCGATCGCCAGTAGGCAGTCCATCCCATGACAAAGGCAAGCAAGAGGGCAATCACAAGTGACGGTAAGGCATACCCAGGCACCACGAGCACACCAAAGGCATAGCCAGTGCCGGCAAAGAGCAGCAACACCACCAAAAACAACCCTACCGAACGACGTTTATTGGCTGCTATCTGTTTGTAGAGTTCCACCGCAACTGCCTCACCTTGCGGGCCCCGCGCACAGAACACTCAGCACACACTGCACGCTCGTTCACAAGAGAGTCCGGAAAAACTCCATACAAAGAATCCGGGACATTAGTCTTCTCCAGCACCAAGGTCAACAGCCGGAGGATTGAAGTCGACCCGCACCGGCCCACGCGCAGCGGCCTCTTGGACCTCAAAATATTCGCGTTCGGTAAAGCCTGTCATACCCGCAATCAAGACCTGAGGAAAAGTCTGGATCTGGGTGTTGTAATCTCGCACACCCTCGTTGTAAAACTGCCGGGCAGCAGCGATCCGACCCTCTGTCCCCGTGAGCTCTTCCTGCAAAGCAATAAAATTCTGGTTGGCTTTCAAGTCAGGATAGGACTCAGTCAGCGCGAAAATCTGTCGCAAAGCACCTGAAATCACATTTTCTGCAGCTGCTTGCTCTTGCACTGTCGAAGCGCTCACTCCCGCGTTACGCGCGGCAATCACTGCCTCAAGTGTCTCTCGTTCATGGCGGGCGTATCCCTTGACTGTTTCCACAAGATTCGGGATCAGGTCATAACGACGGCGCAACTGTACATCGATGTCGCTCCAGGCCCGGTCAACGCGTTCTCGCCGCTTCACCAGCCCGTTGTACATGATGACCACGCCTACTCCCAGAACGAGCAGAATGGCCACAACAACTATCACACCACCCAAAACAAACTCCTTGGAAAGGTCCTGAAATCAGGAACACTCAGAAAAAAACCGCTTTTCATGAAGCATAGAAGCAAAACCCTAAAAACACCGACACCCCAGTCTTTTTGTCGACCGCACAGAACCCGGAATCACCGGCAAAGAAAAAATTCCACCTCTCCGACACGACAACCCGGAGATCTCAGCCCCTCACACTTTTCATATCGCCACATGGTGCCGAAAAAATCCATCCTTTCGGGAAACCCATAGGGGAAACCCGAAAACTTCCACCACAGCCACCACACTCACCACAAAAGGGCTACAGACAAGACCGGTAGAGGTCTGCGATACGTCCCGACAAAACTTCCCAGTCGAATTCTTCGACACGCTGCCTGCCCGCAGCAACAAGCTGCTCCGACAAATCTTTGTCGCGCAAAATCGTCACAAGCGCCTCGGCAAGACTGGCTGGGTCATCAGGAGGAACAAGCAGAGCTTCTCTTTTGTCACGCGCCACTGCACCATATCCGGGAAGAGCAGACGCCACGACCGGAGTACCCGCCGCCATCGCTTCAAGCAGCACAATACCAAAGCTCTCTCCAGAACGAGCAGGAGAGCAATAGACGCCGGCAGAAGCAAAAAGGCGCGCCAGCAGGTCATCGTCAACAACACCAAAAGTACGCGTTCCGGGCGGCAATCTCTCCGCCTGCACGACATCCGTTCCAGGCCCGGCAAGCCACAGCACCGCAGCAGGCAACTGTTCCTGTACAGAAGCAAAAGCCGAAAGTAGTACATCGAGTCCTTTACGCGGCTCGTCACGCCCCAAAAAAAACACGGCAGGGCCGCCAGAAAGCTCCTCCACCGGCAGCGGCACAGCCTTTTGGAAACGCGACACGTCCACCCCATTGCCAAGAACCGTCACGTCGTCACCGAAATAACGGCACACAAGTGCCGCTGCCTCATCAGAGACCACAATACGGGCAACCATCCTGTCCCAATAGCGTTGCAGGAAAAGGCGTCCGAACCGGTAACCCGCATGACTCTGGGCAGCGGCATGAAAAGTCCCGATCACGGGAACGCGAGCCCCGGTAAGCGCGGCAAGTCCGACGCCGGGCGTAAAAGGCTCATGGATATGAACAAGATCGTATTCACTTAAATATTTTCGCACACGCGCGCAGGCACGCGGCCCAAGCGCAAGACGCGCCACAGATCCATTCGCAGAAATCCCAATAGAATTCCCAAGTGACACAACCCGAATATCCTGGGGTGGGGTCCACGCGGGAGCACTACGCCGCGTCTCGTCCGTGGGAGCGAACACATCAACATGCACATTGTGTACACGCAAAGCACGAGCCAAATCGAGCGCATGATGCTGGACTCCGCCAGGCCACCGCATTGAATATGGACACACCATTCCGACACTGATGCTCTTTTGCGCCGTCTGACTCACTTCGTCTCATTTAAACGGTCAGAAGGCCAGTTTGGCTGTAACAGATGCCATTGGTGCGGGGCACGACGAATAAGCTGCTCGAACTCGGTCGCAAGCGCTTGCGTGGCGACACGCGCCCTCTCCTTTTTTGTCCCCTCAGAAGGCATCGGGATGGGAGGACGCACAACAGCCTCATACTGCCAGTCGCCCTTCTCGAATATCCCGATAGGCAAGAGGACCGCACCTGTCTGAATGGCAAGGCGGGCTGGTCCAGCAGGGAGCGTCGTACGTTCTCCAAAAAAGTCCACTTCCGGACCCCCACCGGAAAGGTCTCGATCCGCTAAAAGCGCAAGCGATTCTCCCTGACGAAGCTTTTGGATCAGGGTCCTCGCAACCAGAGGATCGTCATCGGTGAGGATCGTCAACCCGAACTTTTCTTCTCGCAGTTCCTTGAACCACTGAAACACTTCAGGCGGTTCCAAACGCTCCGCGACCGCAGTCAGAGGGAAATCCTGCCTGATAAGCCACACACCGGCCACTTCCCAACAACCCACATGCGGGAGCGCACAGATCACTCCCTTTCCCAAAGCCTGCGCCTCCTCAAAGAAAGACAGGCCTTCAATCGAGAACATCTGATCGAGCTGCTTTCCCGACACGGAAGGAAGCCGCAAAGTCTCTACCCAATAGCGGGCATAACAACGAAATACCTGGCGCACACTCGCCTGCACTTCTTCTTCAGAAGCAGCAGGTCCCAAGACACGCCGCATATGACGCGCAGACATGGCACGTCGTCCCGGCGCGAGACGCAAGGCCGCACGCGCCGCAAGATCTGCAGAAAACCCAGCAAGCCAATTCGGCAGCAAAGAAGTAACCCGAGTGGCAAACCGATAGGCCCCAACTTCAGTACGGCCACGCAAAGTGCCTTCCCGAAGCGCGAGTCCTCGGGCTTTTTCTCCAGCAACTACTGGTCCAGAAGTCACGATAGCTCACGGTCTCCGGCTGGAATCCGAACGACCCCGCCAACGATGCCCCACACCAGAACGTCTGGTTTCAGAACGCACACGCACTCTCCGCCTCCCAAAACGCTCAAAACCCGCTCGTCCCTCTATCGTCCCTCGAGAGGAAACAGCCGGGTCAGCCTGCAACGCAGCCCGACGCTCGAGGCGTTGCGACGTGACTCTGTCCCGCAGCGCCTGAGAGGCAGCACGCGCGGCCTTGCGTCGTACTCCTGCGGCATCCCGTCGCACACGCCATTCGTCAAGCTGACCGACCCAAACCTCTTTCGGGGAAGAATCTCTCGCCACCAAAACTTCTCGCAAGCCACGCCAATCCGGAAGTACGCGCACTTCTTCGGGAGAGAGGGGTGGCTCCGTCAGGCCTTGACGCCACACCACAACAAACCGTTGCAGCACAGTGAAAACGACCAGACCCAGATACAGCCAAAGCGCAAAGGAAAGCACGCTTACCCACTGCTCAATAATAAGAGTGATCCCAATGAAAAGCAGACGCTCAGCGCGCTCCATCAGCCCCACATGGGCATCAAAACCAATTGCCTCTGCCTTGTTGCGGACATATGACACCAAATTCGTCGCGGCAAGACAGGCAATCACAAGAAGCACAAGCACATCGGACTCAAGTGATGCATACCAGGCAACCCCGCCCAGGAGCATGGCATCAGCAACACGGTCGGCAACAGAGTCGAAAAAGGCCCCTCGACGCGTGCCACCTCCGCGCGCTTTCGCGACTGCTCCGTCAAAGAAGTCCATGAGGCCGGCAGCAGCGAGCACAGCCGCGGCGGCCAAAGGCCATCCTTGCCCTAAAAGCAGAATGACAGGGACATGCAGAACAAGTCCCAGCAAAGTAACGGCATCTGGGGTGACTCCCCAACTCGCCAACACAGTCCCAGTTTTCAGTGAAATACTGGTGAGACCAGGACGACCTGCACTATCGAGCACAACCGTACTCCCGTGGCGTTCCGAATGTATACGAATAAAAAGTATTCGGGTCAGCGTGCACACGTTCCAAAGGGACATACGCGAAGGCTTTCCCTTCAAGACATCTCTTCTGGTCTCTTCGCGCGCCCTCCCTCAAAAAAGACAGGCGAAAAGTCCGCTTTGAGACCAGCAGAGAAGCTGATTCCAATAAGTCGACCCAGAAGCGAGCTATCTCGTTACCGACCCTACACGTAAAACCGGCAAGGCCCTTGGCACAAGATTATTTCCTCACATTCACCAAACAGCATCTCCTTGATCCTCTGCCCAAACTGCTTCCCGAAAAAAAGACTTCTCGTGAGGCTTTATAAAGCTTCACGAGAGCATTACCGTGCCACAGCTCATCGCTCAGAGAGGACAACAACCAATTGGCAAACGTAGAAAGAAGCGTGCAAAAACACACTCTCCAGACACTATTCTGCACAAAATTCTCGGACCCTTCACTGTCTGCTCGGGCAAACACAAAAAAGAATCCAACGGGCTGAGCGCTTCGAAATGCAAAAAAACAATCTCATACGAGATTAATAATTTAACACAAGTTAACCCGCCCCACAAAGATCAAAGAAAAACCCTGAAAAAATCGCCTGAGCAAATGGCAAAACAGACGGATCCTTCGAAGGATTTCTCTCAGTAATCGCTCGGGGGTTTCGTCTCAGGATCAGGATTTTCTTCAGAGTACACCCCAAGAACCTCCCCGGTAATACCATCGAGTTCTACCAAGCCTCTTTGCAAAGGTGGATCCTCAACAGAAAACAATAATATTCGCCAGCTCGGACGTGATCGCCAACCGCGAAAGCCCAGCATGGCAGACGCATGCCCTACAGGAAACCCTGCTTCTTTTGTCGCGAGAAAAAGCGCTTCCCCCTGATTCACCCCGAGGGGAAAAGCCGCAATCCGGAAATAGAGCGCAAGGACAAGTAGGACAATTCCTCCCAAAAGCACTCCATCATTCCAAATTTCAGTGCGCGACCGAAAGAGTACCCAAACGAGTACCGCGGCAGTGCCCATGACAAGAAGAAACCAACTCGTAATCGCCCGGTTCTTCGTATCAGGAAAAACATAGGACTCGAAATCAATCTCATCGGGATCACGGCCGTCCCCGGACTCACGCGATTTTCCTACCACATTGGCAGTCACGGAATCGGCCAATTCTTTTTGTTCCTCCGAAAAGGAGGCGAAATCAGAATTCTGTTCCATCAGTGGAAATTCTTCTCGTCGAACGGCAAAAAATACAAGCCTCATCACACATTATTCGGGAGACAGAAAATGCGAACGAAGGCGCTGAAACGTGTCCACGAGATCTTCTGGCAACACCTTTGTGCCCCCGATCACTGTAATATAATTCGTGTCTCCTGCCCACCGAGGCACAATGTGCGCATGCAAGTGTTGAGGAATGCCTGCTCCACCAGCTTTTCCTAGATTCATGCCAAAATTCAGGCCTTCACACTGGTACTCCTGCTTCAAGGCACGCACTGCCTGCTGCACATGACACATCAGCTCAGTCACCACAACAGGAGAAAGCGCCTCCAGCTCCGCCACATGTGCTTTTGGCATCACCATCAGATGACCAGGATTGTAGGGATACAGGTTCAGCACAGTGAAAACCGATTCACCCTGCGAAAGTACAAGCGACTCCTCTGACGGCAGACCCGGCAACGCACAAAACACGCATTCTCCTGCTCCTGCCGCAGAAGTAGGGCGATCCACCTTTTCCACATAGCTGCGTCTCCAACCAGCCCACAACCGGTCAATATCGAGTTTCACAGCACCCTCTCGCCTCGCCCTCTCAGTTCAATATGAAGCCTTGCATCACCTTTGACCGCGCTACCTGCGCGAGAAGGGCACAAAACCAGACCGAGTACAGATGCCCAGCGCAGATCTTCCAGTTTTTGCGCCGTATACGCCTTTCTCAAGAATCCTCCTCGTCAAAGGCACAATCACGGCCAAGACGAAGCAGGAATTCTTCAAGAGAAACGCCCCGTTCGTCGTTTCCTTCACGGGTTTTTATCCCCACGGTTCCCGCCTCAATGTCTTCATCCCCCACCACCAGAGCATAAGGAACACGGGCAAGACGGGCATTGCGCAGCTTGGCTCCCACAGTGTCAGGGTGGTCATTGACTTGGGCACGAAAACCTGCAAGACGCAAACGGTCATGCACAAAACGGGCATAGTCCATATGACGGTCGGCGACAGGCACGATCTCTGCTTGGACGGGCGAGAGCCAGACGGGCAAAGCACCGGCATAGTGCTCCAAAAGAATGGCGAAAAACCGTTCAACAGAGCCAAAAAGCGCGCGGTGTACAACATGCGGACGGTGTTCCCGATTATCAGAACCGGTATAGGCAAGATCAAAACGCTGCGGAAGCTGGAAATCCACCTGCAGCGTAGAAAGCTGCCATTTCCGAGCAATAGCGTCTTTCAGATGCACGTCAATCTTGGGGGCATAGAAAGCTCCGCCTCCTTCATCCACACGGTAGGGCACACCTGTGACACGCAATGCTTCCTCAAGGGCAGCGGTCGCCGCGTCCCATTCCTCGATCTCCCCCACATATTTCTCTGGTCGTGTTGAAAGCGTCGCCTCAAAATCGCTCAGACCAAAACGTCGCAGCATTTTCATCACAAAGGTCAACAGGCTGAGCAATTCAGGAACAAGCTGTTCACGAGTGCAAAAAATATGGCTGTCGTCTTGAGTGAACCCACGCACCCGCGTCAGACCATGCAGCGCACCCGACATTTCGTAACGGTACACAGAGCCAAATTCAAAAAACCGCAAGGGGAATTCTCGATACGAACGAGTTCTGCTTTTGTAAATGAGCATATGAAAGGGGCAGTTCATAGGCTTCATGTAATACGAAGAGTTATCAAGACTCATCTCGGGATACATACTCTCGCTGTACCAATCGAGATGACCAGAAGTCCGAAACAAGTCCGCTTTTGCAAGGTGAGGAGAGATCACAAACTCATAGCCGGCCTTCTCGTGTTCAGCCCGGCTGTAGTCTTCCATAATCTTGCGTACCAGCCCCCCTTTCGGGTGCCAGAGAGACAGTCCTGCCCCCACAACATCGGGGAAGCTGAACAGATCAAGCTCCACACCCAGCTTGCGGTGGTCCCGTTTTCCCGCCTCTTCGACCCGGTACAAATACTGTTTGAGCGCCTTCTTTGACTCCCAAGCGGTTCCGTACACACGTTGCAGCTGCGGACGATGCACATCACCCCGCCAGTAAGCGCCCGCGACTCGCAAGAGTTTGAAATGCCTCAAACGCCCTGTCCGTGGCACATGGGGCCCAGTACAGAGATCCCGCCAGCCATCGTTCTCATACACGCTGACCGTTTCGCCTTCTCCAACCTCATCCGGGTCAATGATCTTCTCAATAATTTCCAGTTTGTAGGACTGATCGGAAAAAAGAGAAAGCGCCTCGGCACGGCTGACTTCCCTGCGCGCAAAAACCTGGTCAGCAGCCATGATCTCGCGCATACGCGCGTCGATCCGATCCAGGTCAGCCGGAGTGAAAGGTTGCTCCACCGCAAAGTCGTAATAAAACCCATCCTCAACAGCAGGGCCAATGGCGTAGCCGGCATCGGGAAAAAGATCGGTAACTGCTTGCGCAAGCACATGCGCGGTCGAATGGCGTAAAATTTTACGCCCTTCCTCTGTCCCCGGTGTGATGATGCTCACCAGGCCAAAAGGAATCGACGCGTCAAGATCATAAAAATGCCCGTCGCAAGTAAGAGCAAGAGCCGACTTCGCCAGGCCCGGACCGATCGCCGCAGCAATCTCATGACCTGTCGCCCCATCGGGCAGCTCCAGTTCCTTGCCATCAGGAAGTGTGTAGCAAGACATACTGGGGCATGGTAGTGAACACACTCATGCCTCACGTTTTCTTTTCGCATATTCTCAAGAAATCAAAAAAAAGAACGAGCGTGTCCATCTGGTCATAATGGCAATTGGCAGGCCTCCACCTCACACCATCCCACACCGCACTCTCACGCCCACACGACAAGCACACAGGAAAAACACAGCGAACAGTTCTCCGGCCAGAAGGGCACAAGGAAGAACGCACTGCGCAAAGCAGCTCAGGAAAAGACCGCGACCCTACCGGCCCCAACACCGGACCCAACAAAAACACTCCGGGGCTACACATCTCGGGGCTTGTACCCTAAAATCTCTCCATACACATCTGTACGACGCTGGGCACGTGGACTGATGCCTGCCCCACGAGTTTGTGCCTCACGCACAGCGCCAAGATCACAATCGAAAAAAACGGTCTCCTCACGCACAGAAGAAGCCGGACCCGCCACAAGCTGACCTGTAGGACTCGCCGCACAAGAAGCACCCAGATACGAGAGCGGAGAGTGCCCCTCAAGCGAAACTGGGTCGGTTCCCACACGGTCTGCCATCCCAATCCAGACTTGGGAAAGATTCGCCTGCACCGCGGCAGTCCGGTATTGAGGTGTCGTGCCATCGGGCAAATGACTTGCCTTGTCGAAACCAGCCACCCAAGCAGTTGGAACCACCAAAAGATCGGCACCCTGCAGGGCAAGAATACGCACGACTTCAGGGAAACGGAGGTCGTAACAAATCGCGATACCGAGGCACAAGGAATCCCGGCCTGTGTGCCGAACCCCCTGAGGTGCATCCCGACAGACGCCAGTACCCCCGTCTACAACAGGCTCATCAAGCAGAGAGGAAACTGTGCCCGGCACATGAAAAACCGGCAGGCCGGTGTTCCCAGGGGTAAAGATCGCATGTTCAGGCCCAAAAAGGTGCAGTTTTCGGTAAACGCCAAGGATGCCGCTGCGATCGAGAAGTACAGCAGAATTATATACGCTGGTATTTTCTCGTTCGGCAAAACCACCGACCAACACGATGCCTGTCTCTTTTGCCAGTTTGGTCCAAGCGGCAAGAGCAGGATGCCGGTCCAATGGCCAGGAAAGTGAAAGTGCCCGCGCCGATGACCCAGGAAAACCACAGGCAGCAAGCTCTGGCAAAACAACAAGGTGAGCGCCCTTTGCCACAGCGTCCTGCGCCATTTTCACTGAGCGTTCCACATTGGCTTCCGGGTCATCAAGAGACACATCCAGCTGACAAAGGGCAATACGCCAGACCGAGCTCTGCCTCGACAAAAACTCCGATTGTCCCTCAGGCGAACGGTCAATCGTGTCCTGCGGATGCTCTTCAGGCACCCCCTTCAACGCCGCTGCCTGTGCCTTTTCTGGCACACTCGTCCCTTTCGCAGTACCTAGTTCGCTGTCCGCACTCTGCCGGTCATATCTCCCGACAAGAGCTGACACACGACGCGCCGTTCCCGAGGATCAACCCTGCTTGATCCTCACTTTATCCTCAGTTAATCCTCAAATCGCAGTTCCCATGTGGTCTGGAAGTCTTTATCAACAAAGACGACAATAATGCCGGACTCATCCCCACTCTGCACAATGCATTCAAAAGAACTATCAGTCGTGACAAACTCTATGGGATTGCACAACACTTCGACTTCCTCAAGTCCCATATCCTCGTCCGCGAGTAAAGTAGTACGAATCTCTTCAGCAAGATCTTTTGTCTCAACGATCTTTTCCTGCGCATCGACTTGAAGCTCTCCGTCAACGACCGTCACGTTTAAATTCACTTCGAACGCGGACTCGGTCAAACCTGAACAATGAAAATCCGCGCCCTCTTCCAAAGATGCTTTCTTCGCACAGTTCAGAGACAAAAGTCGTAAAAAATACTTCTCTTCGAAAGAAGTTTCCACTCGCGACCGCACTGAGGCAGAACTCGCTTCGTCGTCCCCGCAAGCAGCAAGAACTCCGCCTCCGAGAAAAACAAAGAGAGAACAAAGAAGAGCTGAAAACCGGAAATGTGACGGGAATCTTCGCATCGTCATCCTGACCGTTGTGACGATCGTTTTGTTCGCTCGTGGTTTCTCGTCATTACCTCATCACCGCTGGTCACCATTTTAATTATTATCCTGATTATCCGGGAAAAGAGTACTTCTCAGTGTCGAAGAAGCCCTTGGTAAAAAAGAAGAGAGCAAAGGGGAAGACAACTTCAGAAGATACAGTACGGCTTTTCTCCTTGGCCCTGTGCTGTCTCTTTCTTGTGCTTACCTGCTCACAGAACCAAACGAGCAGCTGTCACAAGGGAAAGGGTTCCTACTAGGGTCTTCACTACACTCGCTGGCATTTGTCTGAAATGTTTATCTGCAAAAAAACAAGATATCAACCCACACGTATCCGTCATGAGCCGTCACACGCCACATACCTCCATCGGAAACCTAGCTGACCTGTTCGAAACAATCGCCGAAACCATACCTGACGCGCCATGTTTGGGAACGGCTGGTGAGAAAACAAAATCCTGGCGAGAAGTCGAAGAGCGTTCTACTGCCCTCGCACAGGGGCTACTCGAAAGCGGCTTGCGCACAGGCGACTGGGTCGGTCTCTATATGACCAATGGGCATGAGTACATGGAATCCATGATCGCCTGTTTTAAGGCAAGACTCGTACCTGTAAACATCAACTATCGATATGTCGCAGACGAACTCGTCTCGCTGTTCGACGATGCAGATCTTTCCGGTCTTATTTTCGAGGAAACCTACAAAGAACAGGCGATTCATGCCGCCCTTCACCTAAAAAATCTCCACTTCCTCTTACAAATCGGAAGGAAAGCCGCATTCCCTACAGAGAATTATTTTTCTGTGGAAGATTCTTTACCAACCTACGAAAACCTCATCAGCGATCACTACGGCGCCTCTCTCGATGTAAAACGGTCCCCCGACGACCTTTACGTTCTCTACACAGGAGGCACGACAGGACGACCAAAAGGCGTTCTCTGGCGGCAAGAAGACATCTTTTATGGAGCCCTCGCCGGAGCCCTCGAACGTCCTGCTCCGCGCACTCTCAAACAAGCCGCCGAAATGTCCCGCACTTCTTCAACCATTGGATTTCCTGCCCCGCCCTACATGCACGGTACCGCCCACTGGTTTGGCTTCTGGTGCCTTTTCGACGGAGGCATGGTCACCTGCACCCGAGGCGAAGGGTTTGATCCCGTCTTATTTTGGGAAATATGCGAACGAGAACACGTCACGCATGCGGCTATCGTGGGAGACTCTTTCGCACGCCCTTTGATCGAGGCCTGGGATACCGCAAATGGCTACGATGTCTCTCTGACTTTCCTGCTCTCCGGTGGGGCCCTTCTCTCTCCCACAACAAAAAAGGCTTTACGAGACCGGCTGCCTGACGTCAACATCGCGGATGGTTTAGGAACCAGCGAATCCGGAGGAATCGGGCGAGCAGGGCAAGAGAATAGATTCCGCGCCGGACGGAGCGTACGCGTTCTCGGGGACGACGGGGCCTTTCTTCCCCCAGGCTCCCGCGAAAGTGGCCGCATCGCAAAAACAGGGCGCATCCCTCTCGGTTATCACAAAGATCCGGAAAGGACAGCAAAAACCTTCCCCACAATCGAGGGACGGCGTTGGGTTGTCGCAGGTGACCGTGCCCATCTCCACGCAGATGGCATGATCGAACTCCTGGGACGTGGTTCTTCTTCGATCAACTCCGGAGGAGAAAAAATTTACCCTGAAGAAGTAGAAGCAGCTGTCCTCGCCCACCCTGACATCGCCGACGTCCTTGTCGTTGGAATCCCTTCAGAACAATGGGGCGAAGCCGTTACTGCTGTTGTCGCACCAAAATTGGGTACCATAGAGTATGGATCTATCAGCATTGATGACATCCGAGAATGTTGCCGCGAACGTCTAGCCCGCTATAAATGGCCCAAGTTTCTGGTTGTTGTACCTAACATCCAACGCTCTCCTGCAGGAAAGCCCGATTACGAATGGGCACGCATACAAGCAATCACAATACTCAAGACCGAAAGAAAGCAGCCGAAAAAATGAAAGGATTGCTGGTATTTCGCGTTGCATGCCAGTCGCTCGAGATTGGGGGACTCTCGTGCTTGAGCTAACTCTCGGAGTTCTCGTCGCTATTGGTGGAGGAGTCTGGCTCTGGGGAGTGCTTGACGTTCTCGCGCGGGACCACACAGAATTTGAGGACTGGCGATTCTGGTTGGTCATCTGCTGTGTTGGAGGCCCATTTGGTACTTTCACCTGGGCAGTATTCCGCAGACCTCACGCAGGAGACCTCCCCTCTCTTGAGGAACTACGCACACCGCAACCCGCATCTACAGGTGCACCTGCACCAGAGCAGACAGTACTCCAGCCGGTACTCCAGCAAGAACCGGTGCCTTCAAATGAACCAATCACCCGTCCCTACTACATGGAGAATTCCGATGAGAACCCACAAGAACAAACCGAAATAGGGGTGACTCCGCAGGTTTCTCTCCCGTCTAAAATATCCTAAAGAAAACAGGAGAACTACCCAGTAGCCGCCGGAAAACAGCGTTCTTTTTCACAAGACAGCGTCACATTACGCAAGGACACGCACCGGTGTGCCAAGAGGCAATTTCGCCGCAAGAAACTCAATCGCTTCATTTCGGAGCCGCACACTTCCAAGGCTGACTCCTTCCCCGAGCAGCCACGGAGTGTTTGTCCCATGAATGCCGACTATCCCGTCACCTCCGGCAAAATCGGTCACCACATCGGAATAGCCATTCAAAATAAATGCAAAAGAACCATATCTGGAATTCGAAGATGGAGGTTTCAAAAGCTCCTGAATATAGAATACACCGCCTGGAGTCGGCGTGCCGGCCTTGCCAACTGCAATAGGAAAAGAAGCCACGACATCGCCATGACGCAACAGGTCCAGGCGCCGGTCTTTCAGATGCACATCAAGTGAATAGTCCACTCCCTGCACCAACACATCATCCGCACGTATCCACCCTGTCGACGCGTTCGGACGAACCGGAAGCCAGACTTTATACCAGGTTTGACCCTCTATATAGAGCTCTTTTGCAATAAGTAAGGTCTGTGGCGCTCCATTCGGCGTGCGGTTTCTCAGACGCAAGAACAGTGTTGCCTCTTCACCTGGCCAGACGTGCACATCAAGATGATCGGTCACAAGAATGGCGACGTGAGCAGGAAAGTCACGAGAAAGTGTGCGATCCGCTGTCGCGATACTCAGCACTTCTCTGGCTTGCCTACTTTTCTTGAAATAGGGCGCAAGCCCCTCAACCGCAGAGACCGCGAGAGTTTCCGCGTCAGGAAGAAGGGGTGGGGTACTCTGTACACGCGTGATAAAAAGTGTAAGCCCAACAGTAAAACTGAGAGCCACTATCGATGCTATGACGCGAGAGAAGAAACCAGGTTTTCCCTGTCGGCCCTGTCTCACTTACGGGTTCATCCTGTTCATGCGTTTCATCTGATTAGTCCGGGTTACAATACTCCCATAACCCCACGAATCACAGCATCGCCAGCAACCACTCTGACAAACCCCAACATATAGCCACTAATACAGGAAAGAAAACCTACAGAGAGATATTCCCTCTGTAAAAGCACGTTCAACAAACCCGGAAGAGAAGAATCTCCCAGCAGAGCGCAAAAAAACAACATTCCAAAATGAGGGTGGGGGCGACAGGTTTTGAACCTGTGACCTCTCGCGTGTGAGGCGAGCGCTCTCCCGCTGAGCTACGCCCCCCGGCAGGGAATGACTCTAGCATCCGACAGGCCAGACCAAAGAATACAGGCTGGTAGTTCCCCACAAACAGCCCAGAAAAAACCCGCAAACTTTACGGTCAGCCCTTCAACTACCAAGAAAGCAAAACCATCAAAAAGTAAGAACAAGGATAAAAGTGAGACAGCCCGCGAACAAAAGCCGGCGAGCTGTCTCACAAAAAATCACTGCATAAGCGGAGCAAGTTGCATAAGCATCATCATGTCGCCGGTGATCTGAATCTTGCCGGACATGAAGAGTTCCTGCGGGTTGGCATTGCCACCCTGCATCTCCTCAGCGACTTCCTGGGGCATGGTAATCGTGGCACGGGGAGAATCGATGTTCGCCTCAGCACCACC
This sequence comes from Acidimicrobiia bacterium UBA2766, assembly GCA_002352645.1. GTDB lineage: Bacteria > Actinomycetota > Acidimicrobiia > UBA2766 > UBA2766 > UBA2766. Next base: position 23,528 of record DEIU01000071.1, on the reverse strand, counting down.
AAAGGTGATGGCAATCCACTCGTCATCACCATCAGTCTTGGTGACCATCTTCATGGTGCCCTGCGCTGCCTTCAGCGTGGTTGCAGCAGTCGGGTTCCCAAGAACGGAGGTGATGCCACCGCCGCCGCCGTCACCGGCGAGGGGACCCATGCCGCCGCCCAGCATACGCTCAGCAGAGGCTTTCCAGTCGGACCCGTCCATGGTGATCTCGACGAGAGTGTTGTCGTCCCGACCCTTTGTGGCAGTCATTTCTCCGCCCTTGATGATCAAGGACCATGAGCCCAAGTCAGTCAGGCTGAAACACACTGCGCCAGGCCCGTCACCCTCAATGTCAGACGCCTGGTCAGCAAACTCCGCTACCAGCACTTTGGTGAAAAACTCATCTGGGGTGTCAGGAATCTGAATATCGGCCATAATGTCTTCCTCGGTCAATCAGAGAACGGCCCCCTTGCGGCGCCGCACAACATCTTGCGTACTGCACACCTCACCCTAGCAGGACACAAGACCAATGAGTAAGCGCTTGCTCACCACCCCTCCTGCCTGGGAAAATAGCAAGACACCTAAAGAAAATTCGTTCCCGGGATACGCATCCCCTCCTTGCTTCCCGTCAGCACACTACCTCTCACCATCCGCTCGATTTCCAAGAGAAAACAGGTCAGCGAGCGTCTTTCTGATAGACTCGCTTCACGGTCAAGGCAGAAGTTCACATGCCCATTACGCGGTACCTACCACTTCTGCCGGCGCAGCAAGCACAGGGAAAAAACCCTCCGCATGGCCTGTTATGGGTGATTAGCTCAGTGGTAGAGCGCTTCCTTGACGCGGAAGAGGCCGAAAGTTCAATTCTTTCATCACCCACCACACAAAGCCTGAGGCCAAGCTTGGTATTTCCTTTTTTTATTCCTGAATGTTAATGTTCATTGGGATTGTACCTCAGAAAAGTACCACAACAGCCTGACTTTTTAGCCCAGCCTCAAAGCCAAACTCGCCACACATTCCCCCCGCGACTCACACTCCCTCAAAACTCCATGCCAGCGTTTTCATCCGCCTTGATGTAGAAATTCCAAGGAATACCCGACATTGGAACTGCGCGACATTCCGAAAAACAAGCCCCTCGCGCTACACATTAACTCAGTACGCCTCGTAGAATCCAGCGCACTTCACAGACGTTGTTTTCCAAAGCAAACTGCGCACAACACTCACCGATCACGCAACATCGCCGCGTATCCAAAAGACAACTCACGCCTCTTTCTTTGGGGTACCTGTCTTCTTCTCACCGCTTATCGGGCTGTTTCAGGCTATGGTCTGCGACCTTTGCGTTCTGCTTCATGGTTGGGGTGTTGTTGAAAGCAGTCTCCCCAACTGGGTAGGCCAGTGGATTCGCATTGTCCTGCGTATTGTCGATCCGGTCTTTCTCGGTCTCACGGTTCGTCGGGTGAAACGCTGACGGGCGTTCGCGAGGAAAAAATTTCTCAGTACTGGAAAGTGTCTCCCCTTCTGCCTGCAGTTTGTGCGCAAAGGGCAAAATCTAACCATCGCGGCTTTTATAGACATCCCTCATAGAAGAAGCAGCATCGACCCCGACAGGGGACACTCTTTGGCATATACGGCATTTACTATGAAATGCTAATGCCGCGTGCAGTCTCCGGGTTGGGTGGGGATTGCCACCACGAACACACCAGCGTGCAAACTCAATTGAGAGGATATATCCGACTTCTCACAGTATGACCTCATCAAAATTTTTCCCACATTCCATAGGGAAAAATTTTTCCGAATAGATAGCATCCTCCAAAGACACAATAGAATTCGCACACGCGAGAAATACCGGCAACGGGTGGACAACAATCAACATGTCGGGAAAAATCAAGAATTTTTTCAGAAGAACTGCGAGGCTGCGCTTCGCTCTCTCAATCAGTATTGCGGTCAGCAGCATCGTCCTTGCAACAGGCACGAAAAAAGAATTCGCTGCAGGCCGCACGGAGACGAGGCAAACCAATGGGCTTTCTCCAAGCAGCCGGCCTCTGCTTCGGCAATCTTTTTCCACGAGTCCCACGCGCATGGCCCAAGGGCAGCTGCGTGGTCCCGGGCATCACGGCTCTGTTCGTCTTCCGCTGGACCTCACACATCCAGTGCGCTCAGGGCCTACAAGCTTGAGTTCTCTCAGCAAAACCCGGCCTCTGCAGGCAGTCGATCAACACGACATCTCAAAGATCACTGGGGAAGGGGTCGCGTTGACGAATGCCAAGGCTTGGCATGAAGCGGGGCATCTGGGCAGCGGTATCCGCGTGGCAGTGTTTGACGGGGGCTTCGCCGGCTATCAAAAAGCGCAGGAGCGTGGGGAGGTTCCACGGCCTGCAGGCACCCTCGATTTATGTGAGGAAAATACCTGGTCGAGTTTTTCGCACGGAACTGCCGTCACGGAGATCCTGCATGAAATGGCCCCAAAAACATCGGTCTATCTCGTGTGTGTCACCGACAAAACCTTCCCCACCGCTTATCAATGGGCAAAGGCACAAGAAGTTGACCTCATCACGGTCTCCATGGGCTGGCCCTTTTTCCCCGGAGATGGAACCCTGATCGAAAACTCTCCCGACGATATCGCGTCGCAGGCTCGATCCGACGGCATATTGTGGGTAGCGGCAGCCGGAAACGAACGTCGGAGTCATTGGGGAAACACATTCACAGACGAAGACCAGAACTCCTGGCACGAGTTTGCCCCGAACGATGAAAAAAACTTCATCACACTGCTCCCAAATGGGGTTCTCATTTGTGATTTACGCTGGAATAGCTGGCCTCTCTCCTCCAACGACTATGACCTCTATTTGTATGACCATCTCGATAAGATAGTGGCGTCAAGTTCACGGCAACAGTCCGGGAATCTCCCGCCAACTGAACAAATAGTGTATGCCAATATCAGCTTTCTTCCTCGCAAGTTCTATCTCAAGATCAAGGGCGTAGAAACCCAAGATGCACCTCACATGGATATGTTCGCTGCAGGAACAAGCCTGCAACATGGGAATTCCAGCGGAAGTGTGCTCTCCCCAGGAACATCCTTTGGCTCCCTTACTGTTGGAGCCGTCCACGCCCACACAAACCTATTGGAACCCTTCAGCTCAGAAGGCCCTACCCTGGACGGACGGCAGAAACCAGAGATAGTGGCACCTTCGAGCGTCTCCACATCCACTTTTAGTCTCTTTTCAGGAACATCAGCATCAGCGCCCCATGCGGCGGGAGCAGCAGCCCTTTATCTCAGCGCCTACCCGGAAGCAAACGCTGAGGAAGCACGCGAGTACATTCTCTCGAACGCGCAGGATCTCGGCCCACCAGGACCCGACAATCAGTACGGATACGGAGCACTATGGCTTCCATCTCCGCCGGCTCCGTAGGAAATCAGCTGGTGAGCGTGATTCCTTCCCGACAGGAAACATCGCACCAAAAACCACCGTACGCATAAGGCGCAAGCAGAACGGGAAAACTCACAAGAGGTCGCAAAGACAGGCCAAAACGGGTGCAGCCCATTCGGTCCTGCACACCAACAAATCAGGAATCGCAAGATCCCGGCGGTTGTAGCAGAGAGGACTCCCGTCAATACGAGAAGTATGCAATCCCGCAGCACGTGCCACCGCGACCGGCGCAGCCGAATCCCACTCCCATTGCCCGCCACTGTGCAGATAGATCTCTGCGTCCCCTCGCACGACTGCCATCGCCTTTGCCCCGGCACTTCCCATTGGCAACAGCACCCCGCCAAACTTTTCGACCACTGCCTCAGCCCAAATTGGCGGGCGTGTACGGCTCACAACCACACGGGGACATTCCATCCTCTCCGGGGAGAGCACCGGAAGAGCCGGGGGTCTCGCCGTCGAAAAGGTGACCTTCCAGTCCGGGAGCGCAACTGCTCCTGCTGTTAACGCCTGCTCTTCCACAAGCGCAACATGCACAGCCCAATCAGATCGTCCTTCGCCGTATTCGCGTGTGCCGTCCAAGGGGTCAATGATCCATACGCGTGCGGCATCAAGGCGAGCAAGATCATCAGCCTGTTCTTCAGAAAGAATGGTGTCACCCGGGAAAGACTCCTGCAGGAGAGAAAAAAGCAGATCGTTCGAACGTGCATCCCCTTCTTTTCCGAGCGCTTTGCCTGTTGGCGCGCTTGCACGCGGCGCACTGCCCTTGCTTGACCCATCACGTAAATCGAGCAGAAGAGCACCTGCGAGACCAGCCATGTCCTCGGCTTTTTCATGATCCACCCGGTTTTTTTGCATGCGTTTCCTCTCTCTCGGTTTGTCTGAGGCGACTCTGTTTTCGCGTCTTTGTCGAAGCCTCGCACCGCAGAGATCTCGTCTTTTTCGAAAAACGACAGCGGTCCCGTCATTGGGCACACACGACAGGCACACACTCTTGTCTCGCTGAAGCAGCCACACCAGGTACCACACTACACAAGGACTTCTCTTCACTCACGCAGGGAACAAAGAGCTGCCCTTTTCCTCGCGTCCCTGCACAAAGCCCAGTACAACGCTCTTGATTGCGGTCTTGGCTCGCGAGAAAAGCGGAACCGTCTGCAAAAAAACTGCAGAGAAGCACTCCGCAAGCTGCCCGCACAGCCAAACACGGCAAAAAAGCCTTTTCTTGCCTGAAAATGTATAGTAGTTATTTAAATAACTACTATACATTTTCAGGCTCGCAGAGAGAAGAACAGCGTGCAGGACAACATGGTCATCTGGCAAAATGGGGAATTCGTGACATGGGAAAAGGCAACTGTGCACGTGCTCACGCACGCCCTCCACTACGGCAGCGCAATCTTTGAAGGAATACGCGCATACCGAACTAAAAATGGAGGCACATCCATTTTCCGACTTGACGCCCATCTGCAACGGCTCTTCAACTCGGCAAAAATCCACATGCTTGATGTGCCATGGACAGCAGGTGAACTCTCAACAGCCTGTCAGGACCTACTCCGCCTCAATAAACTGAACGAGGCATACCTGCGCCCCATCATCTACATTGCTGCCGCCGAGACCCCCACACAAGGAAAAAAGACCAACAGGCTCAGCGTTGACCCCACAGGACTCCCCATCCATGCGGCGATCGGCGCTTGGAAGTGGGAGGATTACCTTGGAACCTCACACAAGGAACCCCACCATATGGTGGGAACAGACAAAGGGGTCAAAACTATTGTGAGTTCCTGGCAGCGCATCGACAGCAACACCCTTCCACCTGCTGCCAAAACCGCCGGAAACTATGTGAATTCCGTCTTCGCACAACGAGAAGCGCGTCTCGCAAACGCCCATGAGGCCATTCTCCTCAACAAAGCCGGTATGGTCACAGACGGGTCCGGGGAAAATATCTTCGTTGTGAAAAATGGAAAACTCCTGACCCCGCCCCTCTCTGCCGGATGCCTTGAAGGCGTGACCCGCGACTCCCTCCTCACCCTCGCGCGCGACCTGAGCATACCAACTGCAGAACCAGACCTGCCACGCACCGACCTCTATACGGCAGACGAAGCTTTTTTCTCGGGAACAGCAGTCGAGATGGCGCCCATTGCCTCTGTCGACGGACGCACGCTGCACGCACCGGGCCCGATTTTTGAGAAACTGCGAAAAGCCCTCAACACTGTGATCCGTGGAGAAACTACCGATTACGCCGAATGGCGATACCCCGTGTAATCCCGTTTTTCCGCCATACAACAGGACACCCCGACCGGAACTCAAGGCTGCGCGCCACATCGCTCAACCGCGACAAGCAAAAGCAGCAGGCTGAAAAACAGCACAGGGAAAAGCTCCCTGGCATGCAACGCTCGGCGACGGCGCGCGTCCTCGCTCTCTCATCGCGAAAAATACGAAAAGCAAAAGGGCAGTACCGCGGTGCAGCGATACCAAAGACAAGCGAAACACTGCAGACTATTTTGCACTGCAGGAGCTAATCGACCATCCGGGACATGAGGAGAGGAAAAAAACCTGCTCTCCCATAGCCCCATCTCCGCACCACTCCCCACAAGGGCCGCTGCATAAAACCTCAAAAAACGAAGGGCAAACAAAAACAGAGACACCGAGCGCACAGAGAATTTTTTCACGACATAGTAGGCAAGAAAACTCATTTCCCCTGGGAAAACAGAGAAAAACACAGGCTGCCCAAAAAATCGAAAGTCACTTTCCATCAGGGGGGAAAGCAGTCCGATTTATTTCCGCTTTATTTCCCATTTAAAGTAAAAAAATGGTACTTAATATGGGAAAAGGAGGACTGATAAAAAGTCAGAAGAAAAAACTCCGCTCCGACAAAATGCCCGATAGTTGGAGAAACGAGAGGTCAAGAAAAAACGAAATCTTATAAATACTTTTCTATATTTTTGAGATACCCGGGAAAATTTACCAAAGACGAAGAATGGTACTCTTCGGGCAATGCACACGGTACGCTACAAGCGAGCATGTTTTTGACTAAAGTGCCTTGCAATGCAGCACTTGCTCACTCACCTTTCGCTCTCCACCTTTGAAGGAAAGAGCACTGGCCCAAACCACAGAGGAATGGCATCCATCCTCACGTGGCACGCGTGTTGCATCAGAGCGGGATCCCTGCAAACCAAACTCGGTGGGCACCGCACACGTCATACACGACTTCCATCATATCTGCAATCCAGCGCAGGAGACATCTCATGAAACTCCCCAGACATTTCGGCGCTGTCCGCGTCGTCGTCCATCCGGGCAACGGCACCGTAGCTTGTCTTCCTCATTTCATTCTGGTCATTCCAACCCAAACAGCAACAACAGTCGAACTGCTTGACAGGGCAGAATCATGGGAAGATCCAGAGTCCATCCTTGCAGGCCTGCAAGAGTTCGCAGAACAAGAAGATGTAGACTTCGCGGCGCTTTTCCCTGAAAAAAACAACATCACTGTTTTCTTGTCGGGCAGCATGGACGCCGTCGAAACAGCAGGAGCCGACCTCACCTACCGGCGCAACACCGAAGGGGTCCGCATCCTCACGCTCACAGACCAGTTTGAAAGCCTCGGACTCATTGCACATGGGACTGACCCTGCCCCACCAGACCGCAACTATGGGCTCGACAAGGGAGTCGTCCCAGGGAGTGCGCTCACTCTGCTCCGCACTGGCGACGCACCTGAGGAAGAAGAAATAGATCTTCCCGCCACAGAAATCGCCGAAGAAGATGCTCCGGCAGCAGAAATTTCCAGCCCAGCCGCTGTGCAGCACGACATTCCCGAAGCAGCAGCACAGCTTGACGAAGACCAATCACCAGTCCAAGAATTCGCCAGTTCCCTGGAGCTGGAGAAAAACCGGGCTTTCATTGCAGAACCCGAAGAGGAGGAACCCTCTGCTCCCTCCGCGTCTCACTCAGACCCCTTCCCCCACTTTGCAACTCCCGAAGTAAGCGAGCCACCCGCACGCAACTTCGTACTCTCGAGTGCGCCCGAACCGGCCCTTCCCTCTTTCGGTGAAAAAGAAGAGGCTCCCTCGATAGATCTGAGTAAGGCAGGCAAAGCCGATGTCCCAGAGGAGCTTCCTCAAGAAATAGCGGCTGCTGTTTCCGCTCCCGACATCGATCCTCTCGGAGAGGACGACCCCATGCCTACCCTCATCGTGCCTGCAGTCACTTCAAACGACCAGGTTCCCCAACTCGAAAAACGTAGTACTTCTCTGCCGGGTCCGGTTGCACAACCGCTTCAAGGCTCCTCAAAAGCTTTTGAGGAGATCGAAGAAAACAAAACCGAAATCCCGGTTGTCATGACAGACGGCCTGTACTGCGCCCGGGGGGACTTCAACCATCCTGACGCGCAGACCTGCGCATACTGTGGTTTGGATCTCACACGGGCACCACGCAACCTGGTGAGAGGACCACGCCCGCCACTCGGAGTCATCGTCCTCGACGACGGCACAACCTTCACTGTCGACGACAACTACATCTTGGGGCGAGATCCCTCAAACGACCCAGACGTAAAAGCAGGAACGCATCGCCCACTTCCTCTTGACGACCCAGAACAACACTTGTCACGGATTCATGCCGAAATCCGCTTGGAGGGATGGAACACTCTTCTCACGGACCGCAAATCAGCAAACGGGACATATATTTCCTACCCGAACGCCCCAGGATGGACTCTCATCCCTCCGGGCACTACAGCAAAACTTACATCTGGCGTACATGTTCTTGTGGGTCACCGACAGTTTGAATACAACGGTCATCACGAGCACAGCGGCACAAGCGCAAAACGCTTCTGAATAGATCGAGCCACACACATTCAGCCTCTCGATGGGTTCGGACTCGTCAACGTCTGCAAATCCGAATCCATCGAGAGTTCTCTCGACCCTTTTCCCGCTTGTCTCAGAACTGTCCCAAGACTTCACATTGGCAAAGCCCTCATCGAGATCCGACCATTGCCCCCCCGTCCACAATCATTGTGTGACCGGTAATCCACGAAGCCTTCTCGCTCACGAGAAAAACTGCGGACTGAGCAATATCCTCAGGCTCACCCAGACGCTGTAGGGGAAAAGAAGCTGCGATACGTTCCTCGTTCGGCGCCCAAAGAGCACGCGCCATATCGGTTTTCACCAATCCTGGGGCAATGGCGTTCACCCGTACAGACGGAGCAAGCTCTCCTGCCAAAGTCCTGGTCAAATGCATAAGAGCTGCCTTCGTGGCGTTGTACATGCCAAGAAAGCCTTCGCTGATAAGGCCACCAATAGAAGCAATGTTCAAGATGACACCCCCGTGTTCTCCCATCCAAAATTCGTGTGCTTTCTGGGAGAAAATAAGCGGGCCGCGAAAATTAACATTCCAGGTCTTGTCATACTGTGCAAGCTCAATCCCCAAAGTTGGTCCCAAATAGGGATTCGTCGCAGCATTGTTCACGAGAATGTCACAAGCGTGATAACGCTCTATTGTCGCAGCAACAGCAGCCTCCGCCTGCTCCGGATTCCCCGCGTGCGCCACAACAAAATCAGCATCGCCACCGAGCTCTCGGATTTCCATCACGGCCTTCTCGAGCGCGTCCTGCTTACGCGAAGACAGCATTACTCGGGCACCAGCAAGAGCAAATTCTTGGGCAATTGCACGACCAATCCCTTTGCTCCCACCAGTCACAAGCGCGGTCTTTCCATCGAGGCGAACTTCCATGTCATCTCCCTCCTGGACCCATTGTTCTGGATCCATTTTCCCCAGAGGTACTTCTCTCGTTTTCCTCTGGAGCGTCTGTCTTGTCCGTCAATAGCTCATCGATAGCTGTTACTGTGCCCGTCTCACCCCAGAAAACCCTAGAAAGACCCGACAAAAAGACTCGACAATATGAAAAAAAGTTGGACGCAGCTTACTCCGGTCGCGTGAGAACTTGTCGGGAAAACCGAGCAGATCCCAGCGAAAAAACACACCGGGAAAAAAACACACCGGGAAAAGACATACGGAGACGGCCCGCCGAAAAAAGACCCCCGGACAACCCAAAAATCAGGAAAAAACTGGGAACCAAAAACAGCACAACAAAATCCGCAATACAGAGAGCTTTCCCCTCGCTGTGCGTTCTTCCCCCCATCTGAACAGGGCCTTTTTCTCTATCGGAGAAAAGCAAAAAAAGGGAACAGAAGGCACGTCAGAGAAGATCTTCTTTTTTCGTCTGGCTTGCACACGCTGGTCAGTACACCGTTCTTAAGAAGTCTCTACCCATACAAGTATCCCGAACATACAACTCATATGTATGACTTCAGGGTATGATGGGAGAAAATGGGAGGGTAGAAAAAACCAGCATGAAGCCACGCAGCATGGGCCTCGAAAGTGAATTTGGCATTGCTTTGCGCCGCGACGGCATGTGGGATGTGGATCGTCCTGGTTTAGCCTGTCTGCTCCTGACACCGCTTCGCAAGGACGCCCCAAGTCCAACCTCCCAACGACAGACCTCATTTTTTATCGAAAACGGGGGCCGTCTCTATGTCGACTTGAGTGTGCACCCCGAGTACGCAACGCCTGAAGTATGCAGCGCAACTGACGCCGTCCGGTATGACAAAGCAGGCGTGTTGCTCACCAACAAACTCCGCCAGATTTGCGAAAATGAGCTACGCGCCGAAACAGGCGACGACAGCATTGAAGTCCATGTGCTCAAGAACAATGTCGACGCGGCAGGCAACACCTACGGCTGCCATGAAAATTACATGGTGAGCGGGACTGTCCCTATCGATCAGCTTTCAACCTGGCTTCTTCCCTATCTTGCCACCCGCCAAATTTTCGTCGGAGCAGGGAATATCACACAAACCCCTGAAGGCGAATACTATTTCGCCCTGGCGCAGCGCTCCCAGCACATCACCCAAGAAGTATCCGCTTCATCCACGAGAAACCGACCCATCCTCCATATTCGCGATAAACCCTATGCAAACGCAGCACGCTTTCGCCGCCTCCACCTCATTGTGGGCGACTCCAATATCGGGGAATATCCCACCTTTCTCAAAATGGGCGTGACTTCTCTCATACTTCGTCTTATCGAAACGACAAGATTCCTCCCGAAAATCGAAAAAATCTGTCTCGAAAATTCTGTGCAAGCGATTCAGGACATCAGCAAGGATCTCACCTGCAAACAGCCGATCCGCCTTGCGACTGGGAAAACAACAACACCCCTCGGCATCCAGTATCTTTTCTATGCAGCCTGCACTCAATTCGCAAATGAATACGAGATCCCGGAAGACGAACGCCGAGCCCTTACCATCTGGGGAGAGGTGCTCCGTCTCATCGACGACAACCCTATGAAACTCGTTGGTACGCTGGATTGGGTGACGAAAAAAACCCTGGTCGACGCGGCCACGGCCCGACACGAAACCAGCCTCGCCGACCCTCGAGTCCGCTCTTTGGACTATGCCTACCACGAATTACACCCAGATTGGTCGCTTGCCCGTTCGCTCGAAAAACGCGGCATACTACGCAGCATGCTCGATGAGAAGGACATCGAGTCTGCGACAATTACCCCACCACACAACACAAGGGCACGACTACGGGGCCGTACTCTTTCCGCAGCAAAGGCCGCCGGCTTCCACGCAATGCTGGACTGGACAACTTTCCGCCTCTCCAACTTGCACACATCTTCATCTGAACAGATTTTTCAGTTTGACGACCCTTTGCAGGCACACGACGAAGAACTCGACGACTTCTTGGAAAAAGAACTTCGTGCCTCCTCGCGCTTACGCAACGACAAAATACGCCGCCCTGGAGGGATGCAACGCTCCCCCAACCTGATCGTGATTCACCGTCCACGGAACCAGCCTTCCACGCACACTGCCCGGCCAAAGTCAAACAGGCCCTAAAACACTGCGACAGAGAGAACACTCGAGACGGGCAGCATGAAAAAACCGCAACGCCTGCCCAAACACTGCGCTCATACACAAACATTCCAGGCCCATAAACCATAAAAAGACACGCGGCCGCACACTTCGGGCGCACTTTCATGGGTGAGAGTTTCCCAGCCCCTGCTTGCACACGTGCTTGCACTCCTGCTTGAGTACATAGGAAAAACTTGGCAAGGAACACCATGCCTGTTGACAGCCACGCCGTCGAAGTCATTCTCCGCAACAGCATCATCAAGGCACTTCCGTCTCGCCATCCTGTCGGAATTATCGCGAGTGCCGTTGTCGGGAAAAAAGAGTACTGGGCATCCTGCGGACGTTCCTCAGCGACAGATGACACTACTCCGAGCATAGACACCCTTTTCGAGATAGGATCCGTCACCCAACTCTTCACTTCGCTCTGTCTCGCCGTGCTCCACGAAAAAAAAGTGCTCTCACAAGAAGATCCGGTACAGAATTTTCTTCCCTCATCTTCTTCTCTCACCTTCCGTGATGAGCCGATCCAGTTGCAGCATCTCGCCACCCATACTTCGGGGCTACCTCGCGTGCCTCCGGGCTTCCCTCGCGCGACTCGAAACACGCGAGAAAACCCTTACAGTGTTTACACCGATGAAGAAGTCGAAAAAGCTCTCTCGCTCGTAAAACTCCGCGTTCGTCCTGGCCGCCACTATTCCTTCTCCATGTTCGGCGCCGGACTACTCGGACAAGCTCTCACAAGCCACACAGACAGCGAGTACGAGAGCTTGCTACAAAGCTGCATCTCCGACCCTCTCGACCTGAAAAACACGCGTTTTACTCTCTCCCCCTCTCAACACAAGAAACTCGCCCTAGGTCATTCTTCCCGAGGCAAACCTGTACCGGAATGGCAGTTCGCTTCTCTTGCCGGTGCCGGTGGACTCCACTCAACAGCCGAAGACCTGCTCATCTTCCTCAATGCCCATACCGGACGCATACGCACACGGCAGTCCGATCTCTCCCACGCCATGTCGCACACGAAAAAAATGCGCGCACAGATTACACGTCGCCGGCAAATCGGCCTGGGCTGGCATATAGAAGCACCCCACAAAGGGATCCCACAGATTCTCTGGCACAATGGGGGAACAGGAGGGCATCGTTGTTTCGTGGCTTTTGTCGAAGCAACAAAAACGGCGGTCGTGATTTTGGCGAATTCCAACCAGTCTCTCGACCGTTTAGGCTTCCAGCTGATTCGCACCTTTCACACCATTGCTCTGCCCTAAGAAAAAGCGAAAAACAAATCCGGTTTCAGTTGCATCAGGTCATCACGAGAAAAAGCTGAACACTCAGCGAAAAGACAGAACCCTGCGACACAGCCTGCCCAGGCCGGAAGGGCCGAACACCGCTTCCCGCAAAGGTCCCAGCTAAGATTCTGCAACAGGGAAGCATCTCTCTCAGAGCAAGCCACACCAATGGGGATAAAATGTCGCAAATCTCACTTTTCGTCACCATGAAGGCGAAAGACGGCAAAGGACCAGAACTCATAGAAACGCTGGAAGCTGTGTTCTCCACGGTCGACAAAGAAGAGGGCACCATCCATTACGGCATGCATCAAGCCACGAATGATCCTGACACCATCATGTTCTTCGAGATGTACAAAGACAATGACGCCTTTCAAGCACATGCCACAAACCCCGAAACCATGCCTGTACTCGCAAGCATCGGCAACATCCTCGATGGCAGCCCCAGTATGGTGATTACTACTCCAGTACACGTACTGCGATAGTTACTGCCCTTTTTCCTCTCAAGTCACGCCACACACGCCTTCGGACAACTATCTTTCGTTATCGCTCCTTCCTGCGAAAACGAGAACGGAACAAAAGGTAGTTGTCTCTCGGGCGTTTTTCACGCGTAGCGTGGAAGGCACTCATGTCTTCTGTATACGACCTCTACTCACGTGGGTGCGCCCTTCTTGAGAAAGGCCATCCACACGCAGCCTGTCTCTCGCTTACGCAAGCGAGAGATGCCGAACCTGAAAAAGTCTCAATCCGTGTGGCATTAGGCCAAGCTTTTTTCAATTCCGGACAAATTACGGAAGCCGCGGAAGAGTTCCACGCAGCAGCCGCACTCGCCCCAGCTGATGACTATTCCCACTTTGGCCTGGGTCTCTCTTATTCCCGCCTAGGCAAGCTCACAATGGCTGCCCGCCACTTAAAATTGGCGATTGCCATGCGCCCCGATCTTGATGCGTATCGTCAAGCCCTCTCTCGTGTCGAAACCCGCCGCCGCGCCAGATAACGAGCGCGAGCGTCACCGCACGCAACAACAAAGCGGAAACACACCTCGTTCACCGGTAAAAGGTATTTTTTCCCGAGTGCGCTTGGATTTTCTCGAACAGAGACTTATCGGAGAATGTCCCAGTCATCAAAATTGCCAATACGCCGGCGCCTGGACAGCAGGACTGCCACACCGGCCAGGACGACAAGAAGCGGCCACCATCGAGAAAATCCAGAATCAACCAAGCCAAGAAAAACCAGCAAGACACCCGGCAATAAAGGCCACCAATTCCACATATTTGCGCCACTAGTCCAGATGGAAACGCCCCACAATAAGAAAAGCCCTACTCCAGTGCCCAGAGAGATTGCCTTGATGCCGTAATCGGTATTGAGATAAAAACCAAAACCACAGCCAAGGCCCACCAACACTGCCCCAGGTACAAGAAAACCATAAAATCGCCAATGCCACCAGGCAACAGCGAACCCTAGGCCGGCGAACACAAGAAGAGCAGCGAACTCCAGGCCCAGAAAGCTAAAAACAAAAATTCCGGCACCCAGCACGATGAGAAGGGCACCAATAAAAAAAGAGACGGACCGATACACTACCGAGCCTCCCGCCGTTTCTTCCTTCAACATAGCGGTCGAGCATAGCCGCCCACTCCTCTCAAAAAAAGCACCGGCGAAAATATCAGGAAAAAATCCGCATGAAATCAGCGACCAGAAGACCTCGAAGGCCTCCTGGTCGCATTCTGGCAAAGAAAAACCTCGCCAGAAACAGCAGCTACTGATCAGGTGAATCTCCCGCACTTGCAAAAATGAGGGGGAAGACCAGTAAAGGAGTCACTGCTCAAATGAGAATCAGCACGCTCCCCCGCCATTACCTGGCAGCACCTTACCGAGCAAGCCGCCAACGCCTGCCACAGGACTCACTTCCGGCATTGAGAGGTCAAGCTGGAGAAGTTCGAAGTCAGGTCCTATGTCAATAAAGTCAATGTAAGGCGGCATGAGGAAGAGAAGTGGCCAGAGTTCCAGGTCGGGTCCAATGTCAAACATGTCGATACCTGGTTGGATATCAATCGCGACCTCTGGCAATCCAAAGCGAGAATCCCGCTCTGGAAGCACATCAAAACGAGCAAACGGCAAGATAGAGGAGCAGTCGTCTCTCCCGCTTGGTCCTCTTCCGCTCATTTTCTGGAAGATGTCACCAACTTGTTCCTGAATCCCGGTACTGGATTGTGTACCCGTAAACGAATGAACGGTTTTCGCGGCAAGAGGACTTGCGCCGAAACCAAGCGTCGTCGCAACGACCGCTCCTGCAGCGAGGGCTGCTGCCCATCGACTTCTGCCTCTCCCCACACTTTTTCCACTCAAACTCCGTCCCATCTGTTTCCTTTCTTTCAACGCCCAACAGACGCCTCGTTCTTTTTCCACCTGGTGGCTGTCCGTCAAGAGCGTGAACACAAAAAGTATTTAGCTGGAAAAATCTGAGTTGTCCACTGGGGGAGCGGAGAAAAAAGAAATATCACTGCAAAAAGGAAAAGAAGAAGATATCCCTTTTTTCCCCAACGTTCTTTATAGAATCCCATGCCAAAGCCTATTCGCCACAGGAAAACGCGTCACCGTCACCCCCAAAACCGATGTCCTCTTCACAAGCCTCACGCCCCTCACACACCGCGGAAAAATACCCAACATACCTCGCTCTTCCCACACAACGCCACAACAATGGACATACCCGCCCACCACAAACACACTAGGCTAAAAGAGCCGCTCCAAAGACCAGTGCGACAGCACCCTATTTCCACAAGAAATTGAGAAAAGGACGGCAAGGGGGAACCACATCATGCGCTTGCAGAAGCCACGCATCCCACCGCTATCTCTCGACGAACCAATGAAGGGAGGGGGAATCGGGGGCCGAGGGGGAGGCCGCAACATCTTCGGCACACTGGCCCACCATCCCGACCTTGCAAAAGGCTTCATGGGCCTCGGAAGCCATGTGCTGGGAACAAATCAGCTGCCACCTAGGGAACGCGAAATTCTCATCCTTCGCATTGGCTGGCTCTGCCAATCAGAATACGAGTGGGGACAACACGTTATCATCGGCAAAAGCGCCGGACTCACCGATGAAGAGATCGGCATGATCGCAGAAGGGCCAGACGCCGACCAATGGTCCGATTTCGACGCGACTCTCGTCCGCGCTGCCGACGAACTTCACGAGGATGCTTTTATTACCGACACCACTTGGAATGCCCTCGCCCAACAATACGATAGAAATCAGCTCATGGACGTCGTCTTCACAGTCGGAATGTACAACATGGTATCCATGGCCCTGAATTCCTGTGGAGTACAACTCGAAGAGGGCATCGAAGGATTCTCTCACTCTCCGAAAAAAAGTACGCCCTCATAAGGGCATCAAGCCACAGTCACCGTGAGCGCGTCGCACCCCGGAGTCCGAGTATGCAAAATACCGGACTCTTTCGCGCCTGGTTTCCCCGCGTCTTGCGTCACCCTTCTCACCCCACCCCAAAGTTCACATCCGGTGAGAAAAAAGAGACGCGCGCACGGTACCTCTCAATGATGGTCGCCCCCCACAGGAATAGACATCACAAGTTGACGGCCCACGTCCGCAATCTGGGCCACACCGCTAAGTCCCATCGCGTCGGCAAGGCCGTCTCGCAATATTTCCAGAATCCGGCATACCCCCTCCTCGCCCCCTGCAGCAAGTCCCCACCACACGGGCCTTCCCACCAAAACGGCCTTTGCGCCAAGCGCAAGTGCCTTCAACACATCTGCACCATGCCGTATCCCTCCATCCACCAAGACCGGGCAGGCGTCGTCAACCGCCTCAACAACAACAGACAAAGCATCAAGCGAAGCAATATCGCCATCGAGCTGTCGCCCCCCATGATTCGAGACGATAATGGCGCTTGCCCCCGCCGCCACAGCCCGTTTTGCATCAGCAACCGTTGTGATGCCTTTCAACACCAGTGGGAGGTTCGTGAGACTGCCAAGCCAGGCTACGTCCTCCCAGGTCAAAGAGGAATCCATTTGCGTATCTGCATATACAGCAAGCCCGGATCGACCCGGAATTTCTGGCAGGTTCGCCCGCAAATTCGCCATTTCACACCCAGGAGGAAGCGTAAAACCATTGCGTTGGTCGGCATAGCGGATCGCAAAAAAAGGAGTATCCACCGTAAGGACAAGCGCTTGGAAACCAGCTGCCTCAGCCCGAGTCGCGAGCTCTTCCGTCAGACTCCGGCTCTTGTGAATATAAAGCTGGAACCAACCTTGGTATTTTTCGCCACCTGCGGCTGCAACTGCTTCAATCGGCTGGGTAGAAAGCGTAGAAAGCACCATCAAAGTGCCCAGATTCGCGGTTGCTCTCGCAGTGGCAAGCTCTCCATCGGGATGCGCCATACGATGAAAAGCAGTCGGGGCGATCATGATGGGAAAAGCGAGTTCCTGACCCAGAACACGGGTCCGCAAGTCAATCTCTGACACATCCGCAAGGATCCGCTTCCGGAAACACCAGCGATAGTAGGCCCGTTCGTTCTCTCGGAGCGTCCACTCGCTCCCTGCACCCGATGCAACATAGTCATACACCATTTTTGAGAGAGAAGCACGGGCATGTTCTTCAAAGTCTTTGTACTCGATAAACTGAGCAGGATCCACTCTTCCAACCTCTCAAGCCTACGCCCGAACAAAAAAGAACACGCGCATCTCACGCAACATCCGAGAAGATCCTCCCCAGTCTGCACGGTACGCCCAAGCCACAGAAAATTAGACGTCCCGCCCAGGTACTCTGAGAAACTCCATCCTGTGGGAAAAACGCCAAACGACATCTCTTGCATTTTTGCGTTGCCACAAGATCTGGAAAAAAATCTCAAGAGAAGACATTTTTCAGGAATTCTCCATCGCACAACTGTCCGCAGAATAATTATTTCTTCGGCCATATTTCAGCGAAGCCATCGCGCCAGCTTGAACGAACCGGAACCCATTTCATCCTGCGGCGCGCAAGCTCGTTCGAAACAGAAGGCTGTCGCGTCATCACATGGGAAAAGAGAGGCGACCGAGTCGGTTTGTAAACCCAAAGAGGGTGTTGCCGCGGAGAATCCGCCCTCAGTAAATCCGCAACAAATGGCACCCATTCTGCAGATGCCACCGGGTCATCGTCCACGATATTATACACATCAGCAGGGGCTTCTCCCGCAGCGAAAACTGCCCGTGCCGCGTCTTCCACATGGAGAAAACTCGCGATTCCTTCGCCCTTCCCCAAAATCGGGAACCGCCGTTGGCGCAGAAGATCGGCACACCGGCCATCAGCTGAAAAAAAAGTGCCTTCACCATAGAGCCAACCACAGCGGAGCACAACCCCGATATTTCCATCTCCCGCCCCTCGTACCCAATCCTCCATTTCCAAGAGAGCCCGCACAACCCGGCCGAAAGTCCCTCTTGCAGAGACCCCACAAGGGGTTTCTTCGGTCGCCGCCTCTTTACTTGCCGGGTACACAAGGATCGAGCTCACTGCCACGATACGTTGTACACCCGCCTCAACAGCAGCGCTCACAATCCCCTCGGTCCCGGTCTTCCAGATACGAAGGGCAGGCGTGAGCTTTCTTGCACAAAAACGAGAGGGAACCCACGCAAGTGCAGTCGCACAATGAAAGAGCACATTCGGTTTGGCAGAGATGAGAAGACGCCGCACTCCTTCGACATCGGCAAGATCCCCCACGCAAGCCTTCACACCACTGCCAGAGAGAACTTTTCCGTGCGCTTGCCTTCTTGTCAGGACCGTGACGTCATAGCCGCGGGAACGCAACAAGGACACAAGCGGATTCCCAATAACCCCTGTGCCTCCTGTCACAAGCGCGCTCACGGATCCCGTGCCCGACGAACTCATGACTCAGCTTCTCCTGTCGTGGCAGACCTCAGCAGACCTCAGAGGGCTTCATACACAGCATCCAACAACACTGCAGCACGAGGATCCAAAAGGGGATGCGGACCCATGGCGTTCATTACATAGCCAAAGCTCACTTTCGCGATCGGGTCAGCAAGCCCAATCGACCCGCCTGCCCCTGCATGGCCAAAGGTTCGAGGATTCGGTCCATAGCGGGCGCTGGGGCGGTCTTGCGTCAGCATGTAGCCAAGAGACCAGCGAGTACGGAGGCCCAAAATCTTGTCGGGGCCCACAGCCTGTTCCGTCCAGCACCGAGCAAGGCCTTCTTCGGAGAGAATTTCAACACCATCAAGCACGCCGCCACAGGCCAGCGCACCATACACTCTCGCAAGCGAACGGGCAGTGGCATGCCCATTCGCGGCAGGAATCTCCGCGCTGCGCCACTCTTTTGTATTGGGACCAGTGAGAATCGAAGGAGGGTTCGCCATGGCGCGCATGCTGAGGCCATCGGGGCTCCTCATGCGTTCCATGACAAGACGTACGTCTTCATCGTCACCCTGCACTTTCCCCATGCCCATCTGCCCAATAGGCGCAACGCGACCGTGCTCGGACTCCGGCAGACCAATCCAAAAATCAGCGTCAAGCGGGCCGGCAATCTCATCTCTGAAAAAGGTTCCGAGGCTTTTCCCGCTCACACGCCGGACAACTTCCCCGACAAGCCAGCCCGCAGTCACCGCATGATAACCATGCGCTTCACCTGGAACCCAGAGGGGAGCCTGTTCGGCAAGGGCACTGGTCATCACATCCCATTTGTAGATGTCATCAGGCTCAAGCGGACGCTCAATAGCAGCGAGCCCTGCCTTATGGCAGAGCAACCAGCGCACAGGAATATCGGCTTTTCCAGCCGCAGCAAACTCCGGCCAGTACGTAGCCACTGGAAGATCGAGATCGAGTTCTCCCCGATCAACAAGGCGATGCGCGCACAAGGCGGTCATGCCCTTTGTTGTGGAGAAAACGTTTACAAGCGTGTCACGTTCCCAAGGAGCAGACTCGTTTTTATCAACAAAGCCACCCCACAAATCAAGAACAGGAACACCTTCCACGCTTACTGCAACAGCCGCCCCGACTTCGCTGCCATCAGCAAAACTCGCCCCAAAGAGTTCTCTGACTTTTTCAAAACGAGCATCACACTCTCCGCGCACACTCCCGCTTCCCATTCGTCCCCCTACCTCTTGCTTCTTATCGTAAAATCAGCGTGTTGAACTCATACGAAGTGCATTACCCAACAAAAATCAAGAAAAAAGATTCGGAAATCCAGACTTTTCCCTTGCTCTCCCAGGGATTTTACCGGCACAAGAGTTTTACTGAAAAAAGAAAACTTCTTCTCGGGGGAGCAAAAAATCTCCCTTCCTCACAGTTCCCGGGCAGTTTCCCGGCAAATGTCCAAGTAACGCACACACACAGATTACGACATCAGCGTACGTACGACAATCCCCTGTTCTACAGCCACCTCACTCCCCAACGGCACACATCCCATTCGCCCACTCAACAGCGGCCACCATATCTTCTTGGAGAGAATGCGCATGCAGACGAAAACGCGAAGCATGCTCCCGCATTGCCGGAAAATCACCACGCTCCCATGCGAAAACAAGATCTAGCACCTGCTTTAACCAGTTATCACATCCATACAAAGCCATTTTCACTGTTTTCGAGACAGGAACCGTTTCAAGCGCCTGCGCGAGCGTACGGCAAAGCAGAACATCCAAAACTGAAAGTAATCCTCCGAGAAAAGCCTCATCTGAAGAGACGTCTCCTTCGATTTTCTTCGCAATGAGTTCGGCAAAAAACGCGCGCGTCAACCCCAACGACAGCACTTCTCGTGGCGCGCTCTCTGCCAAATCACTTACGACAAAGAGAGCGACCCAGCGTCGAAACTTGCGCTCTCCCAAAAAAACAAGCGCCTGACGAATCGAAGAAATCTCCTGGCGGACCCCCTGAGCGGCAACATTGATATGCCGCAAAAGCCCGATGCTTAAGGCAGGGTCCTGTTTTACGACATGCTCAATGCGCCGGTAATCAATGCTTTCCTCGGTAATTTCGCGCAGCAAAGCAAGCGCACCGGTCCGAATGATCTCGACATTATTCCCACCCACCGAATCCGGTTCTGTGAGAAAACGCCCATCGAACATTGCGCAACCCCAGTCAGATGCTTGCGCAACTTCGTAACGAGAGCGCACACGACTCGCAAGCACACACACCCCCTTCTGACACAACCGAGAAACAAGCACACGCTGTTCGGAGGGAAACCTGCACGCAAAGTCCACTTGCACCACAGAAAAATCTTCCCAATGATCCTGCCAAAGGTCGAGATCAGGAGAATCCAAGAGAAGCAACGGCCAACCATCGTCACGAAGACGGATACAGGCCTCTAAAAGCCCAGGCGCAGGGCCACCTGTCGTGGGCACCTCGATCCCGCCACGGGTACGGTGAAGTAAAAAATCGGGCAAACTCTCACCGGGCAGACCCTTCTCAGCAGGATCTCCGCCCGAAGGATCCCTACTTGCAGCTACCGCCATAATCACGTCTGCCGGCAAAGGGACATATCCCAAAGCACCTTCCCACAATGGGGCGAAATCCGGCGAAGATAGTTTCTGCACAGCTTTCAGTGCCTCAGGCACTACCCCCACACGCCGCCACATACCTCGCACGGCACGCTCGACTTCAGCTCCTCCCCCCACTCCCTCCGCAGAAACATCCAAATACATAAATCTGTAGGCGAGAAGATTGAAGCCCTCATCGAGAACAGGACAACGAACCACAGCGATGTCCACGCCACTTCCTCTCCATCATTCTTCTTACCGCTCACGCACACCAGAAATGGCCTCACTACAGCAAGAAGACCCTCCCTGGGCAACCGCCCAAGGAATTCTCACACACAACTCTCCCCTTTCATGTCGGCAGAAAACTCATATCGGCAGAAAAATCCATTCCAACAAAAATCATGGGCAAAGATCCCGAGCGAAAAATGACACACGTACCTGGTCTCTACAGAAGGGAAAAACACATAAAATTCCCCCAGGGTAAACTTTTCTTATGGATACTCCCTCCCAAGAAAACAGCGAACGTACTCCCGACGCTTGGAGTGGAATCAGCAAAACCTACAGTCGTTTTTTCCACCCATACACCGAGCTCTTCGCCCATGACCTGCTCGTGCATTCACAGCTCATGCCCGACCACGAAGTGCTCGACATTGGGACAGGATGCGGAGCACTACCCCTTCTCGCCGCGTCGCACTGTGCAGATGTGCAGGCGATTGATTTCTCCCCGGATATGCTGCAACACCTCGAAGAAGAAATCATGCGGCGCATGGTCTTGAACATTGACACCACATGCATGGATGGTTCTTCTCTGAAATTCCCTGAAGCGTCCTTCGATCGAATCTACTCCAACCTCAGCTTGATTTTCTTCCCCGACCGAGAAGCCGGCTTGCGAGAAATACAACGCGTCTTACGCCCTGGTGGCAAGGCAGGTATTACAGGATGGCGTGGTCCAGAACACGTCGAAGCCATTAACATGATCACAACCACTGCCCAACAGCTTTTCCCTCACTGCACCCCCGACACGCAGCCATCTTCGGCACTCTGCTATGCCGATCCCGAGGTGCTGCGAGAAGAACTCGAACAAGCGGGCTTTACGGAAATCGAAATCCATGTAAGCACACATCCTCTCCTGGCACGTTCCCCTGAGGATTACTGGGAGTGCTTCTCTCAAACCACCGAAGAAACACAAAAAATTCTTCGCGCACTCGACAAAGACGAACGAACATCAGTAAAAAACGCAGTCGTCGGCACACTGCGGGAGAGATTTGGGACGAAACGGGTAGAACTCACCGCCTCTGTCCACATAGGTATCGGGACTGCCCCCTAACCAGCAAATACCCCTTATCCTCGCAATATTCTCCGGAACGGAAACGGTCGGCGTCGCTTCCGTTCTGCATGCAACATCGAGATCTTCAACATCGAGATCTTCAACATCAAGGCAGGCAACTCTCTTCGCTGCGCTCTGCTCCTCCCGGCCAGGGCAAAGACAGGAAAACACTTCCCCGCACACCTCCACCGACCTTTTCCACACAGCTTCCGCACAACTCATCTCGCAAAGCCGCCTATTTCCAAAAAGGCGGCAGAATACTCGACTCCCGTAGCCCGGGAGCAGTCCCATGACGGATAAACCATTCACTTCCGAAAGCAAGCTGGAAGAGAGGATCCGGCAGCGCCAGAAAATAGGATTCCTGACCAATCTGGCTGGCATGTGCTGCCATTGAGGCCCGTTTCCGGTCAAGCCAGGCGGTCACATCAACACATGTGGTAAGACGATCCTCCGGCATTCCAAAAACCGTGTCTCCCATCTCGCCGGGATCAGGAAACTCCACCGCATCAGGAAAATCCGGCATCTCAGACAGCACAGACAAGACAGAGGAAACATCCTGCGTTTCCTCTCCTTCTGTTTTGCTTCCCATGCCCTTTTCGGCAGCCTTGTCTGTACTCAAAAAATGCTGGGCTGCCGTGACCATACGCAGCATATGATCTCGGTTTATCGTTGCTTCAAAAATGTGCTGCGTCCCCGCCAGCGCAGCAGCCCGAGCTCCGACTCGATGCACTTGAATGTGGTCCGGGTGACCGTAGTTCCCGTTCTCGTCATAAATCACAAGGGTATCGGCATTCTCTTCCTGCAAAAGGGATGCAAGACGCACCGCAGCTTCATCTACATCGGCTTTCCAAAAACATGCAGGATCATTTTTATGAGGATCCTGCATCATCCCGGAATCGTGATACTCCAAAAACTCCACACGTTGGGCGCCAAGGATCTTTGCAGAAAGGTGCGTCTCGGCCACACGTCGCTCACCGAGCGTTTCTCCAGCATCAAGCAAGCCATCGGGGACCCTCCCGAGTTCACCCCGAGTAGCCACAACAAGGACAACCCGGTGCCCGGCATCAGCTGCCTGTGCCATGACCCCCCCTGTCGTAATTGACTCATCGTCAGGATGGGCGTGAAACACCACCAAGGTCGATCCAGAAGAAGGAGAAGACAT
>DEIU01000095.1:52736-54288 GCA_002352645.1 Acidimicrobiia bacterium UBA2766 | reverse complement strand
ACTCTTGCGGTCCGGGAAATATTGAGAAAGTGGCAAGGCGAGGCGGAGTAAAGATGCGACTGCTTTTTCCTGGGGTAGTGGTCTGTCGTGGGTTTGGTGGCGGGGTGGAGAGGGGGGCACACGGTGGGTTTTGGGAATGGCGGCTTTGGCGGGTGTCATTTGGAGAAGGGGGTTGGTAGGGGTCGTTTCAGTGTGGTGGCCACGGAATCTGGCTCGGATTGCTGGGCATTGGTCATTGGCAAAGAGGTCTTCGTCGTCAAAGACATGTCCGAACAAAGTTTGATCGCTATTCCAGTGGCGGATCGGTAAGGTCGGCAGGAGCCAGTTTCGCTGAAACGGAAATGCTATGTCAGATGAAGTGGACCCAGCTGTTGAAGCTGCATGGGCCTATGAAGATTTGCACGTCAATGCGTTGTTTCGGCAATGGGCCGTGCCGGTGCTTGATGCAGCGGGTGTGCGCAGCGGTAGCAGGGTGCTCGATGTTGCGTGCGGCACTGGGGTGCTCGCCCGTGAGGCCCTTGGTCGTGTTGGGGCCACAGGGGCGGTGACTGGGATCGACGTCGACGGTGGCATGCTTGCTGTGGCGGAAAGTATTGGGCCTGGCGTGAGCTGGATCGAGAGCAACGCCTGCGATCTTCCCTTTGATGATAACGAATTCGACGCCGTGGTCAGCCAGTTTGGTCTCATGTTCTTTCCTGACCGTGCGCAGGCGATCCACGAGATGCTCCGCTGCGCGAAGCCTGGCGCCCGGGTTGTTGTTGCGGTGTGGGATGCGCTCGAGCGCTCGGAAGCCTATCCGATCTCGGTTCACCTGTTGCAGCGACGGGCCGGTCCGGCCGCCGCGAACGCGCTCCGGACCCCGTTTGTTCTGGGCGACACCAACAAGCTGCGAGGCTTGTTCGAAGAGGCCGGCGCGTCAACGGTTTCGATCGACACTCGACACGGCACTGCCCGGTTCCCCAGCGTGCGCACAATGGTCGAGGCTGACCTGCGCGGCTGGCTGCCCGTAATGGGCGTGTCGCTTGACGACGACCTGATCGAGCTGATCCTTGACGAAGCTGACGACGTGCTGAGCGAATATGTGACTGCCGACGGGGAGATGGTGTTTGATGCCCCCGCCCACATTATTACTGCGCAAGCCTGAGCATCATCCACGGCAACCCGAAACTGAGGAAGCATCACCAAGCGCGGAGGTGCTGATCGGGGGTGCAGAACGACGATGCCGCCGTCATCAAAGGCATCCCCACGCTGACCCGGATCGCTCTTCCAGCAACGAGGTACTCGTTATCGTGTTCGAAACTTGACTCGGTCAGTCTGGGGATGGTGGATGACGTGTTCCCCTGGGTGATGTTCCTGCCAAAATGGGACCGGACGGTTTTCGTGAATGAGTTGATTCGCACGCTTGCCGCGGTCTCGGCCCTGCAACACTATTCGCCAGTCGGACGATTGCTCCGAGAGTCGAAAGCCACAGCGGAGATTCACGCAGATCCTCGCCTCGCGGGCCGGCTGCCCACTGACATCCATACTGACGACTGACGGCAACACGGACGGC
>DEIU01000095.1:46640-52580 GCA_002352645.1 Acidimicrobiia bacterium UBA2766 | reverse complement strand
TGCGCCCAGACAAAATGGACACACCA
Source organism: Acidimicrobiia bacterium UBA2766 (assembly GCA_002352645.1). Taxonomy (GTDB): domain Bacteria; phylum Actinomycetota; class Acidimicrobiia; order UBA2766; family UBA2766; genus UBA2766. The sequence continues at coordinate 52,554 of DEIU01000095.1, read as the reverse complement.
CTTTTCAGTGCACGCACACACACACCAAGACGCGCTACTCACAACCCCAACCCCGAAAGACGCGCTACCTGCAACACGCGATCTCCGGAGCTTCAGCGGAAAACCCAAACTTTTTTCGGTTTTCTGACAGCGCTCCCATATCTCCTTGTCACAGCACAGTTGTAACCTGCACACTTTTTCTGCCTCTTTTTACCGAAGCACCGGGGACATCCTCCCCTAGACAGGACATAAGCATCTTTATATTCTTGCGTCCTATGAAAAAATTCCAACCTTCTGGTTCTGCTTCTCCCCTTGTGAGTATTGGTTTGCCGGTCCACAATGGTGCACACTTTCTCAGGCAGGCAATCGATTCTATTTTGCAACAAGATTTCACAGATCTTGAACTTATCGTGTGCGACAATGCCTCCACCGACGACACTGTTGCGATCGTGGAAGAATATGCAGCAGCCGATAGCAGAGTGCGCTGCTATCGAAACGAAACCGATCTCGGTGCCGCAAAAAATTTTTCTCGCGTCTTTGAAATCGCACAAGGCGAATACTTTAAGTGGGCGGCACATGACGACTGGATCTCAAAAGATTTTCTGCAAAAATGCGTGAACGAGCTGAACGCGCATCCGGAAAGCGTCTTGTGCTATCCCGCAATGCAAGTCACAGAACTCAATGGTACTGAACGCCATATTCGCGACGAATCCCTTGGAATTACTGACCAAGTACATTTATTTCGGCGTTTTCACACCTATATATGGAGGTATTTTGATCCCACTCGTCCTGTTTTCGGGCTGATTCGTGCCGACGCACTGCGTCAAACTGGACTCATTAGAAACTGTCCCGAGCCAGACCGTGTGCTCCTGGGAGAACTCGCTCTCCTTGGCACCTTCCGCGAAATTCCCGAGCCCTTGTTTCACCGACGCATGCGCACACAACACTATACGCACAACACTTGGACCTGGCTCGACTCGTCAAATACGAAACGCCGCAAATCCGCGGCTCGCCGTATGATGTCCTGCCATATCAACGCCATTGCAAAAACCGAGACGAACCATTTCAAAAAGGCAATGATGGTAAGCGACTTCTGCATCGCGTTCTCCACACAACGTATCCAAGGCAAATACCGGAGCATACGCCGCCAACATCGACAGCGCCACGATGCTACGTCCACCTAGCAATCTCGTCCCCGCCTCGAAAGAAAAAAGCTGCATGGAAGAAGTCTGCATTCAGGGTATCACTGTTCCAACTCTTGGCATCGGCACATGGCATGCCCAAGGTCGATCCTGCCAACGCATCGTAAAAGAAGCACTGGAACAGGGCATACGCCATATTGATACCGCACAGCTCTACCAAAACGAGCGAGAAGTCGGCAAGGCAATGCGCAAAGCCGGCCCGGACCGCTCGCAAATCTTTCTCACCACAAAAATCGGCAACAAAGAACACGCCGCTGCCGCAGTAAAATCCTCAACCGAACAAAGCCTCAAAAAACTCCGCACCGACTATGTCGACTTGCTCCTCATCCACTGGCCAGTCGCTTTTGATGAGATCGCAGAAACACTCGACGCCATGCAGTCCTTACAAGCACAGGGAAAAACCCGCGCCATTGGGGTAAGTAATTTCACACCGAAACAATTACAGACCGCGCGTAAGCTCGCCCCCATCTTCTGCAATCAGGTGGAATACCATCCTTACTTCTTGCAAACTGCCCTCACACGTATGGCAAAAGAAGATGGTTTTCTCCTCACCGCATACGCTCCCCTCGCACGCGGGAAAGTTTGTGAAGACCCTGTCATCCGTGCCATTGGCGCCGCCCACGGCAAAACTCCGGCCCAAGTGACGCTGCGCTGGTTGCTCGACCAACCCAACCTCAGCGCAATCCCAAAAACAACAAACCCCACACGGCTCGCAGAAAACCTCGATGTCTTCGACTTCACCCTCACTCCAGAGGAACACAGCGCGATCAAGGCACGAGATCAAAGGCTCCGCCTGGTGGACCCACCTTTCGCTCCAGCCTGGGACGACTGAAAAGCAGGCTCTCCCGGCAAGCACACAGCCAAACACAGCTTGTGGCTTGCGCCCACATCACGAAGGCTCCGGCACCATACTCGCCGGCTCTTTTCTCTGCATATGCAGCAGCCACACTCACACTCGGCACCGGTCGCAATAGCGTACAAGTTCTTCCCCTCTCTTCTGGCCTTCTCGCCGGCTCAGCGTGCACGACGAGCAGAATTTCGCTTGGGATGAGGTTTTTCGGTCTTGTGCTCCCTGCAGAAGACAAGAGCAACCCGTCATGGGCACGTATGTTTCCGCCATACTGTTGTTCCCTACAGGGTGAGCCTCCGAGGCAAGAAAACGAAGACAGAAAAAGACGCAAGACAACAGTTGGCCTGTTCCGCATCAAATGTCGGGACTCACACGCGACACAATGAGAAGCATGAGCAGACTTGAGAAACTCAATCTGGACATAAAACTTTCACGGGAAGAGACAGCCTCTCGGTTCACCGAAGGCCAAAAGCGTCTCTTACAGCTCCGTCTCATTTCAGCCGGCATGATGCCTCCCTCGATTTTGGGGCCTCCGATCTGCGTGGTCATGGAAGGCTGGGACGCCTCAGGCAAAGGAGGCTGCATCAAACGGCTTGTCTCGGGCCTTGATCCTCGTCATGTGCGCGTGCATCAGTTCAGCGCCCCCACTCCCAGCGAAAAACGCCATCATTTCCTGACTCGCTTTTGGCCTTCTCTTCCTGGCTGGGGTGGTATGGCGGTCTTGGACCGCTCTTGGTATGGAAGAGTGCTCGTCGAGCGGGTTGAGAGGTTTGCCAGCCATGACGAGTGGCGACGTTCTTACCAACAGATTCGCTGGTTCGAGAAGATGCTGAGCGAAGAAGGTACGGTCTTCGTGAAAATCTGGCTGCACATCTCCCACAAAGAACAAGGCAAACGCTTCCGGGATAGAGAAACAAACCCGCTGAAACAATGGAAGCTCACGCCAGAGGATCATCGCAACCGGGCAAAACGACCAGAGTACCTGGAAGCATTGGAAGACATGTTTCTCCATACCGATCAGCCTTGTGCGCCATGGCGCATCATCCCCGCAAACTCTAAAAACTACGCGCGCATTGCCGTGATCGAAACAGTGAACCACCATATCGAAGAAGGACTTCGCGCCCAGGGCATAGAGCCACCCCCGCTGCTCGATCAAACCTGAACACAAAAAGCCGGATGCCTATCAGGAACTCGTGCGTCCAAACACAAAAACTGTACCTGCCGCCCAAGTCTCTGCCCGGAAGCACCCAACAAACGCGGCCAGAACCCAAGAAAAGCTCAGCTAGAACTCGCCAAGGCCAATATTTTGTTTTGCGCGCCGCAGGACCTGACTCGCGATGTGTGTTGCCCGCTCGGCATCGGCACCCAGTCGAGCGCGTAGCTCCTGTGGCGATTCCTGGAATTCTGCGATTCTTCCTCGTATCGGCGCGACAAGGTTGATCACAAGATCAGCAACCTCGTCCTTGAACTTGCCGTACTTCCAACCCGAATACCGCTCAATTGCCTGCTCGACTGGTTCGGTTCGTACCGCAGCCGCAATCTCAATCATGTTGGCAATGCCAGGTCGGCCGCTTGCGTCATAGCCAACTTCTTCATGGCTATCCGTCACCGCGCGGCGAAATTTGCGTTGGATCGCGGTATCGTCGTCGGTGAGAAGCACAACTCCTCGCCGGCTCTTCGCACTCTTCGACATCTTCGCTCTTGGTTCTTGAAGATCCATGACCCGTGCACCCACCGGAGGAAAAGTCGCCACAGGCACTTTGAATGTGTCTCCAAAGCGATGGTTGAATCTGATGGCAAGATCACGTGCAAGCTCAATGTGTTGACGTTGATCGTCGCCTACCGGAACTTGATCAGCGTCATAGAGCAAAATGTCGGCGGCCTGCAGTATGGGATAAGTGAAAAGTCCAGCGGATGCCGTCTCTTGCAGACTCTCGGACTTCGCTTTAAACTGCGTCATTCTCTGCAGCTCGCCCATTGAAGTGATCGAACCAAGCAACCAAGCCAACTGCGTATGCTCAGGTACCACAGACTGGGCAAAAACCACGGCACTTGTCGCTTCGAGTCCGGCACTCAGCAGGCCCGCGGCTGTGGCAAAGCGCCCTTGCGCCAACAGTTCCGGTTCCTTTGGAACTGTGATCGCATGAAGATCAGCAATCATAAAGTAAGTTGACGAACTTGCGTGTTGCACCCAAGACCTTATCGCGCCCAGGTAGTTCCCTAGATGCGGGGTCCCAGTTGCCTGAATACCAGATAAAATACGAATACTTGCCATATTTGAAGATGAAATAGGTGGCTATTTTTTACGAGCGAGCCTCACGGGCATACACCGCGTGCACAATTGTGGCACATGAGACTGAACAGTCTGCCTGGAAAATATGTGCGTCCACTGCCCGTCGCAGGAGCGAAAACTGACGCATCACGCACACATCAGCGAAACATCAACAACACTCTGTCTGCGCGAAACACCTCGCTGATCCGAAACACATCACTGATCGTAGGGTGATCGTAGGGTTTTTCCCTCATGACATGATGCGGGCATTTGCCGATACACACAGACATTCTCGACACTCTGTGTTCTCGAACCAATTATACCCCAACCATTTCTTCGATCCTGTCTCAGGAAAACCCCCGACAACCGGAAAAACGTTTTCCCTGCGGGCATCATGCGGCGCAAGCTGCCAGGGAGCAAGAGTGCCGAACTGCCAGGAGCCAGAGCCGCAACCGTTCCCGGTTACGAACTGACCACATCTCAAGACGCGGGGCCAGCAGCCAGAGCAAAGCCGGGAACGGTTCCGAGAGTGACACCGCTTGAGATTGCACTCTTGTTGGGAACAAGCCCAGGGCAATGCTCAAATGGCAGGATTATCCGACGTGTGCCTGCTCCCAGGACAAGCGTTGCCTTACCCGGTACTTTCCGTAGGGGGCTTCTTCATGGAGGAAAGGCGGCCTTTTCGTATACCGAGAACTCCTGCCCCAATACCGAGAACTCCTGCCCCAACAACACCTGTAGCGAAAATTCCCGCGACGAATTTGATAGGCCTCTCTTGGGGAAGTTCTATCAGCTGGCGCGCGGTTTGCACCGACTCATTGTCATAGATGTCGGCAACCCTCACGCGTATTTCATGCTCTTTGCTATTCTCGACTTCTTTCCCAATACTGAGGGCTTTTCCGGCGCGTATCGAAAAAATGGCAGCCAGCTTTGGTGACGCAGACTCGACCCTGACATGTGCGTCTTCGTTCGAAGAAATTATGTAGGCGAAAACCCCTGCTTTGCTTTGCTCTTTATCCAAGGTGATGAGAATTGTGGGAGGAGTTGTATCCACAACAACCTCATACGTGGTCTCGGGCAAGGGGCGTCCATACTGATCTGTTCCAGAAATAAGGAGCGCATGATTCCCGTCAGAGAGTCCTTTCAGATGGATTTTTGCAATTTCGGACTGCTGCCGAATTTCTGCGAGTATGACGTCTTTTTCTCGGACGACAAGGGAAGAAGTAGGCGAGGTCCCTTCTACTTGCAAGACCGCATCAGATTCTCCTGGAGGGGAGAGCAGGTCGATATGCATGTTTTCCACAAGCTGTGTGTCAAGCTGGAGGAGTGCTGCTTTTGATGTGTTTCCGGCCCGGTCTTGGGCAGTGGCAAAGAATTCCCACATTGCCGGTGAGGGGAGACTCACCCGGAATTCTTGTTCTTCGCCTGTGGCAATGGCAGTGAATACCTCTCTTGTTTCTTCAGTTGCAATTCTGATAATCCGCACTCTTGAGTGGGCCTCGGCGTTCACCACGAGGATTGCTTCTTCGGCGGAACTCCTGATTTGTCGAAGCTGAAGAACCGGTTTCTTCGGGGCGATAGTGTCGGGCGGTACCGTCGTGGGCGGTACCG
>DEIU01000095.1:40567-46584 GCA_002352645.1 Acidimicrobiia bacterium UBA2766 | reverse complement strand
ATTTTACGGGAGCCGGAGAGCTTTTTGCATTGTGGCAGTGCCTCTGGTCTTGCACTTCCCCATATTTTGCACAATTTGTGCGGCAAAAATGACAACCATCGCCGGCAGTACCGCCAGGATGAGCGGCAACTTCCCTAGAAAAAGTTCCTATTTGCCAAAAAAATAGCAGCACCGTACTCGACAAAATGACAACCAAGTTTCGGAGGCGCTGCGGGGAAAGAGACGGCTGTTCTGCTGTATCTGCAGGGCAGTGTTTAATCGTATTCTTTCTTTTTTTACTGTCCTTCTTCCAGGGGTATCGGCAGGAGGGAATCCCCTCTTTGCCGGCTTTTTTGGAGATTCCGGGGATGCGCGGTACGCATATTTCCAACAGAGCGCTGCATAGTGCGCGGTATCTGAAAAATCATCTTATTGCGCTCAATATGCAGACTCTTTTTGGTATGGGGGAAAAGAGACCCTTGCTTGGAATCTACACACGCAACACCATACACCGTGCATCAAAAATCACAGAGGATCCCGACAACAAGAGAGTGCACATTTCAAGATGCGCCGCACCCGATGCTCCCACACCTTGTCACACCCGCCGCGCACTGTCCCAACGCGCAGTGTCGGCAAGAGCGCGAGAGAGGGAACGGGGGAACAGGTGTCCGCCGGCGCCCAACCTCAACGCGCGATATCCGGGCCAATCAAGTGACGGGCCACAATGCGGCGCTGCACCTGTTGTGTGCCTTCCCCGATATCAAGCATTTTCACATCGCGCGCCCATTTCTCGAGGTACTGGTCGTGGCGCACGCCTGCCTCACCCACGATGCCGGCGGCAACCTGGATGGCAGCGAGCGCGGCTGGAGGGGAGTACAGCTTGCAGGCGGCAGCCTCGCGACCATTGGGTTTGCCCTCATCGTTGACTGCCGCGGCATGCACGCAAAGCAGTTTGCCAATCTCGAGGCGGCGACGGATTCCCACAAGACGCTCCAAAGCGCGCCGGCGGCGGCGTGCGGCGTGCGCCGGGAACTCCTCAGCCACAAAGTCGCGTGCTCGATCGTGAGCGGCCCGGCCAATGCCGATCGAGTGCACGGCGACCACGGGACGGGTGGCATTGAAGGTCTCCATTGCGCCACCAAAGCCCCGGTTTGCCCTGGCCGAATAGTATGCCTCGCTGCCAAGCAGGTTGTCCGCAGGAACACGGCAATCGTCAAGGGCAAAGCTCGCGGTTTCATAGGCTTTCACGCCCATTTTTGCCTCGATACGAAGCACTTCAAAACCAGGCATGCCCTTTTCTACGACAAACGCGCGGTGACCGGCACGGCCAAGCTCAGGATCGATCGTCGCAAAAACAACAACCCACTCTGCCCGCGCCGAGTTTGAAGAAAACATCTTCTGGCCGGTCAGGATCCATTCGTCGCCGTCTTTGCGAGCCCGCATCTGAATGCGGGCGACATCACTCCCGGCACTCGGTTCTGTCATGGCAAAAGCCGCCCAAAGTGGACGCTCCCGCGTGTTGAAGATGCCAAGAAAACGTTCACGTTGTTCTGGTGTGCCCATTTTGGCAACAGGAGGAGCACCCAAACCGGGACCAGGTAAGGTCACCATCGCGCCACGATCCCAATAGGCGCCTTCCTCGCTCACGATCACGCCACGCACGGCATTCCCGGTGCGTTTGCCTCCCGATTTTTTCGCCGGCTGCTGCGAGCCGGCGGCCGGTTTTGACGCCGCCTTGGCTTGCCCAGAGGATGCCCCTGCAGCTCCCGCTTCATTTTCGCGGTCCTCGTCACGACCCATGGCAGCGCCCCGCGCCATAAAGCCTGACTCGGCGAGCATTTGGAAGAAAGAATGATCAGCCGGGATAGGACGGTACAGACGGTCGGCCTCCATGCCAAGAGGTCGCAAATATTCTTTTCCCAGCGCGCGGATCATCTCGATCGCGGTCTTTGTTGCTTGGTCCAGTTCAAGATTCATCACGCCACCAAAGGATCAGGGGCATCGAGCGCCCGATCGGCCAGATCGTCCAGCGCAGCGTCTTCCCCGCCAAAGAGCAAGGCGAGCATGCGCGCTTCCCTGTACCATTTTTCAGCGGGATGATCACGTATGTACCCGTGCCCCCCAAGCATCTGTACCCCGAGGTCTGTGGCATGCAGGGATGCTTCCCTTGCCTCAAGGTACGCGAGTGACGCGAGCCAGGCAGCAGTTGGGTCAGCTTGCTCAAAACGCCAGGCTGCAACGCGCAACGCCAGACGAGCCGCGCCTATACCAGTATCAGCAGCGGCCATCTCGAAGGCGTTCGCCTGATGGCCCAGGACCGGTTTGCCAAAGACCACTCGTTCACGACCGTATTCCACGGCGTACCCGATCGATGCCTGCGCGATACCGCAGAGAACTGCTCCTGCCCAGAGGCGTGTGATCGCGCGCCCCGCAAAAGCGGTGGCTGGGTCACAGGGAAAGACGCGCACGGCATTCGCGTCAGTGACACGTACCTCTACACCCCCAGACGCCTCGAATGCCCCCCCGAGCACCGGCACAGCGGACAATCCCGCGGCATCAACCAGACCAAGGCCATCCGTTGCCAAGAAACCAAGCGCGCACGGGACACTTGTTCCAGGCGCCCAAGGCACAACCAAACTTGCCAGGTCTTTTCCTGCCAGAAACGCAATACTGTCGATCATCGAAACAGCAAGCAGCCCCTCGCCCGCAAGCGTTTTCCCTGCCAGCTCAACAGCGCCCGCTTCCTCTGGCAAAACCCGCAGGAACCCCGCGGCGACTCCCGGCCGGTCGGCCAAAAAAAGGCCCCCAGCGTCTCCGGCAGCAAGCGCATCAAGCACCACAACTGCAGCAAGTGGCCGGTCGATTCCGCCTTGGGTTTCCGGCACAAACAGTCCGCGTACCCCAAGTTCAGCAAACCCCTGCTGCGCGGCATCCGACCATTGATGGTCATCTGTGGCCTGCGCCGCTCCTGGCCGCAGCACACTTGTAGACAGCGCCCGCGCGTGCTGCGCAAGATCTTCGATCTCTTCGGGCAGTGACGTGTCCAATATTCCCCCTTGACAGTCCTCCTGCCAGTCGCCCACGACCAGTCTCGCCGACTTCTTCGCCGGTGCATCCCGGCCCGTGCCTGCGTTGCCTTTTGCTTTCTTGCCAAGACCCCGAAAGATCTCCAGAAAACTTTTTGCAATGGCCACTTCGCCCAGGGCGACTCTCCCGAGGGCATATCCCCCAAGAGTGGATGACTCGAGCATGACGGACCCGAGCATGGCTCCCCCAAGAATGGCTCACTCAACAGACAAAACCGGCTTTTCTTCGTCTTTCCGGAGATCTTGTCTTGAAGTCTCTTCCCGAAATCTCACGCGGGCAGATTTCCCAGAAGTCCTCATAAACCGGATCTCCGAACGTCTCCGGAAAAAGGTAGACTGCGCATGTGCTCCCGTAGCTCAGCAGGATAGAGCAACCGCCTCCTAAGCGGTAGGTCGCAGGTTCGATTCCTGCCGGGGGCGCTTCACGAAACGCTCCCCACAGCCCCGGAGCTTGCTGTACGCCGGAAGAAAAGTCCTCCGATCTTTCACGCTTCCCCTCAAGACGCCAAGCACAACAGGGTTCGACTCGGGCGTACCACAACATCACAGATACCACAGACCAAGCCGCCACAGTGGAAAACTCATACAGCGCGAGAAAGCACAGCGGGATAAGCATCGGAGGGTTTTGTGACAGATCGAGACCGGCAAATTTTTTTCTCAGGCACCTGACAGGACGGCTTTTTCCCAGGGCCATTCCCGCTCTCACACCCCAGGGACAGTTTCCTCATTCCCGATTGGTTTTCCTGATTATCCTGGGATGGGCAACAAGCAAAAACAAGTATCTTCGATACCTGTTCCACGAAAATCCGGCCTCACAAAAGAGGGAAGGCACTGAGAACAGTCATGCCGAAGCACATCTAGACCAATTCACCGACAACCGTCAGGTCCCAGAGTTCTCTCAATGAGACTCGGCTCGCATTGTTCGATTGTCTCTCCTACAGGAAAGGAATCCGGCATAGGTGAGGCACTACTCGCAATCACTCCGAAGTAGCAGAACACACCGGGGAAAACACTCTGGAAAAAGCAACACTGTGACATGCCAAGATCAGGCATGGCTGCCTATAGACTTCCGGGAAATCGGACAGGAAAAATATTGGCGGATATCCCGAAGACACTGGGAAAACCAAGGGAAACACGCATGATTGGCAATGCCACTGGGGAAGCTCTGAAAACTGCCGATATGTCGAATGTTCCTAGTATTTTCCAGGAATACCGTCGTCAAGGTCACGAAATTCATGGCCTATTAATCTCGCTTGAAAAAGAACGCGCACAGTACATTGAAGATGGTTGCAGCCTTTGGGAAATTCCCCATCCTCTTCCCATCGCGCTGACATTTGCCTGGAACGCATATGTTCGACAGGTACTCGGAGAAAAACTCGTCTCCACAGATATGCTCGACACTTCTCCGAAGGATGAAACATTCGCGCAGGCCGAACTCTTCTACAAAGAGGTAGAACCCTGGTTTGCAGCAGCGAAAAGCGCAAGCGAAATTCCAGATTACCCCTACGACATTGAGACAACAGCCCCCCTGCCGTCTTGGAGATGTGCCAGAAGCGAATGTTCTGTTGCCCAACTCGAAGCTGCCCTCAACACGTGCACAGAACTCGAGTTTTCCACAAAGAGGACGCTTGCGCTCTTCTCGGAAAAAGCCAGTTCCCCAGAAGAACTCGCAGACCAATCGACTTTCAAGCAGATGGCAGAAAATATCGCATCCGCCATCGCGGCAGCCCGTCATATTTTACGCAATAACCTACTGCCCGAAGAGCAACTCAACCTCGAAGACCATACCCTCAATGCGCTCGCGCTCCTCTCCTCACTTGGACAGCTCCTCTCAAAACCCAACCTCTCTGACAAAACAGACCAGTACGCAAAATACAATCCGGTCTCCGAACGCTGGCGGCTGACTGACCCCGATGAGCGAATTATCCGGGCAGCGGACCCCAAATATGTTGACGAACTCAACAGATGGTGGAAACAAGATCCCAACCACAAAGAGACTTTGGCCCTCGGCGACGCAATCGACACCGCCCTCCAAGTAGAAGCGATCAAGCGCTTTGCCGATGCGAACCCTCACCAACCATCTTTTTGGGATACCTGCCCCTGGCCATCCATCTACCATGTGCATCGTCCAGTAACCATTGCGGGAAACACCCTGGCACCAGGCGATAATTTTGTGGCAGACCTGTCCCCTCCTTTCGGCACACACGGCCAAAAGCATCTGCGCATCCAGCCCACTCTCCCGCGGTCCCCGATCCTTTCTTAGCTGCCTCCCCTCGCAGAAAAGCCCTGACAAGAAAGCCTCGCGCACATGACAGAAGCACCCACTCGCAACAGCACGCAAGACAACGTTGCAGACGACACCGCAGACGACACCCTCATGGCCCGTCATGCCACCTGGAACATTGAACCCCTGGTCGACAACAAGGGAGAACAGGGCGTCAAAGAACTGCTGGAAAAAGCGGACGAACTCGTCACACGCCTCGAAATCCACAAAAACAAAGTGCAGACATTCGACAGTTCCAGCCTGTACAGCTTCATGACGCAAGCCGCCGACATGCAGACCGCACTCTCACTCGCGTCTTCTTATGCCATGCTCCATCACTCGGCTGACACCACCGACGAAGCACGCGGCGCACTCGTCCAGCATGTACAGGAACGGGCAACAGAAATCAGCGCTCGACTCATTTTCTTTGAACTCGAATGGGTCGCACTTGAGACCAAGCATGCAGCCGGCCTCATCGCAGCAGAAAACCTTGCGTTCTGTCGCCACTACCTTGTCTCGCTCGGCCGGTACCGTGATCATTTGCTGAGCGAACCCGAAGAACGGATCTTACAAGAAAAGTCCATTACCGGGGCCGACGCGTGGCAACGACTCTTTGGCGAACTAAGCGCAACAATCACTGTCGAGCTCCCGCACGAGCAGACTTCCCACGACACCAGCCACGACACGGG
>DEIU01000095.1:20354-40538 GCA_002352645.1 Acidimicrobiia bacterium UBA2766 | reverse complement strand
CCACGACACGGGCCACAACACCAGGACAGCAAGCCTGGAAGAGGGATTGTCCCGCCTGCACGCTACGGATCGTTCCATTCGTCAAGCAGCCGCGCAGGCCGTGACAAAAGGGCTAGCTCCGGGTCTCCGCACGCGGGCTTTCCTTTTCAACACCATCTTGGCGGATCGGGCGATCGATGACCGGCTGCAGCACTACGACAACTGGCTACAACGTCGCAATCTCTCGAACGAAGCAAGCGACGAATCTGTGAGAACGCTTATTGAAGCCGTACAAAACCGGTACGACATCCCGCAACGCTGGTATACCCTGAAAGCACGGCTGCTCGGTCTCGACCGACTCGCAGATTATGACCGGATGGCGTCAGTAGCCACTACAGAAACTCGTATGGACTGGGATACAGCCCAGGAACTTGTGCTCGATGCCTACGCGTCTTTCTCGACCGAACTTTCCGATCTTGCGCGTCGTTTCTTTGTGGAAAAATGGATCGACGCCCCCATCCGACCTGGTAAACGGCCTGGAGCCTTCTGTGCGTACACTGATCCTTCCCATCACCCTTACGTCTTTTTGAACTGGGCGGGAAAACGCAACGATGCCCTCACGCTGGCACACGAGCTCGGACATGGTCTGCACGCCTGTCTCGCTGCCCCGCAAGGGGTCTTTCACCAAAACACACCACTTACTTTGGCCGAGACAGCGTCTGTCTTTGGGGAGACGGTCACCTTCAACCGCCTTCTCTCTACCACGAATGACCCAAACGAACAGTTGGAGCTGCTCGCAGAGAGTCTTGATGGTGCAATTGCCACAGTCTTCCGCCAAACAGCAATGAACCGTTTTGAGGACGCAGTCCACACCACACGGCGTACCGAAGGCGAGTTGTCGGTCGAACGCTTCAATGAGCTATGGGAAGAAACTCAAACATCCCTGTTCGGCAAAAGTGTGGAAGTCACGGCCGGCTACCGTACCTGGTGGTCGTATATTCCTCACTTTATCAGCACCCCAGGATATGTGTACGCATATGCCTATGGGCAGCTTTTGGCATTGGCTGTCTACCAGAACTACCGAAAGGAAGGCGCGGGCTTCGTCCCGCGCTATCTCGACCTGTTGCGCGCTGGAGGATCAATGCCCCCAGAAGAGCTCGGAAAAATCGTCGGATGCGACTTGTCCGACCCCGGCTTCTGGAATGGGGGACTCGAGATTATTGACGCCCAGATTACCGCTGCCGAAAAGGCAGCCCACGCAGCGGGGCGCCTTCTCGAAGAGAGAAAATAGTCTTCTCGAAAAAAAGATCTCGCACGAGCCCATCACCCCGCAAAACCGCTGCCTGCTGCATTTGTCGGCATTCAGGAGCGACGTCCGCCACACAGAACTTGCTCCGCCCTCTCTGCGCGAAAAAATATCACGCCCTCAAGAGCAAAGTCTCTGGCAAAACCGCTTCTTTTCGCGTCTTTCTTCCTTTCTCTCTAGCATGAGAGCTTATCGACAATCCCGATAGTTCACGCGAAATGGGGGAAAATGAAACCGGAAGAAGCAGCCTCTTCTGTACAAAACGCTATTGGAACCATAGGTGCCGCCTTCATGATTGATGGCCCCACCTTTGCCAAAGGTAGCGAACTTGGCTTCCCTGGCATGTCTTTTTATATGGGAGGACGTGGTGGCGCCCTCGGTAATGTCCCTGCAGATGTGGTAGTGGCCTCGTTCGCCTTCTTCAGCCCAGAGACAGTCACCGCGGGCTGGGAAGAAGTGCTCAAGGCAGGCGACCCAACTGTTGCCGCCCAAGGCTTTGCAGACTGTTGCGCCCAATGGGGCCGTGATCATTTCACGAACCCAGCTGACCTGCCTCGCCTCATCGAACTTGCAGAAAAGATTATCGACGCTGTTGACCCGTCCGGACTTCCCCTGTTTGCCGGATGGCGCGCAATGCCACGAGTTGAAGACGCGCCAGGCCGCGCCGCGCAAGTCCTCAATGTGCTACGAGAACACCGCGGCAGTGTGCACGCATGCGCAGTGATCAGCGCAAATATGACTCCACTTGAGGCCATGCTCACAAGCAGCGAGGCAGCGATGGCACCCATGCATGGCTGGCCTGCCCCTCACCCGGAAATCACGGAAGAGCACAAAGCCTCGCGTGCACACGCTGAAGAAGCCACAAATAATCGCATCGCAAGGGACTTTGCTGTACTAAGCGAAGCTGAGCTTGACGAGTTTTCCAGCCTCGTCCTGGCCACCTTCAAAGGTGTCTTCGGCTGATCTTTTCTCCACACCAAATGGCAGGTTTGTCGCGAGTACTCGCGACAAACCTGCCATTTTTTTACACAAGCAACATCGGCCGCTCGAACGCTTGCCCGCTCAACATCACCTGTATATCTGTGCCAGAAATCTGCAAACTCGATATCCCCGAACTGCTCATGTCCAGATTTGGCCTCCCGATCAGACAGGCGAGGCAGCACCGATCGGGATCCTGAAAAACCCGACGAAGCTCGCCGGCAGCCAAGTCGTCTCTCTCCTCGGGGTCTTCCGCTTGCGCAAGCTACTCCTCAACAAAAGCACTTTGCCGCAAGAGCCCGCCATATCTCCTCACGAACATCTTGCTCCGCAGCAGAGCGCTACACCCAGAGCAAAACACCTCATTCCATATCGCACTATCTGCGGTCTGGTCCTGTTCGTTCTCGCGGGAAAGGCGCTCTACCAGGGCTTTTCCTCCCGGACGTTTCCCGCTTTTTCTCATGCCACCTCACAAAGCCTTCATCCTTTCCCACCAACCTCTGAAAAACAGGTGACATGGCATGACGAAACACTGAAAATTGCCCGCTTTGTCGAGGAAACCAGTGGAAAACAATTCACCGATCCTGTTCCAACGTATTTTCTCTCCGCAGAAGAGTTTGCGGCGATCCTCGCGACAGAAAACACAGCCTTACCCCTCAGCCTGCAAGAAACGCGCATCGAAAACACCCCTGCTTTATTGCGTGCCCTTGGCCTCGCGCAAGGCCCGATCGATCTGGAAAAGGCCTGGGCAGAATTCTACGAAGAAAATCTCTTGGGTTTTTACGACAACCATGAGAAGAGCGTGTTCCTCAAAAAAAGTGCATCCCCGCGAGAAAAACAGATACTGCTCGCGCACGAGCTCACACATGCCCTCCAAGATCAGCTCTTCGACCTGTCTCTCCTCAGACAACGCGCGATCATGGGCAGCCTGAAAGAAAAAAGAGACCCCACAAAAGCGCTTTTTGCTCTCACAAGCCTGCTTGAAGGAGAGGCCCTCCAAGTTGAGGAAGCCTATGCGCGTACTTTTTCTGAAAAGAAAAACCTCGAGGAAGTCCCACAACTTGTGCTCCCGCATCCCCACAACACGGTTCTCCCTCCCGTCCTCACCTTGCAACAGACCTTTCCCTACGAATTTGGTCCACTCTTTATCGAGTATCTCGCTGCCACAGGAGGAAGGGCCGCCATTGACGCTGCCTTTGCAGACCTGCCTTCCAGCGAAGAGCACATCCTCTTTCCGGAGACTTTTCTCCGCAAAGAAAAACCTGTTTTCCTGCCATTACCATCCCTCCCTGACAAAGCCGTGTCTTTCGGATCCGAACAGGAACTAGGAGCACTCTTTTTGTTCCTGATCCTCTCGGAGAAGACAGCACCTGACGTCGCGAAAAGAGCGATCGAAGGATGGGGAGGCGACCGCTCTCTCTTTTTTATGCAGGACAAACGATCATGTATACGCTTTTCTGTCACCGGTGACACTCCCACCGATACGCAAGAGCTCTTCTCTGCCTTCACTCTTTGGGCACAAGCCATGCCTTCCGCCGGCAATGCCCGAGTAGAAAACAGCACTGAAGTTGTCATTGTCACTACATGTGACCCTGGAGAAATCCCAACAGACGACACAGTCGGAGCAAATATCCAAGCATATTTTTCCCTCGTCGCGGAGACGCGCGCCGCGACAATTCCCCACATCCGCACCGATCTTTCCACACCCAGCACACACGGATAACTCCAGCTTGCCACTCCTGCAGACCGGCACAAACCCATAGCAAAACATCACTGTTTCTTATCATGGTGGGTTTCGCCCCCCAAACTCCTGACAGGGAAAGCCGGCAAAACGGCTGGTAATTTCCGCGGAGAACCACTCTGCGCTTTTGTCCTCACATGTCTCTCTCTCTTTCCTCTAGGCTTGTGCACGCTTCCGTGACCGAAGAAGCGTGCACAGTCAACCATTTTGTGATAGAGGACAAGGCCGCCTCAGTCAAAGGAACGAGAAGCGGAAAAAAAGGGGGGGTACCCTTGGCAGAAAGACCGCAAGGAAGGAAAACCGCTTCCCCATCTTTCCCGCCAAAGCGGTTATTCCCCCACTCTTACTGACCTTCAATCAGTCACGGTCAGTCACGACAAAGAGAAGAAACACAAAGGCCAACGGGCTCCATCAGACAAGAACAGCGTCAGATCATCGAAAATCTTCTGCACAAAGCACAGTCCTCCAAATCCAGATCTTTTCCCTTAAAGTCGGAAATCACTGCTGCCCCAAACCAGAAAACCGTAAAAAGACGCGCTTTCTCCACCAAAAAATACAGAGTCTCCACGCTGTTGGAGCCTCATTACATCAGGAAAAGGACCAACCATGCCGGCACCAGATATGCAGATAGACCTAGCAAAGACGTACACAGCAACCATCAACACAAGCAAAGGGGATATGGTGCTATCCCTCGACCCAAAATTGGCACCTGTCACAGTAAATAATTTTGTTGCCCTTGCTCGCGACGGATTCTACGACAGCCTTACCTTTCATCGAGTTGTGCCCAATTTCGTGGCACAAGGCGGGTGTCCAGAAGGCAGCGGACGAGGTGGCCCTGGTTACAAGTTTCCTGATGAGCCCGTACGCGGAGAATACACATTAGGTGCTGTCGCCATGGCAAACTCAGGCCAAAACACAAACGGTAGCCAATTCTTTATCTGTATCGACGACTGCACCCGAAAACTTGACAAGCTTTACAACCTATTTGGTTATGTCGAGAGCGGAACTGATATCGCGTGCAAGATGGAAGTCGGCGACATCATGCATTCTGTGACTATTACCGAACAATAACAAAATCCTGAAAAACCATACAAAATAGATAAACCGTCAAAAAAGAGTCTGTCCGGAAAATTNNAATTTTCCGGACAGACTCTTTTTCCTTCTCTCTAGAAAACGAAAAGAAATAAAAAAATATTCTTTTACAAATCGACAGGATTCCCGGTTTCCATTTGCCATTCTGACAAAAAAACCATTCCTTCTTTTCTCTCAGAATATTCCACTACTTCGACAGAGGACTCTTACACAAGAATAATGATAATAAGTTAAAAGAGTAAGAATCTTCCCGAATGTTCGATCTTCAGCAACAACTGAAAAACTTGCAAAAAGAGCTTCGGAAATCATCAAAAAAGATAGCTCTTTCCCACCTCATACGATAAGGGAAAACACACCCCGTAAAGAGAATCTCAACACACCAGAACAAACTGACAGGGCTGCTCAGAGAAAAGAAAAAAGCAGCCCACAAAAAGCGTTATTCAGAACCCAATAGACAAGAAAACATTTGCATCTCTCCTACAAAAAGAGAGAAAGGGCTGTCGTCCCGGAAACACAGCCGCATACTCCACCCCAAACAGCCAAAGAGTAATCAAGAACTTTCGCGCCCTGTGAAAATCACACGACAAACCGTCGTCCCGGCAACACAGCCTACGAAAATTCAGCACGATATCTCAGATAGGCTCTACAGTCAGAACTTCGACAGTGAAGTCACCGCCAGGTGCGTGGTAAGAGACTGTGTCTCCAGCACGTTTCCCGTTCAGAGCCTCTCCAAGTGGAGATCCAGGCGACAACAAAATCAATTCATCGTCGTCAAGCTTGTTTTCCGGAGAAGTGAAAACGTAGACGTCCTCATCTCCGTATCGGTCACGCAAGCGAACTTTTGTACCTACGCCGACGACTCCTCTTTCGCCTATAGGAGCACTTCCGACCCGAGAATGACGGAGAAGCTCCGTCAAGTCACGAATACGTGCTTCCAAGAAAGCTTGATCTTCTTTCGCCTGATCGTATTCGGCATTTTCGCGAAGATCCCCCAGCTCTCGTGCTTCAAGAATACGGAGACGAATTTCCTCTCGTCCCGTAGTCTCAAGCTCCTGCAATTCAGCCTTCAAGCGTTCATGCGCTTCGGGGGTGAGCCACGTTTCTTTCATGGTTCCACCTAGTTATTTTGATTCGACAACTTGTTTCTCGTGCTTACGCAACAAAAAACAAATAACAATGAACTTGGCCGGACCAAAAAGGGACAGCACGCCCAACCACTCTTCTAGTGCACGAGAATACTTGATCAATCCTCGGTTTGCACCCGAAATCTTTCACAGAGAAAAGAGATGTCTGTAAAAAGCTACACTGCAAAAACAGACAAATAATCTTGGGAATAAAATTTCCCTTTTCCCCCGCTTCATTATACATATACAGCTACATAAAAATCTGAGTCAATTTGCCCCGTACTCAGATCAAATGCAAGCTAGCCCCATTCTATCAGTCTGACAATTGCTCTGCAACCAAAGGTATTATTGCCAATAACCGAGTTCAAGGGCGGTTAAATAAGCAAAACCTGCCTTACACACCGAAAAAACTCTTTCTTTCTTTTCACTTTTCCTCCCAGACTCCTCTCAAATCACTGTAAACCTGACACCATATTCTTCTCCCTTGTATCAAGACAGAGAAGATCTCACTCAAACCGCCGGCTACGCCAAAGGACATCGACGATGGTCTTTTCTCACTCCCATTTTGCAGAGACGATTTTCCAACAGAGGCCTGCAAACCAGCCCAGTTGGCAACAGAAAAACAAAATCTTCTTTTTCTATTCCCATTTCAGCGCGCGACACAGCCACTTTTTTGAAAAACCCCGTTCAACACAATATTCATAAGACAATTCGCATTTACAAAGAAAAAATAGACGGGTTTCAAAAGACGTCGCGTGTGCAACCTCTTAAACTGTCGCCAGATAGGTGTCCCACTGCTTGAGAAACGTCTTTTCGCTTCCTTCTCTTTCAGGAGTCTCCCGCAGACTGATGGTCTTGTGGACTGATAAGAAGCTCGGTTTCCCTCGCAAGCTCGATGGAACCAAGTCGAAGACGTGCACGCTCTCGGCCAAGTGCCGCCAGCATAAAATGCAATGGAGGTGTCACTGGTATCCCTGGCGATAGCGCGTCCCGAAAGGCAGTAAGACACGCCCGACGTACTTTTTTTTCTTCCGGGCCCGCTGCCTTCCCTGCAACGGCATCAACTGCTTCTGCCAGAAACGCCGCTTCCCAAGGGGACGTTGCCAAAACCTGCTCGACAAGAGCATCCGGCAAAATCTTTGGATCCCGTGCAGGTCGATCCGGCAGGTCCACAAAAGCAGTGAGGGAAGCGGCGTCCGCAAAGGTGCTGATGCGAGAACGAATTCCTGGCAAAAGAACCTGGGCGACAGCGGAATCCAGGGGAACACTGCGGCGTTCGTTTATCTCTCTCAGAATCTTTGCCTCGGGTTCTTTTTCGCTGAGCCAGCGGCGCGAAAAAGAACTCAGTTTTTTTCGATCAAAACTTGGCGAACTTTTTCCCATGCGCGAGATATCAAATCCCTCTGCTCGTTCCAGGAGCTCCCAAAGACCATCATCTCCCTCAAAACCCAGATTGGAGAGATAACAGGCCAATGCCCCACCTGCCACTCCCTCTACTGCAACAAGCTGTCGAATTGACAAGTCTCCCTGACGCTTTGAGAGTTTCTGCCCGCCTTCTCCCGTCAGGAGGGGGACATGCGCGAACTCCGGCAAAGGCCCGTCCAACACCTCAAACAAAAGAACATGGACAGGCAAAAAATTGAGCCAGTCAGCGCCCCGCACCACACTGCTGATATGCATGTCGATATCGTCCACGCAAGAAGCAAGGTGGTAAGTGGGACGTCCATCGCTGCGTACCAGGGCGACTTCCCCTATATCGGACGTGTCGACCACGATCTTGCCAAACACCCGGTCCACGACCGAGACCTGACGACCTTCGGGCATACGGAACCGCAAAACAGGGTCAACACCCGCAACAGCAGTCGCAGATCCCCGGTAGGCCGCACGCGCTTCTCTCGCTTTTCCACTCGTCTTTTTATGCGATTCGACATTTTCGATCGGGGGCGTATAGTCCCAATAAGCCGCACCTGCCGCACATAGCCAATCTGCCCGCTCTCGATGCCGCTCCACGCGCTCTGAGACCGTATAGGGCCCCCAGGGCCCAGCTTTCTCCCAGCTTTCATCCCAATCGAGTCCAAGCCTCGAAAGAGCAAGGCAAATCTCTTCTCCCGTTGTCACTTGTCGGGCAGGATCAGTGTCATCAAGCCGCAAAACAAAAGATCCTCCACGGGAACGCACATCAAGCCACGCCAAAATTGCTGTTCTGGCGTTTCCCACAGTCTGATGTCCCGTGGGCGAGGGCGCATAACGTCCCCGCACTGTTCCTTCTGGTCCTCCTGTTGGCATAGTCTTTCTGGTCCTTATGTTGGGATAGTCATGCAGTCAGGTCCTCTTCAGTATTTGTGAGTAGAGAACGCGCGCACTGTAGGGCTTCAAGACGATCGGCTGCGTCGCTCGCGGGAGCACCGTGATCCGGATGTGCTTCCCACACCAGACGACGGTATGCGCGATTCACCTCTTGCTCATTAGGAGATGCCGAACTGTCCGGCAAAAAACCTAGCAGCGAAAGGGCCCACTGCCGTTCTGCGGCCCTTGTGACCGCACGAGAGGGATTCTCTGTCGTCTGTGCGTAAAATTCTCTTTCGTTCTGACTTCCGTCTGCACCTACGGTCTCAGGTCCAGCGCTTTCCCTGCGTCTTCCCGATACAAAATTTCCAAAACACACTTCACGCGCGAAATTTTCCAAAGAAGGAAAACTTTTTTGGGAAAAGGCAAGTGCCTCGCGCGCAATCCAGAGTCCTTGCATACGGGATTCCTCTGGAAAACCATCGAGGGCTACCAGGGCACCAACAATCTGAGGAACCGGAGGAGTGTCGCGCTGCACATGGGGAGTCCACGCACCGACAACGGTTTCCACCCAATGACGGCTTCGTAAGAGCCCCTGCCGATCATTCTGGATACGATAGCGCATGGCACGCGGTGGGCGAGAACGTTCGACAAGTCTCTCAAGAAAATCTGGAAACAAGTTTACACGCTCATTCCGATCAAGTCCGCCCGCATGAATGGCCACTACGGCACAAAGCAGAAAAAGGCAAGCAGGAACACCCCCTGACGAAGCGTACCAATACGCGTCGGGTGACACCCGACGCGTGGCAGAAGGATGCGGCGTATGATAAATGCACAATTCAGCAACGGGCATTTTTGCGATAACGTAAAAGAGACAACGAAAAAGCGACGAAAACCGCAGAAACCGGTTTCGCATCAAGAACTATTGCAAGAGTAGCGTGACACCCATACGAGCAGCGTCTTTTGTCGACAGCGCCGTCAACAAATCTACAAACCCAACTGTTGGGTAAAAACCCTCTACTGCTCGATATTCTTGCCCGCTCGACCGGAGAGCAGGAACAGAGCAGTTCCCAGTATCGCAGATGCCTTTCGTCGAGATACCAGACAGGTTTTCCCATACCCCGGACTCAAAAGAGGAAATCACTCTCTCGAAGAAAAAGCGAAAAGGTCAGCAGGACAGCGGAGAAACACGATCGGGGAAACGCTGCAAAAGAGAATTCTCAATGCCTTGCACCACCGGTCGATATGAGACCAAAGAGGACTTTTCAAACCATGCGCCCCATTCCGAGGCTAAAGGTACCCTGATGCGGAACATCAAAATCACCCACAAAATCTATCTTCTGGCAACCATGATCGTGCTGATCATCCTCGTGACCGGAATCACCACAATATCAAGAATCAATCAAGCGAATAACGAAGTAAAAGAATTCGCAGGAAAAACCGCACCTCTTGCACCACTCGAATCCCTTAAATCCCTTTATTCTCTCAATATCACACAAACATCCTATGGGATCCTGAATAAGACAATTGACTGGGAAACCGCACAAAAAAATGCCCGCGCAGCATCGACCCAGATACCAAAAACACGCGCTCTTCTCTCTGCAGATTCTCTCACAGACCAGAAGATGGGAGAACTCGGGATCCTGCCCGTATCCCACGCCGACTCACAGAAGTCAGCACAAGATCTTTACACAAGCCTCTCCGCCGATTGGGAACAAGCAGATAAAGCAGTTGCAGAGTTTCAACAAATCGTGAGCACTCCCGACGCCGATGCCACAGAAAAGCTCGAAGAATTCGCCTCCAGACTGCCCGCGTCAATCTTCCCAGTATCGGAAACAATCGATACCATCATCAAGGCGCAAACTGCAGTTGCGGCAGATCCCGTACAGCAACAAAGCATTTTTGACAGCAATGAAACACTGACACGCTCTCTTTGGGTGCTCATCATCGGTGGAATTACCATCGCCATTGGCGCGGGAGCCGGACTGGCAAGCTCCATACGCAAACCGCTTCGAGAACTCCTCCAGACGGTGCAGGCAACCGCCCGCGAAGGAAACATTCGCCAAGACGTCTCTTACTACCGCTCCAATGACGAAGTAGGGCAGCTCTCAGACGCCTTTCGCGAACTCACGGACTACCTCAACACGCAAGCACAAACCGTGACTGACCTCGCACGCGGGGAAACTCGCCGCACACTTACAGTGAAAAGTCCAACAGACGTGCTCGGCATGGCAACCGCTGGGGCACAGGCTGCAATTGGAACCCTTGTCAGCGAAACAAAAAATATCTCGCAAGCAGCAGCGAACGGCCACCTGAACGAGCGTATGAGTACGACCGGGCTTGAGGGAGCGTGGAACGAGATCTCAAAATCCTTCAACACCGCGATGGGATCTATTGCCACTGTCTTGGATGCCACACAAATGGGCCTCGACCGTCTCGCTGCGAAAAACCTCCTCACGCGTATCGACATCGATTTTCCTGGCGAATACAACACTATTAAACATCGCTTCAACACTGCCCTTGACTCGCTCGAATCCGGAATGGCCCAAGTCGCCGAGAGCGCCGATTCCGTCGCCCAAGTTTCTTTTGCTCTCACAATGTCATCTGACGCCCTCGCAAACAGCGCGTCTCTTCAGTCCTACGCCGTGGACTCCATTAACGAGTCTCTGCAAGAAATCTCGGCCTCCGCACAAAACTCTGCCATGAACGCTGCCATTGGTGTTGCTGCGGTACAAGAAGCAGGCAGGTCTGTAAAAGTCTGCATGGACATTGTTCCCGAAGGAGAACTTGCGGACCTCTTCCGGCTCATCTACTCAAAAGTCGATGTCGTGGAAAATCACATCAACGACATTGCAATGGACTCGGCAAAGCAATCGGAGTCTCTCACCGCAGTTGAAGGGGCCCTCCAACAGATTAAAGCGGTCACTGATGAGGTGGCCGGCAACTCAGACGAAGCCGCGAAAGCAGTAAGCCAGCTGTCCGAACAAGCAAATTCCCTGGCCGATCTCGCCGGGGACTATGAATTGCGCCGCGAAAAGGCGCACTCCCCATCCATCCTCAAAGGCAAGACAACCGTTCCTCTCGACAACCCAGCGTCAAAAGACAGCATCGCCCGGCAAACACACACAACAACAGAAGAAACAGAGCAAACAAAAACTGAAATAATTGCAGAACAACAGCAACAAACTGCTGTGGCAAGCACCGCTTCTTTTTCTGCTCCTCACTTCAATCTTTCAACTGCACAAGACCTGAACGAAGACCTGGGCCCTAACACATCGCCCATGCCGATCACGCATGAATCTGCGCATTCTTCCGCTTTAGATACTGGCGAAATCGGCCCAAACGCCCGAAAAACCAGCAGGCCTTTGTCCATCCATAACGCAAGTTCTCTCCTTGACGACGATGAGAACCCTCCCCTCGAACCAGCAAACGAGAATATTACAACCCCAGCCCAACAGCAGTCCGAGTCTGACGAATTCGTCACAACACCGGATCAGGGGTTCTCTTTGTTCGACGACACCAGAAAAATCCCAACAGCGCAATACCCAGAAGAAGACAGCGCGCACAGCGAGACTCCTTCAGAACAATCAGGAGACGGCGCTCCTCCTGCAACCCGGAAAACTCGGCAAAAGACTCTTGAAAAAACTGCAGAAGATCGTGAGAAAGACAAAGGGAACCCAGGGAAATGGGAACGTCGCCCCACAGGTTCTCTCGCTTCTGTGCAAGAAGACCACACCCAAGATATCTCCTAGCCGGTCTTCTCCCGACCACATCCACCAAGACCGCACAAGGCCACACAGCCCGCACAAGCGCCACCGGGCGCCCACCGGGAAACGGCGAAGAGGCTTCACTCCCCCGCAAAGAAAGCCCCTTCGTCGCAGAGGAAACTACGCCAACACAGAAGAGCGCGGATACTGATCTTTCGGGTCAGTCACAACATTCACCAAAGCGGGAAGTCCCGATTCCAGCGCTCGGTCAATCGCTGGACCAATCTCGTCAGGAGAGGTCACAAACTCTCCATGACCACCAAGCCCTGCGACAACCTGATCGTATCGACATCCTGGTTGCAGGTCTGCGGCCACATCGTAGCCATACAACTTCTGCATAGGATGCTTTTCAAGCCCCCAGATCCCGTTATTCCCGCAAATACCCACAACGGGCAAATTAAACCGTACAAGCGTGTCAAAATCCATTGCAGAGAAACCAAGCGCGCCATCGCCCAACATGAGAAAAATCTGCTTATCAGGATGTACAACACGGGCAGCAAGGGCATACCCAAGACCTGTACCCAAACACCCAAAGGGGCCAGGATCCATCCAGTGGCCAGGCAGATAGGAGTCCACATATTTTCCGGCGTAGCTCACAAAGTCTCCGCCATCCCCGATCACCACAGCATCCCGGTCAAGACGCTTGCGCAGCTCTCCATAGATACGAGCTGGATGAATGGGATCGGCATCACTCTGGAGGACAAGCTCATCAGCGGCGCGGGCCTCTTGTTCGCTTTGACGCAAACGGTCCAGCCAAGCAGTCCGATCTGGTGGCCGCTGCAGCTTCTTCTCAAACGCCGACAAAATCTCATCAAAAATCGTGCCAAGGTCACCAGCTGCAGTTGCCTCTACTTCCACATGGTTGGCCACATTGTCAGAATGATCGACAAGATGCACAACTTTCGCGTCTCCGAATTTCCCGAAACCCAAACGGAAATCCAGAGGGGTACCCGCCACGATCACAAGGTCGGCATTTTTAAAGGCAGTCGAACGTGCCCGCGAAAAAGCCAGATCGTGATCCGCGGGAAGCAGCCCACGTCCAAGTCCATTGGGAATCACAGGCACAGCAGCGGTCTCCGCCAAATGGGCAAGAGCCTCCCACGCCCCTTCCCAGTACACATCTGATCCTATGACGAGAAGTGGGGCTTTCGCTTCCGCCAAGAGCTGCCCGACACGCGCCGTATCTTCAGGATTCGGCATCGCAACAGGGATCACCGGAGCAGACAAATCCGCAACATCGGCAAACCCGAAGAGCACATCCATCGGAAGATCGACAAATACCGGTCCCCGGTGCGCCACAGAGGCGGCAATACTCGCCGCTTCAATCACTCCCGGGATTTCTTCTGTAGAAGGAGCAGTGATCGCGGTCTTCGTGATCGAACGCATCACCGGAATATGGTCGAACTCCTGCAGACTGCCCATTCCCCAACGACTCGCAGCAGCACGCCCGCCGAGCACCATCACAGGCGAACCATTAAAAGAAGCGGTTGTCACCGCGCTCACACTGTTGGTGACGCCCGGTCCTGCCGTCAGCGCAGCCACTCCGAGTTTTCGTGTGAGCTTGGCCCATCCTTCGGCAGCAAAAGCAGCCGTCTGTTCATGCCGCACATCAAAAATGCGGACGTCTCTTTTCACTGCCCCATCGTAAAGAGGAAAAATATGCCCTCCGGACAAAGTGAAAATAGTGTCCACATCATGCCGAGCCAGCGTGTCCATCACTAATTGTCCACCGCCGCCTTGCATTCGTGCCCCCTTGCTCGCGGGACGGGCAAGCAGCGCAAACAGGCTGCCCCCAGTCACCTTGGTGTATGTTCTCTTGCAGACTACAGTGAGAGAAAAATTTCTACCGTTCTCGCCGGCCACTTCTCACGCTGGGCGCAAAAGCGCTTCAACTGTGCGCACAACATTGTGTGGAGTCATCGGAACAATCCGCGCGACAATGACGTCGAGCGCGTCCCAGGCAGCAAGCTGTTCTTGTAAACCCTCCCCATGAGAAGAAATCACAGCCACTTCATCGCCGGCGGGGTTTCCCATCGCCTCCCAATGCTCCCGATAGAACGGCAGACGTGGGTAAAAACCTATTTGCTTCGACATCGCGTCTGCAGCATCGGTTCCGACTTCCACACGCACGTACCCCGCCGGCAAAAGATCGTCAGGGGAACAGCCGGCCTCGACTGCTGCTTGCACGAATTGCTGCCGCAAGACCCGCGCATACGACGGTGTCACCCAGTTGAGCAAGGCCCCCATCGGTGCTCGCCGCGGCGAGCACCGGCATGCGTGGCCCCAACGCGCCTACAAGCACCCCCGCTCCCGCGGTACGCAGCTCGGAAGAGCACTCGCACTCATTCCAATGGGAGACGCCGGCTTCGCTCGTGCAGTTCTTCCGCGGCACGTCACTGCCCAACGCCTATACCCATGAGTACGCGATCAGGTGCCAAACTCGCAAGCTGACGCGTTGCCAGTGCCAGAGTCGCAATTGAACGGGCTGAAAGTGGAATCACTCCCGTCCCCGACTTCACGCGATGCGTCACTTGTGTCCAAGCGCCGAGTGTCACACATGCGTCTGCTCCCCCTGTCTCATTTGTCCACACTGAGTGTGTCCCGCCTTCATCGGCAAGACGATCGGCTTCCACTCCGGCGTCGTGTCCAAGATCCCTGTCTGCAATGCCTATACCGAGATACATGAGGGTCACCATAGACGCGAAACGGACGACAATTGACAAGGAGCACTACGCTTTAGTCATGACGGGCAAGCAGCAAACACGCGAAAATCACGCGCGTCCGTTGACTCTCTTGCAAACCGCTTTGCTTTTCTGCGGACTAGGGGTCACGGGAGTCGCTTTGTTCCTCCTGGCCCTCGGTGCTGATTCAGGAGATGAAAACACACAGGAACGCGTCTTCAGCTCTGAAACAAACGCTCAGAGAAACGAAACAACCACAAAACGTCAGGTAAATCAACAACGCCCCACAGGCAATCCCGTCGATATCACATGGGTAGGAGATCTTATGATCGGATCCTCCACCCCATCCCCACTGCTTCCTCCGGATGGAGGAAGCAGAATGTTTGACAATGTCAAGCACCTCCTCAAGGCAGACATCCTGGCGGGGAATCTCGAAGGACCGCTTACCGACTCAGGTCCCAACAAATGCCGGCGAAAACAGCGCTCCACCAAAGAAAAATGTTTCGTTTTCTCACAACCACCCGAATACGCAAAGATCTATAAACAAGCAGGTTTTTCCCTGCTCAACCTGGCAAACAATCATGCACATGACCGCGGCGACATTGGCATCGAGCAAACCATAGAAGCCCTCGACAACGTGGGCATCAGCCACACGGGCCTGCCCAATAACGCTCCAATCATAGAACGCAACGGAACCACAACCGTCTTTCTAGGTTTTTCCCACTATCCCGCCACCAACCCAATCCATGACCTTGCCAAGGTAGCCGACCAAATCAGAAAAGCAGACGAAAAAGCCGACCTGGTCGTTGTGCTGTTTCATGGCGGAACTGAAGGCCCGGAGGGAAGTCACATCAAAGGAGTACGCGATCCAGGAACAGATTTCATACGGTTCGCGCACCGAGCAGTAGACGCTGGGGCTGACCTCGTACTCGGCTCTGGCCCCCATGTACTGCGGGGAATCGAGGTCTATCAAGAACGCCTCATTGCCTACAGTCTCGGCAACTTTGCCACCTACCGGCAATTCAATCTCTTCGGAGTACTAGGCAAAAGCGGCGTACTACAAGTAAGGCTTGCTCCAGATGGCACTTTTCTTCAGGGAAAGTTTTCTCCTGTCGAACTGCTCGATTTCGGCGTACCCATTCCCGGCGGACCTGGCACAACGATCATCCGCTCCCTCTCACAAGAAGACTTCTCAAATAAAGCCGCAGTCATTGACAAATCCGGCAATATCTCTCTGCCCTCTCTCGGGAAAGAAAAATCGAACCAGCACTCTCTGCAAAAAGTAGAACGCAATAGAAACAGCACAGCCGAAAACGCCGATGGCACGTCTGCCCCATCAGGCAAGACCGATTCCGAAGCAGAGTCCTCTGCTTCTCACACAAACCCGCAAAAAACTCTGCCCGCAGGCAGACCACAAACAAGAAAAGTCCCAGACAAACAGGGAACACCTACCAGCACTTCTCCAACTTCAACATCAACCCCACCAAAAAAATTCACCCTCAACCAGCTTATTCACAAGATATTGCACCAAATCGAGCATCTCCAGACACGTTTTTAGCCGCATGCACGGACTTCCCCAGACGGTCCTCTGTCATGTTTTTCTCGCCCTTTGCTTGACGCAAAGGAGCCAGTGCGGCATCTAAAACGATCTCCTCAAGCCCACCAAACTGTTCTTCTGGAATGGAAAAGAGACAAATCTGCAAAGCACCAAGCGCAGCACGTGCTTGTACCATTTCTGCAAGAGAAGGGTCTTGCCCCGTGAGCAATGAGCGCAATCGTTCGTTCTGCTGGTGCACCCGGGGCTGAATGGCTTGATGCGTCAAGGCCGCCCGGTCATTCGCAAGGAAATCCGCCACTGCTGACTGACAACGGACAACATTCAGATAACGCGCAAGAAGCTCACGTTGCGATAAATCTCGAGCATCATCAGCGCTGCACTCTTCGAGAAGTTCATCAATATTGTCCAGCAAAGAGACCGCAAGAGCCGTAAGAAGATCATCTTTTGCTTTGAACCAGTAGTAAAGAGCCGCTTGCGTCATGCCAAGCTGCTTGGCAATCTGTCGCAAAGTAGTCTTGTCATATCCTTGCGCCCGAAACAGCTGCAAAGCAACCTCAAGAATCTGACACCGCGTCTCCCCTGCCTCTTTTCTCACTAGGCTCCTTTCTCCAGGATGCACTACACAAGTGCATCCCCAGCACACACATTCCAGTGTACTTGGCAAAAAGCACTACTTGTCGGTTGACCGATAAACTAGTTATCTGTCAACCGACAAGTAGTAATGTGTGAAATGCCGGAGAAAGGGGAAACTCCCGTTTACTTTCCTCACACAATATCAATGTCCTACCAATGGCGTGGTCAGGCAAAAGTCGTGTCAACTCCATAGATTTCCCGACATTTCCCTTCATTCTGTCAGCTGCTCTGCCAATTAACAAAAGCAGACGTACCGTTAACTGAAACAAAGAGAAAATAGATGCAAAGACTCGTGAACTGGTCGGCCAAAATTGTAAGCCACCACCCCAGTCTTACCGCTGTTGCGCTCGTAGTCCTCACCTTGATACTTAGTGTGTTTGCTGCGCAACAGGAGCTTTCTTCAGAAAACGAAGACTTCCTTCCCGACAGCAAAACATCACGTGCTCTCGACACAATTGAACAAGATTTCTCCTCCTCCACCACTGACATCGCGCAAGTCATTGTGGAAAGTGAAAACCTGCTCGATCCTGCCAGTCTCCAAGAAGTACTCCGTCTCGAAGAAGCGATCCGCTCCGACTCTTCCCTTGCAAAATTTCTCGCATACAACAACGATGCAGAAAACAACACGGAAAACCAAAACCAAAGCGTCTTCTCTTATGCCGACATTCTGAGCAGGAACCTCGAACCAGGTACTTCGTTCGAAACAGTCTCGGCAGAAAAAATTGAAGAGATATTTGCGGCACTGCCACCGCCCATGGCCGCACAATTCGAAGGCATGACCGCGGAAACGAAAGCCCCAGGAGACGTCACCGCAGGCTTGATTTTCGTCTCCTTCGATAGCACCTTCGACAGAGATGATCTCTCAGATATCCACTTGGAGCTGAGAGATCTTGTCGACACGTACAACTTCAATGCCTCCACAGGGAGCACTCTTGCCACGGGTCTTATCTTCGAGGCAATGGAAGAATCTCAAGAAAGCATGGGAGGGCTTTTCGGACTGGCGCTCTTGTTGATTCTTGGAATCCTCATCCTTTTGTATCGATCTGTTTCAGACGTTGTGCTCGGCATGATCGGGCTTGTCATGACCGTCATTTGGATGTACGGACTTGGTGTTCTTGCCGGCCCTGACTATCTCGGGCTTTCCGGAACTTTCAACAACATGACAATCATCATTCCAGTGCTCCTCATCGGGCTTGCGATCGACTATGCCATTCACAACACTTCTCGTTATCGCGAAGAAATTCCCGATACCGCCTCACCGCAAAGCGCGATGGAACCAGCACTTCGCTCTGTTGGTTCCGCTCTTGTGCTCGCCACCGTGACCACCAGCGTCGGCTTTTTGACAAACATCTTCTCTCCCCTTCCCCCTATGCAGGACTTCGGCATCTTTGCCGCCCTCGGTGTCATTGCCGCATGGATCGTCATGACGACTTTTGTTCCTTCCATGCGGATCCTGATCGATGGCAGACGCATCAAGAGGGGAAAGAAAGTAAATCAGCAGCCTGTCGCAGACGCCATACCTGGCGCAAGCCGTGTCCTTACGACTATCTCGGATTTCACGGAATCCCGCCCTTGGACAACGATTGGCGCCTTTGGCCTCATCACTATCGTGTCACTCGGCGCGGCGGTCAACATCTCCACCGAATTCAACATGACAGATTTCCTTCCGAAAGATTCAGCCGTATACCGGAACGCGAATTTTCTTGAGGACAACTTCGCCAACAGTGGCGAATCGGCAACTGTCCTGGTACGCGGCGACTTCGCAGACCCCTCCCTCTGGACTGCACTGCAGGATTTCGAGAGCAAAGCAAGCACAGTCGAAGGAACATCTTCACCCATCAGGTCTTTTGCAAGCCTGGCAAAAGACTGGGGAACGTCTGATCCAAACCAGGCCGATGACCAGTTTGATAAGGATGTCGAAAAGGCGCTGGCAGACATAAACGCAGGCAAAGCCAACAGCCTCAAGCCTCTGTATCAAGCACTTGCCGCAGTCGATGCTCCCGGACTTGCACAACAAGTACACACCGACAGCTACCGAAGCGGCATTGTGAACGTACCCATATCATCCACTGTTGACGCCGACGTTTTACGAGACGGCCTCTACGCTGCGGCAAAAGACCTCAACGCACAGGGATTCACTATCGTTCCCACAAGCCCAGCACTTACGATCGACGAGGTCACAGACTCCCTGCAATCCAGCCAAGTTGGTTCGATTATTGCCACCATCCTCGCGGCAGGCCTGATTCTCAGCCTGTACTTCGGAATTACCTTCCGTCATCCCGTTCTCGGCCTTCTCCTCATCCTGCCAGTGGCGCTCGTTATTGCCTGGGTTCTTGGCTCCATGTCGATTCTTGGCATCAGCTTTAACGTCATGACAGCCATGATCACTTCGCTCACCATCGGGATTGGTGTCCCCTACTCAACGCATATCGTGAACCGTTTTCTCGAAGATGTGCACCGATACCCCGAAGTAAAAGAAGCCCTGCACAGCACAATCAAACACACAGGCGGCGCGCTACTCGGCTCAGCCCTCACGACCATTTTGGGCTTTGGCGTCCTGCTCTTCGCCCCAATGGTGCCAATGCGACAATTCGGTGGCCTCACCGCACTCACTATTGGTTACAGCCTTATCACCAGCATCATGGTGCTTCCGCCTGTGCTTGTGATCTGGGACCGGCAACGCCGCAAAAAACAGGCGAGTGTCAGTATCGAGACCCTGCAACCCCAACCGGTTGAAGCACAGCCTGTAACCTGACCCAACCAAGAAAAAACTGCAAAAAAACTTCACGGCCGGGAAAACGGAGATTCTCCGTTTTCCCGGCCGTCTGCTGTGCTCGCCCGTGAGAACACTCCGCAGCTTTCCACCACATCCCCTCTCCTGACCATCCTCCGCCTACCTTCCTCCACACCCACCAGGTTTTGGTCACACCATCAACGAATACCCATCCCAAATAGCCTCGACACTGCTATCCACACTCCTACAGGTTCTTCCCTCCCCCACGCACCTCACCAGCACACGAGAGAGGCTGCACAAGGGCC
>DEIU01000095.1:0-20332 GCA_002352645.1 Acidimicrobiia bacterium UBA2766 | reverse complement strand
GGCCCTTGTGCAGCCTCTCTCGTAAACTTCTCTTCGTTTTTTCGAGAACTTTTCGCGAAAGTTCTCTTGAGTCGCCTAAATTACTTTTCCTGGACTTCCATCATTTTTCACTATCGGGAAACCAGCATCCACCCAGGCTTTCGTCCCGCCTGCCAAGTTGACTGTGTCGATACCATATTTCAGAAGAATCTTGGCAGCACGCGCGGAACGCACTCCTGACCGGCAGATCGCAACCACCTTCTGATCCGGTGCAATCTCAGAAACACGGTCTTCAAGATCCGAAAGAGGAATGTGCACTGCCTCTTGCGCGTGACCGGCATCCCACTCGTCCTGATCTCGCACATCGAGCAGTAGGACACCCGCAAGGACCAGCTCATGTCCCTCTTGTGGATCTACATCCACAACATCTGACATACCTATCTCCTTAGAGTTTTCAGAGTTTTCATTTATTGTCTCTCGTGCGTCCCGCGTCCCATTATGAGTCGTTTCCCCCCTTGAGGATCCATCTCCTATCGACACAACAAACAGCAGGATTGGAATAACAAGGACAACAGTAAAATATTTGAGCTTGGAGTAGACGCTCCTGATTGACTGGTTCAGAAGTATCCGCATTGGTTTTCTTCTCCCTCTCAAAGTACTTGTTTCTTGTTTTCATGTGCCAAGAAGGAGTGAGGAGAAGCATGCGAGGATTCGTCCACAGAAGAAAAAAGAAACAGGCAAAAATCCTCAAACATCTCCATATTCATATTACGTTCGAGGGTCATCCCACACCCCTTCTTCTTCATATGAAAACAGTCGTATCATAAACAGGGGGATCGGCAATTGGGAGACGCACCACGATCCGTCCACCAGGACCAGGACAAGCTTCCACGGTCCCACCATGCGAATCAACCGTGGCCTTCACAATCGAAAGTCCCAATCCCGAACCGGTCTTGCTCTTCGCCTTGGGTGCTCGCCAAAAACGATGGAACACCCGCTCCACATCTTGCACGTCGATCCCTGGACCATCGTCAGAAACGATCAGGACGGCCTCCTCGTCCTCAATTGTCACAGTCAGATCCACACGTGACGTGCCGTATTTCACGGCATTCCCAAGTAAATTGCGCACCATTATTGCCAAAGATTCTTCGTTCCCCTGAACCCAGACATCATCTCGCACGTTGAGGGAACACACAAAAGAAGAATATTCCGGCTCAGCAGCAATATCCCGGACAAGCTCATCGAAATCCACCAAAGCCACATCTTCATGAACTCGAGCGTCTTCTCTTGCAAGTGTAGTGAGGCCCACCACCAAACTATTCAAACGATCAGCAGCGAATTTGATATCGCGTACCGCCTCAGGATCAGCGCTCGTCCGTCCAAGATAACCAGTGTTCCCCAAAATGGTTGTCAGAGGAGTCCGCAGCTCGTGAGAGGCGTCGGCCACGAAGCGCCGCTCAGCTTCCAAAGAAGCGGCAAGCTTGTCGTATGCATCTTCAATTTTATCCAGCATCCGGTTAAAAGCAGCCGTCAAGTTTGCCAAATCGCGATCAGCAGCTCCTTCGACAACTCGCTTTGCCAAATCGCCTGTGACAGCAATATCGCGAGCTGTCACAGCCATCTGATGTGCCGGCCGCATCGCCTCACGCGTCACGAGATAACCGAGGAAAAAAGCCGTGAGCGTCGTAAAAATCGCTTGCATCCAGAGAAAAGTAGTCAAACGGCCTCGAATCCCGAGGACTTCCTCCACAGAACGAGCGATCAGGAGGAGATAATAATCATCGATGTCACTCCGCATGGCAAGCACACGGTACCTCACCCCTTTGATCTCCGCGTTATACCAAAACCTGTTTAAAAAGGACCCTGAGTGCTCCACTTCATTCTCAAAAGGAATATCAATAGAACTGTAACCAGCACGGTCACCGTTCTTTTTGACAAGCTGAAAATGCACTTGTTCGTTTTCAATACCTAGCTGTGCCAGATCAGGGAGCGGGTCTGCCTTCGGGGAGATATTGGTAATAGGATCGCGCACGTTATCGATCTGGAGCATCCCGGCTGTATGGGCAAGTTGCTCATCGACACGGCCGAGTAAAGCACTCGTTACAAGACGGTATTCAATAAAACTCGCAAGCGCGACGACCATTCCCACAATCACCGCAGATTGCACAGCAAGCCGCAGTCGAAGAGAAAAACGGCTCCACATCACTCTCTCAGTACGTACCCGACTCCACGAACAGTGTGGAGAATGCGACGTTCCCCTCCTGCCTCGAGCTTTTTTCGCAAATATCCGACATACACTTCGAGAGTATTGGGGCCAACTTCGATGTCGTTTCCCCACACCGCCGACATAATCGCGACCCGGGTGCAGACTTTCCCTGCATGAGACGCGAGATACGCCAGGAGATCATATTCTCGCACAGTGAACTCAAGACAGCGCTCACCCCGAAGTGCTACCCAGTTCTCCCTGTCAAGCAGCAGATCAGCGACTTGCAATATGGGAGATTGCTCTCCGGCATGTCGACGCAGCAGCGCACGCACCCGTGCTAAAAGTTCTTCCGTCGCAAAAGGTTTCACAAGATAATCGTCTGCACCCGCGTCGAGTCCTTCAACACGGTCATTCACCCCATCACGAGCAGTAAGCATGAGGACAGGAATATCGCTGACTGATCGCACACTCCGACATACTTCCACCCCATCCATATCGCCTAAGTTCAGATCAAGCACGACAAGGTCCACACCCGCCAGTCTTCCCAAAGCCTCCTGACCCGAAAGGGCAGTAACCACCCGGTACCCTTCGACCCCAAAATTGCGATCGAGAGTACTCAGAATGTACTGATCGTCATCGACAATGAGGAGTGTCTTACTCACTCTCACCCCGACCTTTGCAACGTAGAAAACTTGGATGTAAACAAGATGCACAACTGGGATTTTTTATTTTTCAGAAGAGTCATCATATGAGATCTCGCCGCACAAAAGCCTGATACTTCTGCACTGCGCACCACGTGCCATACCTTCCATGCACTATGCAGTCGCTGAGACCATTTGCACCGAAAAAACCCCGGACCAAACCGCTCTTGCAAAATAATTCGTCCGTAAACCGGCAGTTAAAACGGTTGTCTCAACACACAGAAACAAGTCCCTTGACTCGAATACTGAATAGTATTCGAAAACTCTCTTTTCCAAAAACCAGGACATCCCATCCCAGTTCAAGTCTTGCAAACAGCAATGATCGCAATACGCAGAAGAGACATGATACAGCCTCCTTCTTATTCGAAGCGTGCGGACATGAAAAATCTCCCAGATACCAGCGAGGACGCTCAAAGACACGATGCTCGACATACGCCCTGTAACATCGTCCTCATGTCGAAACGGTAGGCAAAAGACTCCCCCACGATCTTTTGCCACAACACCGCAACGACAGCTCTTCACAGATGGGTTTCCCCACAAACCCAGGAAGAGCGAGCACGAGAGACACTCTTTCCTCCCAGTCCGAGTCTCTCGTGGTCACTGACCTCTCAGGGATGGCCATCCCTGAGAGGTTTTTTTCCACACGAAAATACCTTCCTCCTTCTCATTCCTTTTGCACCCATATCCTGCCAAGAAAAAAACACGGAAAAACCCTTCGACCGGCCCTTTCTCCGCTAGGTCCTTTGCACCCTTTCTTGCCATCCCCACAACTCACAAGAAACTCTGCGCCAGAAGGAGCAGTCAAAAGTTATGAAGAGTTATCTAGAGTCATCAGGCATCATCGTCTAGAGTGACTCTCAGCCATCGACTGTCATCGAAATAGCGTGAAAAAAGCATCATCAAAGCCTCCGCAATCCAGATTTCTCGCTGCAACAAGCCAGAACACTGCGATTACATTCGTGCTTACCCGCGAAAATACTGACGGCAAAGATTGTGGACAAGGTCATCAACAGGCAATCTGTGCGAGATACCTGTAAAAGAAATTCCAGATATCCCGGCAGTCTGATCGGCACGACAAGACCACACCAGCCCCCACTTTTCCACAACATATCTGCGCATTTTGCAGAAATCACTCACACGACAGGTTTTCCCCTGAGGACCAACAGATGGAGCACTCAACACCCTCCCCAGAAGAAACGCTTGAAAAGGCGCTTTTCTCTATAAAAAAAGTCATTGTTGGCCAAGAACACCTGCTCCGCCGCATGCTTCTCACAGTGGTAGCACGAGGACATATCCTCCTAGAAGGAGTGCCCGGTCTTGCGAAAACCCTGACCGTCAAAACAGTCGCAAAAGTACTCGGGGGAAAGTTTTCTCGCATACAATTCACTCCCGACCTCGTCCCGGCAGACTTGATTGGTAGCCGTCTTTGGCGACCTGACACCGGCTCCTTCACCGTAGAAAGTGGACCGGTTTTCGCAAATTTTGTCCTCGCAGATGAAATCAACCGTGCTCCTGCCAAAGTGCAGTCGGCCCTGCTTGAAGTCATGGAAGAACGCCAGGTCACTATTGGGTCGGAAACATTGCACGCCCCTGATCCCTTCTTTGTGCTTGCGACGCAAAACCCCATCGAATCAGAGGGCGTCTACCCACTACCAGAAGCACAATCAGACCGATTCCTCTTCAAAGTTCTCGTCGGATACCCAACCTCCACAGAAGAACAAGAAATTGTCCGGCGTGTGATGGTGCACCCTCCCGAAGCTGACAATCTACTGAACGACCACGAAATCCGCCGGCTGCAAACATGTGCCGACAAGGTCTACGTTGATCCGGCCGTTATCTCCTATGCCACCTCCCTCGTAGGTGCCACAAGACCAGAGGACAATCGACTGCTCGGCGATCTCAGTAAGGCAGTTTCTTTTGGGGCAAGCCCGCGTGCTTCTTTAGCTCTCATCCGTGGCGCAAAAGCACTGGCCGTTTTCGCAGGACGGCCCTATGCGGTTCCCCAAGACGTAGTAGATCTCGCTTACGATGCCTTACGGCATCGTATCGTGCTTGACTACCAGGCCATTATCGATGGAGTCGTTCCAGAACACGTGATTCACCGCGTCCTGCAAATGGTACCCATGCCGCAGATTGACCTCGCAATAGGAGCTTCTCCCCCCGTCCTTTCCCTCTCGGAGAATGGCACGACCAACACCTTCCCTGCTCCTGTTCCCGAACCTCCCCAGAATTCTCATAATGCTTCCACCTGACCGGCTGCTGTACCGACTCGACCTCGCACTACGTCATCTCGCCACTGGAACGCGTGCCGGGGAAACTCTGGCAAAAAGAGGCGAGGGAGGGCTCGAACTGAACCAGATACGAGAGTGGAACGCGGGCGATGACTGGCGCCGGCTCGACCCAGCTGCCACGGCCCGCACAAACATCCCCCACATCAGAGTCCCTGTCGCAGAACGCAATAGTACCCTCTGGTTGGCAGTCGATACGTCGGCCTCTATGGCCTTCAGCACACAAGCCAGCGAAAAATACGAAATCGGGCTCTCCGCAGCTGCCACTTTCGGCTTACTCGCACTCCGGCGTTCCGCACACGTCGGAGGACTTTCCCTCACGGAAAAAACCCGCATCATTCCTCCCCGGTCTGGAAAACCTGCCTTACTCGCACTCCTCAAGGAACTTTCTCCACACACACCAGATTCCCCACGTCAGCAGAATCCCACACACGACCTGAAAACAGGTATCGAATACACAGGACGCCTGCTCCGCAGAGAAGAAATCCTCGTCCTCGTGTCAGACTTTCGCTCCGGTCTCCCGTCCCCACCTCTATCTGAAAAACAGCGTTTCTCACGACTTTCCATGCTCGCGCCTTTCGGGAATAGCTCTCGGCTCAAAACCGAAAACACACACAGCACTCCCCACGAAACCCACACAACAAACGGAAAACATCCTGCACATCTTGGGAAAGCAAATTGGGAAACAGCTTTAACAGCCCTTGCAAAACGTCATGACGTGTTCTGCATCGAAGTTTTCGACCCCCGCGAAGAAGACTTGCCGAACGTAGGCATTGCCCGCTTCACTGACCCAGAAACAGGCCGCTCTTTTACCGTAGATACAAGGAGCAAGGCTGTACGAGATGAATTTCGCCGTATCGCGGCCTTTCAAAAAGAAGCAATCGCCGCGGGATTGCACGCTTCGGGAAGCACGCACATTCGCTTATCAACAGCAGACGACTGGCTGAACAAACTCATCACACACATCGAGCAATGGAGAAAGAGAAGATGGGCACTGACAAACCCCTGATGCTCCTTTTTCTGACTGTCATCCCACTTTTCATATTATTTTTGCGCTTCGCGGAAAAACGACGAAATATCCAGGCTATACGTTTTACCGCAGCAGACATCCTCGAGAAAGTGGCACCGATCTCTCAATGGCGCCGCGTTCTCCCTCCTGCCCTTT
The DNA here is from genome assembly GCA_002352645.1 of Acidimicrobiia bacterium UBA2766. Lineage (GTDB taxonomy): Bacteria > Actinomycetota > Acidimicrobiia > UBA2766 > UBA2766 > UBA2766. Next base: position 13,993 of record DEIU01000095.1, on the reverse strand, counting down.
TTCTGCTCGCACTCTGTTTTGCCGTGGTCGCACTCGCCCGTCCATATAGAAACACTCTCGTCTCAAAAAAGCAAACACCCATCATATTTGCACTCGATGTCTCTTTATCAATGAAAGCCCAAGACGTACGCCCAACGCGTTTGGACGCTGCAAAACAGGCAACAGTCGCCGCAATCAGACATCTCCCCTCAGACGTGCAAACGGGAATTGTCTCCTTTGCTCAATCTGCCTTCACTGAAGTCATGCCCACTCGCGATCACGAGCAGGCGATCAGCGCAGTACAAGATCTCCGTCTTCGAGAGGGAACTGCTGTCGGAAACGGCATCATCGCGAGCATTGATCTCATTGACCAAACGTCTGAAAAGATGGAAGAAGACGCTATTGGCAAACTCGACAGTACCAATAATCACCCACAACCTGGAGCAATCATTCTCTTATCTGACGGAGACACAAAAAGCGGCATAGATCCCCTGCAAGCCGCGCGAAAAGCAGCAGACGAGAGAATCCCAATTTACACGATCGCCTTTGGGACAGACAACGCCACTGTCGACGTACAGGGGGAACAGATTCCCGTCAGCGTCGACGAAAAAGAACTCCTTGATATCGCGTCAGTCACACAAGGGGAGTTTTTTCGCGCGCTCAACGCCGATTCGCTCACACTCGTCTTCAAAAACTTCAGCGCCAAAATCGGACTGGAAACAGTACGCCAAGACATAACCCCGTTCTTCGCCATCACCGCTGCAAGCATGCTCTTGTTTTCCTTGGGCTTCTCGGTTTTCTGGTTCGGGCGTCTCATGTAAGCACGCCCACCACAAGCGAAAAAAACCTGCTGCACACAGGGAAACACCTCCGATGCGCAGCATTTCTAGTACGTTTTTAGTACTTCTTTGACACCTTCGCGCGACACCTCGCACAGAGGGCATCGACCTCTTTGCCCAAGCGGAGCTGACCCTGCGCGTCGGGGTACCTCTCACCTTGGAGCGTCATCGCCCAGCATCGACATCTGCGACACCTGCATACGCGAATATCTATCTATCTCCATCACAAGTTCCCCGATCTTGCGATGCGCATCCTCGAGACGTTCCGTCACTGCAGACGCCGCCACAGCAGGAACACCGGCGGGGACACACGGCAAAGAAGTTCCAGGGATTTTTCCCTCAGGCGTTTCGGCGTGGGCACTCTCAAAGCGAAGCAACGCGCTCGTCCCCCCTGCGACAAAAAGCTCTGTCCAAGAAGTAAGCACAGCAAGCGACAAACCAGAATCAGCGGCAACAGTCGCAAGATCACCCTGCCGTAAACCAGCCAAAACGGCTTCAGCCATCGCGTCCGCCGACCATGCAACACTGCATTCCTCGCCCGGAAGGGGCAACCCATCTGAGCGAGGGAGCCCAGCCGAAGCAGGGAGAAATCCTGTCGAAAGCTTCAAGAGCGGACCGGGAGAAGAAGCAGATGGAGAAGGGGCAAGCTGTCTCCCCTGAAAACGGCGGAAAAATACAGACAGGGCAGTCCTCCGACCAGTAACAAAAGCGCGGAATGAGGGACTGATCGATGTTCCTGACGTTCGAAGAAAACCCGCGAAGATGAGGGTCTCTGCCACTGCGAGACCGACAGCCTTACTCGCGACCACACCCAACCCAAGAGAAACCCCGCTGAAAGCCGCCACGCTCACTCCCGCGGCGACCAAAAGATTCCCCTGGAAAAGGGCCTTGTCCTCATCTCTCTGCCGAGAACGCGCTGCAGAGTGCAACGCCCCACCTACCACGACGAAAGTCCCAAGAATATTGCCGGTGACGGCAAGCACCCGGGCCGACGGGACCAATAGATCTTTCCCCTGAGGGATTTCTTCATTGGGGATCTCTGACACGAGCCCGGTCGTCATCACGATCGGAATAGCCACAATAGTGAAGTAAACCACAGCCATTTCAACGCCTGTCATGAGCGAAGAACGCTGCCGTCCTCGCCGTAAAACATGCAGGCTCCCGAGCGCAAGCCAAGGCACATTCAACACGGCACCACAGAGGTAATAGAGACGAAAAGCAGTGTCATCCCAGCCAGACGACGCGCCCCAAACAAGAGCAGCGGCACCTAAACCGAAAAATCCCATAGATACTGCCCAGGCCGCATCATGCGGAGATCGTCGCCGAAACCAACGCAGGACGAGAATCAAAGAAAAAAGAAAAGCGAGAAAAGCAGCAAAACCGCCGGCAAGGACGTCCATGCCGCACCAGGCTACTCGCCGACTTGCCCACTTCTCGACTCTCTCAAGACTTCTTTGCAGCCGGCACTCTTACTCAAACAACGTCCCACGCTCAACGCGCAGCACAGCGGTTTTTGCCACACCCCAAAAAATGTGCAAATCCACGAGATCTTCCCCCCCAGGAAGGTCACGAAAAGAGCACACACGCAACCCGTACACATCTTCGGGAAAATGCAGTTCTTCAAAAGGATCACGGTCCACTTCCCCAACTCCTGCATCAGCAAGGACACGTGTCGGGTAATGGGAAAGATCTTGCAAAGCCTCCAGCGGCCCAGGTGTACCAGGCAGTGCCGGATCACGACCCCGCAACGACTCTATACAGACAACTGCTCGGGCAGCAGAGACTTCCGCTGCTTCTGATAAGGCAGCACGCACAACCGCATGCGACTGCGAGAGGTCACCTCCCGCCAATATCCAAGCATCAAGCACTTCTTGCGCGCGCACACAGATCCAACGTTCCACAGCCTCCCCACATTTTTCCGACAATCGCCCGATTGCCTCATCCAACTGCACACGGGCCGACACTGGGTCAGGAATATCCATTATTTCCGGTCTTCATGCACTCCCAATATCCTGTTTCTCACGAACAGGACTTTTTCAAAGCCAATACCAGCATAGAAACAAACAATCCTCAACGTTAACGAAAAAAGTACAGAGATCATCGAAGCCAAGCGGGTTCTTGCAACACAAGAAAATTCGCTTAGATACCAGAAATCACTCTTCATTCCTAGAGGTTTTTCAAAAAAATGCTGGAAAATATCTGCAGTTTATGCGATTATCACGGAAATCGATTGCCCACTCCTCTGTCCGCGCCCGCAAAGACAACAGCTTCTTTTCGACCTGTCCACGGGGACATGGATTTCGGGTCCTCCAGAACCTCACGTCCGATCGGCGCGCGCAGTCATCATGATCCCGAGGGTATCCCATGCCAGTACGCAGTGAAATTCCATCGCGCGAGAACACGCTTTTCCCATCCAAAATAACAGATATCCGAGACCAACTGCGCAAACAAGCCTATCTTTACGAATCACCTCAAGATTTCAGAGCAGGAGTAGAAGCTGCTTACAACGCTATGCAGCGGGAATCCCAAGATGATTTGTTCACAATCCTTGACGAAATCGACGTACGACCGTCCTGAATATCCCCGTGCACAGCAAGAGCCCAGCCATTGCGCTTCGAGTTCTCTTTGCGGGCACGTTTTGAAAATGCTCTGTCGTAGTGGCAACCGCTAACATAACAAGGTGGCTGTTTTACGAGGTGTCCTCTTCACTCTCGAAGGGGTTCTGTTTCATCACACTGGCGACACTGACCAGTCCATCCGAGAGCACGCGCCCATCGACGGAGCACTTTCCCTCGTACAAGGGTGTTTTGCTCGTTACCGTCTTGGACTCATTACCGGAACACACGTTTTAACTGCAGCAAACGTACGGGAGATACTTACCCAAATCGACTGGCATGGCTGGTTCGAGATGATCGGCACCACTACCGATTTATCTGCCGACCTTGATGATCCTGCCGCCAGTCCAAAAATTATTCGTTCCACTCTTCTCGCTATGGGGATCCAACCATCAAATGCCGCAGTCATCGGGGTCACTCCCCAGCGAGAGGGCATGGCAGCCAACGGAGCCGGATGCGCTTACATCAATGTAGGCACTACGCCACTCCCAGAGTTTCCCTATCCCGAGCGAGCAACACTCAGTGTTCCAGACCTCACCGACGTCCCAGATGCACTAAAAGGCCTTCAGTACCCCTGACCTCACGTCACAAGGCCAGGTTTTACTCTCTCCTCCCACACCCTCCTCCAGACCCCCAAAGACCCCCAAAAAACGGACAAAAAAAGACCGGGCTTCTGGCAATTCTGCCTTATGCCCGGTCTATATTTTTGACGAAAATCAACCCGTCACATCATGCCACTCATGTCTGGCATTGCAGGAGCAGCCGCGGCCGCTTCTGGTTCGTCCGCCACAATGCACTCTGTCGTCAAGAAGAGCATTGCAATGGAACCAGCGTTCAAAAGGGCCGACTTCGTGACTTTTGCAGCGTCGACCACGCCAGCTTTCACCAGGTCCTCATACTCTCCCGTAGCAGCGTTGAAACCTTTTGTACCCGACGAACGGAACACTTCAGCCTCGACAACGCCACCTTCATAACCAGCGTTTTCCGCGATTTGGCGAATTGGCCCAGACAGCGCGCTCGCCACAATCGAGGCTCCTGTCGCGTCATCGCCAGAAAGAGCAAGCTCTTCCACACGCTGCTTGGCACACAACAAAGCAACACCACCGCCAGGAACAATCCCCGCTTCAATAGCGGCCTTCGTGGTAGAGACAGCATCCTCGATGCGGTGCTTCTTCTCTTTTAGTTCCACTTCCGTGGCAGCACCGACCTTGATGACTCCGACGCCACCAGACAACTTGGCCAGTCGTTCCTGCAGCTTTTCGATGTCGTAATCGGAGTCACTTCTCTCAATTTCGCTCTTGATCTGAGCGACGCGACCATCAATGTCGCTCGCCTCTCCCACTCCCTCAACGATCGTCGTCTCGTCCTTGGAGATAATCACTTTACGAGCTTGTCCGAGCAAAGAAAGTTCGGTGTTTTCGAGCTTGAGGCCGATTTCCTCAGAAATAACCTGTCCACCGGTCATGACTGCAATGTCCTGCAGCATGGCCTTGCGTCGATCGCCAAAACCTGGCGCCTTCACTGCACAAATCTTGAAGGTACCGCGGATCTTGTTCACCACTAGTGTCGCAAGAGCTTCACCTTCGAGGTCTTCAGCGATAATCAGCAGGGGCTTGCCCGACTGCATCGTCGCCTCAAGCACAGGCAAAAGGTCTTTGATTGCCGAGATTTTCTGTGACACAAGGAGAATGTACGGGTTTTCCAACTCGCATTCCATGTTCTCCTGGTCCGTGACAAAATAGGGGGAGATATAGCCTTTGTCAAAGCGCATTCCCTCTACAAGGTCCAAGTCCATGCCAAAGGTCTGAGACTCTTCAACGGTAATCACACCGTCTTTGCCGACCTTGTCCAAGGCCTCAGCAATAATCTGGCCGATCTCTTCATCAGCAGCAGAAATTGCCGCTACCTGAGCAATCTGCTCTTTCGAGTCAACCTCAATCGCGATCTTACTAATCTCATCGACCGCAGTCTGGAGACCTAATTCCATGCCGTTCTTGATCGCCATGGGATTAGCGCCGGCAATCACATTCCGCAGGCCGGATTTCACCATTGCCTGGGCCAGCACTGTGGCTGTTGTAGTACCGTCACCGGCTACATCGTCAGTTTTTTTCGCAACTTCCTTGACAAGTTCCGCCCCGATTCTCTCGTTCGGATCCTCAAGGTCAATCTCTTTGGCAATGGAAACCCCATCATTTGTGATGGTTGGCGCTCCCCACTTCTTTTCGAGCACCACATTGCGCCCCTTCGGGCCCAGTGTCACCTTCACAACATCAGCAAGCTTGTCCATGCCTGCTTCAAGCGATCGGCGCGCCACATCATCATACGAAATCATCTTCGCCATCGTTGCTTCTCCTGTCAGAGCATAAAGACGAAAGGTTTACGATGGTGTCCGCCACAGCCAGACAACCTAAAAAAACCTGCCGCGGACAGACCGTTAGCAGTCTAGCGAGAAGAGTGCTAACGGCACAGGTGTTTCGCAATAGGCAAGGAAAAGATCCCTTCGCTCGCCAGACACCACGCCTCAGATTATCCCGTTTGACCGCCCCACCTACACACCTCTTGAGTGCCCCACCTACACACCTCGCTTGCAGCATGCCTTTTTAATCTCTACCCTGTTCTCGGCATCCACTCAGATAGAAAGGCTCCCGCAATCCATGGGAGACTAGCATCAGGTCCGCTGGGCATGCTGCATACGAGTGCTCCTCAAAACGCTGGGAAGCTTCTGCGTGCCCCGTTCACATACTTGCCACTGCCTCTGGGATACTGCCTTTTTTATCCGGTAACGTCCACACAGGGGCGCGTCACATGGGAATATCAGTCGCCGATGGAGAAACACACCGGAAAGCTCGTAATAACGGAAAATATGGGAAGCTTCGCGGGCGATTTCGTCGCATGGGCCGGTAACAATACCGCGAAAGCTGTGCTACAAAACGAAGCCTCCGAAATGATCATTGAATTGATCTGCGAACACAACGAAGAAAACCCTCTGATTTGCACCACCGGCCTTTCCGGTGGAGGAAGCGCAGTAAGCGCCTGGGCAGAATCAAGCGGGTATGCCCTCATTCAAGATCATGACGATGGGGTCACTATAGAAACCCGACCTCAAGACATCTCAAAAGCAGCCCAACATATTGCAGAATTCCTCGCACCCGCAGGGCGCTGGCGCGTGACAAACATAAAGGCCCGACGGCACCCCTAACCTCCCTCAAGAACAAGCAGCCTCATACACAGATCTCGGAGAGAGGACACAGCCGGACCGGCTCATACTCGCGCCCTCGCCCTCCCCCTCGCCCAACATTTTCTCAACACATTTCAACAAGTAGGAGGCCACTGCCCCACAACAAAATCATCAAGCGAAAACTCGGTGTTGTCGCCTCGTATCCCGACACTTCCCGGTTCTCCGATAGCCGGACTCACCGCGCCTGTGTCGGAAGTCCGCAACACTTCTTTCCCGTCGCGCGCCAAAACAAGCCGCACCACCCCATCGCGACAATTTTCCACATATAGCGCAACAGTGTGCCACATGCCTGGCTCCATCCCCAGAGGCGATTCTCCCAGCGTATAGTAGGTACCCCCATTGGAAGGACCTCCCGGCATCTTCTTTTTGATGACTGCAAAATTGTCCCGCCGCCCCACAGAAACAATGTAGGAATGATAAAGAGACTGATGGCGTACCCATATGTGTAATCCATCCCAGGGAACAGGAGGCGTGCGCGGGGTTGAGGTCTGTCCATGAATAAAATAAGAAAAACGCACGATGACGTTCTCGAAGTCCTTACGCCGGCTCACCATACGAAAAATGGCAGATCCAGATCCGTTCCCCGACAGACTGTCCGGCACGATGCCATCGGGAACACCTGACCACGCATTCCCATCGCGAGAATACAACGTTCCGTTTACTACCATCCACACAGATGAAAAAACCGCCGCTGGGTCAGAGGGATGCCAATAGGCATACTGGTTCGTGAGAAGACCTGGAGAACTGTCAAAGCGGTCCACAAAAAGCGATAAATTCGGGATACCCCACCAGCCAACAATTTCCTTCTCGGATCCTCTTTCTCCGGCTCCCCCTGTCGGGGGGTCTTGCATTTCAGGGTCTTTCGCAACCTCTACTTTTCCTCGCAGGCTCCTCTCTGTCTGCCCAAAAGAAAAACTCGATGAGAAAGAAGAAGAATCCGCGGTTCTTCTCTCCACCTCCTCTTCCTCCGTTTTTCTCCCTATGCCACTCCCGATCCCCAGCAAAAGAAACACGCTCAAACCAACCGCCAAGGTCCCACGCGACATTCTGCTCAAGCTGACAACACCCGCAAGAGAAAAAGTACTTTGATCCCGAGACGACAAAAGAGCCTCCATCACAGGGGATGGAAAAGTTTCCAAAGGAAAAATCAAAGACTCTTGTAGGTGATCCCGTAAAACTGCCAGATCAGTCTTTCCATAAATAGGCACACGGTGCAAAGTACGATCCAGCACTTCTCCCTGGGAAATAGGGCGCGCGGGAAGCTCATTTATTACTCCTAGATGAAAAATGGATTGCACTGCCTTTTTATAAAAAGCAGCCAACCGTTCATCTTCCGAAACAGCGGCAGAAAGAGGATATGCAAACAAAACAGGATCGGGGAATCCTCGTTCAGAAAGCACAGAAATAGAACGTTCCAAATCCCTCGTCACTCGATCTTGAAACTCGAGAAAAGTCTCCTGCCGCCGGCTTTCCGGGAGCCAGGCAAGAGATATAAAAAAGGGAGCCTTCTCACCATCAGAGTTAATCGGTATACGTTGGTCACCGAGATGACTGTGCGACTCTAGATCCCACCGCCCAGTGGCACTCAACAACTCGAGTTCTTCCCACGTAAGAAAGTGGGGATTTGCAGCAACTTTCCCGGTGATGACAAAAACAATCCCGTGATAATCGTATCTCTCCAAAATGGGATCTGCATATTCCCAAACACCACGAGGACCATCGTCAAAAGTGATGACAACTGCACGCGAGGGAAGAGACTTCCCATACAAAAAATGATCACGTACCTGGCGAGAAGATAGCGACTCAAATCCCGCACGCTTCAAAAATGCCATATGCGAAGCAAACTGCGAAGGAGTAACGGTCAAAGAATCTGACGTAGGATCAAAAATTTCAGGGGAAATATTATGATAATTAAGAAAAACAAGACCTTCCCCTAAGAGATCATTTTTTTCCATAAAAAAGCGATCAATATCTCCACCAATCTTCTCGAAAGACAATAGTTCAGAAAGTACAGAACGCGGTCGAATCACATTTTCTCTCGAAATTGCCGCACTATCACGCAAAGATATGACTTGAAAAACAAGGGGGGTGAAGAGATAGGAAGCACTTATAAAAAACAAAAAAAAGCGAATAACCCACTGCCTTCTTAACAAACGTAAAGAAGGATAGAATCTCGAACAAAAATGGAATACATAGAGGAGAATACCCAGCCTAGTCCTCATCAAACGGAAAAGAGTAACAATATATGCCACCGCACTCCCTGCCAAAAAGTATGGAATACTCTAACGAGTTCCCCATTTATTATCCGTCATAGAAACAACTGCCCATGGCAATTGCCATACAAGAATCACAAGATAAAAGACCGCAAATAAAGATCCATATATCCATATTTTTTCTCGAAAATACATGCGATAATACAAACCATAAACAATCGACATAGCAATAATGCCGAGAAGATACACAAAAGGCATTCCACCGAGAAAAATTGGGCGCAAAAAAAGAGAACGCAATACAACATGGGGAGTCACCACGGGCAGCATAGTTCCAAGGTAAAACCCAAAAGCCATAATCGGATTCTTTTTCCAGATAAAACCTCCGGCACGAAAACTTTCACGGATCCAACTCTTTTTCCACCGAAGCTGCTGCTTCATAAATTTTCTCAGAGTATCTGGAACGATGGTGTGAACAATCGCATTATCTGCATAGACGACACGCCATCTAGGCAAAAGAAAATTCGTCAACGAACGATCATCTCCAAAAGTACTCACAGTTCCGAGAAAGGTCTGCCCAAGCCAATCATCGAGCACTTCCTCGATAGCTCCCCTCCGGTAGGCAGAAAAACACCCCGAACAACACGTCACTGAACTAAAAACAGATTCGGCTTTCTTAAAAACATTGAATGCCACGAAATATCGCACAGCTTGCATTTTCGTCACAAAATTTACGTCTTTATTCCACACGAAAGCATTTCCAGCAACAGCCCCAACGAATGGGTCAGACAAGGGACGAACAATCTCGCGAATTGCATCTTTCTCCACACGGGAATCCGAGTCAAGAAAGATGATCATCTCTCCTTTTCCTGCCAGAACTCCTTCCGCCATTCCATGTCTCTTCCCTCTATTTTGTGGAAAAACAATGACTTTCAAACGAGAAAAAGTTTTTTCAAGATTCCGAAGAACGGCAAGAGTATTATCCGTAGATCCATCATCGATAACAACAACTTCAAAACAATCTTCAGGATAGTCCGCGTGAAAACAAGAGCGAACTGTCTCCTCTATCACATCTTCTTCATTCATCACTGGTATGACAATGCTGACCGAAGGCCAATTTTCTTTCTCTTGAAAAGCAGGAAAAAACTCGTCTTCCTTATACCATCTTGCTATAAAAAACCTAGATACAATATAGATTCCCACAAAAATGCTATAAAGCAATAGAAATGAATCAGTAGCCGCATTCAATACATCAGAAAGTTTCCACAGAAAAATAAGGCAAGATAAAAGCAGAAGCAAAGCAATTATGCCCCCCTTCTCTATTCTCGGAATCTTCCCATAGAGATCTTTTTTTCCACCAGGAGACATATCTCTTCCAGGAGAAGAGGCAAGAACCTCAACCTCACTTTTTCTCTTATGCTGGTTTTTCACACTCTCCATTCCCACCCAAAATAGAGACAGAAAGCTTCTCGAAAGCCGAAACCGCATTGCGGCGCTTTCTCCCCACAAGCAAAAACCCCGCCTGCAAAAGCACTTCCCTACTCAATATCTCTTACGAAACCCCATATAAACTCTAAAATATATACAAAATAGATATTAGTATTATTACATATTTTTTGTACACTCGGTAGAGATAGAACCCAAAAGTTCTAGCGCTTAAGACTAGCAGCAAAAATCTCGAAGAAACCAACGGACCTATGGCAATACAGAATATTGCATGAAAAAAGGAAAAAGAGAACACTAAAAAAAAGAGGATCGCTACTAGCGCAAAAAAGCCCAAAAAGCACCTCGAAGAAACCGCACACTATTCAATAAGTAATTCCAATAGTACATCCCACTATTTCGCTTCACTTGAAAAGTGAGTTTCACAGCAATATCAGAAAATACATACCAGCAAATACAAAGGGAGGACACTGTCGTGTCCTCCCTTCACACGGCCACACGGCCACACGACATTATTTTTACCCGCCGGCTTTACCCGCCCGCAACGGCTGGCACAACCGAAACCGTGTCACCGTCTTCCACGGATGTTGCAGTCCCGTCCAAAAAACGGATGTCCTCGTCTCGCACGAAAACATTGACAAACCGACGCAGTTTTCCGTCACTATCAAAAAGTCGATCTTCCATCCCCTCATGCTCGGATACCAGATTTTCAAGCACTTCTTGCACGGTGGCACCGGAGATTTTCATCTCAGCAAGCCCGCCGACAAGACTCCGCAATGGAGTGGGGATCAACACGTTTGCCATCGGTTCTCTTCTTTCTTCTACTTCAGCGCGGCTCTTCTCGCTCATTTTCTCTTCGCGCTCTCTCAAATCCAACTTTCACGCACTACTGGGGTTTCCCCGAAATACACTGGCTCTCTATCCTTTTCAGATCACTCAGCATTTTTCCAAGATCATCCTTCAGAGAAACGACTCTCAAAAGTAGCAAAAGGCAACACTGGCCCCGGCCCTCCGGCGTCTCGACTCGCGTCATACCCCGACTCCAACAAAACATGTTGGAAGTCCGACAAAGACGGGGTCGTCTCCATTGTCTTGACTCCTTTGTGCAGCGCGTCCATCGTTTTCAGGCCATGTCCCGTCACATAGGCCACGACTTTTTCGTCCGGTCGGATCACGCCTTTTGCTGCAAGCTGACACACCGTCGCTATCGTGACCCCACCTGCCGTTTCCGCAAAGATTCCCTCAGTTCGGGCAAGTAGTTGCATGGCTTCCACTACTTCGGCATCGGAAACGATGCCGAAAGACCCACCGGTTTTTTTCACTACATCAATTGCATACACTCCATCGGCAGGATCCCCGATTGCAAGAGACTTGGCAATCGTGTCGGGTTTCACAGGGGTCACCCATTCGGCGTCTTCATGAAAAGCATTGGCAATTGGGGCACATCCCTCAGCCTGCGCGCCAGAGATACGAGTTTCTGGCTTATCAGACAAAAGCCACACCTTATGCAGCTCTTCAAAACCCTTGTGGATTTTCGTGAGAAGAGAGCCACTCGCGCAAGGCACCACACAATGGTCGGGAACCCTCCAGCCAAGCTGCTCTGCAGTCTCAAACGCCAGGGTCTTCGATCCTTCTGCATAGTAAGGACGAAGGTTCACGTTCACGAAAGCCCACGGGAAGGTTCCGGCAACTTCCGCACACAACCGATTCACCTTGTCATAATTACCCGCAACAGTCACAACCACGCCGCCATACACAGCTGTGGCAGTAATTTTCGCTTCCTCAATCGTCTCGGGCACAAACACAAAGCTCGCGACACCTGCCTTTGCCGCGTGTGCTGCGACAGAATGTGCCAAGTTTCCGGTTGACGCGCAAGCTATTGTGGAAAATTTCAGATCGTGTGCTTTTGCCATCGCCACAGCAACAACGCGGTCTTTAAAAGATCCGGTGGGATTACGCGTATCGTCTTTCACGTAGAGGTTCGGCAAGCCAATTTCCGCCCCAAGACGTTCCGCTTTAATCAGAGGCGTGAAACCAGTTCCCAAGTTGGCGACCGGAATCTCATCGACTGGCAAAAGAGACGCGTAACGCCAGAGGGATTGGGGTCCGCGCTGGATGCTCTCATGACTGACACGCTCGCCAATAACTGCATAATCGTATACCACTTCAAGAGGGCCAAAACACATTTCGCAGGCGTAAATTGCTCCGGGAGCGTACTCCTTACCACACTCACGGCACTGCAGCGTTCGGATGTCGCTCATAGTCGTCTTCCCTTGTTGCCTTTCAGAAATTCCGGCTATCGATATACATGGCCGAGGTACCACACCTCTACCTGGAAAGGAAGATCACAATGCTCGACACGCGAGAAATTCCTCTTCGAGGAATTTCTCGTCGCGGTATTTTTTGGAAACCGTTCTTCAGAAAAAACGCAAAATCGGAGCAACCCATGAAGGACCCCGCACGGCACAGCAACCGCGCAAGCGCTTTTCGGAAGACAGGATGAGCAACTCATCTTTCCCCCCGAATGAAATCGAGTGGTCGGACTTGGCACCGGGGTCACTATGACCTGGTTGCCGAGGCTTCGTCGGGCCGGGCCCTCCACCTCTCTGGATGAGGTCTGAACACAATATGCTGATGGCAAAGAGTACTCTGCCACTTCTGCCTCTTAGGCCACCACTTTCGACGTTGGGATGTCAAACGAATACGCTTCGAAGTGCTCATGGCCCGTTATATTGCCCCCTGTTATCTTCACGGAATTCGTACTTTTCATTATCGAGACTTTTCGATCGAGTTACTTATGGCAGCGAAGGGTAATTCGAGTGTTTCGGTGATTCTCCCCGCTAAAAACGAAGCAGCAACCATCGGCGAGATTGTTTCTACCATTCACGCCCATTTGATGGGACCTGTTGGCCTCGTCGACGAACTCATCGTGATCGACTCGTCTTCTATCGACGCCACTGCAGAGATTGCCACCGCAAACGGTGCGACAGTCGTAAGCTGTGAAACCATTCTTCCCGAAATTGGAGAAGTCCTTGGCAAAGGAGACGCGCTTTGGCGCAGTGTCCATATTGCAAAAGGTGACATCATCGTATGGGCCGATGCCGACATCGAGGATTTCACGACCCGTTTCATCACAGGCCCACTCGGCCCCTTATTACTGGACCCTTCTGTCCTGCTTGCGAAAGGCTTTTACCACCGCCCCATCATGCAACAAGATGGCACACTGACCTCACATGGGGGCGGACGTGTCACAGAACTCACTGCACGCCCTCTTCTCGCGCTCCTCCACCCTGACCTGCTTGGCATTATTCAGCCGCTTTCTGGGGAATATGCCATCCGTCGGGAAATTGCAGAAAGTATTCCTTTCACTGTCGGGTATGGTGTCGAGATCGGTATGCTTATTGACCTTATCCGTAAGTATGACGAAAATGCTTTCGCCCAGGTCGATCTGGAAAAACGCATCCATCGCAATCAACCCCTGTATAGTCTTTCCCGCATGTCTTTTGAAGTACAACGAGCCATTCTTGTCCGTCAGGAAAACGCCTTCCCTCGGGAAGCGTTTTACCGACCAACCGTGCACCCTGCAGGAACACGAGAGATGGAAAGAATCGCCGCACATGTGGGTGAACGCCCTCCACTTACCGATTATCTTCAAGGACAATGAACGGT
>DEIU01000080.1:2836-26968 GCA_002352645.1 Acidimicrobiia bacterium UBA2766 | reverse complement strand
GAAGCGCATGGGGCCGAGGAAGCGATTTGGAAGGGCCATTGCCAGACGGGGGAGTCTCAGTCGCCTGTGAATCTTGTGAGTAACACGGTCCTCGATGTCCCGGATCCTTTAATGAAACTTGTCACAACATCATGGCAGATAGAAAACACGGGGAGAGGGGCACGTTTACTTGGTGGCGGCGATAGCGTGCTTTCTGTTGACGGAAGTATGTACCGTCTCATTCAAATAGATTTTCGTGCACCTAGCGAGCATCTTGTTGGTGGGGACTCGTATGATATGGAGATACAACTTGTACATGAGTCGGTAAGGCAGGCCGATCACTCCCATGCTGTGGTGAGCGTTTTGGTGGTTCCAGGCGCTGCTCACCCCTTTCTTGATAAAATATTGGGAGAAATACCAGGTATCGGGGAAAAAACTGTATTCTCTGAACGTCTGGACCCGGCAGTTTTTTTGCCTGCTCGCGGTTCTTCTTGGCGTTACAGTGGGTCGTTGACTTTTCCCCCATGTGCCGAGTTTGTGAAGTGGATTGTGCTTGCTCGTCCTGTCGAAGCAGATTCTGCGCAAATTTCTGCGTACAAAGAATTATTGCCAGATCGTAGGAATAATCGTCCGATACAGTCACTTCTGAGTAGGTTGATTGTCCGGGACGCTAGCTGAAAATAGGGATTAGAAAGGAATATTCCTTTCCGTACCTTTTGGGAAGTTCTCGATTCTCTTTTCATTGGCGGGCTGTCTTGAGCGCGGGGTGTCTGCGAGGAAACGCGAAAGGCGTGCCGGCATGCTCCTGCACTGTCAAACCTGTAAAGATGGCTGTAGAACTTACTTGAAGGGGACCTTTCGTGGCATCACGACAGAGAAAGCAAGAGCAAGAAGACGCCTCTTCTGAAATCATTGAAGTGGCGCCGAATGTGCTTCGTCTCCAGCTTCCTATTCGGTTTACCGGTCTCGGTCATGTGAACTGTTATGCACTTGAAGACGCCGATGGGTTTGCTCTTATGGACCCTGGCATGCCGGGGCGCAAATCGTATAAGGCATTAGGATCCCGGCTCGATGCCGCGGGTATACCTTTATCAAAGGTGCACTCCGTCATCGTGACCCATTCGCACCCTGACCATTTTGGTGGGGCGAAGTGGCTGCAAGAGAAGAGTGGCGGAGCAGAGATTATTACTTCCTCTTCTTTTCGTTCCTGGTGGGATCCAGCGTCGAAAGATGAGGACACTGATGCCGAGGGTCCTCTCGCATCGAGAGGACGAGAACTCGGGCCTGTCGATATGGAGACGGCGCGTAGCCCATTTGGACCTGCTCCCTGGCGTAGCGCTTCGTCGGCTTCTGTTTCTGCCCGGTTGCAACGCGTGGCTTTTCGCATGATGGCGAGACAGGCGAAGCGTTGGATGCACACTCCTACTCCCACCAAGCGGCTCGAAGACGCTGAAGTGATCAAGCTTGCCCGGAGCGAATGGGTCGCAGTCCATACTCCTGGACATACCCCTGACCACCTTTGTCTTTTCAACCCGGCCGATGGAAGCCTGTTCTCTGGTGATCATGTGCTTCCCCAGATCACTCCACATGTGGGGGGGCCGGCAGCTGGTTCTCCTTCTGGTGGGGACGTTCTGGCTGACTATATTGAATCTTTGCGTCGTATGGATGCTTTGGAGGGGGCTTCCAATGTTCTTCCGGCGCACGGCCATCCTTTTGCAGATTTGATGCGACGTGTGGACGAGATCCTGGCGCACCACGATCACCGGCTCGAAATGTTGCGCATGAATGCGCAAGAACTTGGCGGAGAAGCAAGTGTGCAACAGCTCACACGGCGCATGTTCAAACCCCGTCAATGGGGCATGATGGCAGAGAGCGAGGTGTATGCACACCTTGAGCATCTCCGTATTACGGGACGCGCTGCCTGTCGCGAGGAAGGCAATGCGCTGCTTTACAGGGTGGAGTGAGCCGGCTTGTGTGCCGAATCAGCACGCGTTTTGGGTAAGGAGGAGTGCCGCGAAAATTGTGACTTCGCGTCGCACGCTTCTGCTCTTTTTTCAGGACTTCTCACTTTTTGTCGTTTGCGTAGTGTCGGGGAGGAAACCGCACGCGTGAAGACGGCACAGGGTTTCCAGAAGAAAGACGCCTGTTTCGTATTTTCTCTCGCTTGTTGGGTGGAGAGAATTTTTCCGTTGTCTCGGTCTGGTTCCTAGGCGTTTTCGCACGAAGTGTTCTCGCACGTGAGGGGTGGAAGAGGCGAAAAGGAGGTCTCCTCAGGCCTTCGGGTTTGCGCGAGTGAGATCTCCGCTCGGAGATCTCACTCAAGTCGCACTATCGAGCATTTTTTCCCCTGTGAGGTCGCTTTCCTCTTGTGTCTTTTCTTTTACCATTGTGGCCCAGCCCCATTGCACGAGAATGGAGCGAAGCCCTGTGACAAACGCGAGTGGTTGATCCACGAAAAGATGATGGTGCGCGTCAGGTACTTCGACAATCGACGTTCCGGTTATTTCGAGTAGGCGTCTGTATTCTGAAGTATCTGTGTCAACGACGAGACTATGCTCGCCTTTGATCACCGCAATAGGCGGGGTTTCCGGGGCGGCAAGACATTCGATGTAGTCGAGTGTGGGTTTGCGGGAGCGCCGTCCCCACATGCTGGGATCGAATTTCCACGACCACCCTTCTTCTATTTCTTTCAAGGAATGTTGGGCGATGTGCTGTTGAATGTAGGGAGTTGCGCAGGGTTGAGGGGGCATCCAACGGAAGCGGGACATGCCGGTGGCGATGTCTGGATAGACGCGTCGTACAGTGGCAGGTGGGCGGGCAAATTCCTTTTCGGACTGTAAGAGAGAAGGCTGTCCTGTCGCCTGTTGTCGTAGGGAAGTGTCGGCAATGATGACGCCGGCTGCATAGTGGGGGTGGAGCGCTGCAATAGACAGGGCAACATAACCTCCCATGCTATGGCCTATGACGATTGGTTGTGAGCGGATACCGGCGTGATCGGTGATTGCGAGCACCTCTTCTGCCCAAAGTTCGTCAGAATAGGTATCGCGGTGCCCGCTGTCCCCGTGTCCTGACAAGTCAGGTGCTATTACACACCAGTCCCGGGCGAGGTATCCTGCGACAAATCGCCACCATTGGGCGTGTGCGACGAATCCGTGGAGGAGAATCACTGGTGGTCGATTTTTGTCTCCCCACTGCAAATAATGCAGGGGATGTCCATCGAATGTCATGTTGCACTCTTCGTAAGGCACTGCCATGATGTCTCGGAACCATTGGGGGACTTTTTCTTCGGGTCTCGTCTGGATCTCTGTCACCTGGCTATTCTCCTCATGCCTCTTCTGTGTACGAGAGGCTTGTTTTCTCGTTCCAGAAGACTCTAGGTCTGCAAGGACTGTTCCAGTCTCCTGGTGACCAGGTCAAAGCGGTCTTGTGCGGGACTATTGTGAAAGACTCCAATCGCTCCTTTTGGGGAGCGTGTTTCCTGGCCCTTTTCTGTGGGGGTTGAACTGCTGACGGGAAGAAGGCGCGATTCATGTGATTGACTTGCTTGTTCGCTATGGAGCGGACGTTGCACGCAAAAAGGAGGCTGCTGCGTCTGCGGAGCGTTTTGCCGATGGATCTGGGGCTGTGCTCCCCGGGCGGGTACGTCGCGTCGATCGGGGGACTTGCACCGTGGTCACCTCGGCGGGAGAACAGCGAGCCAGCTACATAACTCCGCGTACACGAGAAGCCGGTGTGACCGAGCCCCTTGTGACAGGGGACTGGATCTGTGTGCAAGAAGATCCCTATGCGGGTCTGGTGGTTGTGGCACTTCTGACGCGACGCAGCGCGCTTGTCCGGCATGGGGCGGCAGAGCGTTGTGCCGAGCATGTGCTTGCTGCCAATATCGACACGGTTTTTATTGTGCACGGTCTCGATCGTCTGTTGAATTTACGCCGGATCGAACGCATGCTGGTGATGGTCTGGAGCGGAGGTGCGGAACCTGTGCTTGTGATGTCAAAATCCGACTTGTGTTCCGATGTCGGGGCCATTTCTCGTGCTGCCGCTGCGGTTGCGATTGGTGTTGATGTCCTTGAAGTGTCATCCCTGACCGGCATGGGTCTCGAGGACCTTCTTCCCTATGCTGCCGGAAACCGTACTGTGGCCCTCATCGGAGAGTCAGGCGTCGGAAAATCCACGATCGTGAACCGCCTCATGAAAGAAGAAGTCCAGACCACAGAAAATGTGCGAAGCCGGGATGCAAAAGGGCGGCACACAACGGTGACGCGAGATTTGCTGCTTTTGCCAGATGACGGGATATTTCTCGACATGCCGGGATTGCGTGGTGTCGGTCTCTGGAATGCTCGTCCTGGTATGGAAAAGACTTTTTCCGATGTGGTGGCTTTGGCGACAGACTGCGAGTTCCCTGACTGTGCGCATGTGGACGAGCCGGATTGTGCCGTGATTGCTGCCGTCGACGCCGGATGTTTTCCTGCGCGCCGTCTCGAAAGTTACCGGCAACTTTGGTGTGAGTTGATTGAACAAGAACGACGTTGGGCAGAACGAGAGCGCCAGGAAGAGCAGCGTCGTTCGTCCCCGCAGCATCGTTCCTCTTCGGAGAGGTTTCGCTGGTCGAAATACTGAGATTTTCCCAGAGGTTGCCCGAAGCCCGTAGGGGAGCCTTGCCCGAAAGTCTCTGGGATGTTTTGTCTGGGCTGTGCGGTGTTGATTTGGGCTGATTGGTGCCTGCCGAAAAGGCAGGAGCCTGGGTCGAGTAAGAGGCCGAGGTTTTATTTTTCGAGATCGAAGCGCCAGACAATGGCAACCTGCTCGCTCAGCGTGTAGTACGCGTTTCCTTCGGTGGTAAAGCCGATGGCTTCTCCTTGAGGTTCGAAACGGAGTGGCACTGTGCAGGGGGTTGTGTTGAGGGCAGTGGCGAGGTCGACGCCGAGGGAACGCGGCCAGAAGTAGGCGTTGCTGTAAGTGCGTAAAAGGATCGCGTCCCCATTTGAGTTGATATCTCCTCCTGTGACTAATCCTGTGTTGTCGAGTTCGGGACGGGACCCGAATCCGAGTGGCCCGAGTGCTTCAAGTGTGATGGGAATGTTGGGATCATGGGGGGCAGGTGCGCGGAAGAGAAATGCATCTTCTGTCGAAGATTTCGTCACGATGAAAATGTCGCCGGTGAGGGGATCCACCAGCAGTGTCTCGGCGTTGTGTGGCCGATCCGGGTAGACGAGGATGAGGCTGTCGGTTGCGACTGTGCGGATAGTTTTTGTTGTGCGCGTCGTGAGTGTGGGTTCAGGTAGGCGATATATGCGTATTCGGGAACGTTTCTGGCTATTGTCGCCGATGTCGCCAAGGTAGAGATAGGGCTTACCGGGGATTGGGCCGGGACCAATCGCGATGTCCTCAATGTCGCGTGCCTCAATATTTCGCAGAGAAAAAGTGGCGAAATGCCTGGCAGGGGAGTCGCTGTTTTCTCCCGCAAGTCCATAAAGACTGGCGCTGTCACCAGAATCATTATGGGTCCAGAGCACATCGGGACTGCTCCAACCAGCGACCACACCCGAGAGTTCCTGCAACTCTACTGAGTCGACCTTGCCAATCTTGCGAGGTTCCGCGGTGCTCGCTGGGCAGTTGTTCGGTATCGTCCTGCTTGTTTCCGGTGATTTATTGTTGTCTGCGGCGTTCGCTGTGTCCTCGTCGCTCCCACAGCCAAAGAGCAGAGCAGCTGCGAGAAGTGGGCGAAGAAAATTCGCCAAAGGCCTGCGGGTGCGCGTGCGGATGCAACTTTGTCTAGAGTGCATGGCGTTCCAACAGGCGTTTGGCAATCACGTTTTTTTGGATCTCGTTTGTTCCTTCGCCCACAATCATGAGTGGGGCGTCCCGATAAAGGCGTTCGATCGGGTACTCTGCACTGTAGCCGTTGCCGCCATGAATCCGCATGGCCTCTTGTACGACTTCCCAGCAGGTCTCTGAGGCAAAGAGCTTGGCTTGTCCTGCTTCGAGATCGCAGCGTTCTCCCCGGTCTTTTTTCTGTACCGCGTCGTAGAGAAGCAGGCGAGCCGCGGCAATCTTTGTTGACATATCAGCGAGTTTGTGGGCAATTGCCTGATGATGGGCGATCACTTGCCCGAACGCCTTTCTCTGCTGCGCGTACCGGATGGACTCGTCAAACGCGCGTCGCGCCACCCCCACAGCACGGGCTGCGATATTGCTTCTTCCCAGTTCAACGGCAGCCATCATTTGCCGGAAACCATGGCCTTCTTTTCCACCGAGCAGATTTGCGACAGGAACAGAATGCTGATCGAAAATGAACTCGACAGTCTCCAACCCTCTGTACCCAAGTTTGCGGATTTTTTTGCTGACCGTGAGGCCCTCAAAGTGCGTGGCTCCGGGCGGTTTTTCGACCAAGAGGACGCTCATGCCTTTGTGGCGTGGATCAGTATCTGCGGTTTTGACGAGCGTGACGACAAGGCCCGCATGCAAACCGTTGGAGAGCCACATTTTCGTGCCGTTTACCTCATAGCTTTGCCCTGTTTGCATGGCCTTTGTGCGAATCGCCTGTACGTCTGATCCTGCGTCGGGTTCACTGAGCGAGTAGGCCGCGCGGATCTCTCCCGAAGCGAGGCGGGGAAGCCAATGCGTCTTTTGTTCTGGGGTCCCGAACTCCATCAGAAGAAAACACGCCATGAAGTGGGTATTGAGAAAGCCACTCACGCTCATCCAACCGTAGGAGAGTTCTTCGACAACGCGGGCATAGGTGACAAGGTCGAGACCAAGTCCACCGTATGCGGGAGGAACCGTAATGCCAAAGAGTCCGAGATCCTTCATGCCCGCCACGATTTCGGCTGGATATTCGTCTGCCGCGTCGAAGTCGCTTGCGATTGGTGTGATCTTGCGTGCAGTGAAACGCCGCACGGTGTCGATGAGCTCTTCGCGTATCTCGTCTGTTGTGCTGTCTGGGTTCACCGGCATCTTCTCTCAGGCGGGTTCGTGGGTCGCGTCGCTCTTTCCGGCCGGCTGCGCAGGTGCGGTCGCAGCTGAGGTTTTCGGTGCGTGGCTTGCAGAGGGGCTTGCAGCGTGGCCAGGACCCGCCATGGTGGCGTGGTCGCGCCTCACGATAGCCTCCGCCCAGAAAAAGCGACGTATTACCTGTTTCTGTTTTCGAGACATCTGTGTGGGGCGTTGTGCGAGATTCTGGAGGAGCACCTTTTTTCCCTTGCAGGCCCGAGTGGCCCTGGAGGGTGGTGCGCTTTTGTGTCCGGTGCTGGTCCACGAATATTGCAATGTTGATGTGGAATCACGCTGGTATGTAGGTTCTTCTGAAAAATCAGAAGAGAGGGAGAATTCTTTTCGGGGTGTCAGGAGAGAAAGGCTTCTCTTCGGGACATATCAGTATGCGAAAAAGGTAGGTTGGAGCGAGCGTTTGTGAGGGCAATGTGCGCACAGGAGGCTGCGCGTGTGACTCGTTCGAGGCTGAAGACCGAACGTAAGCTACATCATCGTATTTCTTGAAGTTCTCAAGAGTAATGATGAACGAGGTATGTGAATACATTTTTCATTTCTTGGAAAAATACTGCAACTTCCGTTTTTTTCTCTGGTGTGTTTTTCTTGCGTGTTTCTCTGGATGTGTTCCATGAATTTGAAGCCGTAACAAGGAGATGGCGGTGGCAGAAAAGTGGGATGAATTTTGGAGTCTTGTAAGGAATCGTGCAAAAGGTAGCCAGTTTTGGTGGAGGGCGGCTGCCGCTTTTCTGGGTTTACTGTCAGTGGCGTCAGAAATAATTTTTGGGGAAACCCCCCTGACATTTTTCCTGATGGGAATCGGATCCTTGTACGCGCTGACCCTGTTGTGGGCCGAGGCACCTTCAACGCCCTTGCCTACTGATACGGCAGTATCGCCAGAGACACGGGAGACCATCGCCCAACGTGTCCGCACGGCCTGGGAGGTGTCGAGGGACAGTTTGACTTTGGGTTCGTCGGTGCCGTTGAGATTGCAACAAGAGATCGGAGCAACGGGAGAGAGCGTTGACAGCGTAGAAGATTTTGCAACATTGGTGGGGACAAGAGAGTCTGTGATTCTGGTTGGGCATCCGGGCGCGGGAAAGACAGATTTTCTTGGCAGTCTTGTGGGGGTCTTGACGGACCGGGTTTTGCAGAAGGTGGAGAGGGCACTTGTTCCTGTGGCGTTATCGTGTGCAGGGTGGGCACAAAAGCGTCTTCCGATCGACAAGTGGGCTGCATCGGAACTGCGCTCCTCTTATCGCATGACCCAACGGAACGCTGAAGCAATTGTGGGAGGGGACGACATAGTACTCCTTCTTGACGGTCTGGACGAGATCCCTCTCGAGCTGCGTGAAGAATTTGCGAGACGCATTGGAGAGCACCAAGAGCGCTATGGGCCAGGCATTGTGCTGTCCTGTCGTACAAAAGAATGGAGTGCACTACAACAGGCCCTGGAAGCGTTTCACGATGTGGAAGACGCGAGGAGAGCCGGGGCAGGCCGATCGTTTGTCGCAAGCGCGGCAGTAGTGCGGATTCTCCCGATTTCTTCGACAGAAGTGGAAGATTTTCTTGTCGCGTTGAAACGTCTTGAGGGTTTGGCAGAAGTATTTCCCCGCATGCCTGTGCTGTCAGAGGCTTTGAATTCTCCTTTGGCCTTAAAAGCTGCAAAAGAGGTCTTTGATGGGTGGTCCGCGCAGAGGGTTCGCGAGGAGATTCCCGCAGGTGACGCAGCGACTTTCCTTGATTGGCTGCTTGAGGAGTATGCCAATGTGCTGCTCGCGAGATTTCCCCAGGAGAGCGAAGAAAGCGGAGAAAACGGTACCCCACGCTGGTTGGGGTGGCTGGCGTTTGTGACACGCGAGCGCTGCCAATCCGTGTTTTATCTCGATAGTCCCCAGCTTGACTGGCTTTCCCGTCGAGTGCAGGTACGTACGCTAATGGCGCATTTTGTCGTGGCTTTTTTGGTGTGTGGTCTTCCTGTCGCGTGCGCTTTATGGGCTGCGAGCGGTTTATTTGAAGAACTCGTACAGGAGTTTGCTCCTGGAGAGGTCTCTGAGATTTTTACCAAGGACAGTACGATCCGCATGCATGAGACTGGGCCTTGGCTTGCCCTTGTCGTGTGGGCAAAAGGCGACTGGCCTTCTAATCTGCTTTTCGGGCTGCTTTCGACGATTAGTGCTTTTGCGGTTTTTGGCTCATATCGGGATGTGCGCCAATCGAGTTTCGCGTGGGACTGGCGAGGCGTGCTTTCCCTGCGCCGCTTTCCGGCCCGTCTGCTGGCGGGAACAATTTTTGGCCTGACTGCCGGAGTTGTGTTTGCAACGCTTATCGGGCTTGTGACCGCGAAGCGTGTTGGTTTTAGGATGGATGTGTACGACGCGCTTTCCCAAAGTGTGTTCCCCTGGATTGGGCTTGGCGTCGCTGGTGGCATCCTTGCCGGCGTGGTAAACGCTGGAGTACGTGATCTTGAGGCGACAGAGACGCTCGCTCGTGCCACCCCGGAAGCCCTCGTGCGGGCTTCTCTGCGTAACGGTCTTTTGGTGCTTGTGACCACTCTTTGTTGTACTGCTCTTGCGGGCTTTTTTCTCGCCATATTTTTTGGCAAGAGCGGATTTGCCATTCACGGCTTCTGGGCGGGATTTGTGGTCGGGCTTCCCCTTGCCTCCTGCCTCGCTTGGTGCCATGGCATTGGAGCCTGGCTCTGGAACCGTCTCCTGCGCCGTTCTCTTTCCAGGGCCGACCTCCTCCCGGCCAATATTCCTGCTTTTCTCTACACTGCAGCGGCGCACGATGTGCTTCGTTTGCGTGGTGGCGGATACGCTTTTGTCCATCCCCGTCTGCGAGACGTGCTTGCCACTCACGCCCCGGACAAGGATTCCCCCTCCCTGCTTTTCCCGGTCTCAGGGCGCAAAGGTCGCGCTGCTCGCAGCCTTGCCTTTTTCGCAGGCACCACGTTTCTCTTTTTCCTGGTGAGTCCCTCGGACGACCATATTGCTGTTTCCGTTTTGTACCAACAGACCAGCCAACATCTCGAAAAAGGTGAACTCGATGACGCGCAAGAGACGGCTTCTCACGCCCTTGCGATTGAAAAGTCATTACATTCTTCCGGCCATTTAGATATTGCGATTGCCGAAATAAATATCGCCAATGTTGGGATGGAACTCGGGAATTTTTTAGAAGCAAAACACGTGTATGAAATTGCTTTGGGTCCTATCGTAAACCGATATAGCAAGGATTCTCTTGAGTTTATCAGTCTGCAAAATCATATTGCTGCTGCAGAACATGGGTTAGGAAATAACAATAGAGCAGTACAAATATTAGAGAATATTATGTCAGAGAAAGAGAAAAAGCAAGATAAAATTCGTGAGAGCGATCCTATTTTGTTCGCGGATATCATGAACAACCTCGGTAATGTGAAATACGACATTGGAAGATATGATGAAGCCTGGAACAAATTCGATGAGGCATCATATTCTTATGAACCTTTTGATGAAGGTGAGAAAAATAGAAGTCGGAAGGCCATACTTATTTCCGATAATATGGGTAAAACAGAGATTGCTTTGGCACGTCAATTAGGAGAATGTGAGAAGAGAGAGCACTCTAATTACGAGAAGGCTGTCGCGAAAGCTGATCCTGGTCCGTCCGAACCTGATAGTAATACTCTCAAAGGTATTTTTGGAGATATCGGAAATGTGTTTTCAAATATGAAGGGGTGCAGTGAGAAGAGTTCCTCTGGAGAAAAGAAGAAGTCTCTTCCAGGCTATACCGATCCCAAAGTAAAAAATTGCGTGGACGATGCAGAGGCAGATCATGTGCGTGCTGTGGAGGAACAAAATTCTGCTGAAGCGAAGAAAGCTTTCTCTGATCTGGACAAATGTTCTGATGGTGAGAAGGCCTATTATGAGAAGGCACAAGACCGTCATTTCGAAAACTTGAAGGAGAATAGCAAGAGATACAAGGATGACCATCCGCGTGTTGCGGTGAGTCGGGACAATCTTGGTATGGCTTGGTTTGGTCTTAGTAAGTACCAAGGAGACTGGAAAGGGTACCATCGAAAAGCTTGGAACGAACTCAAGGTGGCATTGGATATTGTAGTTACAAATTATGGAGAGAAGCATCAGTTTACTTTGAACACTCAGAGGAATGTTGTGGAGATCGAAATCGCTCTGGGGGATGAGGTGTTGGGCTGTTATGCAGATGTATTGGATGAGCGTGGAGGGGCTTCGGGTCTAACCACATTCAATGGCAATACGGGTTTCAAGAATGCCATAAGTGAATGTACCGATAAGTTTGTGGATGATAATGCGAAAGCTGGGATAGAAGCGTGTTATGAAGAACTGAGAGAAGATATAAAAGAAACTGTGGATGAGAAGCTTCTTTCCAGAGCTTCTGCTGCTTTTCGATGCTTCAATATGGCCTATCAGTACACTGTGCCGGGTGAGAATATTTCATTGAACCTGAAGCAGTGCAAATTTCTACTAGGGAAGCTCGAAGAGGTCAAAAACATTGAAAGTGTCGTAGGTATTTTTACGCCGTCATATGATTTTACGTGTCCAGTTGATGGTTGATGGTTTACTGACTGGTCCGATCAGTCTTCAGAAGAAAAGAACAGAAGTAAAGAACGTCAACGACTTTTCGGAAACTGCTGCACTCTAAAATCGCAGCGCGATAGTCGCTGGAACTCTGCTTTCGGGCGGCTTTTGGGCACCTGTCGGAGCTTTGGCAAGGGGGACGTGCTGGATGGGAGGCTGTGTTATACGGGGATGCGGGTGAGGACGGCGCTCATCTCCCATAGTTGTTTTTGTGCTTCTGTATCGCGTGTGGCACGAGCCGGCCCTGGAGTGGCGATTTTGCAGTTTTTGAAGTATTCGCCTGTGGTTGTGCTCATGAGTGGGTCGGTTGCCAACCATATCATGGTCTCTGCGCCTTTTTCTGGGCTTTTTGAGAAGAGATTGACGAGGCGGCGTGTCGAAGGAGAGTAATCGCCAAAGTTTGTTGCGACTGAACCAGGATGTAAACAGTTTGCGACAACCCGGTCGCCGCGTAGGCGTTTCGCAATTTCTCGGGTGAACATGATGTTCATACGTTTTGTCATGCCATATTGGGTGTATCCATTGAAGCTGTAGCCGTTTTTCGCCTGTATGTTGCGTGGGTTGATTTTGCCAATTCGATGGAGCTCTGATGACACAGTAATGATGCGGGCAGGTGCAGAGGATTTCAGCTTGTCGAGCAGGAGATTGGTCAAAAGAAAGACCGCGAGATGGTTGACCGCAAGTTGCCATTCGATGCCGTCTATGGTGGTTTGTCGTTTTTTTAGATGGCATCCGGCATTGTTGATGAGTACATCGAGACGGTGGTATCTGACATTGATTTCGTCTGCTGCGTTTCGAATGGCCGTTTGAGAAGAAAGGTCTGCTTGTAGGAGATCGAGAGAAGCGGAAGGAACGCTCTGCAAGATATCGGCACGGGCTGCTTCGCCGCGTTCTGGGCTGCGACAGACCATGACCACGTGTGCTTTACGTGCCGCGAGGGCACGCGCGGTCACAAGGCCGAGGCCGGAATTTGCTCCGGTAATGACACAGACTTTTCCTTCCATTGATTTGTTGAGTGTTGTGCTGTCTTTTTTCCCCACACTTGACCTGCCTATGTTCTCCAGCCATGTCTATTGCGAGCACAGAACGATACACGTTCAAGTGGTTCTGTCGCATTTTTCCTGGAATTTTTGGCTTTTGTGGAGTAAGGGGGATTTCCGGAAATAATAGGCTTTAGAGCATCTCCTGCTCTGTGTGCGCTATGTAAGACGCGTCCTTTTTTATTACTGTCTCCATGGTGTGTTCTTCTGCTGTTTTTTTGTGTGGCGCGATCGAGTGCGATCACCTGCATAGCCGATCAATGGTGCAGCATGGCGTCACACAGCACAATGAACAAACTTCCTGCTTGTTCATTCGGTGCAGTCGACGCAGGTCATGCTTTCTTTATCAGCGAGCTGGTTCACGGACTTCAATAGGAAACAGCTGGAACAAGTGAAGGTTCCTTTCTGATGGTATGGGGT
The DNA here is from genome assembly GCA_002352645.1 of Acidimicrobiia bacterium UBA2766. GTDB lineage: Bacteria > Actinomycetota > Acidimicrobiia > UBA2766 > UBA2766 > UBA2766. Next base: position 13,950 of record DEIU01000080.1, on the reverse strand, counting down.
CGGAATGTCGATATTCTCAAAGTCGCTGTAAGGTTCCATTTCCAGAGGATCGTCCGCGGGAAGATATGCCATAGTTGACTCGTCGTGCTCTGATTCTGCGGTTTCTGCTGTGATGTCAAGTTCTGCTTCCGCCATTTCCTGCAGTGACGCCGTCTCGTTGACATTGTCGGGCGAGATTTCCTCACTGTCGAGGACTTTCTCTTCGTCCAGTTCAGTGTCGGTGGTGTCCGGTGCCATTGGCGGCTCTGTCCTTTTCAGTAGGTTCCAGCGAGGGCTGGGATAATGATCTTGTTGGCTTTTGCGGGTGTATGTCGCATGTGGGGGTGATGTTAGGTTCTCCCACAGGGGCTTGGCCTCTATATGAAAAATATTTTGCCGTTTTCTCTCGGCTCTCTTCTCTTTTGGGAAGACACCCGAGTGCGAAATCCAATGCGAGTTTCTCTTCTGCCTCATTCCATCCTTGTCTCGCACACTGTTTTTATCAGTGCATTGGTCGCCGGCGGAGCAGAGCTTCCGGGTTGATTTCATGTTGACGTCGATGTGATCGGTGCGATCGATATCGATCAGGTCAGGATTCAACCAAAATATAAGAGAGAACTGCCACAGTACTGGCAAATTTTTTACTGACAAGCGTGATTTCTTCTTCTCCGTCTATCTTGATCGAGATGCCGCATCCTTCTCAAGAGGAGACAGCCCCGTGGCGTATGACTCTGACAACATCTTCGCGAAGATCCTTAGGGGAGAAATACCCTGCAAAAAAGTATACGAAGATGATTATGCGTTGGCCTTTCATGATGTACGCCCTCAGGCGGACATTCATGTTCTTGTGATTCCGAAAGGAGAATATATCTCGAATGACGATTTTTCATTGTCTGCTCCAGAAGATTTGATTGTTGGTTTTTGGCGAGCGGTTGCCACAGTAGGGCGAGAATTGGAAATCGTCGAGAGTGGATACCGGCTTCTTGCGAACCACGGTTTGAACGCGCATCAGACTGTCGACCATTTTCACGTGCACCTTTTCGGCGGTCATCCGCTTGGTCCCATGCTTTACAAAGTGCGTTGAGCCGGCTTGTTCTTTGCGACGGGTGGAAAAAAAGAGGCTGTGACCCGTCGCTTTGCGCGCTGATTTTGCTGCATGTGTTGGCGAAATCGGAAACGGGACCTCGCTTCGGCGAGCGCCTGAAACCTGAGGTCAGGGTTCTGGTGTGGTGGGCACCGTGAAGGTCGGGATATTCCTCATGAGTGTTTTGGCATGTTTCTCGAAAACACAGGCCGCGCCTCTCTTCCCTGCGCGCGCGTCCATGACACACCCCCGATTTGTCTGAGGTTATTTATCTTGTGCGCGCCGGGGGAGTTTACGGAGATCGGCTGGAGGAAGATTTTTTTCTCTGGGACAGGGGTTTTGTTGCGGGGGTGGGAGAGGTGGAAAGGGAGTGACTGCGTTGGCGCAAGATGAAGATTGTCAAGCTTACGAGTGTAAGTGCGAAGGCGACCCAGCCGTTACGACTGATCCCCAAAAAACGGAAAGTGGTGTCCGTACGAAGAAGCTCGATCCAGAAACGGCCCACACCGTATGAGCTGAGATATGCGAAGAAGAGGTTTCCTGGAGCGAAACGGAAGCGTTTTTCAGTGAAGAGGAGAACCCCAATTGTCGCGAGGTTCCATAGCATCTCATACAGGAAAGTGGGATGAAAAGTCGCCGCGTCAAGATGTGCCTGGGGACGATTAATCGGGTCAATTTCGACTGCCCAAGGTAAAGAAGAGGGCGTGCCGAATAGTTCTTGGTTGAAGTAATTACCCCAACGTCCAATTGCTTGCGCGAGTGGGAGCCCGATCGCGATTGAGTCAGCGAGCGCCGTGACCTCGCCACCATGACGGCGAATGAGGAATATGGCTGTTGCCGTTCCGAAAGTGAGTCCGCCGAAGAAAGCAAGACCGCCTTCCCACACGGCGATGACCTTCCAGGGGTCGTCGGTAAACCGTCCTGTATGAGTGCTTACGTATGCCAGCCTTGCGCCTAAAAAGCCGATGAGAATAATCCAAAGGAAGATCTTCTCGATTGTTTCCGGGTCGCCCCCAAAACGGGCATAGCGCTTTCGTATCACAAATAATGCGGCAATCATGCCGAGAGCAATGGCAAGACCATAAAATCGGAATTCGAGGGGACCGATCTCTATCCCGTGAGAGGTCGGTGCCGGAATGGAAGCGAGCATGTGGGCTCCGGATTCTGAGATGCGCGGGGTCGGAAAGAAGAACCCCGATCGTTGAGAAAAATATTCAGGTGGGCGATGTGTGCTGCGTTCGCCTTCGCAGAGAAACCAGTTCTTTCCTTGCTTGTGCTGTCATCTCCAGGGAGATGTTTCGATCCCGATATTCTCCAGCCGGAAGATCCAGCCGGAAGATCCAGTCGGATCGAGAAAGAAAGGGGGACTCCATCTGGTCCCCATCATAGACTGAGCGGATTGTCCCGATCAGGCCGCTGGAGTGTCGTGCGAGATCAACAAGTGCGTGTTTTCTTTGGCAGAGGCGTTTCAATTTTCCACGCGGGCCTCACAACAGTTGAGCGCGAGGAAAGAGGTTCCCGCCATGACAAAGAAAACGGCATTCCCTGACAAAAGGCTTACTGCTCCCCACCATAGGGCGAATCCTGTGTAGATAGGGTTTGAGAGGAAACGGAAGCCCCCTGATGTCACAATGGCCGGTTTGCCTTGTCCGAATTCTCTGCCGTTCAGGGTATTGGTGAAGCCGAGCCGGCGTACCGTGTCGAGTACAAGCCCTGTTCCTGCGATGCAGAGAAGTATTCCCCCCGCTTGTGCCCAGCCGTTTGTCCAATGGGGGAGTTCCCATTGCACTTCAGTACCGAGTCGTATGCCAACAAGGGGTGCGAGCACCCACCCAGGTGTGATAATTGCCAAATGCATTTTCCAAGCGTGCTTCCCCCAACGGCGTCCAAGCCAAGACCGGGTTTTTTCGAGATGCACACTGAGCGTATTCACTCCTGCTGCAATCCAATAGGTTCCCACCGCAGCGATTATCCAGGCCGGCTCTGCACGCGGCATGTTTTTTCTCCGTGTCTGGTTTTTTTGTCGGGAGAGGGCATCGTTAGAGGGGATTGGCGGAGGGAGGAGAGGAAACCCTCTGGTTTTTGATGAAATACGAAAGCGTTTTTAGTTTGTGGGGCTTCTCCAGAGTACTCCTCCGGGAGGACCCTGGGATTTGGCCGCAGTGCAGTGCGACCAAACGGATTATGCGGAAGGGACAGGCTGCTGTTCGGTCTGCTCCTCAAGCTTGTTCGCGGACCAGGTCTGCCAAAAAGCTCGTGTGGCTTCAACAATGAGCCAGAGCGCGCAGCCAAAGATAAGTGCGTCCATGGGGGCCAGTACCCAGTCTCTCTCGTCGATCAGGTTTTTCAGATTCTCAAGAAGTGCCCAAGACGTCATCGTGAGCAAGAAGACGAGAGGGATCACGATGGCGAGAGGATTGCGTTTCTGTTTGATGACCCACACGCCGATGACGGACAAGGCGAGTCCTGCCATGAGCTGATTTGTTGTACCAAAGAGCTGCCATAGACGCCCGAAGGCATAGCCTTTTTCGCCGCCTCCTGGCAGGAGGGCCATGCCGATACCAAGCAGAACGGCTACACTTGTTGCTCCCATGACATTTTTGTTGAGCCTGTGCCGGCCTGCTATTTCGGCAACTTCTTGTATGACGTAACGCTGCAAGCGCACGCTTGTGTCAAGAGATGTGGCAGCAAACGAAATAACGATGACCGCAGCAAAAATCGCTCCGAGCGATTCACTTGGGCCGAGATGGCCAATGAAATGGGCGATTCCATTGACAAAATAGCTCAAGTTCATATTGGAGGCGAGATCAAAACTCTGATAGTTCTCGTTCCACAGGGCGCGTGATCCGACTCCGGCAGTCACGGCAAGGATTGAGCACAAGGCGAGAGATCCTTCGCCTAGTACTCCTAAATAGCCGACAGTACGGGCATCTTTCTCGTTGTCGAGCTGTTTTGAGGAGGTGCCGGAACAGACGAGACAGTGAAAACCTGATACTGCCCCGCAGGCGATCGTGATGAAGAGAAAAGGGAACCAGCTTGGCGACCCTCCAGGGGCATTGTGAATTGCGGGGGCCACGATTTTGTCAGCGCCAATGATGATACCAAGGAACACTGCGCCAATTGCGATCACAAGCTGGTGCGAGTTGATGTAGTCGCGGGGTTGCATGAGCATCCATACCGGCAGCTGGGCGGCTATCCAGATGTATCCGAACATGATGAGTATCCAGAGTGTGCGAGGCCCAATGCCAAAGAAAGACGCGAGACCGTCAATCTCGATCGGGATTTCTTGCCCGACCAATATGGCTACATAGAGAAGTCCCACTCCTATCAGGGACAAGGCAAGTGCTGAAGTGCCCTTTTTCCGGATGTAAGAGCCGATCCACAAGGCTAAGGGAATTTCAAAGAAGATCGGGATGACTGCTCCGGGATAGGCGATAAAGAGGTTCCCGATAATCACAGAGAACACCCCATTTACCAGGGTGATCAGAAAAAAGATAATGGTCAGAAAAAGCGTGCGTGCGCGTTTGTTGATGACGCTGGTCGTGAGGGTGCCAATATTTTGCCCCTTGTTGCGCACAGAGACCACGAGGGCGCCAAAATCATGCGCTCCTGCCGCAAAAACCGTACCGAGGACGACCCAGACAAGCGCTGGGAGCCATCCCCATATGACAGCAATTGCCGGTCCTACAATGGGCGCTGCGCCTGCCACTGAAGTGAAATGGTGCCCGAGTAATACGTGTTTATTGGTCGGGACGAAATCGGTTCCATCTTCAAATCTGTGGGCTGGAGTCACGCGGTCGGGGTCAAGAGCATAGACGTGTTCCGCGAGGTATTTCGAGTAGTAGCGGAATGCCAAGAAAAAGATTCCTAGAACAGTGACTGCCATGAAGATTGCCGGCATTTCTTCTCTCCCTTTTTGTTTGGTTCGAGATTTTTTGACGTCTTTTTCTGTAGATGTTTTCTTGGTCTGATTTTTTCTTTGCTGTCCTGCGAGAGAAGGCGCAAGACAATGGGGCGAACCCCCTGGAAATACATTGAAAGAAAAGAGGACGAGAAGAACAGGAAGATTATTGCAGTATTCAGGTAGGCAGATCGAAGTGGTGTTTTCGATTTTTCGCCGAGACCCATATTGTGCTCTCGTCCTGTCCTGTCACAAGGGATAGCGTGAGGAGAGACTACCTGAACCTCTGGAGAAGAACCTTTCTCTCTCTTTTGTCTTGCGCTGTTTTCTCTGCTGTTTTCTTTTGATTACTCCTGCTTTGCGAAGGCAGAATTTTGTTTTGAGAAGAATTATTTTTTCTTTTTTCTGAGTAAGGTGGAGAAAGGAAAAAGAGTTCAACTTGTGGGAATATTGTAGGAGAGATTTTTTCCTGGAGTGTCGAAGGAATGTTCTCTTGGTATTGATGACTTGTTTTCTCCAAAAAAGAATTCTTCTTGGAGAAAAAATGTGGAGAAAAAGAAGAGTCTTTTTCGAGAGTGTTCTTTGAGATATTCTGATAAAAAGAAGGGCTTTTTTGAGTAAAGTGACAATATCTTCGTTGAAGATTCTTATAAAGGCTGTCTTCTCCTCCATGAGAAAGAAAATTACGCTTGAGATGGAATGCCTACCTCTTGAGTGTTTTTTCTGTTTTTGGGAAAGTAGAGGAGTCCACTGTTTTTTTGCGTGGCACGTGAGGGATAGCTCTTTTGGTTTTTGACAGTGCAGCAAGCACAAGGATGCTCTTCTCATTTTTTGTGTGTGCCGGCTTTTTGTCGGAGTGAGCAGTACCCGTAAGATTTTTGCGGTGATTTTCTTGGCAGTGGTGCTTTCTTGAAGTTTTTTCTTCCCCGTGTGTGTTCTCCGCGTTTTTCCTGGAGAAGAGGTTTTTTGCTCTTGCATTATGGGGGGGTCTTGTGCGGCGGAGAGTTTTGCGTGGCGGGTGTTTCCGGGGTGTGATGAGCCGTTGTGTGGATGGAGTGAAACACTTCGGCACTGTCTGAATTGCTATTTGTTTTTCTTTTTATGCCCTATGAGGATTTTTTGATTAAATCTGGAATTTAGGATTGAATTTACTTTTTGTTAAATGGAAATATTCCTGTAGCCAAGGATTTTTCTACAGAGAATTTCCCATCTTTTCGGGATTTTGCTGTGCTTTCTTTTATTGGAAATATTGCGCAGTATTTCTTTTTTTGTGCTCCTGAAGCGGCAGGAATTCGCAAGAGATATGTTCTTTGCGGGAAGTATCTGATATAATCATACTGGTGTCATTGTTCGTGGCTATTTTTCTATATCTTTGAGAAAGACGAGGCGAACAGAAGAATATTCTCCTGCGCGGGGATTCTCCGCTTTTTGTGTATTTAAGGTAGGAGAAGATGATTTCTGTGATACGAAGTTCGATAGGGGGGCCGGTGCCATTTTTGGGTGGTATTTTCAATGTCCCTTTTTTGCATTTTGGCGTCCGGGGTCCTTCTCTCCGTTCTTTTCTCACGGAACCTTCCTGGACTTCCTACCCCCTTGCTCCTGGGACTCGTGTCGGAATGTGGGAGATCCTTTGTCCGATCGGGAGAGGAGGCTCCTCGCATGTGTATAAAGCGGCTCCCTATGGGGAAGACGGCCCCCTTGTCGCATTAAAGGGTCTTTTTCGTGCAGGGGAAACGGACCGTGTGTTGCGCAACCTTGTGAACGAGTGCAGGATGGCAGAGATAGCGGATCCTTCCCTGCTCGTTGTGCGCGATGCGTTTTTGTCCGGTTTCCGGAATTCCGGTTGCCGCAATAAGAAATGGAGCGAGGGAGACCGGTCCGAGGAGAAAGTGCATTCCTATTACGATGCATTTCTTGTGATGGAGCTCGCTGATACGGACCTTCGTTCCTACTTGCGTATGCACGGCCCCTTGTCCGCGCGTGTGGTGCAAAAGATTTTTGCAAGCGTGACAGATGGTTTGCGTGTGCTGCATGCCCATCCCGGTCTGCCGGGTTCACGTGTTTCTCAGGCACACTGCGATATTAAGCCCGAGAACATCCTCAGGGTTGGCTCTGCAAAGAAGGGAATATGGAAGCTCGCCGATTTTGGTATTAGCGTGTCACTTTTTCCCCGGTCGATGCCTCGTTCCCTCGGATATACCAAGGCCTATCTCCCGCCAGAAGCAAGTACAGACGGCAAGGTCGGTAATTTTACACCTAGCACGGCTTCTGATATCTGGGCTTTGGGTCTCACCATGCATGAAGCATTAACCGGAAAACTCCCCTCTCCCATCCCAGGTGGGAAGCAGGTCGAGATTTCCACAGCCCTTCCATTGTCCTTTCGGGTGCTTATTGTCGCCTGTCTCGAGGCGCTGCCGAACCGGCGTCCGAGTGCTGCTTTTTTGCACCAGCAGCTTGCTGCTCTTTCTCTTTCTTCGCGTCCTGTGTTCTGTTCGTTGTCTTCTCTTGGCGAACTGTCAGGTTTTTTTCTGCGTTACTCTGGGAAAGCATCAAAACGGGCAACCTCTTTTTGCGCGGGAAAAGACAGTCCCACGAGAGAAGACATTGATACTGCAGCATTACCAGAGACCGTTCCAGCTTCTTTTTTGCAACAGACCAGCCCAGAACTATCTGCGGGAGAGGCCGGCTTTCGCGTCGATGTCCCCAGAGGTGTGTTCTTGCAAGATGGCCGGAAAAGGGAAAAAGCGCCTGTGGAACAGGCTGAGCAAAAAAAAAGCCGACCGGAAAGGCCCCGCACAAGCAGGATACGTGCCCTGAGTAAGAAGTATCTGAAGTATGCAAAGACCGTCTGGAGCCTTACAGGTTTCTTTTACAAAGGGACTTTTCGTCTCAGGACTCCCGTGAAAGACGCACGGTGTCATACCTGCCGCCGACCTGTGGGCGCTTTCTCCCGATTTACCACGGGGCACTGCACCGGATATCCCAGGGAACGAGAACTTGCAAGCAAGAGGCGGAAGCGAAACGCCGTTGTTTTTCGCGGTTTGATTGGAAGGAGCAATGCCGTTCGTTTTTCGACTCGATGCCGGTTGAGATCCCGGAAATATCACGGGGAGAATCTTGCTACCCGTTATGCCCGCCCCAACGATGAAACACCGCGCCCGAATTGTGGTCGCCGCCAATATCAAAAAAAGCGATCGAGACGGGTGAATGTCTCGTCAAAGAGACGAAACGCGACCTGTGCCTGACCGTCAAGAGGAGTGATCGCGTCGTTTGCGAAAACCGTTACCGTGACTCCTGACGCGGGATGATGAAGCGCCCACGAGAGGTAAGTCGAGATGCCCCCACTATGACCAAAGAAAAGGCCCTGGGCGTGCTTCGCGATCCCGATTCCGAGGCCGTACCCATCAGTGACCGGGGTATCTTGCAACATTTCTTGTTTTGCACGCGGTGAGATCAGGTTTCCCTGAATGAGTTCTGCGAGAAACAGGCCAATGTCTGAAGTGGTGGAGACAAGCGCTCCCGCGGCTCCTGCTGCCGAGATTTCTGCTGTCGGTGTATTTATATGTCGATGTATAGACCAAGGCTGGTCGGGATGATAGTGGGGTACTGATCGCAGGGAAGGCTGCTGTGCAGCACTGGCAAGCACTGTATTGTGCAGTCCCAGCGGGGAGAGAATGCGTTGGGTGAGCTCGTGCACGTAAGAATGGCCTGTGATGGCCTCGATAAGCAGTCCGAGCACAATGTAGTTCGTGTTGGAATACTCGTATCTTGCTCCTGGGGGGAAGTAGAGATCGTTTTTCATCACGAGACGAATCACATGATGGGGCGTCCATGTCTGTTCAGGAGAGAAGGCGAGGCAGAGCGAGAAGGCAGTGAGGGAGGCATAGTCACAGAGACCGCTTGTATGAGAGAGCAGGTGGCGGGCTGTAATTTTTTTGTGGAAGGCGAGGCCAAGAGAGGGCGCGACCGGCTCGTCAAGAGAGATTTTTCCTTCATCGACGAGTTGCAGGACAATTGTGGCGGTGAAGGTCTTCGTGAGACTCCCCGCGCGAAACTGCTCCGTGGGACGCATCAGTATTTTCTTTGTCCGGTCTGCCCAGCCGAAGCTATCCGCCCAGATCGCGCCGTCTCCAAGGCGAATTGTGGCGGCCATTCCCCCCGTTATGTTGGCGCCCGCAAGAAGATCCGACGCGGCATTGTGCAAGCGTAAGGTGCGAAAAGGGCTCAAGCTGTGGAGCAAGTTTGGCTGGTGGGACCCGTGCGAGAGTTCTGTGGGGGAGGATGCCTTTCTCAAAGGGCCTGCTGCACTACTCATCGTGCCATGAGGTCGCATCGGTTTTGTGTCGGATCTGAGATCGAGCCTGCAGAAGAGGGCCGGCTGCGAATCGGGACAGAAAAAAGACTTTTTCTGTCCCGTGTTTGGAAGAGGCATTCATGCGGAAAACATTAGATGGCAATTCGATATGAAAAGAAGGATATGCGGGCGAGTGCAAGGAGTGTGAAGACAAGGGTCTCTTTTGGCTTTCGTGACGGAAACGTTGGCTTGCGGAGATTTTTCGGGAATTGTCGCTGTTTTTTCATGCTCTTTTGCAGGGAGAGATCCAGACAGGCGGGGAGAATGCGTCATCTTTGTTGTCGAGGTCTTGTGTCTGGAGAGATTGGTCTGTTTCAGGTGTGTGTATCGATTTTTTTGCAGGACAATGTGCGCAGGAGAGCCTGGCCCTGAGGTTTTTCCTTCCCAAAATCTTCCCTCTGCTGCTTTTTTCTGGTTGGATGGCGGGATGGGACCGGTTGGGGCCAGGTGGGACGAAAATATTGCAGGCTTCCTCCTGCCTTTCTTCTGCCTTCCGCCGCTGCATTGAGGCGTGAAACTCTCGGAAAAGGCGGGAAGTAAAGCTTGAAAAGAAGATGGTGAAAAACTATCGTACTTGATGTCGTACCTTAGCAATCGAGGGAAAAAACCCGATCGGTTTTGCCTGAGCTGTGTGCGGTGCTGCCTGGGCGGTGGGGAATGCTTTTTGCAAGCGGAAAACTCCGAAAAAATACGGAAATCCGCAACAAAGTGAAAAGAAAGAAGGGGGACCAATGGGCACTCTGGATGGGCGTGTTGCCATTATTACGGGAGCGGGACGAGGGATTGGGCGTGAGCATGCCCTGCTTTTTGCTGCGGAAGGGGCAAAAGTCGTAGTGAACGACCTGGGTGGTGACATTGGTGGGCAAGGAACCGATCTCACCCCTGCCCAGGAAACTGTGGCACTTATCAAAGAAGCCGGCGGCGAAGCCGTGGTGAACGGCGACGATGTGGCCGACTGGAAGGGAGCCCAGCGCCTCATCAACCAGGCAGTTGAAGAGTTCTCTGGGCTCGATGTACTCGTAAACAATGCCGGTATTCTGCGCGACCGTATGCTGGTAAACATGACTGACGAGGAATTTGACGCCGTTATCAGAGTTCACTTGCGTGGCCATTTTTGTCCGACTCGCCATGCGGCAGCCTATTGGCGAGCAGAGACAAAGGCCGGTCGACAGCCTAACGCCTCGATCATTGGCACAAGTTCCGAAGCGCTTTTTGGGAACCCTGGCCAGACCAACTATTCGGCAGCAAAGTCAGGGATTGCCACGATGATGATCGTGGCAAGTCGAGAACTCTCCCGCTATGGGGTACGAGCGAATGCTATTACCCCCCGTGCGCGTACTCGCCTCACTCTCCAGACTCCTGGCATTGGGGAAACCTTGGCGACAGAATTGCCGGAAGAGCAATTTGATCCTTGGGATCCTGCCAATATTTCTCCTTGGGTCGCGTATCTCGCGACTGCAGATTGCGCGCTCACTGGAGAAGTCTGGATGGTCTTCGGCGACCAAGTGCAGCGGATCAAGCCCTGGGAAATGGACCCCGAGGCTCTTCTCTCCAATAAAGGCGCGCGCTGGGAAGTCGCGTCTCTTGCCGAGCAGGCAAAAACCCTTCCTCGCACACAAAGCAACGACCCCTTTGCTGCCATCCGCGACAACATGTGATCGCATCAGGTCATGTGGAATCACATGACCTCTCTCCTCTATGTGCAGAACGTGCGCGGCGGCGCGCGGAGTGACCTCCTGCTTCTTGGCATGCGTCGCACGTTCGGTTGTCTCTGTGCGTGTTGTTTGTTTGTTTGT
>DEIU01000080.1:0-2782 GCA_002352645.1 Acidimicrobiia bacterium UBA2766 | reverse complement strand
GATGCAATTTCGGTCAGTATTCTCCAGCTCTTCAGTACAGATCTCATGGCAAGAAACAACGCAGAAAAAACCGGGATCCTGCTCTCTCGTGCAGAAAATCGTAGATCTCACGCTCTGCGCGGTCAAACAGCACTAAAAACTATGGAACTAACGCTCCGCGCAGTCAGGAAGCACTTTTGGCGACTGTTCTTTGACTCTTTTCGCCAGAGCTTCTTTCCCCTGTTCTGACATGTATGCATGTAGGTAAACAGCTTTCTGCCATGCTATGAAAAGTTTCCGAGCTTCTGACCCGATCTTTCAACGGAAAATTCTATGATATAAATAAAAAAATAAATATATAAAAATAAGCTTTTTAAGTCAATAAAAAAATAAGAGCAAAAAACTCGGGAAGAGCCAATAAACATGAAAATAATCGGTCAAACGAAGGAATAATTCCTTCAAAAATATTGGAGAAAAGATCGATATAAATTCGTTTTCAACATTTGAGAATGGTATCTACTTCATTCTTTTTTACACAAAATATTTCCGCAATTATATTTTTTTATATGTTGTTTTAAGGACTTCAGCCCCATCCGCTGTTCTGAAGAGTTTGGAGTGATTCCGGGAAATATCTCCCACGAATATGCGCGATGGATATGAAAAATGTGAGAAGAACGTGCGAAACTAGCTTCTGTATGCTTCGGGTATTTGGGGCGATGGTAAAGTATATTTTTTGCATGTGAGGTGATGAGAAATCGAATGGGGAATCCGGTAACCAAGATTGCATGTGTCAACATGGATGAAACGCGAGTGTTTTCTAAAAGGTGCTGAGTTCCTGGAGTTGGGGCAACGAGAGGACTTGTAGGCAAGCCGTGTCGAGTCACTGTGCAAAAAACCTGGTGAAAAGTGATAAATGCTGAAAGAAACTGTGAGGGAACACGATGCAAATTTCAGTGTTCTTTTGGTTTTTGGCATTTTTGCTTCTGGTCAGAATGCGATAATTCGGCATCTTAAGTGAAAATAATTGGGACAAAGCATCCGTTCTCCCCTAGTGGCATTTTACTTAGAGACGTTTCTGCGGACGAGACCCAGAGTAGAACGGATGCTGTAATAGGAGAAAGATCATGGATGACCTTCCACGAGATAGGGGAAGTGGATGTGGTCCTGGTTCGCTGCGAGAGTTGGCTAGGATAGCTGAACGTATCTGCCAAAAAGGAGGGATCCTTCCTTTTCTTTTTGTGCTTTGGGTTCTCGTCATCTTTTCTATAATGCTATCTGTTGGGCCTGCAATTCTGGTGTTTCTACTTTTCCAGTGAGACTCAAGTGAACTCAAGGAAGTTTGTAAACTACCCTATATTTTAGGGATAGAGGATTTTGATAGAGTGCTGTGTGAATTCTCTTTCGCACGTATAAAAAAACAGCAAAGTTTTTATAAAAAGAAAGCACCATATCTTTTGAAAAAATAGAATAGGCGCTCAATATCGTTCTTGGAACCTGAAGAACGTCCCCCAAGAGATAGGGCCTTTGCGACCCTGAAAACGCTTGCCGGCATTTAGGAAAGTAAGCCCACCCCTTTGACAGTCAAAATGCCGGCACAACGCGAAAACAGTCCCTCTCCTCGCCGACACCACCGCCCGCCTCGTCAGCCCTTTCGGCCCCACTGACCGGCAAGACCTCCTCGACATCCTCGCCACACACGGCCCCGCCCCTCTCATCCACAAACCCCGCAAATCCAAATATGCCGACCCTGAAGAACACCGCTCGCCTCCCTCCAAACACCACGCCACCACTGCCCTCCTCTGCCAACTCAATGAACCCACTCAAGTTTGGTTTCCAGCCCCATGCTGCGAAAAGACCCAACTAGGCTTGTACCTTGTTTTGTTGTGGGAGTTGTTGCTCTCTTTGCGTGGCGAAACGGGGACGCCAACACTCTTTGTCACGAAAAAGAGTGGGGCGAAGTGTTTTTGTAGCGTGATGTTGGGGGACGAGAGCCATGTATGTCCGCAATATCTTTCGTTCCCACACAGGCATCCGCTCCTGAGTAACACTGCAAGATCAGCGGCACACAGGAGACGCACACCGAATATCTCTCTTACCACCCGAAAACCTCAAAGCCGCTCAATAGAGGCCGAAGGAGTGCGGATAAGCAAGAATGTTGTTCCGATTTGGCAGGATTTTCCTTATGGCTTCCGCGACACCTCCAGACATGTCCCAGAATTCTTTACTGCTTTTCTTTCGGCTGTTGCTGACGGTAATTCTTGCGATCTTCGTGTCTACGGCATCACCCAAATCACTGAAGATCAACTCGCCGACCTTCTCGATATCGCCGTTCACACTCCTGATGGCAAACCTGTCTTCTACAACGCCAACTTTGAAAACGTTACATTCACGGGCGAGGCTGGTTTTGGTGGGGCGATATTCAAAGGTTGGGCCAATTTTGAGGGAGCGAAGTTCAAAGGTTGGGGCCAATATTGGTCACAACATGCTGGGCCTTGAGAACAGTCCCTGCGGTGTTACGGACGGGGTTGGGGACAGGGCTGCAGAACTTCTCGTCTCGAGAGGCGAATTGCTTCTGACCTCCATACCCCCTTCCAAAAAACCCCGATTCTTTCTGTCCCCCGAAAACAAGTAGAATCCTTCCCTGTCTTATCCACTAGGATAAATACCCGAGCAAGCAGAAATGCCTGCTCCTCTCGAAACTCGGGGCCGTAGCTCAGTTGGTAGAGCGCTTGCATGGCATGCAAGAGGTCGGCAGTTCGATTCTGCTCGGCTCCACCCCACAAAACCCCAGGCCACACCGGTA
>DEIU01000048.1:18463-29660 GCA_002352645.1 Acidimicrobiia bacterium UBA2766 | reverse complement strand
CCTCTCTTGCCACCCCCGCGACCAGCACTTTTTCAGAGTTTTCCCGGGAAGCATTTTCAGAGTTTTCCTGGGACGCAACAGAGGTGCGTGGAAGAGAAACAGTACTGTATGCTCCGGCTGTTGTGCTCGGCTTACACGCCACAAAGGCCTCCCACAATGTTTGGGAGGCCTCGGTCACCGACATGCCGGCAAAAGACAGCAAACGATTTTTCTGAAAAACCGTGAGAGCGATGTGTGCCATGAGAGGGGTGCGCAATACTTCCCAGAGCACGTTTTCTGTCTCACCATTTCTTTCTGACAAAACATCAGAAAGAACGCTGAAGGCCGGGATCCTCTCAAGTGCATCCCTCAAATCGGTCCGGTCGAGAGGAACAATGACCGCAGGAGGCGTCAGCGTTTCCACTCCCGCCCCAATTGCGAGCAGCTCTTGGTAAGTAGACGTCTCACAGGTCAGAATAAAAGGTCGTTCCGTTTTGCAAAAACCATCGTTCACCTCTTTTGCACACGCAGACCGCCATGCTGGAGGAATCCGCTCAAATCCCTCAAAAATTGGGAGTATACTATTGCTCTCAACCCACTTGCGCCCCATGTAAAAAGGAATCTGATAGCGGACGCGCAGCTCCCAAACCATCCAGCCGGAGAGAGATCCCCCCTCCCACATCCATCCCGGCAAAGAGAACACAACGGGAACTATCCCAACAGGATTCAGTTCTGCCCGGTCAAGCAATTCAAGGGCAATTGCATGGGACAAAGATGTTTTGCCTGCCCCAGACGCGCCAAGCAAGACAAGCTGCCCCTGCGCGTCGGCCAGTAAAACGGTCATATTTCCTTCAGAAAAGCAAACCGTTTCAAAAGACAAGGGCATCGAAGAAGGTTCTTGTCTGGATCTCCCAGCAAAAAATGGCTCTTCGCCTTCCGAGGCAGGCATGAGGGCAAGCTGCGAAATCGAGGAAGCAAGCAGGTCCGGACGGTACTGAATTTTCACGTCAAGCCGTCCGGTTTCCCAAAGAGACCCCAAGAGGCAGGGGTCCACCCAGTTCTCACGAACTCCGGCAATAAGACGGCGGCGGCACCGCGATTGGCGTGGCCACATGCTCCCCCACTCCTTCGTGCCTTCTGCGGCAAGTCTGCGTTGCCGCCACTATCCTTAACTCACCCAGACAGCATTCTACTTTTCCCCCTAAAAATCCCGGCGAAAAGCCCTGCTAGTTAGAAATTACCCAAAAATCTGTCACTAGCAGGGCTTCGTCCTTGCACAGGACAACACGGGATGAGAAAGAATCAGGCAGGGCGAAATCTCACAAGAGCGCTTCCTTCTCCTGTGTCGTGGAACACCGCTTCCACTTTCTGCCCAATCGCCACACTCTCGGGCACACAATCCACAATGTTGGTGAGCACGCGCGGACCTTCGGCAAGTTCCACATACGCAAGAACGTACGGAGCCGCTTGCCAGTAATGACCTTGACCGCGCCGGGTCACTGTATAGCTGTACACTACTCCCTCGCCCGATGCTTCAAACCATAATGTATCGGTACTCGCGCAGGCGGGACAGAGGAAACGCGGATACCAAATGACCGTCTGACACTGATTACAACGCTTCAGAAGAAGTTTTCCCTCTGCAGTTGCATCCCAGAAGGGCTTTGTCTCCGGATTCACTTTTGGCGTGGGGGTAGGCAGTGAGTTCTCGCTCATGCGTCTTCTCTCCCAAGAATCAAGGTCGCGCTTCCCATACGGGTGCCCAATGATCCACCCGTCCCGTGTGCAAGCGCAAGGGAACAGTCCGGGACTTGCACTTTCGGATGTGCTTCGCCTCTGAGCTGGCGAACAGCTTCAATCACTTTGGTCATACCCCCCCGGTTCGCCGGATGGTTATTACACAACCCACCACCATCCGTGTTAAAAGGCAACTTGCCGTGAGGTGCATGGAGAGCGCCGTCCATGACAAAACTCCCGCCCTTGCCTTTCTCGCAAAAACCAAGGTCCTCGATCGTTTCGAGCACAGTGATCGTGAAAGAATCGTAGATAGAGGCATAGTCAATATCCGCAGGGGTCAATCCCGCCTCACGAAAGGCACGTGGCCCAGACCAAAGCGCCCCGGTATGGGTGAGATCAATGCGACCATTATTCGTATGCTTTGGCGCCTCGCCCTCTCCGAGAACTTTCACACACTGTCGGTCAAGGTCTCTCGCCACTTCTGGGCTCACCACCAGCAAGGCGCCGCCCCCATCGGTGATCACACAACAGTCCAGACGGTGCAAAGGATCGCTCACCAAAGGCGACTGCAACACATCCTCGATAGTAATCACATCTTGCAAAAAGGCGCGTGAGTTATGCTGTGCATGATGGGACGCAGCCACCTTGATGGCAGCAAGCTGCTCACTCGTTGTGCCGAACTCATACATGTGACGCTGGGCGGCCAGGGCATACATACCAAGGACAGTTGGTCCGAAGACGTTCTCAAAAGCCCCCTCTGGCGCACCCCCAAAAGGCGGACGACCAAAATCGCCCGATCGGGGGAGACCCGCCAAGGTGATCAGCGCTACCTGGCACTTTCCTGCAGCAATCGCAGCAGCAGCATGCCCGACATGCACAACATAAGAGGAGCCGCCGGTTTCCGTGCTGTCCATATAGGAGAGACCCAAACCCAAGTATTCGGCCATCGAAATGGTGCCGAAACCAGGAGCGTCGCCTGCACAAAAATAAGCGTCCACGTCAGATAAAGAAAGTCCCGCGTCAGCCAGAGCGCCCAGTGCTACCTCCGCATGCACTTGCGCCGGCGACTTACCAGGAATCTCTCGGTCAGGGTGCTCATACGCCCCCGCAATGAACGCCTTGCCTTTGATGCTCACAATGCCAACCTCTGTTCTGAACCCGCTTCTCGCACAGTCTTCTCGAAGCGCACAGGGGTGTGCCGTCCTTTGCGACAATCACCGCCGCGCACACCACAACAAGCCCACGGTCGAGAGGCCGGCCGACAGACCGGCCGACAGGCCGGCCGACGATAGGACGGCAGGCAGGACGGTGCCCGCACCCTCCGGCCAGACTGTAGACGGCAACCTCGCCGAGGCACGAACGCGCCTCACAAGAAGGCGAAAAAACCGTATCAGGATGTCGAAAAAACCGTACTAACACCCAGGGTGTTTGTACGGAGTCACGAAAGGGCTGCAGCAGGCGTGACAAACCGATGAGAGAGATCGTCAAGCACTGCCTCAAGGCTCGCCATATTAAAAGCAGGAAGCAGTAAAACTAGCTGGTCAGCCCCAGCTTCTTCGTAACGACCCAGATCATCTGGCTGCACCGGTTTGAGGTAAGGGCACACACTGACCTGGAGATCATCGCGGGACCGTCCCCTTTCTTGAAGAAGGGGGTCAAGACGCGACATGCCCGCTGCAAGATCATCGGGAAGAAAGTTGAACGGGAACCAACCTTGACCAAGGTCAGCAACGCGACGCAAGGCCGGATCAGTGTGCCCACCAAAATACAGGGGGGGAAAAGGCGATTGCTGTGGCTTGGGATACTGCCGGCAGGGGGGCAAGGAGTAAAACTCGTCTTCATGCCGGGAGACAGGGTCCTCCCACAACCGTTGCATCACTTCCAGATAAGAACGGCAACGCGCGCCACGCTTCTCAAAGGGAACCCCAAGCGCCGCAAACTCTTCGGCTTGCCATCCCACACCAATGCCGAAATCCATCCGACCATCAGACAGCCAATCCAAGTCAGCGACTTGCTTCGCTGTATACACCGGATTACGTTGCGGGACGAGACAAACACCCGTCCCAAGACGAATACGAGAAGTCGCGGCAGCAAGAAAAGAAAGCGCAGTAAAAGGCTCCAACATCCCTGACCCTGCAGGAACAGGAAGCCGCCCATTTTCTGCATAAGGATACGCAGACTCCGGGTCGTCAAAAAGGACAACGTGTTCCCCTGCCCAAATCGAATGGAAACCACGTTCCTCAGCCCCAGCACCAAGGCAACGCACAAATTCACCAGTCGCGACAGGGCTGGCAAGCGGAGCGAACAACCCAACTTTCATGTATGAAATCCTCCATGTCTTTTCGCAGTCCGCAGCAACGTATTTCTGCACGTTGCTGATTTCTCGCCCCAGCCAAGCCACACAGCCGGAAACGCGCCGGCGGGCCATGCCTGCAGGAAAAATCGCTTCTCCCTGCTCTGTCATTTCGACTGCGCAGCGGCTTTACTCGAAAGGCTTTCCCAATCAAGCACTCCGCACACTCTCGCCTGGCTCCCCCGAGGCAGGTTTTTATCCTACTGTCCGAACCCGAGAATGCACCCGTCCTCGATGTCTGCTTGTCTGCTATCACCTCGCCTTGTCTCTCGCGGATTTTTGCGGGTCCAGTGTCGCCAATAAAACGGAAGCCACCCGCAACAAGCACGCGAAAATCCGGAAACCGAAGCCATCACACAGATGGAGACTGCCCAGGGCGCACGTCTCGCGCTGTCGTTTCCGCAGCAAAAAAACGGCGGAACCAGACCGATGCCAAAGCCGCAACTTCCTCTAATGCTCCTGTTTCCTGGAATAAGTGCGTCGCGCGGGGAATCACCGCCAAATCAGTCACGCAGCCGGTCAGTTGCCGCCGCGCCACCTGATTCAATCGCAAAACCGAGTGGTCGAACTCTCCCACAATAAGCAGGGTAGGAGCCCGTACTGCAGACAAACCGATAGACAGGTCAGGCCGCCCGCCGCGCGAAACCACCGCCGAAATGTCGCAGCGCCCTGCCGCTGCAGTGAGCGCAGCTCCCGCGCCTGTACTCGCCCCAAAATACCCAATCGGCAAGGCTTCCAGACCAGGCTGGGTACGCACCCAATCTGTTGCATCTGCCAGACGTTGTGCCAAAAAAGGAATGTCGAAGACCAGGTCGTGACGATCTTCTTCTGCGGGAGTGAGGAGATCAAAGAGCAGGGACGTGATACCTTCGTCGCATAGAACACGCGCCACTGCCCTGTTGCGCGGACTATGACGGCTACTCCCGCTACCATGCGCAAAAAGCACCACTCCAGCTGAAACAGGAGGGAGAAACAAGTCTCCGTACAAGCTCATCTCACCTGCACCTGCACCTGCTTGGGGAAGGGGAATCCGGAGAAAACGCGGTTCGGCATGCATTGATGCTTCCCCCGACCCTCCTCTCTCCGTGCGCGCTGCGATCAGGTCCGCTTCTCTGCTTGCTTCTCCTCCCCTATCTTCTGGTGCATACTCGTACGAAACATCCTGACCACTTTTTTCCTCTCCCGTGACCCGCGCCTCTCCGGATGTTCTCTCGCTTGCTGAAGAAAAAACTTCTTCTCGCGACTGCGCCAGCAAAAACCGCACTGTACTACTATCCACTTGCTTAAAATCCCCGTACCAATAGCCAATGGCACGAAAATCCGTCGGAGTATGCAAACACACCACTTCGTCATACGGGCCGTTCGGGGCAGCAAGGTTCTGCACCGTCTCGCGAGGCGCGACAGGAATCGCAAGCACAACGTGCGCGGCTCCCAAGGCCTGAACCACAACAGCAGCAGCAGAGGCGGTACCTCCCGTCGCAAGTCCATCATCAATCACCAGAACACACCGTCCCGACAAGTCAACAATGGCACGCCCCTCCCGGTACTCTGCGACACGCCGCACAACAACATCTTTCTCTCTCTCCAGCGTGGGAAGCACGTCAGAAGGCGCGAGCTGCAACTGTTCCAGCAAGCTCCTATTCCAGACTTCCACTCCACCCTCTGCCACAGCACCCAGCCCAAGTTCCGGCTGGGCAGGCGCACCGATTTTGCGCACCACAATCACATCCAACGGGGCAGACAAAGAACGAGCCACTTCGGCAGCCACTGGTACCCCCCCTCGGGGAAGGCCCAACACCACAGGGTTTTCCCCTGCATACTCGAGAAGTACTGCCGCCAACTGTCGACCGGCGTCCGCACGATCCATAAACAACATATCTTCTTTCACCTTCTTCACCACAACCTGGAAAACATCAGTGTTACCTCCCCCCACACTACGTTTCAACGGAGCAAAAGCAGAGGGCCGAAAATCCCTTCTCCCACCTCTTTCTTCCCAAAACCCTTGCCAAAGAAAGCTCGCCCCTTCCACACCCCCTCCCCTGCACCCCGATATCCGAAAGACATCGCTCTTCTCGGGCCCTCTCCCGGCAGAGACCACAACCAGAGACTTTTCTCTCTGGCAACAGTTCACAACAGTTCACAACAGCTCACAACAGCTGTCGACACAACACAAGATCCACAGCAGAGGCGAGGTGCTTCTTCAGGGCAGTGCCGTGATCGTCCATTTCGGTAATGAGGTCGCTCCACATTCCGATTGGCAGCGAGACAGATGTTCCTTGTCCCAGATGGGGAGGCAGCAGCATCGAAAGCACAAAGAACATCGGAAGCACAGTGATCTCTTCACCCATATTTTCTCCTGCAGCCCGGCAGCAACGCCCGGCAAGGAAGCCATATCTCAGGAGAAAGAGCCCTGTTGTAGAGGAGCAGTATGAACATCAAAACAAAAATGATCGCGGGAGTTGCTGTGATCACGGTCCTGTTATTGGGATTCCTTATGTACCTGAGGTCGTACACAAATGGCACTGTGAATGACCTTGAGGGGATGCGGGATCAAGAGCTTGCACTCGCCAATGCAGCCTGGTCCGTACGGTATTACGATCAGATACGAAATTCCGTACTTGCCGAAGGACTGCAAGCCATCACATTCCATTCCAAGTTGAATAGCGAAACAGGAACCACAGAAGGGAACGAGAGTAGCGAGACCGTTATTGTAGACGGACAGGAATTTGAGTCCACTGTCATGTCGGAATCAGTCTCAGAAGCGGTAGATCAACGCGGCGATCTCAGTGCAATATATGAATCATCGAACCAGGCATTGCGCAAAGCCATCAGTTTCGGCCTCGCAAACAGCTCGGGAAGCGCCCTCGGTCACCTGGAGCATGTGAAAGCGACTGAAGACAAAGTTCTGGCTGCCAGCACGAAACTCATCGGGCTACTCCTCACTGGTCAAATCGCAGAGTCCGAGCAGGTCCTCATAAATGAATATAAACCGACACGAGACGAGTTTCTCCAAGCCACAGATGTCTTCTTCCAAAACCAGGAGAGCAGCATTCAGCAGTCAATCGCCAACAAAATCTCCAATACCGAAAATGCCCGCAACACCTCTATGGTGATCCTGGGAACACTCATCCTGGCTATCGGAGGCATCGCAACCATTCTCGCCCAAAACATCGCGACACGCGTCCAACAACTTACCGCCATTTCCAACCGCATCTCGGAGGGAGAGATTGATGGCCTCAATATCAACCTGAGCGGAAAGGACGAAATCAGCCAGTTGGGCGAATCCATGAACGGCGTCGTCGCTGCATTCGAAGTCCTCTACCAGCAGGCAGAAGCAGTAATGGCACAAGGTCCTGCGCTCCAAGAAGTTGCGGCTGCCGAACGCAACGACGAGCAGTGATTATGGGGGCAAAACTTTTGGAGTTCTATCAACAAGCACAAGAATCGGCAGGGCTACAGGGGAGAATAAAGCTCGCCATGATTACCAAGCTCTCCCAGGAGAAGGCCAAAGAGGCAGCAGACTCCCCCAAAAACATTCAGCTCTTCGCCGACGCAGTCAAAAAGATCCAGGCAGAATAAGGGGAAAAGCAGCCCAAGAAGCTGCCAGAAAGAAATTTTTCTTTCTGGCAGCTTCTTGCTGTAGGCGGGAAAAATGGAAAACTTTCTCTCCGAACCTTGCATCCAGTGAGAAAACTCCTCCAGAAAAACCGGCACTACAGCCCCAGGAAAGCATGGGGAAAACAGGGAAAAACGGTCAGAAAAAATCAGGCAACAGGAGCCTCAATCGGGGAGTCCTCTTCCAAACCAAGCATCTCGTCCACAGACAGACGTCCCGGACCAAGCAAGAACACAGCAGCCAAGCCAACCATGATGGAGAAGTCCCGTTCCATACCGGGCATCTCACCAATCTCGGAGATCAGACCCAAGTCAAATGTCACAAGCCACACCGCACCCACAAGCACAAGGAAAATGGCAGCAGCGCTGATGCGTGTCGCAAGGCCAACGATAAGGAGAATGCCACCGACCAGCTCCACGCCTGCGGTAAGAGGAGCTGCAAGCTCGGGAAGAGGCACATCCAAGCCCTTCAGCATTGCTTCAAAACCCTCAATGCCATTGTCGAATTTCTTGAACCCGTGATAGGCCATGATCACTCCGAGAACCACTCTGAGCAAAGTAGGGGCCCAGGGTGCCAGTCGGTTCAGAGGTCGAAGAATTGACTGCATAATCATTCTCTCCTGTCATACACAGTAAGGTCGCCGAGGAAACCCGCTTGGCTCTTCTCATGATTCCTTTGATTTCCAATTACTGTGGATAACTGTCGAAAACAGGAGAAAACCACATGGTGAACAGGACAAAAAACAAGATAAAACCTTCAAATTTTCTGGCTTTTCCACCATATTTCAAGCCCATTCTCCGATTTACCCGCACCTTCTTTCTCTGAAGATCTCCCTGAAAAACAACACAATAAAGGCTTGAACAAAGAAAAAACCCGCCTGAAAAAGAAAGTCTGCCTTTTCCTGAAAGAGAAGAAAAACAAGCCTCTCGACACTCACCGGCCAGAAAACAGTAAAATCTGCTTTTACCCATGACTTTCTTTGATTTCAGCAGAGCCGGCAAACAGACTCTCTTTGGGAAGGCGGCCCCGCGAAAATGACAAAAGGCGCTGTGGCATTAGCCGATCCCACGGAAATGGGCGTCTCCCATCAAGCCCTCGAGGCAATCCGCGCCGCGGTACGCCATGATGTTGAGGCGGGGATCTTGCCTTCCTGCCAGTTTGCCCTGGGACGAGAAAACAAACTTCTTGCGTTCGAAACATTCGGAAATGCCGACAACCACAACAGATACGCTGTTTTCTCTACGACAAAGGGCATTGTGTTCGGGGCAGTCATGACGCTGATCACTACAAAACAGCTTGATGTCTCCGCCCCTGTCGCAGATTTTCTCCCCAGTTTTCGCGACAATGGGAAAAATCACGTCACTATCGAACAGGTCATGACACATACTGGGGGATTTCCCTTAGAGACCATGCCCCCGTCAGATTGGAATGACCCTCTACTCCGACACAAACGCTTCCAATCCTGGCAATTGTCATGGGCACCAGGATCAACCTGGGAATATCATGCGGCCTCGGCCTACTGGGTCATCGCCGCACTCATCGAAAAAATTTCTGGCTCACCGTTTCCACAATTTCTGGAAGAACACATTCTTCGTCCTCTGGACCTCCCCTATTTTACGCTTGGCGTTCCAGTGCAAGAACAAGCCGGTATTTTACCGGTCACAGCCCTCGGGCATGCCGCCGAAGCAGCAGAGCTCATGGCCTATTTCGGGAGAGAAGACATCCCCGTAGGCACTGCCACCGAAGCAGTCTTGCTCACCATGAACGACCCGGAGCGACGCACAGTGGGCGCACCTGGGGACGGAGGTGTCGGGACCGCGGCCGACCTGGCCTTGTACTATCAAGCTCTTCTCCATAATCCACACGAAATCTGGGCACCCGATGTTCTCACCAACAGCACCGGGCAGATACGCAACAACATGCCCGACCCTTTTCTCGGTATGCCCGCCCAACGCACACTCGGCCTTGTGCTTGCCGGAACAGGAAAATGGATGGTGAACAGGGGATTCGGTACGAAAAACTCTCCGCAATCTTTTGGTCACCCGGGGGCAGGCGGGCAGATCGCCTGGGCCGATCCCCGTTCCGGTCTCAGTTTCTCCTACCTCACAAACGGTTTAGATCGCAACCTTGTTCGCCAGCAAAAACGCATTTTACGCATCTCAAACGCAGCAGCTCTCTGCACAGACTGACATAACCATACGTTTTCTGACTAATGTGCCCACTGATCAACCGCTATCGACTACTGCATTGAAAAAGGACACCCAATGACGCATCCGGTAGTGCTCGTCCACGGCGCTTGGCATGGTACCTGGTGTTGGGAACGCGTTATCACGGGCCTCGAGGCAGCCGGCATTCCAACTTACACTGTCGCGCTTCATCGCGGCAGCGTGGCCGCAGATACTGCAGCAGTGCAAGAAGTTATAGACAAGGCTGTGGAAAATACCGGAAAAAATGTCGTAGTGTGTGGCCATTCTTATGCAGGGGGTGTCATTAGCGGCCTCGACACCACCCATGCGGCCTCACTCGTCTATCTCTGCGGTGTCCTGCCCGAGATTGGCGTCTCCATCGCGGGCACTCTCTCACAGAGTTCTCCACACCTCTCGGCGGCAACGGTGTTAAGCGAAGACGGGAGAACGGTCACGCTCGACCCCGACCAAGTCTGTGCGCTGTTCTACAACAATTGTTCTGAAAAGGATCAGGCCTGGGCAAGGGACCTGCTCCTTCCGCAGGCAGTGTCTTCTTTCTTTGAGCCAGTACGAGGAATCGCCTGGCTCGAACGAGAGAGCACCTATGTTATCTGTACACAGGACCAAGTTATTTCTCCCGATTCCCAACGTCACATGGCACGTCACACGGCTTGGATCATCGAATTCGACACTGACCATTCGCCTTTTCTTTCGCGTCCCGATTTAGTCGTGAACCTTCTCATCGAAAAATCTCGTGACAAATCATGAAAAAGCTTGCGAAAACTCTTTAAAGGGACAATGCTCTTTCTCGCAAGAAACCAAATACCAAAAAATTTGCTCCTGCTGAGAGCGTCTCATTCTTCCTGCAATGCAGATAATGCAAACGGCAGCGTATCCTTCGCTTTCACGTTATACCACGCTTGTTCCACCATCCCCGCTTCATCGATCAGAAAAGCCGACCGCAGAATCCCCATATACGTTTTGCCGTAGTTTTTCTTTTCGCGCCAAACTCCATAGTGTTCGGCAATCTCATGCTCGGGGTCTGAAAGCAAGGGGAATTCGAGACCGTACTTCACCGCAAAGTTCTTTTGCCTTCGCACAGTATCCGGACTCACCCCTATCACGAAAGTACCAAGGCCCCGCAAGTCATCTTTCGCTCCGTGCAATATTTGCGCTTGCACAGTGCAACCAGGAGTGTTCGCCTTCGGGTAGAAGTAAAGCAAAAGCTTTTGCCCGGCAAAATCAGACAGAGAAACAGCTGCTCCCTCCTGGTCAAGGGCAGTGAAATCCGGGGCTTCCATCCCAGGACCGAGTTCTTTCATCACAGTT
>DEIU01000048.1:569-18364 GCA_002352645.1 Acidimicrobiia bacterium UBA2766 | reverse complement strand
GCCGCCAGGCAGGCGGTCATTCGAGCTCCGGCTATCCGGGCAGTATTGCGCAATACTGCCCAATAATTTCGACAGTCCGAAAAACAACTGGCTTTCTTTGCAGGTCCTCTCCCATCCTGCACGGAAAAACCGCGAAGCAACCAGACAATAGGGTCGAAAAGCAAACTCCTGCGAAAGAGGCCACCGAGAAATGCCTCCTGCCCCACACCCAGAAAAGAGAGATCGTGCGACTGGCTCAGGCAAAACACAGCGTCGGGAATATCGTCCGCGAAATGCAGGCACGTCCCCACTGGAAACGTCTTGGCCAGGTACAAGAGGATCCAGTTGCCGCGATTGCAAGAGCCGCTCTGGCAACTCGGGCCACACAGATCGAGCCTGAGGAAGAAAAAGCGATCGACAAGATTGAAGAAGTGCGCGCCCGGCTTCTCGCTTCGGACACCCCTGTCACATATACCGACTTTGGCGCCTTGCACCCTTGGACAGAACTCACAGAAGAAGAACTCTACAAAGGGGAAGAACGGACACGTCCTCTCGCTGAGATAGCGAAAGCCAGCAAACCCCCAAAATGGGCGCTACTCCTTTTCAAACTGGCCCGCGAACTCAAACCAGACACCGTGCTCGAGATGGGCACCTGTGTCGGGATTTCCGCGGCCTACTTGCTCGCCGCCCTGCAATTAAACGGCAAAGGACGTCTCATCACAATGGAAGGAGGCAAAAATGTTGCAGAAATCGCAGAAGAAAACCTACAGAATCTCGGCTTCACCAACTTCGAGATCGTGACCGGCAGACACCAGGACACTCTGCCAAGCGTCTTGGCAGACAACAAACCAATCGATTTTGCATTTGTTGATGGCGACCATGCCGAACACACGACCATCACCTACCACGAACAAGTACTTGAACACACCGGACAGCATGCGGTGATTTACCATGACGATATCCGCTGGTCACCAGGAATGCGCCGCTGCTGGCAACATATTTGCGACACAGATCGATCCGTGACCGCCATCCTGGATTTCCATTGGGTAGGAGTCATGGTCATTGACAAAAACTACCGTGGAAGTCCAAAACGGTTTAATCTCTTCTATTAGTCGCTCACACATAGAACAGCGTTCGCCCAAACACGTCAGGTCAAGGGGATATTTCGTGCATACTGTGAAAGCAAACAGGATCGATATCCACTACGAACGATTTGGCAAACCGGTCCATCCCACTTTGCTGCTCCTGCATGGCATGGGAGGGCAAATGATCAGCTGGCAAGAAGAATTTTGCGAGCTGCTTGCCTCCCGCAATCTTCAGGTGATCCGTTTCGACGCCAGAGACACAGGTTTGTCTGCGAAATTTCCCGAGGGACCTTCTGATCGCGAAGCCATGCGACACATCAAAGCAAGAAAGGCGCCCCCTCCCTACACACTCTCCGATATGGCCGCGGACGCCAAGGGGCTGCTCAATGCCCTGGGGATTCGACAAGCCCATATCGCAGGGCACTCAATGGGAGGCATGGTCAGTCAACTCATGGCAATCGAGTACCCCGAAACCGTGCTCTCCCTCTGTTCAATCGGGTCAACAACAGGAGACCCTGATACCGGACAATCCTCCAAAGAGGCCCTTGCAGCGCTTACCGCTCCCCCTCCGGGCAACCGGGAAGAAGCAATCGAAGCAGCCCTCGCCTCCTACCGGATTATCGGGACACAAAACTGCCTCGATGAAAAAGAACGACGCACGCGAGCCGAGGAAGCGTATGACCGTTGTTTTTACCCAACAGGACGCCACAACCATATGCTGGCAATCATAGCGTCGCCCTCGCGCGTGCCAGACCTGAAAAAGGTGACTGCCCCAACCGTCGTGATTCACGGAGAAGCTGACCCTCTGGTGAACATCAGCGGCGGCCGGCAAACCGCAGAATCTGTCCCAGAAGCCATTTTCAAGTCTATTCCGGGCATGGGGCACGACGTTCCCCGCCTCCACTGGCCCGTGATCGTGCAACAAATCATAGAAAACACACAGCGCGCCACAGGCGCATAGCATTTTCCTGCACAACTTGCATGCCGAAAATTTTCCCCTTGGGCACCCTGAACCCTTGGCACCCCGGGCCCTTTGCACTCTGAGACAGCCACCTCCAAGCCCAACAGGCGGTTCAGCCGAACAACCTCAACACATGCGAAGCGGCCGCATTCGCCTGCGCGGCCAGCGCGGCCTGCCCACGTGTCATGATCTGATGCTGACTAAAGCGCATCGCTTCTCGGGCCATATCAGCCCCCTCAATCTGGGACAGTGATCGCTCTGTCGCCTCCAGGGATACGGATAGGTTCTGCATTGAATGGGCAGCTCCATTGGCAAACGCACCAAGGTCCGACCGCATACCCTGCACTTCGAACAAAGCACTGTCCATACTGTCCAGCGCGCCCACATCCCCATTACGCACAGCAGTCGCAAGAGCGGATGTGTTGAGACCGAGAGAAGCCGTGTCTGCCGCCCGCATTTCTAGCTGTACCTGATCATTCTCACCTGCTCCTGCTTGGAAAGTCAGCGTCTCATCAGCATTGATCAGAGACTTTCCCCCGAAGCCTGTTGCCGCGGAAATACGGTCAATTTCTGCAAAAGTCTGCTCCATCTCACTCGCAAGAGCATCCCGCGCCCCTTGACCAAGAGCGTCATTTCCAGACGCAATCGACAGTTCGCGTGCGTGCTGCAACAGCGCATTTGTTTCGCCAAGGGCTCCTTCAGCAACTTGCGCAAGACTTGTTGCATCCTGCAAATTACGCAAACCGACACGGCTCCCATTCGCTGTACTACGCGCGAGTTCCGAGAGCACAAGACCGGAAGCGTCATCGGCTGCCCGTTGCAGCCGTTTCCCTGATGAAAGGCGGAACGTTGTCTGATCGAGCAGACTGCTTGTTCTTGTCATGGCACGCGACATCGACCCCACCGACGCGAACTGCGAAACTAGTCTCATACACAACCTCTTTCAGCGTCTATCCCAGCGTCTATCCCAGCGTCCATCTCAGCGTCTATCCAGGAGTGTCTTTTCCGGGAGTGTCTTCCTCAGGGGGAGGCCACACTTTCCCTTTCCCATGTTTCTCATGCTCGCAAGCTGAGTACGGAACCTTTTTCTATCTCACACCACAACAGACAATCGGCAGCTTCCCAGAGGAAACCTGAGTCAGATGAAGCAGACAAAGAAGAGGAAAGACCCAGAAACACAAGAAGAAAAGACAGGTCGGTAAGCCCATCAAGTGCTGCCCCCAACCCCCCAGCGAAAAACTGCACAGCCTGTACCATCTCGCCATGACCTGGTTGCTTGCGCAGGACGCAATACCCGCCCCAGGCAGCAGCGGTTTTACCGAGAGTGTCCTCACCCGGGCAAAAAACACAGATACGTTATTCGGGAATGAGGGTGGAGAATTCTTCCACGTGAGCTGCAAAGCAGCGCCGGCAGGAATTCCTCGGGCCGGCTTTGTCCTCAGACCCACTTCCAACGGGCATGCGCGTGCCAGTGGTCGGGAATCTGTCGACGTTCGCCATCCACAAACCATTTCCCCTCACCAAAACGCCCCTCGGCCACACGACCAAGACGCGCCAACATTGCCTTCTCATCCGCTGGAGCAGGCAGCCCGTGATGGCGCCACACCACAATCGGCACACTGCAGGCTTCACACTCGGCAATCCAGCACAAATCGTCTTCATGGAACCAAGGAGTGAGACGGGCCGCCTCGCACAGCTCGCACGCCGCGTCGAAAGCCGGCCCGGACATTGGCTGGGCAACCTCATCGAGCGCTGCCCGCAACTCCCCCACAAAAGACTGTACAGTCTCCACTGCCTCATCAGGACCTGCTGCTTCGAGCACTCGGCGCACCACAGCGCTCCCCACTACAACCCCATCAGCAGTCGCGGCTGCCTCTGCGGCTTGCGCAGGAGTCGACACGCCCACCCCGACCAAAACCGGCTTTGTCGTCAGGGCCTTCGCCCGCACAGTAAGCGCAGCCACAGTATCCGCGAGTGCATGACGTTCTCCTGTCACACCCAATGTGCCGACAGCGTAGAGAAAGCCCTGCGTCCGTGCCGCGTTCTTGAGTATTCGCTCATCCGAGGAAGTTGGAGCAACAAACAAAACGGGCTCTATCCCTTTGGCCTGCGCAGCAAGCAGCCAACTCTCAGCTTCTTCCAACGGCAAATCGGGAATAATGACAGCCGTTGCACCTGCCGCTGCGGCACGCGCGGCAAAACGGTTCCATCCCATGTGCCCCACAATATTGGCATAGGTCATAAGCCCAACGGGAAGCAGTCCGCTCACCTCACGCACCACATCAAATACCTGTTCAGGTGTCGTTCCCCCGGTCAAGGCGCGCTGCGAAGCAGCCTGAATAACAGGACCATCCATAATGGGATCACTAAAGGGAATCCCAAGTTCCACGGCATCGGCCCCCGCAAGCGCAACAGTCTCCACCAGGCGAGCCGTGGTCGT
The DNA here is from genome assembly GCA_002352645.1 of Acidimicrobiia bacterium UBA2766. Lineage (GTDB taxonomy): Bacteria > Actinomycetota > Acidimicrobiia > UBA2766 > UBA2766 > UBA2766. The sequence continues at coordinate 13,899 of DEIU01000048.1, read as the reverse complement.
AAGATCAGGAAGGCCCCCTGTGAGGTACACCACGAGCGACGGCCTCCCACGTTGACGGTTCTCGTCAAGCACATGGGAGAGGGTTTGCGGCGCCAACATATTCACACTTTTTTCCCTTCGCGTCGGTTTCTTCGTGTCTTGGTTTGCAGCTGCCTTCTCGTCTCGACACCCCGTTTTCTTCGCCGGCCGTTTCGCTGCCTGTTGCTCTCGTCCCGGCCCCTCACGCACGACCGGTCAAATCAAGATAGGCCGCCACCTGATCCATGTCCTTATCTCCTCGCCCGCTCACGCAAAGCAGCACTGTGTCATCTTCTGTGAAAACTCCCTCTTGCACAAGACGGGAGAGCGCCGCGACTGCATGCGCAGACTCCAAAGCAGGAATAATCCCTTCTGTACGAGAGAGCAGACGAAGACCATCGAGAGCTTCAGCATCCGTACACCCGATATAAGTTGCCCGACCGGACGCGGCAAGAGCCGCATGTTCCGGCCCAACACCCGGATAATCAAGACCTGCCGAAATAGAATGGGCCTCTTTTATCTGCCCGTGCTCGTCCTGCAACAACATGGTGCGCGCCCCATGCAGCACACCCGGCACACCCCGCTGCACAGAAGCACCGTGCAACCCGGATTCCAGGCCCTTTCCCGCTGCTTCCACCCCGAAAAGCCGCACCTCAGGAAGATCCAGAAAATCCGCAAAAATACCCATTGCGTTCGAGCCACCGCCCACACAGGCAATCACGCCAGAAGGATCACCGCCGGTAGACGCCACACATTGCGCGCGTGCCTCTGTACCAATCACGCGTTGCAACTCTCGCACCAGACCAGGATACGGATGGGGTCCCACAACCGAACCGATAATGTAATGGGTCGACTCAACAGTGGCAACCCAGTCGCGCAAAGCCTCGTTCGTCGCATCTTTCAAGGTGCGGCTCCCCGAAGACACAGGAATGACCTCAGCACCAAGAAGTTGCATCCGCACTACATTGAGCGCCTGTCGAGCAACGTCTTCTTCACCCATGAAAACCGCACATTCCAGCCCAAAAAGCGCGGCAACGGTAGCCGTTGCCACCCCATGCTGCCCCGCCCCAGTCTCAGCAATCACACGGCTTTTCCCCATGCGAAGCGCAAGCAGCGCCTGACCAAGCGTGTTATTGATCTTGTGACTACCTGTGTGGTTTAAATCTTCTCGCTTGAGCAGCACACGAGGACCACCCAGCGTTTCCGCCAATCGCACCGCGTCAGTAAGCGGAGTCGGGCGTCCCGCGTAATCACGCAACAGACCATCAAGCTGCGCACGAAACCCCGCGTCCACCCAGGCGGTCGAAAAAGCTGTTTCCAGCTCTTGCAAGGCGGGAATCAGCGTCTCCGGAACAAAGAGTCCACCGAATTCCCCATACCGACCATCTCCCAAATCGAGAGGAGAAAGACCTCCCGCGTCCTGGCCCTTCTGTTCTTTTTGTCGCGGAGAGGACGCTGGGCGCGCACCGGTCTCAGGGTCGGTTTCAGAACCGGTTTCAGGGTCGGTCTCGGCGCACACGCGACCCGACACAGGATCTGGCACATGCTGATCAGTCATGACGTACTCCGTACAGCATCAAGAAATTGCAAAATCTTGCCTGGGTCTTTCACTCCCGGAGCCGTTTCGACACCAGAGGAGACATCGACTCCGTAAGGGAGAACCACAGAAAGAGCCTCCCCCACATTTTCTGAGGTAAGTCCCCCCGCCAAAAGAACCGGCACATCCGTCTGCGGACGCTGCCAGCATAAACGGGTTCCCGTTCCCCCCGGCAAGGGACCAGGTGTCGAAGCGTCAACCAGCACGGCGTCGGCGCCACGCGCGTCGAGCACACCCCAGTTTCCGCTCCGAGGAGGGCGACCCGTTGCCTTCACAAGCAGTAAACCGGGAAAAGCGGCCTGCAATTGGGCAACCAAACTCGCAGGCTCGTCCCCATGGAGCTGCAGCCCAGTAACTCCTGTTGCTGTCACCAAGTCGGCCAAGGCAGCAAAAGACCAATCGACAGTGACCGCAAGCACATGCACATCTGGGCGCACTGCCTGGGCAACCTGTCGCAATTCCAGCGCGTGCGCCAGAGACACATGCCGCGGACTCGGCGGGTGCAGCACAACCCCAAGTGCATCCACGCCGGACAGCACAGACAACTCCACATGCTCAGGATCAGAAAACCCACAAATCTTCACCCAGACATGCCCCGTCGGAAGCAAAGGCAGCAATGATGCAGCCTGAGAAGAAGTCCGGGTTTTCTTCTCAAAAAACGCGGGTTCCGGCACAGTCACAGGCCGGTCCTGCACATTTCGCCAAGAAATGCAACAGGATCAGGCGCCCTCATCAAAGCCTCCCCGCAGAGCACACCTCGGTATCCTGCAGCCTGCGCACGCCACGCGTCAGAAGGGGTCCGCACACCACTCTCGGCAATATAGTCCAGGCTCGAAGGGGCCTCGCGTACCAGACAATCAGCAGCCTGCTCCCAAATATCAAGATCAACCTGCAAAGTCCCAAGATTGCGGGCATTCACCCCCAAAAGCCCCCCATCTGCAAGAGCCTCAAGCGCAACAGGGACTTCCGCAAGATGATGCACCTCAACAAGAGGCGTCATCCCCAGCTCCCGAATTTGCACGGCAAGGTCTCGTAAAAGAAATGGGTCAAGGGCCACCACGATCAGCAGAACCAGATCCGCGCCGGCCGCGCGCGACTCCTCAACCTGATAAGGATCGAGAATAAAATCCTTCCGCAAAACGGGCACATCAACAGCAGCCCGCACATCAGTGAGATCGACAAGTTGCCCACCAAAGTAGGGAGTATCAGTCAGAACCGACACAGCAGCAGCACCTGCAAAGGCGTATTTGCGCGCCTGGGCAACCGCGTCCACATGGGAGGCAATCTGTCCTGCTGAAGGAGACGCCCGCTTTACTTCGGCGATCACTCCAAAATCTCCAAGGAGAAGGGAGCGGGGCGTCGTGGCCACTGTGGTATCGGGATGCGGGGATAGCCGCCGGCGAGCAGCGGTTTCCACTCGTTTGTCCTCACAGATGCGTCGCAGGGTATCGCTCATGGCCGCTCATGGTACTCCGCTTGCACCACGTATGCTCCGGAGATTCTTCCTCACTCCGGAGATTCTCCCCCATTTCAGAGATCCTCGGGAGATTCTCCCTCGGAAAAAGGGAGGTTCTCCCTCGGGAAAGACACCGCCTGCAACGGCCTCGCCATTGCCGACAGAGTGGCAGATACAGCGCCAGATTCTCCGGAAGTTTTCCCCTGGAACACCGCGCGCAGGCCTCGCCTGCTCAGACCCCGCCCTCAGAAGATCCTGTCTCAGGACCTACAGGAATACGCACTATGAAATGTGTCCCCGGAGCATTTTCGGGTGTGGCGTTCACTTCCTCTGCCCTGTTTTCTCGGCTCTCGACACGAACATCCCCGCCCATCGCGGCACACAAGTCCCGCACAATAGAGAGGCCAAGTCCTGTCCCGACAGAGCGACGTGTCCGGTATTTACCCGCCACATATAGACGATCGAATACATGGTCAAGATCGTCAGGGGCAATACCATCGCCTGTATCCGATACTGAGATCTCGGCCCAACGTCCGGTTCTTCCAGCGGGAGAAATCGCCCGCCATGTCAGTCCAACAGCACGCCCTGACGGCACATAACGCAAGGCATTTTCCAGGAGATTACCCATCATTTGCCCCACACGGTCAGGGTCCACAAGTCCCGGCAAAGGGCCGCCTTCGGTCATAAAGTCCAGCCCTGCCTCGGACATACGCGACCGGAATGCATCCCCAAGGTCGGAAAGCTCAACCGACAAGTCGACCTGCTCCTTGTGAAGCCAGAAAGAGTGTGTTTCCAGACGGGCAAGATCCAACAGGTCATTCACAAGCCGCTCCAAACGCGCGGCTTCCCCACCAATAACTTGCGCCGCCCGTACTGCAGCCTCTCCTGTGACCGTGCCATCCGCCACGGCCTCGGCGTACCCCTTTACGGAAGTCAGCGGGGTACGAAGATCATGGCTGATGGAAAGAAGGAAGGAGCGTTCCGCAGCACGCACTGCTGCAAGCTCATCCGCCATCGTGTTGAACGACCGCGCCAGGCCAATCAGCTCGTCTTCTTTATGATGCACAGTCTCAGGGGCAGCTTCTTTCTCTGCCCCTGCCCCTGCCTCCTCTACCGAGTGCCCGGGAAGCACCACACGGGCAGTGTGATCGCCCGCAGCCAGGCGTGCCGCTGCCGCCGCAACAGACAGCAAAGGGCGCGTCAGTCTGTTGGCAAACCAAACCGACGCGAAAAGCGCGCCTGCCAAACCGATAAGGCCGGCAGAAAAGAGGGCACTTCTCGGACTCGCAATATGGCCATCAACCGGACTGAGAAGGACAAGCACCACCTGTGCGACTGCGACTTCCTCGCGCTGGTGCCGCATTCGAACGTCACTGCTCTGCTGCGTCGCGTTCTCAAGAACTTGTGCTGCGCGAGCCTGCAGAGATGAGGAAGCAGACATCGAAACTGGGCGGGAAAAAGACCGCTCGGGTAAAGCAAGCTCAAGCGCACGCGCAGCAAAGGCTGTTGCAGTACCATCAGGTGCTGTCAACACCCCGCTCACTGTGTCTCCTGCAATCAGACGAGTTTGATCGAGCAGACCAGTGTCAAAAGATACGGGCTCTCGCAACGGTTCCCGGGAAGGTCTTCCAGAACGTTCCCGCGCAGAAGACCGCACACCCAATTCCTCGAAACTTCCCTCTGGTGTCAATGCAAACGCCAAAGCCTGATCAGTACGCACCACGGCCCGCAAAAAGGGAATCAGGAGAAAACGAAAAACATTGCGCTCAGTCTCTTGATCGGAGTTCCCGCGCACATTATGTGTGATCGAGCGGCGCAGCTCCCGGAAAGCCGGAAAGAAATTGGCAACAAAGTCTTCTACTTGCCGCTCAAGTTCTGCCTGCGTTGTCACAGTGACAGACCGTTCCACCAGACGATCGGCCACAATCCCGCTCAGAAGGAGAGCAGCCGCAGTCACCGTGAGAAAAAGACCGACAAAGCGCACGCGCAAACTTTTTCGCTGCAGAAAGAAAACCGACATCAGTGTTCGGCTATCTGATAACCAACTCGCCACACAGTCTTAATAGGGAGAGCGTCTCCCAGTTTCTTGCGCAGCTGCCGGATATGAGCATCAACCGTGCGCGTTTCACCTGCCCATTCATACCCCCACACATTCCGTAAAATCTGTTCTCGACTCATGACAAGTCCTTTGTTCTCTGCCAAAAACCAGAGAAGATCAAATTCTTTCGCCGTAAGAAATACCGGGTCGTTTTGCCCTGCCAACCGGATCTCACGACGCGCCGCATCAATCACCGCATCTCCCACTGCCACCGCGGCAACAGCGATTTCCGGGGCAGAGCGACGCAACACTGCCTTCACTCGTGCCGTCAATTCTCGGGGAGAAAAGGGTTTCGTCACATAATCATCAGCACCAAGCTCAAGCCCAAGCACTTTGTCGATCTCGCTGTCGCGCGCAGTCAGAAAAAGAACCGGCACGGGATTTCCTCGCTCACGCAACACGCGACACACATCGAAACCATTCATATCAGGCAGGCCGACATCGAGCAGAAGAAGACACGGTGCCTGTCGCGCGGCCTGATCCAACGCCTCCCCTCCCGTTTTTGCGCGAATCACTCGATAGCTTTCTTCTTCCAGGTATATTCGCACGAGATCCGCAATATTATCTTCGTCCTCACAGAGAAGAACAGTCCCTTTCCCGCCACTCACCCTTGCCTCACTTTCCCTCTTTCCACACGGCGCCACACCCTTCTCGCTTTCTTCCTTTCCACAGCACGACCCGCCTTTCTCCCTGATTTCCCACGACAACCCGCCCTCCTGCCCTGTTTCCCCCTTTCCACACAACAACCCACTCTTCTACCCGCAACCCTGATCAATCCCTCTTTCCCATCCTCCCACCTTCCATTATTTTCGTTTTCGCACCAAGCAAACTTCACAAAAGAGAGATACATCGAGCGAGACCTCACCCACTCCCAACTTTTTCACCCCCAGTGTCACCCCAACACAGCTGACACAGACAACCCGGACAACACAGAGGATACGGAGTACTTGCTTATACCATGCGCAAAAACCTATTTTCCACGAGAGATTCACCCCATTTGAAAAGGGAAGATACTCTTCTTCTCGAAAGATTCCCGGAAAGCGCAAGGAATGTCACTCTTAAAACAGAATCAATACATCTGTCGAGACATCAAGCGCTTACAAAGACCGTGCGACGGGACCGTACTCCCTCCAATGGCCACTAGAGCAGGTGAATGGGATTCACTTGGCCAAAAGGTCTTTCTCAGTGCATGAGGGGACGATCGCAAGAAAGCTCTTGTCGTTTCTATCGGGGAAACGTTGAATCGACAGTAATTCTTGCTCTCTCGACGACAAGGGGGCGGCAGGCCGGCATGTTGGCTTGTCGCCCCTTTTCACCCTGCTTCCCTCACCCTGCATGCAACTCTCCCACCCACATCCCTGCCGTCGCACTTCGGGACACTGCCCTCTCAAAAAATTGCGGGCTTCTATGCCGATTCGCCGCCGGCCAGGAGCACTGCGCTCACACCTGCCACAGTGACCGCCGCACCAGGAACGGCCTTTCGCTTCAAAAGCCCCATACCGCCAACTACTCCCCATTCAGGGCAAAAGGCCGTAGTCGTCAGTCTACCGAGAGAAACACCGTCCTCCAGGACTTCTCGGGTTTCCTCCTCGAAAGACGCAGTATCTCCTGTAAAACGCAGGGTCTGCACATGCAGCGCAGGATTCCCGCGAGTATGCACACGCTCAATCAACTCCTGCCCGACATAGCAGCCTTTCGACAAGCTCACAGCACGCGGGACAAGACCAGCGTCATGTGGCACAATATCAGGCCCATAATCCACACCAAAGACCGGCAATGCACGCTCCACGCGATACCCGTCAAGCGCGGCACGCCCTACAGGAACAATCTCCGCGTAACGGAGCAGCTCTCCGGCCTCTGCCAAAAATGCATCGGAAGCGGAGTTCCGGCCCGGCTCACAAAGAAAAAAATCGCCAAGCCCTCCCTCGGGCAAACGCGCCAAAAAAACAGTATCCGGGCTATCCAGCAAGCCGTCCAAACCGTGGAAACCCTCAACCAATCCAGTGATCTCGGGCGCAGCCTTCCCGGGACACACGGCAAAAGTGTCCTGGAGCAGTTGTCCCACAGCAGGACCCAGCAACACGCGCGCGCGCATTCCGGGGAGAACAGTAATTTCAGCCTTCACACGCAGCAAGAATCGCCGCAAAGCACCCACAAGAGCATCCAGCGCCTCCAGGTTACAGACAAACAGAAAGTCCTCTCCCGAAAGCGCATAGACAACCGTTGGAGCAATCAGTGTGCCTTTCGGGGTGAGAGAAAGACTCCAGGCCCCCTCCCCAGGTTGCAGACTTGCAATGTCCGCGCCAACTTGTCCTTGGAGAAAATCACAGGCATCTGGCCCCTGCACACGAAAAAAGCCTGCGGCCACATCGAAGAATGCGCCGGCCCCAACAAGAGCAGCGTGTTCACCCGCGGGGTCACCACAGTCAAGAGGAAGTTCCTCCCAAGAAGAAATGCTCATGGACTCTCCAGCTTCATCGTCTCTCGCCAGTGTCTCTCGTGCAGTGGGGCAGCGAGGTTGGACTGCCGCTCTGCTAACCGCTCTTGCCAATGTCCTTTTTCTTGGGGTCTTTTTTCCTGGGGTCTTCTGGCGCAGCCCACATACGGGTCGCGGCCTCCACTGCAACAAGCACCGCACGCGCTTTGTTCCGGCTCTCGTTCAGCTCATATGCCGGGTCAGAATCAGCCACAATCCCACCTCCCGCCTGTACGGTCACAACCCCATCAGCCACTACGGCAGTACGAAGCGCTATGGCTGTGTCGAGATTGCCAGAAAAATCCACATAACCGACCACTCCCGCGTAAGGACCTCGCCGGTCGGTCTCCAATTCATCAATAATCTCCATTGCCCGCACCTTTGGGGCCCCGGAGACGGTACCTGCAGGAAAAGTTGCACGTAGCACGTCCATTGGTCCAACATCGGGTCGAGCCTCGCATACTACCGTCGAGACAAGGTGCATAACATGACTGTACCGTTCCACAGTCATGAAATTCTCGACCTGCACACTTCCGTGTTTCCCCAATCTCCCCAGGTCGTTCCGAGCGAGATCAACAAGCATGACATGCTCCGCCCGTTCCTTTGGATCAGCGAGAAGATCTGCCGCCAATTCGCGGTCTTCTTCGTCGGTTGCGCCTCTCCAGCGCGTCCCTGCGATAGGGCGGGTCAAAATCCAACCGGAGTCGAAACGCACCAGCTCCTCAGGAGAACCTGAGACAATAGTCACAGAGGGGTGTTCGAGGTAGGTCATGTAAGGGGACGGGTTCACAAGACGCAAGGCCCGGTGCACATCAAAAGGGTCTGCCTGCAGGGCACAGTGATAACGACGGCTCACGACAACCTGAAAAACATCTCCGGCAAGAATATATTCTTTTGCCTTTTTCACCGACTCCATGAACGCCTCAGGCGTCACATTTGCAGCAGGCTCCTGCACTTCACGAGAAATAAGTGGAGTGGGGGAAAACTCCCCATAGGGTGCCGCCAAAGCAATACGCGCGCCTTCTAGTTTGGCGAGGGCATCTCGATAGCATCCGGCCAATCCTGCATCTTCCTGCCCCGCGTCCCGCACCGAGTCAGAAATATAACAGTTGCGCACCAGGAGGAGGCGCTGACGAAAATGATCGAAAATCACAATCGTACCCGTAGCGAAAAGCAGCATATCAGGCACATCAAGTGCACGCGGGTTCGTCACCGGCACCCGCTCCATAAACTGCACCGTCTCATATCCCCAATATCCCACCAGACCGGCGTAGAAGGGGGGAAGACCTGGCAGGTCAGTATCAGAAGGCACAGAGAGCTGCGCCAAGAGATCCTCTACCGCGCGCAACGGGTCACCCGTCCGGAAAGAAAAAGGACAATCTCCTTCAGCCTCCACATCGCCATCGTGCGCCGTCAAAACAAACTGGGGATCACATCCCACAAACGAAAACCGTCCCCATTGTTCTCCTCGCTCGACAGATTCCAAAAGAAAACTGCGATCATCACGCAAACGCAAAAAAGCTCCGACAGGAGTATGCAGATCGCCCACAAGCTCACACCAGACAGGAAGCACATTGTGCTTCGCAGCCAAGGCGCAGAAAGTTGGAAAATCGGGAGAAACCCGGAGACTGTCCGCCGCGGCGGGCGTCTCGGTTCGCCTTTCGTTCAAGGAGTTCGGCAAAGAACCAGATGAAACTGTCATGAGGTGGCACCTGCCGAAGATCCCGGAAGCGAAAAAGGTGGGTGCAGCGCGTCCGGGACAACTCGAGAAACCGCAAACGAAGACAGCGGCTTTTGCCGTAAACCCTCACCAAAAGAACGCGAAAAACAGGAACGGTCACCAGTGTGACACGCCACACCATGCTGACGCACCAAAACAAGAAGAGCGTCGCTATCACAATCGTATCGCACATCTACCACCGACTGTATATTTCCTGAGGTCTGCCCTTTCACCCAATAGTCTTGTCTACTCCGACTCCAAAAACATGTTTTCCCTGTCTGTAGGGTGCGACGAAGCGCCTCGGCATCCATATACGCAACCATCAAAACATCGAACTGATCAGCATCCTGCACGACAACTGTCACCAGCCCGTTTTCATCAAATTTCACTGCGTCGATCTCTTCTTGAAGCCACTGCTGTGCCATGTGCGACAGTGTAGGCGGGAGGCACGAAAGCCACTCATCGATTACGATGCTGACACTGGAAAGAACGCACATCAGCCAATCCCATCAAGCCCAAGTAACACCTTACCCCCCAACTCCCAGGCGAGCTCCTCCCCTGCACGGTCAATTTCTGTGCTTGAGGCCAAGAGCCGGCACCCCTCACCCACAACCTACGCTGCACAGTCTCTGCATTGGGCAAGCATTGCCCGGGTACGAGCAGCACTCGCCACATGGCCTCCTGCAGCACACACAGAATCAATTCCCAGACCGCACATGAGGACGAAACCCCATCTCCACCCGAAGACTCAATCTCGCGTTTATCAGTGTGATGGCCGTCCTTGTGACGGGCTTCATCGGCTATATCCTTTTAGGGCTCGCTCCACTCGATGCCCTCTATATGACAGTAATCACCATTACCACAGTGGGATATTCCGAGCTTTTTGAGCGGTCGGCAGAGGCCAAGATATTCACTATGGTCCTGCTCGCCTTGGGAGTCGGAAGCTTCACCTACGCGGTGATTACAGGCGTGGAATTCATCTTCGAAGGTCATCTGGAAGAATTCCTCAAGCGACGGCGCACAAACAAGGAGCTCGACAGATTGCAAGGGCACATTATCGTCTGTGGCTACGGCTCAGTCGGCGTGCACGTTGCAGAACAACTGCAACGTGAAGGCAGCGAATGCGTCGTCATTGATACCAATAAAGAAAAAATCCTCGCAGCAGAGGCGGCAGGCTTCACCACAGTTGAGGGAGACGCCACCGGAGAACGCGTCCTACAAACTGCCCATGTGACGCGCGCACGCGCCGTGGTCGCATGCGCAGAACGAGACGCCGACAACCTGCTCATCACTTTGACAGTGAAACAGCTCACTCCCGAAGTCAATATGATTGCGCGGGTGAAAATGGACGAGAACCATGCCAAACTGCGCCGGGCTGGGGCAGACAGAGTCATTGCACCCACCACTATTGGTGGACGCCAAATCGCGCACGCCCTTACGCGCCCCTATGTCCTTGAGTTTCTCGAAATATCGGATAGCGATTTCCTTGATCTCTCCATGGAGGAAATACCCGTTTATCAGAATGGAGAACTCGAAGGACGCGCACTGCGCGATGCTCGCTTCAACGAAAAATACGACTGCAATGTCTGCGCGATCCGCGAAAAAAACGGAAAGTGGAAACAACCGAGCGCCAACACCCTTTTCAAAGCAGGCGACACCATCATCGTGATTGGCACCCAGCAAAAAGTAACAGCCATGCGGGAAACAATTGAGAGAGAAAGAGACTAGGCAGAAGAACGAGCAACACAGGAGAAAACTGCTGCCTCCCGACTTCTCGCCCCGAATCCCTCCTCCCCAGAGGCACAAACCTCTCTTTGCATTCCTTGTGATACCGGCTTTCCCACATGAAAACACGCATTCTGCGAGAAAGCCGGTTCCTGCGCCCTGCTACATGGTTGGGAGAAATGCAGAGATCATTGGAGAATGAGCGGGATGAGTCGAGAAACCGCGGCCAAAACGGTGAATAGAGCGGCCATAAGTCCGTAATTCATAGTCTCGTTTTCCTTTTTCGCTACTTGCAACCACACAAAATCTCGAACGTCTCAAACCGGACTTCGCCCCAGAGGTCTTTTCTCCTCCACACCCGCTTCCCGCTTCTCACGACGACACTGCATAAAATGCCGTTCCCACACAGGTTACGGAGGCCAAACCTCGCAACAACATGCATAGCATCCGCAAGAACCGGCAGGGTCCAGACAAAACCCGAACAAAGGGTCATCTATTACATAGCCCCTCAAATCCACCTTTCCCTATATAGAACAGAATATCCTCCTACAGGAGAACCATGGGGATTTTCGTGATTTTTCCCTAAAGAAACAGGAATTTTCATGCTCCCGAAACACCACAAAACCAGACAGAGCAAAAAAAACACAGCAGAAGAGGACGAAAAAGAAAAACTGCAGAAACCCAGGAGACCTCACAAGTCACACAAAAGCATGCGAGAAATTTCCGCAACACATCACTGCCATTCTCCGGCAGTCCCCCATCACCACACAACAAAAATCCCAGGAATCTGCTTCCTCACATGATTCATGCAAAAAAGCTGATTTCTCATCGAAGAAAATCCAAAAATCCAGCCTAGAACAGGGCAAAAATCTTAAAAACCACTGATAAGACTGAAAAGACGATGGAAATAAGCCTGTAATTCACAGGTCTCACTCTCTTTTCTCACTACTTGCAATCCCAGGAGATCTCGAAGGTCTGAAACCGGACTGCACCCCAGAGGCTTTTTTCACTTCAGAGCCACTCGCCCGCTTCTCAGAACGACCACAAGTTAGTAGGGCGAAAATCCTACAACAACACGCAGCGCATCCATAATGAGGGAAATGACCCCGATAAAACCGGGCCAAAGAGCTGCATAGTTTCGATAGCACTACTCCTCTGCTCAGCCACAGAAGCCCCTACTGGGCAGAGAAATCAGAAAACCCTCTTCGCTTTTCACCAAACCCCACCAAAGGCCGCAAAACCCACAGCACCCGGCAAAAACCCACAAGAGAAATCCCACAGACCGGCTTTCCCACATGAACACAAGCCCATCCTGCAAAGAAAGCCGGCTCTTATGAAAAGAAACGCAGAGGTCCGGTCTAAAGGAACGGAAGAAGGCGAAAAACCGCTGCCAAGACTCCAAAAATGGCAGCCCAAAGCCCGAAATTCATAGATCTCACTCTCTTTTCTCACTACTGACAATCGCACGAGATCTCGAAGGTCTGAAACCGAACTCCACCCCAAAGGCTTTTTTCACTTCAGAGCCACTTGCCCGCTTCTCAGGACGACGCTACACAAAGCGCTGTTCACACACAGGTTGCAAAGACAAAAACCCCACAACAACACGCATGACATCCATCATAGAAACAGGGCCCAGGCAAAACCCGGTCAAAGAATCATGTAGCAAGATCTCCGCTCATCTAGATAGAGACGCCTTTCTACCTAAAGGTGGAAATACCCTTCTACAAGAAAAACAAAATATTCTGCCAAAAGAGAAGAAGAATTCCCCGCTTTCCTGAGCGGAAGAAAAATCTCAGATCCAGAGAGGGAAGACAGGGGCAAAAAAGGGCCATCCCCCAAAACACCAGCAGACAGAACCCACAACAACACGCGTGACATCCGCAACACGGGACAGGACCCAAGGAAAACCCGCTGAAAAAATCATGCAGAAAGGTCTCCACCCGCCTAGGTAAGGGTACCTTCTACATAAAGACAGGATACCCTTTTATATAAAAAAAGGTCTTCCATAGAAAAATAATGAGGATTCTCTCGACTTCTTGCCGAAAAAACTGCAATTTTTCGCACTCCAAAGGCAAAACGAAAAAAACAGTCAAACTTTCTTCAAGAGGAATCCAGAAGAAGAACACAAGAAAGAAAGAACAAAAAAGAAAAAAATGCAGAAAGCCAGGAGGCCTCATACATCACACAAAAGCTGAAAAAGGTTTCCTACCACACAGCAGCGCCACACTCTGGCAATTGTT
>DEIU01000048.1:0-457 GCA_002352645.1 Acidimicrobiia bacterium UBA2766 | reverse complement strand
ACAAATAAAGGTCCGACCTAAAGGAACGGAAGAAGCTTAAAAACTGCTGCCAAAACTCCAAAAATGGCAGCCCAAAGCCCGAAATTCATAGATCTCACCCTCTTTTCCCACTATTGACAATCGCGCGAGATATCGAAGGTCTGAAACCGAGCTTCACCCCAACGGCTTTATTCACTTCAGACCCACTTGCTCGCTTCTCAGGACGACGCTACGCAAAGCGCTGCTCACGCTGTTCGGACAGGTTCGAAAGACAAAAACCCCACGACGACACGCATGACATCCGCAAGAACCATGTAGCAAGATCTCCGCTCACCTGGATAGAGAGCATCCTTTTTACCTAAAAGATAGATCCTTCTACACGGCAAACAAAACATTCTGCCAAAAGAGAACTAAAAGAAAGGCCATCCAGAAACAGTGAGATGACCTTTCTCCAGGTCATCTCACTGGAAGAAGGAGA
>DEIU01000017.1 GCA_002352645.1 Acidimicrobiia bacterium UBA2766 | reverse complement strand
AACACACACCCAACACACCCAACAAACACACACCAACCAAAACACACCCAACACACCCAACACACCCGACAAAACCACACCAACAACACACACACCAACCAAAACACACCCAACACACCCAACACACACCAACAAAGGATGCCGGTTTGCCAGTGTCTGTGCTTGCGTCGCTGTCGAGTTTTTTCCGGCAGAGCGATGCGAGTTTCTCTTCTCCGGCGGAGGAGAGAATGGCCGAAAAGGCAGGGTTGGTGAGTGTCCTGTTCGAGAGGGTATTTCTCTTCAAGGGCACTGAGAAGAGGCACAACGGCAATTTTTCAATTACAGTTGTGTAACTACAGCTCCTCGAGGAACTTGTCGAGATGATCTCGTTGCGGTTTCTTTGTGGGCTGTGCACATGGCGGGCGATGTTCTGTTGCCCAGTTCAAACTCCGTTTTTCCCTGTTCGTTCAGGTGTTGTTTTTTGTCGCGCGCGCTGGAAAACAAAATTGCAGCTGAGTACCTGTGCCCTGGTGTCGCAGAAGGGGTTGCAAAGAGGTGTTTTGCTTGCAGGCTGTGGTCCGGGCCGGCGAGCCGGCCCGGGAAGGCGCAGAGAGTAAACAACGGGACGCAAAGAGCGGGGAAAGAAGACGGTGAAGGGCGATTGTTGTGGCGAAGACGGTTGTTGGATGACGAAAGGCCAACGATGCCAACGATGATGTCACCCAGAGGGTAAGGGCGAGTATGGCAGGTACACAGCGTAAAACATCATTGTCGGAGCAAAATGTCGACGATGTGAGATTTACTACAGACGAAGTCACTGATCAGGCAGAAACGGATCTTTCCCTGTCTCCGGATGCCCTGTTGGAGAAGTCTTCAGGAGACAGTGCCACTGAAGGAGAATTGCAATCGCCTGCCTCCGAGGTGCGTGATACGTTTTCCGGGACACCGAGCGAAGCCGTTCTTTCTGGGGGGTCTGCTCTTCCTGTTGCGGGGAGCACCATGCGTGTGCGGAAACGGGATGGCAGTCTGGCTCCTGTCGACGTCAATCGCATTGTGAAAGCAGTCGCCGGCTCTTGTGATGGTCTTACTGGTGTGGATCCTTTGCGGGTTGCGACTCGCGCGATCAGTGGTCTTTATGACGGGGCCACCACTGAAGAACTTGATCAGCTGTCCATTCGGATTGCGGCCGCTCTGATTATTGAAGAGCCTGACTATTCAAAGCTGGCTGCGCGCCTTCTCAATACGGTGATTCGGAAGGAAGTGCGCAACCAAGACGTTGATTCTTTTTCTCAGTCAATCGAGCTTGGGTACGATCTCGGCCTGATCAATGAGGGGACATCGGCTTTCGTCGCCGAGCACAGCCACCGTTTGAACGATGCAATCGAGCCTACGCGGAGTTGGAGTTTCGAGTTTTTCAGCCTGCGCACAGTGTATGATCGCTATTTGTTGAAGCATCCTGTCACGCGCAAGGTTCTCGAGACTTCTCAATACTTTTTTATGCGAGTGGCGTGTGGGCTCTCTCGCTCTCCTGAAGAGGCGGTGGAGTTTTACCGTCTGATTTCTTCGCTTGAGTATTTGCCGAGCAGCCCGACTCTTTTTAACTCGGGGACACGTTATCCTCAAATGTCGTCCTGCTATTTACTGGATTCTCCGCTGGATGATCTCGAAGCAATTTACAATCGATACACCGATGTAGCAAAGCTTTCGAAGCATGCAGGGGGAATTGGCCTTGGGTACCATCGCGTACGCTCTCGTGGTTCGCTTATACAGGGAACGAATGGTCTGTCGAACGGGATTGTGCCCTGGTTGAAAACCCTGGACTCGTCTGTTGCTGCGGTAAATCAGGGTGGGCGTCGGAAAGGTGCTGCGTGTGTGTATCTTGAAACCTGGCACGCAGACATCGAAGAGTTTCTGGAACTGCGAGATAATACTGGTGACGAAGCTCGTCGTGTACACCATGTGAATTTGGCAAATTGGGTGCCTGACTTGTTTATGGAACGCGTCGAAAACGACTGGCAATGGTCGTTGTTTGACCCAAAAAAAGTTCCACACCTTTGCGACTTGTACGGGGAAGAGTTCAATAAGGCATACCTTGAAGCCGAGAAGGCCGGTAGCTACGAGCGACAAGTGCGGGCGCGCGAACTCTACGGACGCATGATGCGCACCCTGGCCCAGACGGGCAATGGCTGGATGACGTTTAAAGATCCATCCAATAAGAAGTCCAACCAGACAGGCCGTCCGGAAAATGTGATCCACCTGTCGAATTTGTGCACGGAAATCCTCGAAGTCACAAACCAAGAGGAAATTGCTGTCTGTAATCTCGGATCGGTGAACCTCGGTCGCATGGTGACGCATGGGCAGTTTGACTACGACCATCTCGGTCGGGTTGTTGCGACTGCTGTGCCGTATCTGGATCGTGTTGTCGACATCAATTTTTACCCGGCAGCTGAGGCCGCCGCGTCCAACGCAAGATGGCGACCAGTCGGCCTTGGCGTGATGGGGTTGCAAGACGTTTTCTTTGAACTGCGTTTGCCGTTTGATTCGCCAGAAGCAAACGAGGTGTCGCGTCGCATCAGCGAGGAGATTTACTTCCACGCCCTTTGGGCATCGACGGAACTCGCGGAGCAATATGGTCCGCATCCGGCTTTCGCTGAAACACGCGCGGCGGCTGGGGTGTTGCAGTTTGATCTCTGGGATGTGGCACCTTCTGATGCTGCGCGTTGGGATGAACTACGCCAGCGTATTGCTGTGCACGGTTTGCGGAACTCGCTGCTTGTCGCGATCGCTCCGACGGCCACGATTGCCTCGATTGCCGGTTGTTACGAGTGCATCGAGCCTCAGGTGTCAAACCTCTTCAAGAGAGAGACGCTCTCTGGAGAGTTCTTGCAGGTGAATCGGTATCTCGCTCGCGATCTACAGAGGCGCGGTTTGTGGACTGAAGCAGTACGTAACCAGATCAAACGTTCTGAAGGGTCGGTACAAGGCATCAATGAGATTCCTGATGATGTGAAACAGCTTTATCGCACAGCATGGGAAGTGCCGATGCGGGCACTTATCGATATGGCGGCGGCCCGCGGGGCTTTCATCGATCAAAGCCAATCGCTCAACTTGTTTCTTGAGACTCCGACGATCGGGAAATTGTCTTCTATGTATGCATACGCATGGAAGAAAGGCCTGAAAACAACCTATTACTTGAGATCCCGTCCCGCGACGCGGATTGCGCAGACCACAACGACAGCAGACACAGCAGACACAGCAGAGGTTTCTGCTGTGTCCTGTTCCTTGGAAAACCCCGAAATCTGTGAGGCATGTGACTGATGGCGGCACCAGTCCACCCAAATGAACGTTTTGCGAGCGCTTTTCTCTCTTCGGAGATGGCGGGAACACCTGAAGAGACAACGACTGCTGCTCGACAACAGATGATTCTCGACCCAGGTTTTGACCTGACATTGCGCCCGATGCGTTATCCGGTTTTTTATGAGATGTACCGGGACGCAATCAGGAACACATGGACGGTAGAAGAAGTCGATTTGTCTGATGACATTATCGACTTGCAGCGCCGTCTTTCCCCTGCGGAACGGCATCTTGTGAATCGGCTCGTGGCTTTTTTTGCCACAGGCGACGCGATCGTGGCCAATAATCTTGTCTTGAACTTCTACAAGCATGTGAACGCGCCCGAGGCGAGGCTGTACTTGTCCCGGCAGCTTTTTGAAGAAGCGCTTCATGTGCAGTTTTACTTGACGCTGCTTGATACGTATATCCCAGACCACAGCGAGCGTCATGAGGCATTTGCAGCAATAGAGAATATTCCCTCTATAAAAACAAAAGCAGACTTCTGCTTCAAGTGGATGCACTCTTTGGATGATGTTGACCGGATTGAGACCCGGGAAGATCGTCAGGACTTCCTTCTCAATATGATCTGTTTCGCTGGTTGTATTGAAGGAATGTTTTTTTTCGCGGCCTTTGCGTATGTGTATTTCATGCGGAGCAAGGGGCTTTTGAATGGCCTTGCTTCAGGGACAAACTGGGTGTTCCGTGATGAGTCCTGCCATATGGCCTTTGCTTTTGAGGTTGTTGACACGGTGCGGCGTGAAGAGCCTGACCTGTTTGACGCTCGGGTTGAGCGAGCTGTGCTCGAAATGATCGATGAAGCAGTGGACTGCGAGATGGTTTTTGCAGAGGATCTGCTGGGCGAGGGCTTGTCGGGTCTTTCGCTGCAGGACGTGCGGGAATATCTGCAGTATGTGGCGGATCAGCGTTTGATGCGGCTCGGTATGAAACCCCATTATGGTTCGAAGAATCCCTTTGATTTTATGCAACTGCAAGACGTACAGGAACTGTCGAACTTTTTCGAGCGCACAGTTTCGTCCTATCAGGTCGGTGTGACTGGCGAGGTTTCATTCGACGAGGATTTTTGATCCAGGCTTTTCATTCGGACATTTGAAGAAGTGTCTGTCTCCAGGCAGGATTTCTGGCGGTCGTGCAGCTTCCCTGCAGTCTTTTCGCAAGCTCTTTGCAGTCTCTCCTGGGAACATCTCCTACAGAATATTGCCGGGAAGAGATTCATTCTTCTGGTGCAAGGAGCATTCCTGCCTCTTGTACCAGAGCGAGCAGGGAGCAAGCCTGCTGTTATTTTGCCGGAGTGAGAAGCACAGGATGAGACCGTACGTTTATTTTGCTGCCATCCTTTGCCGACTCCTCCCAGACCGTGAGTGTTCCTTTTTGTTTTTTCGCCACTTTGTAGGGGATGGTTTTTTTGAAGGTTCCCCAGCAGCCTGTACCACAGGTGGCTGTAGTGAAGGTATGGGCTAGTTCTGTGCCGTCGGCTGCAACCAGTGTGATCTGCACAGTTCCTTCAAAAACGTTGGAGATTCCAGTGACACGCGCAGGGTTGTGCGCCGGCGCGCCCCAAGCGGGAGTGTCGAGGAAGACGGGAGGCAAGATGTCGTGGTAATCCTCTCTTCCCACTGGTTCTTCCAAGAGGATTCCTTCACCGGAGAAAACGGTGATCGGCTTGCCGTCGAGCTCGAACTGTACTTTGTCGACAGTGGGAAACTGTGTCGCTGTGTACACGACTGCGGCGAGTCTGGCGAACATGCTGAGACTGCCTCCTCCTGATTCAAAGGAAGCGGAGAAATCGATCGTGGCGATACCGTCCTCAATCGATATCCCGTGTAGGCGTGTGTCGTCTGGGATGTTTGACCCCATGCCCTTTGCTGTTTCTCGTGCAGTTGGTCCTTCGAGCAGCGCGGTTATTGCGGCTTTGGCCACTCCAAGGGTGGCAGGGACTCTGCGATGTACCGAAACGAGGAAAGGGCCGGGAAGATAGTGGGTCTCGTTTTCCGACATGGTAAAATAGACTCGTACCGACATTTTTTTGTCTGGTTTCCCGGTCTCGGTAGTGCTGTTGTCGGTGGTTTGGCCGGTGGTTTTTGTCGGAGTGTTTTCCTGTGTACTCGTTGAACTATCGGCTGTGTCTGATGTTTTTTCCACCTTGTCGGTTTCGCTGCACCCAGAGAGTGCGAAAAACAGGATACTGAGAAGAACTGTGAGCAGTCGCACAGGTCTTCTGTTTGTCAGCTTCATTGTGGTTCTTCTTTTGTTTTTTTGTTCCCACGCTATGTGAAGAGCACTTTACTGGGATTTTCAGATTTTGTGCGTTTCCTCTGGTTTCTGTGTTTTGTAGCTTCTTGTTATTTGGTGGGAGTCCGGAGGGAAAGAGGAAGAGGAAAGCGTTTTTTCTCGAGTGAGTTTTTTGCCTCTATTATCTGTGTGGACTTCTTTCTTCTCTCTTAATTTAGAGGTTTTTATGCGATTTTCGTCCTCTTTTTCTTTTCTGATAACAGGAGTTTGCTGTGCCTTTCTTGTGATTTCTTGCGGTAGTTCTGACGAGATATCTGAGATGGGAACAGGGTCTGATTCTTCCGATCCTCCCGCGGTCACTTCTGTTGAAAAGGGGGACGAAAAGGACGTTCCTTCTCTAGTGATTGTTGCGAAAAATATCGCCTATGACAAGGATATTCTTCGCGTCAATGCGGGAGAATCGACCAAGATTGTGCTTGACAATCAAGACAAAGGACAGTCGCATAATTTCCATGTGAAAGCAGGAGAAGATGGGGACTTTGAGACGCCGATTATGGATGGACCAAATAAGAGAAGTGTCTCGGTTTTAATAAATACTCCAGGTGAGTATCAATTTATATGTGATGTGCATTCTCAGATGTCCGGAACTCTTGTAGTGAGTGGTGGGTGAGACGAAAAGAATGTTCTTCTAAAAAGTCGGAAAGCAGGAAAAATTGAGGGAAACTATGATAGAACGTAGACGTTTTTTGTTGTTGTCTGCGCGACGGGGCGCGGGTCTTCTCGCAGCAGGAGCGCTTGCGCCTGCTCTTCTCGCTGGGTGTGGTGATGATGAGGACAGCGAGACCTCCTCACCTTCTTCGACCCAGCAAGGCACACAAGACAGCGCTGGTCCCAGAAAAATCGTGGAAGATGTGACCGACTTCACGCTTGCTTCCACCGATTGGAGTGGGCATTTTGGTGCAGTCACGATGAAACTCCACACGGGTGTCGTGGATGGGGCTCCTGTCTATTACATACGCACCGATGTGTCGAAACAGGAAATTGCGCAGGAAGAGGGCCTTGTTTTTGTGCCGCGTCTCTCCGGCATGGTGCCCGCAGGCATTGCCGCGTCGGTTTTCACTTTCATGAACGGCGCAAGCGACCAAGTAAATGTTTTATCCACCCAACCAGGGCAAGAGGATTACACTCCTGCCTGGCATATGCGCGAGGTCACCTGGAAAGGCACCCCCCGTTTGCTCGAGTCCACTGCCGATGTTGAGGCCGCTGCAACTGCCGGCGACCTCACGATCAAGGACACGGGTGTGGTCATGAACTGTCCCGTCGTGAAGTGGGGAGACGGAGAAATGGCCGTCGACAGTGATCTGTCCGCGACACTCGGTGACGGGCAGCTTCTTCGTGCCCCGGACCTGGAAAAAAAGACAGTCACCCTGAAACTGCACCAGTGTTACCCTGGCTCGCGCTACATACTGACTGATGTCTCGCTCGCGGGCCCCGCCGGCAATATGAAGATCGCACACTCTCCGCAACTCGCCCCCGCGCCCGATGCCCAGGCCACTGCGAGAGTGAACGTTTTTATGCCAGGTCTTGCCGGGCCAGGCGCAATGGGGGGACAGCCTTCCGTCTTTGACAGCAAAGCGGGAGATCCCAATTGGAGCCCCTATTGGGACCATTACACATACAAGTTCAAAGAGGGCATGGACCAGCGTGTTTTCACCACGTACGACGAAATCCTGACAGCGATGGATGCCGGTGAGCTTGATGAATGGGTTGGTGCCCCGCCGACAAACGGGAAACTATTCACAGTAAACTGTCCTGTGCCTATTGTCGCACCGAACGACTACGATCCCGCCGCCTGATTCTTTTTCCGTCCTCTCTTTTTGGGGTCTCTGGTCTTTTCTGGAGGCCCCTGTTTCTGTGGCTCATTCTTTTTTCTGGCCTCTATCGTCTTGGTTCCTCCTTGCCTGGCCGGTTCGCTAACATCTTTGTGATGGCGCAAAGGATCGTGTGGTTCCATAGTTTCTCCGGTATTTCAGGCGATATGGCGTTCGCGAGTTTGCTGGACGCAGGGGCTTCCTTTGAGACAGTGACCGCGATGTGTCGTTCTCTTCCTCTTGGCGAATGGGAAATGACGCAAGAAGTCGTGACACGTGGCTCCTTGGGAGCGACACGCGTCTGTATCGAGGTTCCCCCGTCAGCCACACACCGTTCCCTTGCCGACATTCTCGCCCTTTTGCGAGCGGGATCGTTGCCGGATCGTGTTGTCTTCCGGGCAGAAAAAGTTTTTTCTTCGCTTGCGGAAGCAGAGGCAGGTGTGCACCGCTGTTCCGTTGCAGAAGTGCACTTTCACGAGGTTGGCGCGATTGACGCCGTGCTTGACATTGTCGGCGTGTGCGCTGCACTCGAAACCCTCGCTGTGGACCGAGTGGCCGCAGGCCCGGTCACTCTCGGCCTCGGTGCAACCCAGAGCAGCCACGGGCTGCTTCCCATTCCGGCGCCTGCGGTGCTTTCCCTCCTCCAAGGTGCCCCTGTGCGCGGTACAAACATTTGTGCGGAACTCGTGACACCCACTGGTGCTGCCTTGCTGCATGCACTTGTTGAAGAGTGGGGTCCTATGCCATCTTTTGTGATTGAATCCTGTGGTTTTGGGGCAGGGCAGCGTGATTTGCCGCAAAGGCCAAATGTGTGTCAGGCGGTCGTAGGGATCGCAGGAGGACCTGTTTTCGCTTTTGACTCTCAAGATGCCTTGCACCAGGAATGCGAGACAGAAAAGACGGTCGAATCCGGCATTTGGCAGGAAAACGAGCTTCTTCTTGAGATCTCTACCAATGTCGATGATACCAGCGGGGAGGTATTGGCTTTCACGATCGAGAAGCTCCTTCTTGAGGGTGCCAAAGACGCATGGGTCACCCCGATCGTCATGAAAAAGGGGCGGCCTGCGCATACTGTGCACGCCCTTATCTCTGTTGCGGCAGCGGACAATCTCTGCGAGAAACTTCTCTCGGAGACAGGATCACTGGGAGTTCGCTGTGTTGCAGTGCGGCGTCGCGCTTTGCCTCGTCGTATCGAAACAGTGACCGTCCACGGTGGGACTGTACAAGTCAAAGTCGCAGGTAACCGGGCGAAAGCAGAGTACGCTGACGCGAAAGCTCTTGCAGAGCGCACAGGTCTTCCGCTTCGCTGCGTGCTTGCCGACGCGCAAGCAGCATGGGCCTGTGCCGGACGAGAGACCGGAAACGATCTCGATGGAGACACCTCCGGGTGAGTGCGCGCACCCGGGTGTTCGGCTTTTTTGTGCAGTGAAGCGGTGGCCTGATCTGTCCGAGATTCATGACGAGAAGCAACTGACACAGACACAACCTCTTTTTGGGTGAAAGAAGGCTCGCATGCGCTTGACAGTCGCAGGGAATCGTCCACTGCACGGCACAATCGCCGTTCGTGGCGCGAAAAACGCCATTTCAAAAGAAATGGTCGCCACGCTCCTGACAGACGAGCCCTGCGTATTACGGAACGTTCCTGCGATCCGAGATGTGGAAATCGTCGCGAACATGCTGACCGACATGGATGTCACGGTGACCCGCTCCGAAGACACCGTGACAATTAACCCGGAGACGGTGCATCCGCTGTCTTTTGAAAAGTTGGACCGGTATGTAGGAGCGAGCCGGATCCCGATCCTGCTCTGCGGACCGCTCCTTGTCCGCCACGGCGAAACAGTGCTGCCCGCGCCAGGCGGAGACGAAATCGGCGAGCGCCGCATCGACTTTCACGTGCATGCCCTCCGCTGCCTCGGTGCCACCGTGACCGAAGAACCCTGGGGATTGCGTGTCAGCGCGAAGCAACTACGCGGCACAAAAATAGCGCTCGACTATGCGAGTGTGGGCGCAACCGAACAAATCCTGCTCAGCGCGGTCTGCGCCAAGGGCACCACAGAAATCGACAATGCGGCGATCGAACCAGAAATTATGGACCTCATCGCCGTCCTGCAAAAAATGGGCGCCCTCATCTCCGTCGAGCCGGACCGGGTCATCACCATAGAAGGCGTAGACTCCCTGCGCGGCTTCTCCCACACCGTCATGCCAGACCGGCTTGAGACCGCCTCTTGGGCGTGCGCGGCCCTCGTCACAAAGGGTGAAATCTTCGTCAAAAATGCCGACCAGCTCTCCATGATGACCTTTCTGAACCGATTCCGTCAGGTCGGCGGAGACTTCGACATCTCAGACGAAGGCATCCGTTTCTCTCGTCGCGGCGAAAATCTGGACCCGATCGCGTTGGAAACCGATGTGCACCCAGGCTTCATGACCGACTGGCAATCCCCCTTTGTCGTCGTCCTCACCCAGGCATCAGGCCTGTCAATCCTGCACGAAACCGTGTACGAGAACCGCCTAGGATACACCGAGGCGTTGCGCAAAATGGGTGCACGCATCCAGTGCTACAAAGAATGCCTCGGCCCCACAAAATGCCGTTTCGGCAGACGCAACTTCCACCACAGCGTCGCAATAGCCGGCCCAAGTCCCCTCCATGGAACGAACCTCCGTATCCCCGACCTGCGTGGCGGTTTCTCCCATGTGATTGCCGCCCTTTCCGCCGAGGGCATCAGCACCTTGGAGGGCATCGACATGATCGACCGTGGCTACGAACACTTCTTCGACAAGCTCGAAGCCATCGGCACCGAGATCATCTCGCTCGACCGTTCTTAAGGATGCTTGAGGGTTGGAGACATCGCGTAGGTGCTCTCGCGTAGGCGCTTTTCTGTAAGCGCCTACGCGCAGGCGCCTGTCGCGATTCTCGCGCTCGAACGGGATCGCATGGTGGTTCGGTCTCTGCCCGGCTTGCGTTGGCCCTCTGGGTTGGTCTTGCCCGTGTTGGCCTTCTGGGTTGTTTGTGGAGGTTGGGGTTGGGTGCGGTTTCGGTGGTTGGTTGCGGGTGGGTGCACCCATGGGTTTGTGGTGCCGTGTCGGTGAGGTCGGGTCGGGTCGGTTTGTGGTGCCGGGCCTGGGTTGTTTGTGGGGGTTGGGTGCGAGGCTTGTGAATGTTTTCCGCGTTCACTCCGACATTCGGTGCCGGAATGATAAATCTTCTTCCCCTTCTGGTTGGTTTTGCATTGCTCTTGGCTCCGAAAGTTCTCGTACAAGGGGAACATGTACCTGACAGGATAGGGCCTGAACGGGCAGGCTCCGTGTTGTAAGTCGGCCTTCTGTCATGTGCTGTCAACAGCCATGATGGGAACTACACCCGGGGAGAGCGACTCGCTACCACTCCATAGCCCAACCCCATAGCCCAACCCACTTGCACACAAAAACGGAAAGGCCTGTTGAGAGCTGTTCTCCGGTGGAACAAAAACTGCAAATGCCGTAAGGTGGTGTGAATAATCCTGCTGGGGTGGCGTGAAAACAGCGGGTTGCAGACTGCACCTATATCCCTTTCGGGTTTATTCCGTAATACGTTTCTTTCACTCTTCAAGAGGAATAAATACTGCGTCTGTCGCATGACCGGCATCCCATTCGTTCTGATCTCGTACGTCGAGGAACATGGCACGTGCGCGAATCATTTGATGTGTCTCTGTCGGACTGACATTCACAACGTTTGGCATATCTACCTCTTGGGAATTCTCGTTTTGTCATGTTTTGTGTGCTCACTATTTCATCGCCAAAAGACCTCTGAATCTCTACAAAAACTATTTCTTACCCAGACGAACTACCTCAAACAAGCCGATAAAGTACTTCTTCTGTCATCAGTGTTTTTCGCACGAATGCCGTCTTATTAAAAACAGAGGTTTGACGATCGAGAATGTGGTACTGCCGCTTCTCGGAGTGGCGATTGCGAAGTGCGTCCATGAGCACGCGTGTGCCCCCAGGCCCGGTTGATGCCGGCGGACACTCCTACCCGTCGCTGTCGATCTGTACAACACAATGGCTTCAGCCTCAGTCCCCCGCAGAGACAGGATCACAGGCAGAGGAGAGGATTATGCCCGCTGTTCTGCCACCCCATGAAAATCATTCGTCCTGGGTTCTGCCGTGCTGAGCGGTAACCGAACCATCTATTCAATACATGTAGTTACTGTCCCAATATGTAGCGCATATATTGGGATATATACCTGATCGCCTGTGTCCAAGTTGGCACACAGATCTGAGGTACATGACATATCCGAGATGGAGCTGCGAGTGGCGAGAATTCCAATTCCGGTGCGTCTGATCCGAGAGACGGGCACCGTCATCATCGAAGGGATCGGCGGTGACGCGACTTTCGCATCTTCTCCAAACCTACAACTCCCGGCGAGCGTCGTCATTTTGTTGCCTATGGACACGCTCTTCTCGTGAGTTCCAATGGTCAGGCTCATTTCCATTGGAGTCCACAGGAGTTCAAGAACAAGACCACTCTCAAAAAGTTATACAACCGTGTTTTCGTGGCTGTTGAGAGTGACCCTCTGCCGATCGAACTGCGCACGGAACTCTTCACTGCCGATCGTTCACAGTTACTCCATACTGCGCCGGCTATCCGTCTGGAGAAGGAAATCGTTGCGTTCCTTGACGCCTGGACTGCACTTCGTGACGCCAACAACGCCCTCATTCGGGAGGCGATCACCGGCAATGACAACGACCGTTCGACGATCGCCATCGCGGAGAAGATTGCACGAGCCGTAAAGGTCAAGGGATTCTCGATCGGTGCTTCGGGAGGCAGCGGTGGTGGCGCCCCGAAACCGCCGAATCCAAGCCCGCCGGACGATCTTTATGACGATCCCACACACTTCGAGGGAACGAAGCCGTGCAAAGTCGTGGTCGGAATCGTGAAGAGCATCTATTTCAAACTGAATGCCAAGGACGACTTTCTGGGGCCCGGACGACGGGCCGAGCTAAAGATCACTTG
>DEIU01000007.1 GCA_002352645.1 Acidimicrobiia bacterium UBA2766 | reverse complement strand
CATGGCCTCTTTGCCAGGCAATTTTCGCACGTGCCAGGATAGATCCGGGATGTCCGTCACGAATGCGCTCCTTCTCAGTTTCCACACCTTGCACACGAGCATCCGCAAGACCAGGGAGAACAGCAAAACAGCAGATAAAGCAAGAATGAACGCTAAACGTATCCTATGCGCCATTCTTTCAACTCGCTGCATGCACAGACAGGCAGACAGGACAGACCGCACGCAGGATTACCAGCTGCCTCCGCCACCGCCACCGACGCCGCCACCGGAAAAACTGCCCCCACCACCCGAAGAAGACGAAGAGGGAGGAGGTGCGATGAGGGCTCCCGAGGTCGTGTCAGAAAAACCGCGCAATGCCTGCGCGAAGATTACGGGACGAAAAGCATAAGAAGAGCGATACCAATCGGTTCCTCTTGTGGCGGGGGCGTCGTCAAGACCATCAAAGACCTCTGCCCATTTTTCGACTGCCCCAAAAACAATGGCATAGGGAAGATACGCGCTAAAAATACCTTCTTCTTCCGCAAAACGCATACGTTCCGTTTCCGCGGTAAGGATGAATCGCTCGAAACCGAGAACACGGGCCAGCATTGCGCGGCCCTTTCCGGTACGCGAGGGCATCCAGCGATGGCCAATCATCAGGGTCACTGCGGCCACTACAAGTGGTACTCCAACAAGCGCCCATTTCGTAAAGGCAATCAGCAAGCCGAGCAGTGCCGCGGCACCTACAAAAGAGGCGAGACCAATCAGCAGCCAGCGAGAACGGACCGTGTCGGGACGGCGCGTAAACCAGCCACGGGCCACCGCGTCTTTGTACAAATCGGACTGGGTAGTCGCGAGTTTTGTGGAGAACGTGGTTTTTAGCTCGCTCAGCAGGATGCTCTCTGCTTCTCCTTCCGAGGATGAGGCGGAGACAAAGAGGGCGGAGAGAAGGTCGCTTTCATACGGTAAAAGGGCCTGGTCAGGGGGATCATCGTCAGGGGACTTCCCTCGGATCAGCTTCCAGTCGGTTTTCGCAAACCAGCGT
This sequence comes from Acidimicrobiia bacterium UBA2766, assembly GCA_002352645.1. Lineage (GTDB taxonomy): Bacteria > Actinomycetota > Acidimicrobiia > UBA2766 > UBA2766 > UBA2766. The sequence goes on along the minus strand of DEIU01000007.1, from coordinate 7,201 downwards.
CCAGAGGGAGGTATCTCCTCAATAAAAAGATACCCACGCACTGCAAGTTCGACAATAGTGGCCGTGACATCAAGGGGATTCGCGACCTCGTCCAGTAAGACACCGAGCTGGGCAGGGCGCAACCCGTCAGGAGGACGAAACTCGACCGCACCTTCTTTTCGGGTACGAAGGCCAACCCGGTCGGCAGGAAAAAGCTTGCCGGAAAAAGCAGCGGCCGCACTACGCCCCATGGCTTGTCCCAGAGGCTGTCCCGTGGCCTGCCCCGCACCAGGATGACGGTCTTTCCCCCGCCAAAAAAGGGCACCGAGCCCGCCAAAAGCCAACAAACCAGTGAGAAAAACCCCGGCACCTGTCGCGGACGTGAAAGAAAATGCCTTGGAGAGAGACCATTTTTCATCAAGGAAAGGGCCCGGATCCGAGACAGTCCCGGGAGGCAGGACAACGCCCACAGTGAAGGCCGCGCCTCCTGTAAAGGTCGCCTGCGAAAATTGTGCAACACGCGTGTCGCTTCCCTCCTGGAAACCGGACTGCTCGCACGCCTGCCGGCTGTACACAGGACCGGCAAAACACGTGATCGCCACAATCTTCGAGGGAGCCCGCACCAACACAGAAACCGGCCCAGGTCTCGCTTTCCACAGTACACTTTCGAAGGCATTCCAAAGAAGTTCGTCACCATCTGGAAAGGGGAGAAACGCGCCACGTATACGGTAACTGATCTTATAATCGTGTCTTCCCGTGATTGTGCGGTTTTCATCACCAATTCTGATGCGCTTGAAATTCGATTCATCGGAGACTTTGATCTCCACAGGAGCAGTCGACGAAGCGACCGAGATCTGGCCAATTTTCAGGACACGCTCAAAATCGGGATCTGGTTCCCAGGAGAAACGCACGGGAATATCGCGATAAATGCCGTGACGGGACGAAGAGCCAAAGTCATAGACGATCGTCTCGACAACGAGTAAGTCTCCTGTGGGCGCAATCGTGATATCGATCCCATAGCGCTCTATCGCCTCCCCTCCCGCCTGTGCCTGCCCCGCGTGTACCGGGGAAAAACCCGATCGCGCGTCTCCGGCAGGAACAGCTGCAACAGGACGAGCTGCAAACAAGCCAAACGTACAGAAACAAACAAAAAGCAAAAATATCGGCACACGGCGCTTCGCCCAGGCAAGCTGCCGAAAGGGAGAGACAAGAAGCAGACCAGGTAGTTTTCGCACAGTGTCTTGCCTATCGATCACGGCATCGCTTCGCTTTCCTCACGCTTTTCCCAGGGCATTTACCGGTGAAATATGGCGGGGAGGGTCTCCCGGCTAGCTCATCTCATCGGCAGCAAAATCTGTAGAAACAGCGCGACGCGCGTCTTCTTCCGCTTTGAAATACTCCGCGGAATTATGCCCAAAAAAACGGGCAATCAAGACTGCAGGAAAAGATTCTTGCGCGATGTTATAAGTTCGGGCCGTGGCGTTATAGTAGCGACGCGCAAAAGCAATGTCTTCTTCCAGCGTCGAGAGCTCTTCTTGCAATCCCAGAAAATGTTGGTCAGCTTTGAGTGCCGGGTAGGCTTCGACAACCGCGACCAGCTGGTGCAGTGCGCTATCGAGACCGCTATCTGCTTGGCCTGACGCGCGCGGACCAGAGGCTTCTTCCAACCGGGCACGCGCGCGCACCACATCTTCGAGCGTAGTTCGTTCGTGTACCTGGTAGGCCTGTACGACCGCGACAAGATTGGGGACCAGCCCAGCACGGCGCACAAGCTGCACATCAATACCTGCCCACGCGTCGCGTACCAGGCTTCGAGAACGGACAAGCTTGTTAAAGAGCCAGGCGACCCACACCGCAACAAGGAAAATCAAAAAAAGCAGAGAAAACAGGACAAGCACCCTTTTTCCTCCTGCTCAAGCGACATTCTCCGCCTCTGTGGGTTCCCATGAAGTGAGGTCGCGCAAACGTTTGTCCGGCGAAAACACTTCGACAATGGGCTCTTCCAGTTTCAAGTAGTGCTGAAGGCGGCGTACGTCAAGCACTTGATCCCATTCGACCAAGGTGACGACCATTCCCTCGTGACCGGCACGTGCAGTTCTTCCAGAGCGGTGCAAATAGGCCTTGCAGTCGTCTGGAGGGTCAAAATGCACAACGACGTCGACGTCGTCAACATGGATGCCTCGGGCCGCGACATCGGTCGCGACAAGCACACGAGTGCTGCCTTCCGTGAACCGTTGCAGGGCTTGTTCTCGAGCTTTTTGCGTGAGATCCCCGTGAATAGGGTCAGCTTTCACGCCTTCTTGACGAAGCTGGCGGGCAAGACGAGCACATCCCCGCTTGGTCTGACTGAACACAAGCGTGCGGTCAACCCCTTCGGAGATACCGGCCACGACACGCACCTTGTCCATCTGGTGAACATAGAAAAAGCGGTGCTTCATGTTCGTGACGCTCTTATCGGCGGCCCACACCTCTTTCGTCACGGGGTCGCTCATGTAACGACGCACAAGACGGTTTACCGAGCCGTCCAAGGTGGCAGAAAAAAGCAAAGTCTGAAAAGAATTTTCAATATCCCGTAAAATGACCTGGATTTGCGGCATAAAGCCCATATCGGCCATACGGTCAGCCTCGTCGATCACGACGCGTTCCACCGCCGCCAGGCTGCAGTAACCGTCCTCGCAGAGACCGATTAAACGCCCGGGCGTAGCGACAAGGACGTCAACACCACGGCTCAGCATCTTGATATGCTTGCGCATGGGCGCCCCACCATAAACACACCCCACCCTGCACTCAAGAGCATCGCCAAGAGGCTCAAGAACGTCGGTAACCTGACGAGCAAGTTCACGAGTAGGAACGAGAATGAGGGAACGGGGGCGGCGAGAACGAGAAGATGATGCGGTCTGGAGCACAGGAAGCCCAAAGGCTAACGTCTTGCCCGAACCGGTTTTCGCTTTTCCACAGATATCCCGGCCCGACAAAGCATCGGGGATGGTCAAAGTCTGAATTGGAAAAGGAGAATCAATGCCCTGCTGGGAGAGAGCATTGCAAAGGGCCGAAGAAAGACCCAGCTCAGCGAATGAAGCGGTGTCGTAGTCTGACATATTAAATTGCGAAAGAAGCGCGTCCTTAACTGCGTTTATTGACAAGGGAAGCGGGGAAGAAACCGAAGGATGTGAACTCGACAGAAATATCACAACCGAATAGGATAAGTTCTAGGCTCAGGCAGGTAGGGCCACAAGTGGCGGTGCTCCCCGCGAAACCCCGCTGTTAGCAACGCGTACAAGGCACTGAGTGTGTCTTGTACGCCATTTTTAAATATTCTTCACCCAAGGTAGCACACCTCCTCCACCAATGGAAGGATTGCGGCAACTTTGTCGAGAGAGGACCACCCTTGGTGAGGCACCAAGGCATCAGCACACGCCCTTCCTACCTCCTCTTCCTCACGACTCCAGACCTCCCCACGCCCAGAAAGATCTTCCTCTTCAGGGCGTTTCTCCCCTTCCTTTTTCTTTTCCTTTTGCAAACTGTTTGACGCGCCCCCTCGAAACCACCTCACACGCCGCAAAGACAACCCTGCAACAACCCACACAACACCTGCGGACTCAGGATGCAGGATCGCGTGAAACGCTCGGGTCAGATAGCCTTGGGCGGCCCCTCTCGATACCGCACCCTCTGCCCTACCCCACCGCCCCTGCCTGTTCCTCCACAACCAAAATGCCGTACGCACTAGTCCAACACTTGCGCGAATCAGTCTGATACTATACAAATAACAGGAAGACCTGTTTATACCCCCTTACCGACCATTACGCCCCTTCCCTGAAAGACAGTGCTCTGCATGCGCAACAAACAGGACGATCCCCCTGCTGCAATCTGTACAAATCTCAAGAAAACTTTCAACGGGCACACGGTTGTGAACGACGTGTCTTTCTCCATTGCACCAGGTGAGGTCTATGGTCTGCTCGGCCCAAACGGTGCCGGGAAAACCACTGTCATCTCCATGATGTGCGGCGTTCTCCCCCGCGACGCCGGCGACATCTCCATCGGCGGCATCAATATCAACGAAGGGCCACAGGCAAGAGCCCAAATCGGCTACGTTCCTCAAGAAATTGCTCTCTATCACCACCTCTCCGCACAAGAAAACCTGAATTTTTGGGCGGGTATGTACAATATTCCTCGCTCCGAAACAGCAAAGCGCATTACCACCACGCTCGACCTCGTTGGCCTCACGAACCGGGCAAGTGACCGCGTAGATGAATACTCAGGCGGTATGCAGCGCCGCCTCAATATCGCCGTCGGACTTTTGCACCAGCCTCGCCTGCTTATTCTCGACGAACCCACAGTCGGGGTCGATCCGCAAAGCCGAAATACCATCATGGCCGGTGTCGAAACCCTGCACCAAGAGGGCCTTGCGGTGCTCTACACCACCCATTACATGGAAGAAGCCGAACGCCTCTGCGACCGCATCGGAATTATGGACGAAGGGCGCCTCATTGCAGAGGGAACAAGACAAGAGCTCGTCACCCTGACCGGCGACGACGACCGGATCGAACTCTCCTTTCGCAGTACTCCCGCAGGCACCTCCGCAAACACCTCCGAGCCCGAGAACAGTGCCCCCAGGAAAAACCCGGGACACGACCGGCAAAAGGCAACATCTCAATCTCCCCAGGAAGGTTCCTCGCGCTTTCTCGAGAAAGCCGCGCAGGTGGCCAGGGAAACTCCCGGAACCCACTCCGCCGGCGTGACCGCAGAGGGGGCACAGGTTTTTGCAAAAAACGGACGGCAAGTCCTGCCCCGTCTACTCGAAAACCTTGTGGACGCCGGCTGTCCTGTCGACGGGGTCACAGTGCACGAGCCCGACCTCGAAGCAGTCTTCTTGCATCTCACCGGCAAAGGACTACGAGACTGACATGCGCCGTCTTCTTTGTGTCTGCCGCAACGACCTACGTCAACGGATACGAGATCGGTCCGCTCTCCTCCTCGCCTTTGCCGCGCCTTTTCTTGTCTCGGCCATCATTGGCATGGCGCTCAGTGGAGCAGAAGAATTCAGTACTACTCTGGCCGTGGCCGACCTCGACAGGTCCCCTGTCTCTTCCGAGTTTCTCAGCCTGTTGCAGTCCGAAGGCCTCTCCAATGTGCTCGATCGAGTGAGAGTGTACGAGACCGCAACAGACGTTGAACAGGCGATCGCAGACAAAGAAGAACACGTAGGTATCGTGGTGCCTGCGGGCTTTGCCGCGGCGCTGTTTCACCCAAAAGAAAAAATCGAGATCAACATAATCGGCAACACAGACAAGACCCTCTCCACGTCTTTGGCGACTGCTCTCTCCGAAGGGTTCGCGCACAACGCGCGCACCCTCACAATTGGGCTGGCAACAGCGCAGGCGGTCAGTCATGGCAAGCCTGTGGAGCAGGCCCGTCTCTTTGCAGCCCTTGAGGAGGGTCTCGACAGTGTCGCCCTACGGTCAGACTTTGTGGATGGTCAGGTGAAGCCTGTCGAGTTCGGCGCGGTCAGCATGGCCGTGCTCTTCTTGTTTCTTTCTTCGATGTTCGGAGCCACAACAATCCTGACCGAACGGCAAGAGGGCACACTGAAACGACTTGTGGCGTCTCCCGCCCGGCCAAGGGAAATCCTCGGGGGCAAGCTCCTCGCCCTCTACCTGCTCGGCGTCCTGCAGATGGGAATATTCATCCTGATGACCAGCCTGTTCTTTGCCGCCAATTGGGGTGATCCGCTCACCGTGGCTGTGCTCACCATAAGCGCAGCGGGAGCATCGCTCGGCGTGAGCGCAGTCATCCTGGCCTTCTCGCGCACAGAAGAACAGGCCCGCGGCATAGGGTCCATGATTGTTTTCACTCTGGCAATCGCAGGGGGGCAGCTCACCTTTGGCGCAGTCCCCGACCTGTTGCAAAGTCTTGCGTCCTTTTTGCCAAACGGACAACTCCAAGAGGGCTATCTCCTGCTCATGGAAGAAGGAGCGGGCGGGAACATGAAAAGCGTGATCGTTCCCCTGCTCGCCACATCGGGAACGGCGATCGCAGGCACCGTCACGCTCGCGACCCGATGGCGAAAGGTCCTGCTCGCATGACCCAGCACACCACACAACAGCCCAAACGCGCGGGGACCACACGACGCCTTGCAATGTTCGCTGCAGCAGAATGGCACGGACTACGACGCGATAAGGTCGCACTCTTTTCGGTGATCGCGCTGCCGCTCATTATCACGTTTGTTCTCGGAGCTGCCTTCAGCGAGTCGGGATTTTCACGTGTGAAACTGGGCCTGACCGTCGCAGACGAACAGGGCATCGCACGCGCGCTCACTACCCTGCTCGAAGCAGACGACCGGCTCGATATAGAGCGCTATCACAATGTGGAAGATCTCCGTAAGGCCGTACGGGGGAACAAAGTCCAGGCAGGGCTTGCGCTTCCCGCAGGTTTCGCGGCGCAAGACAGCGACACGACCCCGACAAAAAAGGAAACTGGCAGCTCCGCGATCCTTATGGCCGACCTCGACGGTGGCACTGGGATGCTGGCCGAGAGCATCATCCGGGCCGGCTTGGCAAAGGTGGTGCGCGCGGAACTCGTCCCGCTCGTTGTCGCGCAAGAAACGGGTGTGAGTCCGAAAGAGACACGCCGTGCGGCAAAAGCCCTCACCGACCAAGAAGGGGAAGAACGCGTACATGTGACAGTGCGCACGACAACAGGAGACGAGAGCCCTATGGGCTGGGGTCGAGCTGCCTACACGATTGTGGGGATGTTTATGATCATCAGCGGCCTCAGCAGCGCGGGCACCGTGGTGGCCTTACGCCGCATGGGCATCGCCCGACGCATCCTCACGACATCGGCTTCAAACCTCGAGCTCATCAGCGGCATCTTGCTTTCGCGTTTTCTTCTACTTTTCGGGACCGGCTTTTTTCTGATCACTACGACTGCGGTTTTGTTTGGCGTGGACTGGGGAAACATCTTCGCCGCGCTGGCCATCACAGCAGCACTGTGCCTCTTTTCTGCTGGGGCAGTCACCGTCATGGGAACCTTTTTCACAACTGCCGAACAAGCCACCGCGATTGGGCCTCCAGTCGGAATCGCGATCGGGATGATGAGTGGTGCCATGTGGCCATTGGAAATCAGCCCTGTTCCCATGCAAGTTCTCGGGCGACTCTCCCCTCTTTCCTGGGCAATCGACGCGTACACAGAAACCGTGGAGTACAAGGCAGGCATGGTCGATGTG